>CAMNQF010000116.1 GCA_946548895.1 uncultured bacterium | reverse complement strand
TTGTTTTTATTTTTCTTTTTTTTTATAAAAAAAAAAATCATCTCTAAAAATACTTTTTTTTTTTTTCCCCCCCTCCCCCCCCCCACGCCCCCCCCACCCCCCCCCCCCCCCGCCCCGTTGCGTTTTCAGTAAGACACACTTCCATTGAACTTCTCGTTGATGACGTAATAGGCCACGCGCTCCTCCGGCTTGACGTACAGCTTCAAGTCGGTGACCGGCGTGCGCTTTTTCGTCTGCCGGAAGTCGGCCTTTGCCGCCTCCACCAGCGCGTCAAGCTCCACTTCACTGCCCTGGAACTGCACAGTGACCGCGGGCTTGAGGTTATCCGCCTTCGCTTTGCTTTCGGCGCGGGCTTTGGCGGCGGACGCCTTTTCCTCCGCCGTCATGGGCTTTCTGCCGCCCTTCCTTTTCGTTTTGGGCTCGGCGGCTGTGCTGGCTGTCTTTTCCTTATCCATGAGTATCACCCTTACTTTATAATTCGCTGGTTCAAATCACCAGTTTATTATATATGGTAATAACCAAAAAAGCAAGATATTATGCCTATTTATTCGCTTTCGGGCTGAACCCAATTCACCGGCATTCCGTTGACTTCCAGCTCCCCGCCGGCGGGAATGAGCAGATACTTTTTACCGTCGATCACCCGCGTTTCCACCAGGTAGCTGTGCTCCGGGTTCAGGGAGATGGCGGCGTCCGCTGTTTTCACCTCAAACCGCTTGCTGTCGATGAGGTTGGCGGGGCTGAGGGCGGCGCCCTCACCAAACAGCTCCCCGCACTTTGCACAGAACGCCTCCGCCCGCGTTTCCTCTACCCCGCAGTCCAGGAGGATGGAGGCCACGTCCTTGGCGGTGACGGACAGAGGCTCCGGGTCCTTCTCCTCCCGGTGCCGCTCGATGCGCTGGGAGAGCCGTTCATGGACGGCCTGAACCACCTCCAGGCCACAGGCCCCCTCCAGCCCCTCCCGCAGGGCCGTCTGGAACGCCTCCCGCTGCTCGCCGGGGGACATGGGCGGTTCCGTGTGGAAGATGGCGTCCAAAAACTCCTGGTGCAGCTCGTCCGGCTTGCGGGCGTAGGTGAGGGCGTTGTAGATGTTGGCAGCCCGGTCGTCGAAAGCCGGAAACAGGAAGCCCAGCTCCGGCGGGGAGACGATCTGGCTGGGGGCGCAGTTGTGAAACTCGTTTTCACCCGCGCAGTAGCCCAGCTCCAGCTTGCCGTCCTTTACGGGGCACACACAGCACACGATGTAGGAAAACACAGTGTCGCCCTCGTCCGCACGATCCTCGCCGTCCTTGCCCCGGTGGGGCACGTCGTAGGCGTCGTGGGCCAGCAGGATGAGGTAATTGCTCTCCCCCATGTCCAGGGCGCCGATGACCGTCTGATAGAACTCCTGCCGCACCTCCCCGTCCTTCAGCTTGGAGTCCCGCAGGGCCATGAGCCGCCGGTGCTCGTCGCTGTCCGCCACCTGCTGGGTGGAAAATACGATATCAATAAGATTCCGCCCCATAGCGCCGGACAAAACCTTTTTCAGCAGGGCTAGGTATTTCTCCGCTTCCTCCTCGGGCATCCGGTCTAACGGTTCGTTCAGGTAGGAAACGATCTCCTTTTGGTTGTTCACATAGCAGCCGCAGATATGGCTGATGGCGTTCTTGCCCAGCCGGAAGCGGCGTTTCAGTTCGCTGATCTCTTTCTGATTCATGGTGACCTCGCAGTTTCAAATGGATTTTGCGCGGTGCTGAAACTACGAAGCCGCGCAATTATATGGCTGTTTCATTATAAAGGAAAACGGCGGAAGTTACAAGCCCTGTCCCGGCGGCGTTTTGGCTTTACTTCCCAAAATGCCCGCAATGGGGATGTTCGCCGGACAAAAAGCAGGTAAACGCGCCCACCCCGCCCGTCTCCAGCAGAAGGCGCCGCTTTTCTTCCAGCGGCGCCCCTTCGTCCTCCGCCAGTCCGGCCCTTGCGGCAGCGCTCTGCCATGCCCCGGGCAGTCTCATCCGCAAGTGTGGCCCTGTCGCAACCAGTTCAGTTTTATTCGGCGATCCCAGATGGAATGACCGCGTTTTCCTGTGCCATATATATTTCGTAGGTCATCTTCTCCCAACCCTCCGCAGCAAAAATTGTAAAGCGCGCACTTGCCCGCTCATGCATATCCACATTTTTTCTCTGATAGAAGCGCATATTCTTGTCTTCTTTTGATAGATATGCTATCATTCTCACGGTGAGGAAAGGGTACTATATTTGGTTTTGGCCGTGCTGGCGGACGTGATGGATCACATCGAATTTGAAAGCGGCATCCGCGCCGGCGGGCTTACTATGTCTATTTATAGCTCCATCACGGCGGCTGCCCAGGAGGAAGGAAAAGCCATTGCGGAGCGCAAAAAGTAAGGAGGGCGCGGTGTGAAAGCAAAGCAGGCGTTTAACCCGTATCTTCCCAGCTGGGAGTATATCCCGGACGGCGAGCCCCATGTGTTTGAAAACCGGGTCTACGTCTACGGCTCCCACGACAGGTTCAACGCGCCCATCTTCTGTGTCAATGACTATGTGTGCTGGTCCGCTCCGATGGACGACCTGTCCGATTGGCGCTATGAGGGCGTGATTTACCGCAAAAACCAGGATCCCAAAAACCGGCTGGGCCTGCGCCTGCTGTTCGCCCCCGACGTGTGCCGGGGGGCGGACGGGCGG
>CAMNQF010000115.1 GCA_946548895.1 uncultured bacterium | reverse complement strand
TTTCCTGACCTTTTCTTGACCCTTTAGCGTTGTTCACTATTTTTGGGGCTGTTCACTGACCCACTTTTTGACCCACATTATTTTCACGAAAAACAGAACAAAAACTCCCAAAATCAAGCGATTTCAGGAGTTTCTTGGAGCTGCTACCCAGATTTGAACTGGGGACCTCATCCTTACCAAAGATGAAGAATGCGATGAAAACAAATAACTATGCTCCCAACCTTTTGGACCGTGAATTTGAGTGCTATGGCCCCCGGCTCGTGCTTCTCACGGACATTACTTATATCCCTTGGGGCGGTTCATTCCTCTATCTCTGTGTGATCATGGACGCTTACACAAAGCAGGTGCTTTCCTATACCCTCAGCCCATCTTTAGAGGTTGACTTTGTACTCGATGCGGTCAATTCTTTGATGCTGGAGCATGGCGTCTCACTCCATGCGGAAACTGTGATCCACAGTGACCAGGGCTGCCACTATACCAGCGGCAAATTCATTGAACTCGTTGAGCGCAACGATCTTCGCCGCTCTATGTCTCGCAGAGGAAATTGCTGGGATAACGCACCGCAGGAGAGTTTTTTCGGCCATATGAAGGATTTGATTGATTTGACAGGTGATCCCTCTTATGACGAGGTGAAGGCAGTTGTTGACGACTATATGTCGTATTACAACAATGAAAGATATCAATGGGATTTGGCAAAACTCTCTCCCAACAAATATTTCTCCTTTGTCACTACTGGCACCTATCCCCTTGAACTCCCCAATAAGCCTTCGCCGCCTATGATCCTCAAGGCTCCCCATGAGCTTGGTGCCTTTTCTTTGAAACAAGAAACTATTCCTGATTCGTTCATCCCGTGACAGATACCATCAATCCATCCAGCCTTCTGCCATTTCCGATACTTGTCCAAATTTTGGGGTGTCTGTTTCTTATTTTGTCCTTGACAAAGGGTACACTTTAAAGTCTTGACAGCGGTACTGTGCAGCGGTTTGGACTGCTGACTTTCCGCAGTCTGGGGGCCCTCGGGTGGCGTCTGTGACTGTTGGCCGGGTTCCGGGGGCAGGGTAAAGTTCTTGACGTAGATCCGGGTGGGACGGCCCTGGCCCTGCTTCTTGCGCTCGATCAGGCCGATACCGCCCTGGTCCAGCTCCCGGAACAGCCGGGTGGCCTTGTCCTTGCCGCAGCTCATCAGCGCCATGGCGTCCTCCTGGGTGAAGTAGATGTAGACGCGGCGGTCCTTGTCCATCCACCCGTTGCGGATAGACAGGCTCATGCGGTCCAGCAGGAGGCCGTAGAGCCTTATAGCGGGGGTCGGTGAGCAGGGTCTTGGGGACGCGGTAAAAGCTATACTGTTCGGCTTCGGTGCCGTAGTAGTAGTCCAGATTCAGATTTGACGGCATGGTGTTTGCCTCCTATTCGTGATGTGCGGGAAAATAAAAAAAGCGGGGCGGTGACTGCACTGATAGTCACCGCCTCGCTGATGTTCTTGCCATTTGTTTATTTGTCAATAAACGCAAAAAGCCCCCCTGCAACTGATTTTAGTCAGTTGCAGGGGTGTTGCTACCACTTTTCACCCAGGATGCTTCGCTTGCCTCTGTTGTAATCTCTCAGGAATACGCTGTGACAAGCCTTATAGGTGGAAAATTGCCACATGACGAGCTTGCTCATTTCCAATTTGACTTGGAAGAAAGGGAATAACAGATTGGTCCGGCCATCGTTCTGGAAAACCATAACCTTCTGAAATTCCGTTCTCTCCAACAAGATGCCGCCATGGGTATAGGTCTGGTTGATCAAATTCACCGCCTCATAGGCGTTCAAATCGCAGTCCTGGATGATAAGCCCTTCTCCGTACTGCCGTTCAATTCCTGGCAGATCATCTACGGAGATATTCGTAATTGTAACAGCCATATACATTCTCTCGCCCCGCTATAAGTTTTTCTCCAAGCTCTGCTGGACAGCCCGGATATGCTTTAACCACTGTCGAAGAATTTTCTTGCTGGCCCACCCCTGATACTTCCAATGTTCTGGAGACTGAACGCTTTTCGGTTCTGCCAGAAGGGGCGGCAAATCATCTCCTTTGACAATGAAATTTTTGATATGGTACTCAACTGGATCGTAGTTCTCACCGACATAATCATAGACAACTAATTCCCCGGTCTGATAATAATCGTAGAGACACTCCGCGACCAAGATCGCCGCATTGGTAAAGTTGTGCATAAGCGTTTCGCTGATATAGAAATCCGTAATCCTCGACGGCGGCTTCTGCCTGTACAGCTCGATTTCCTCATGAATGGTTTGGTTCAAAAGTGCAATAGCCTCCGACACGTTAAAAGCAGAAAAATTCACTTTTCTTAGTTGTTCCACTACGATGGTGTCCAGCAGGTCCAAGCCATCGTCACTTTGCCTTACAGTGATGCCCCAGGCTCCCATTTTAGCCTCCTTTGCGGTCTGAAAAAATTTGTCCTTATTATGCCATAAGGGCATTCGGTTGTCTACGCGCTACGCAAAGGGGGGTGTGACGCAAAAGATATTCAGGCGTGGCTGGGTCACAGTGACATTACCACGACACTGAACGTATACGGTCATGTATTGGGGGGCGACATGGACAGGCTGGGCCGGGTGATGGATTCGTTACTTTTCAAGCCTAATCAGGCTGGATAAAAATGGTCCTTTAAAAAGCGTGAGGGACGTTTGAGGGATATAAAACAAAAACCGCTCGAAAAGTTCATAAAATGAACCATTCAAGCGGTTTTTGGTACGCCCGGAGGGACTCGAACCCCCAACATTCAGAACCGGAATCTGACGCTC
>CAMNQF010000114.1 GCA_946548895.1 uncultured bacterium | reverse complement strand
GAGGCTTCGCTCTCATACATCCGCATACTGACATAGGGCTTACCGCCCACACCGCGGCAGCGCCGGGAAAACCGCATACGTTTTTCCATCAAGTCCTGGGCGCTGTTGCGGGTGGGCACATCCTCGGCGGTGGTGTTGCGCTCCAGAACGGCCATCATCAGGTCAAACATGGAGGGGTGTACGTTCAATTTGACATTCGGTAACTGTGCCATAATGCTCCTACCTTTCCACGGACACGGCCTGCCGCCCACGCTGGGGGAAGTCCCAGCCGTAGACCTTGCCAATCTCGTCCCCCAGCCTGCGGGTGATCCGGGTAATATCGGCGCGGGTCGCTGTGCCGTAATACAATTTTTCTTTCAGCAGGTCAATTTGCGATTCCCGCACCCCAGGCTTGTAGGTGCGGTAGAGGTAATGATTGGTGCCATCATGGTGGATGGCGTCACAGCGCAGGTCGCCCAGCTTGTCAACATACCATGTGGTATAGTCAGTGTCAGCGTAAAGGCAGTCCCGGATGTTGCCGCTGGCGATCTCCTTATAGCCCATGTGCCGTCCCGTCCAGAGGCCCAGGTCGGCAATAATGAGGATGGGCTGGTCAAGCTGAATGTTCAGGTTTACACGCTCATCGTCCAGGTAGCCGTTGTTGATGTCGTACATCAGCATCATGCGCTCGTCCTCGGTCAGCTCCGGGTACTCATCCTCTAAAAACTCCCGCCAATCCTCGTAGTCCAGGTCAAAGTCGCTCCAAATAAGGTGCTTCTGCTCGGTCATCGGGCATCACCCCTGTCCGGGCGGCGGGATTTGATGGGCTGGCCCTGTTCATCATAGTTTTTCGGGTCGGCGGCGGGGGTGGCCCAGCCCTGGGTGGCCCCGGCCAGCATCGCCGCCGCCTGTGCCTTGCTCACGCCCATCCCGCTGTTCAGCTCGTCCACCAGCTTCTGGCTGGTGCGGCCCTTTGTCACATAGGATGCGGAGCGGTAGCCGTCAAAGCCCCGCTCAAACATCACGATGGCCCGCTTCTCCGGCACCTTGCCGTAGCATATCAGCGGGAGCGAATTTCTGAGGGGGATCACAGAGTTGCCGTTGCGCTCCATCATCTCGGCAAACTGACAGATGTGATAGAGGTTATCCCAGCCTTTGCCCACCTCCACATGGCACTCGTCGATATACCGGCATTCCCGGTCAAGCTGCCTTCCGTCCGGGCACCTGATCCGCACCATGTCGCCGTCCATGATCCTGAACTTTTCCTCGTAGTGCGGAGTGATGAAGCGGATACCTTTTTCAGCCTGTTTCATGTGGCGTTCAAGCGAGTCCCGGCGATAGCAGTAGAGGGACAGGTTTTCTTCCTCCTTATAGGGGTTCAGCCGGATCAGGTAAGAATACTGCGCCGTGTCCGCCCGGAAACCAAACGCGAAACCATCATCAAAGCTGCTCTCCGGGTGTTCCTGGCAAAAGTCCCGCATAGCGTCACGGCTTTTCAAAAAACCGCCGTACTGCCCGTCGCCCACCAGGGCGTTCAGGACGCTCTCAAACTCCGCCTGAAATTCCTCGGTGTCCAGGTCTTGCCGGTGGCTTTGCCATGTTTTAAGAAAACCTTGGGCGTCCATGCCTGTTCCGGCCCGCAGGTGGCCGACGCACCCTGTCTGGCCCTTGAGCTGCATACTCTGGCTGGCGGAGTAAAGCCGCTCGGCGGGAGTGGCGGTGCGAAACGTCAATTCCATCAATGTCACACTCCTTTTCCATGCTCAAAAAAAGACCACCATTCATCCTCCCGCACCTGAAAAGCATCGCCTAATTGGATGGTGTCGGGGAAGTTTGTTTGGGTGGTCTTGATAGCGTATTTGTCGATCTCGGTGGCGTAGTAGCGGAGGATGGTGGCCCCCAGCTTATCCAGGGCCAGGTGTCCGCAGCTCATGCCGTCATACATGGACAGCACTTCCAGCGGTTCCACGGTGATACCGGGGCAGTAGGAGAGGATATGGGCGATCACGTCCACCGTCCAGCCGTTGCCCAGCATTTTATACGCCTGGGTGTCGCTGACCGGGAACACAAAGTCCGACCGCACCGTTTGGAGCCGCATACACTCCCGCACCGTCAACTTGCGGATGATATAGTAGCCGTCCATCAGCTTGATGGGGTACTGCTGGCCCTTTATTGTGATCTGGCCGTTGCGGACTTCGTAGATGGGTCTGTCCAGCGTTCCGCAATACTGATAATACTGGCAGGAGGTGGTCAGGCAATTCGCCTTTTCCCGCATGGCACGGCCCCTGCGGGTCTTGCTGTTGGGCATGGTCAGGTCAACACACTCGCCGGGGAGGATGTCGGTGTAGCCTTTGGCGGTGGCCTCCGCCACCCGTAGGGCGGGGCAGTCGGTGGGGGTGGTATAAAGCCCGGTTTTTGCCCCGGCCCCGCCGCCGTTCCCGCACAGGGTCTTGCTCTTGCCGTCCGCTGAATATACCCGGTGTCCCTGGCCCTCGGAGCCGGTGCCGCTCTCTATGGTGCCCACACGGATGGGGTACATGGGGATATGCCCGCCGCCCATGCCCGCCGATGCTGTCAGGCAGGGGACTTTCCCACTCACATCGAACACACCCCATCGGGTATGCTGGCCGTAAAGACCGCCCAGCCGGTTGACGCTGACCGCTTCGGCCACACAGGTCTTGCGGTCTATGGTGTTGCCCACCATATTGCGGATGCCGTCTTTGTAGTAGGTGGCCCGCAGGCATTGGGCTTTCCCGTCGGCGGTAACATTCACCGGCTCTATCGCCATAGGTGCGGGGAAGTGCCCGCCATCCAGGGCGTTCACGGCGCTGGCCCTGCTGTAATTTGCTTTCAGCGTGTAGCCCTTTTCATGGAGCGGCAGGCCGCTCTCCAGAACGTCCA
>CAMNQF010000113.1 GCA_946548895.1 uncultured bacterium | reverse complement strand
GACAAGATCGTGGTCAACTGCGGCTGCGGCGAGGCCCGGGACAACGCCAAGGTGCTGGAGTCCGTGGTGGCCGACCTGGCCGCCATCACCGGCCAGAAGCCCATCATCACCAAGGCCAAGAAGTCTGTGGCCAACTTCAAGCTCCGCGAGGGTATGCCCATCGGCGCCAAGGTCACCCTGCGCCAGGACAAGATGTGGGAGTTCATGGACCGCCTGTTCAACGTGGCCCTGCCCCGCGTCCGCGACTTCCGGGGCATCAACCCCAACGCTTTCGACGGCCGGGGCAACTACGCCCTGGGCCTGAAGGAGCAGCTGATTTTCCCCGAGATTGAGTACGACAAGATCGACAAGATCCGGGGCATGGACGTGGTCATCTGCACCACCGCCAAGTCCGACGAGGAGGCCAAGGAGCTGCTGACGCTCCTGGGCGCCCCGTTCACCACCAACGGCTGAGAGAGGAAGGGAACAAGCTATGGCCAAAAAATCCATGATTAACAAGCAGCAGGCTGAGCCCAAGTTCTCCAGCCGCCGCTACAACCGCTGCAAGATCTGCGGCCGCCCCCACGCCTACCTGCGCAACTACGGCATCTGCCGCATCTGCTTCCGGGAGTTGGCTTATAAGGGCGAAATCCCCGGCGTCAAAAAGGCGTCCTGGTAATTTCACGGTAACTCGTCCAAAGGCGGGAGTTTGAATACTCCCGCCTATGGGCCTGTTATATGGCACTTGCAAATTCCGGCAAATTTCGCAGGCGCCGCATCAAGAGACCCCCAGCGAGGGAAAAGATGGATAACAGGTCGGGGGATGATGCCTAACCTCCGATACCTTTCCATCTATACCGAGAGAAGCGCGGAGCCGCACCGTTTTCAAGCCAAAACGGAGCCCGGCGCAGCGTAACAACTCCGGTAATCTTAACAGGAGGTAAAGTCTCATGCAAATCACCGATCCCATTGCGGATATGCTCACCCGCATCCGCAACGCGAACAACGCCAAGCATGACACCGTGGATGTTCCCGCTTCTAACATGAAGAAGGCCATCGCCCAGATCCTGCTGGACGAGGGCTATATCAAGAACTTCCAGACCATCAACGATGGGACCCAGGGCGTCATCCGCATCACGCTGAAGTATATCCAGCCCGGCAAGGAGAAGGCCATCACCGGCCTGCGCCGGGTGTCCAAGCCCGGCCTGCGCGTCTACGCCGGCGCTGAGGAGCTGCCCCGGGTGCTCCGCGGCCTGGGCATTGCCATCGTTTCCACGTCCAAGGGCGTCATGACCGACAAGAAGGCCCGGGAGGCCCATGTCGGCGGCGAAGTCCTGGCATTCGTCTGGTAAGGAGGGTTATAGGAATGTCTAGAATTGGCAGAGCTCCTATCGCCGTCCCCGCCGGCGTGGAGATCAAAATTGAGGACAACAATGTTGTCACCGTGAAGGGCCCCAAGGGCACCCTCACCCAGCAGTTCCATCCCAACATGACCATCAAGCAGGACGGGGCCGAGCTGCACGTCACCCGCCCCAACGACCTGAAGGAGAACCGCTCCCTCCACGGCCTGACCCGCACCCTGCTCCACAATATGGTGGTGGGCGTCACCGAGGGCTTCAAAAAGACCCTGGATGTCAACGGCGTGGGCTACCGCGTGGCTATGGAGGGCGGCAAGCTGGTCATGAACCTGGGCTTCTCCCATCAGGTGATCATGGAGGCTCCCGAGGGTATCACCATCGAGACCCCCTCCGCCAACCAGATTGTGATTTCCGGCTCCGACAAGCAGCTGGTGGGCCAGTTCGCCGCCGAGGTCCGGGAGAAGCGTCCCCCCGAGCCCTACAAGGGCAAGGGCATCAAGTACTCTGACGAGGTCATCCGCCGCAAGGTCGGCAAGACCGGCGTGAAGAAATAAGGAGGTGTGCCGATTATGATTAACCGTCCCAATACCAAGGCTCAACGCCTGCACCGTCATAAGCGCGTTCGCGGCAAGGTGTCCGGCACCCCCGAACGTCCCCGCCTGAACGTGTTCCGCAGCGAGACCAATATCTACGCCCAGATCATCGACGATACCAAGGGCGTCACCCTGGTCTCCGCGTCCTCCCAGGAGAAGGGCTTCCAGGGCCCCGGCAGCAATTGTGAGGCCGCCAAGAAGGTGGGCGAGGCCATCGCCCAGCGCGCCAAGGACAAAGGCATCGAGTCAGTCGTGTTCGACCGCGGCGGCTACCTGTACCACGGCCGCGTGAAGGCTCTGGCCGAGGGCGCCCGCGAGGGCGGCCTGCAGTTCTAATGGGAGGAGGAAATAGGAATGCCTAAATTTGAAAGAGAACCCAAAGAGTTCGTGGAGAAGGTCGTGTACCTGAACCGCGTTTCCAAGACCGTCAAGGGCGGCCGCGTGGCCAAGTTCTCCGCCCTGGTCGTCATCGGCGACGAGAAGGGCAAGGTGGGCTACGGCCTGGGCAAGGCCGCCGAAGTGGCCGAGGCCATCCGCAAGGGCATTGAGGACGCCAAAAAGAACATGGTGACCATCACCCTGTCCGGCACCACCATCCCCCACGAGGTCATCGGCGAGTTCGGTGCCGGCCGCGTCCTCCTCAAGCCCGCCAGCAAGGGTACCGGCATCATCGCCGGCGGCCCCGTGCGCGCGGTGATGGAGGCCGCCGGCGTGTCCGACATCCGCGCCAAGTGCCTGCGCACCAACAACCCCCAGAACGTGGTGGCCGCCACCATGGAGGGGCTCAAGTCCCTGCGCAGCCCCGCCGAAGTCGCGCGCATCCGCGGCAAGAGCGTGGAAGAGATCTTAGGTTAAGGAGGCTTGCGACAATGGCTAAAACCATCAACATCAAGCTCGTCAAGAGCCTGAACGGCCGTCTGGCCAAGCATAAGGCCACCGCCGAGGCCCTGGGCCTGCGCAAGATCGGCGACACCACCGTGCAGCCCGACAACGAGGCTACCCGGGGCAAGATCGCCCACATCGG
>CAMNQF010000112.1 GCA_946548895.1 uncultured bacterium | reverse complement strand
TTACTGATGAACAAAGTACCCATTCCATTCCTATCCTTTCCCCTAACCCCTCTCCCTCTGACAGAGAAGCGGCTATGCCGCCGGAACGGAAACGAAAGGAATCGGACGCACAGACAGCTTTTGAGATTTACCGGGAGATCATCAAGGACAATATCTCCTATGACATTCTCATGCAGGATATGAAGTTTGACGGGGACAGGCTGGACGAAATTGTTGACATCATGCTTGAAACCGTATGCACCCGGAGAAAGACGATCCGCATTGCCGGGGACGACTACCCCGCCGAGCTGGTGAAAGCAAAGTTTATGAAGCTGGACGGCGAACATATCCGCTTTGTGCTGGACTGTATGCGGGAGAACACTACCAAAATCCGCAACATCAAGCAGATGTAAGCAGTCAAGAAAAATGGGCCAAATTTCGCCACAAAGTATACCAGTGCCGGGGCGAGGTTTCGCCAGGAAGTATACCAGCGGAAAAGTTAGTTAGTGATGGACTGGTGGTGCTCCAGTCTGTAGCTGGAGCCGGTCATGTTAATAATCTCACAGCGGTGGATGAGGCGGTCGAGGATAGCGGTGGTAATGGTAGCGTCGCCAAGGAAGTCGGCCCACTCGTCAAACCCCTTGTTGGAAGTAATGATCAGTGACGTTCTCTCACTCATGGCGGAGATAAAACCAAAGAACAGGTTGGCCTCGGCGGGCGAGAGGGGCATGAAGCCCACCTCGTCCACCACCACGAGGGCGGCTTTGTGGAGATACTTGAGGCGGCGCTTGCTGGCACTGGAGATCTCGGCGGTCTTTAGGATGGTCATGAGATTGTCCAGAGTTTCAAAGGCTACGGTGTATCCCAGGTCAAGGCCCTGGACGGCCAAGGAAAGAGCGAGGTGGGTCTTGCCCACACCGGGCGGACCGAGGAAGCAGATATTAAAGGCCTGCTCCACCCAGGTCATATCGGACAGGCGGAGCATCTGCTTTTTGGAGACGCTGCGCTGGAAGCCGAAGTCAAAGGAGTCCAGCGTCTTTTCGGCGGGGAGATTTGCCCGCTTTCTGCGCAGGAGGTTTTGCTTGAGGACGCGAAGCCTCTGCTGCTCGGCCAGAAACAGCTCCACAGATTCCAGCGGGGTAAGGCTGTTCTTCCCGGCAAAGAGGGCGTCGAAGTCCACCTGGGCATAACGCAGATCGGCTATCAGGTTATTCACCCGTTCCAAGGGGGTCAGCATCGGGGATCACCCACCTTCGCATAGGCCGAGAGGGGCCGCTTCTGTGTAGTCACATGGTACTTGGGGTCATCCACCGGGATGTGGGGGATGGCTGGCGTGGGCCGCGTTTCGCAGGAGAGGGTGGCCTGGTGCTCCAGGTAGTCCCGCATAGTGTTGGCGCTGTAGAGCCTGCTGCGCTGGCAGAAGCCAATGGCCTGGAGCGCCGCCTCCATGCCGTACTGGTCCAGCAGGGAGTGGATCAAGCGGAACTGGTCCCTGGCATAGCGGGATTTGTCCACGCGGATGGCTGTCAAAAACTCGGTGGCCCTGCCGTCCAGCTCGGTGTCCAGTTCCTCCAGCAGCTTGTCCAGTTTTGAGGTGCGGTCCCGCCGGTGGGACTGGCTCTGGATCAGCAGCCCCCGCCCGGAGGAGATGCGGTGCTCGCAGATGGGTTCGCCAAACATCGTCTGGATGTACAGAACCCCGTCCAGTGTTTCAATGCGCACCTCTGGCTGGGTGGTGTAGGTACCCAGAGGGACGGAATAGCGGTTGCTGTTGTAGATAATTGTGTTGTCCTTGCGCACCGTCCGGCAGATCACCGGGCGCTTCACCTGGTCACAGACCGGCAGGGGCCGCAGGTACTCTCGCTCCTCTTGGAATACCTCCGCTGGGATCAGCTTGGTGGTCCCATGCACCTTGGCGTTGGCGGTCCGCTCCAGCCATTCCAGACAGCTTCCGTTGAGGATGCCATCGTCCACATACAGCCGGTGGCTGAGGAAATTCCCCTTGATGTACTTCACCACATTCTCAATTTTTCCTTTGCTTTCCGGGTCCGCTCCGCGGCACATCCGGATGGACAAACCACATTCCTGCCGGAACTTCTCAAACTCATAGGTGTAGATGATGTCCCCGGCATTTTCACTTACGCATACGATACTGTCCTGGTCGAATACCAGTTCCTCCGGCATCCCGCCCATGTATTGGAAGCAGTCATGGCAGATCCGTACAAGGTCTACGCTGGTAAAGGGCCGGTTTTGCTCCTGTGCGTACTTGTACCGCGACCGGGACAGTACGAACGCCGCCACATACACCTTGGTCTGCCCGCCGTCCACGTTGGGCATCATCTTCTGTCCGAAATCCACCTGCATCTGTTTCCCCATCGGCAGCTCCGGCACCGCCTCATACTCTCTCGGCACCGCGCTCTTTTTCAGCCCGTATTCTTCCCGTACCTGCTTCACATACCGGGATACTGTTCGCTCGCTCACCTCCTCCCGGTAGTGTTCCCTCAGCCAGTCGCATACCTGGGCCGCTGTCAGGTCTGGAAATTCCCGCAGCCACTCCAAAATCTGCGCCTGGTACTTGTCCAAGTACTGCTTCCGGCAGACTGTGCTGCTCATTTCCTCGTACTCATCTACCGGCATTTCCCAATACCGCTTTACTGTCTTGCGGTTGATTCCAAGCCGCCGCGCCACTTGCCGCTGGCTGAATCCCGCCGAACGAAATTGCTGAATCTTGCTGTACACGTGATACCCCTTCATTCCTTTCTGGCCTCCATCCGGGTGAGTGTCCTCTCATTTTACCAGATGGCTGCCTTCGGTTGACCTGGTATACTTCGTGGCGAGATTTGGCCCCTTTTGTGGCGTGGATTGGTATCCTTTCAGTGGCGGATATTGGTACACTTTATCTTACTATTTACAGCAGTATTTACGGGCGGTGCTTTTCAATGCCCCGTCCACAATCGGCAACTATTACACGTCCCTTGTGGCTCACGATATGGCAAGCGGCGCACTTGCGCCACAGGAGCCGC
>CAMNQF010000111.1 GCA_946548895.1 uncultured bacterium | reverse complement strand
CCAGCAGCCCCGCCGCCCCCGCCGGGGTGAGCCCGGCGGCGAGCAGCTTGTCCCATATCTTTTGCGCGTTGTCCATGTCACTCCACCTCGGGCAGCCCCGCCACGCTGGTGAGCAGGGACAGCACCCCGGCCAGCGCAGACGCGGACAGCACCATGGGCCAGTCCACGGCGGACAGCACCGCCGACGCCCCGATGGTGGCGATGGCCGTCTGGGCCACCGTCTTGACGACCCGAACCCCCGCCGCCCGCAGCCACTTCATCATGTACTCCTTGTCCTTCATGCGTTTTTCTCCTTTCTGTTTTTACAGGTACTTCCCCAGCCCCATGGCCACGGCCACGATGGCCAGCAGCAGCGCCAGAATCCACCCCAGGCCCTGCTTTTTGAGGTGCTCCCAGGTCTCCCCCGGCTTTCCCCGGAGCTTGTCCACCTCCTGTTCGGTCGCGTCGCCGTCCTTTTCCAGAGCCTTCACCCGGAGGACCAGCTCCGGCAGCGTCCTGGTCAGCTCCCTGCTGTCTTTTTTCAGATCCCCAAGGGTGTCGCGCATCCCGTCCAGCGTGTCCGAGATGTTTCGGAACCGCTCCGCCTGAACAGCCTCCTCCTTCTCCAGCTCACTGAGCCGGTCAAAAATGCGCTCGTGACTGGCACTGTTCTGGCGGCGCAGCTCGGCCAGATCGCCCTCCACCTCCTTGGCCTTGATGAGCCCCAGGCAATCCCGCTCCGGGTCCAAAATACACTTGTCCGGCATAATCCGCCCCTCCGTTTCCTGTTATTGTGCAACGGCCCGCCCCCGGTGGAGGCGGGCCCGCCGTTACCGCCCGGTGAAAAACTCCCGGTACACCTGGGCCAGCGAATAGATTTCCTGCGCCGGCTGGGGGAGCCGCCGCCCGTGGACCGTCCGCTCGTAGTACCAGATGAGCCACCGCCCCGTGTCCTCCGCCCAGATGGCCAGCGGCATGAGGAAAAACCACAGCACGCCGAACTGGGGGCACACCTGCCCCAAAAGGTTCCCCGGCAGCCCGGAGTAGTCCCAAACGTCCAGCCCCAGCCACAGGTTGAGCACGCACCCGGCGGCGAACTCCACCGCCAGCACGATCAGCGCCCCGGCGGCGGACTGGAGGGCCACCGGCGCGTTGTAGAACCTGGGGCGCTGGTTGATGGCCCCCACCAGCAGCCCGCACAGCCCGCCCACTGTCAGCATAGACGGGTGGGAATATCCCCGGAACAGGGTTTCCAGGGCGACGTAGGCCACGCCCAGCGCCGCCCACAGGGTCAGCACCCGCTTCATGCCGCGCCCCCGCCCGCCGCGCTGAGGATCGCCGCCATGCTCTGGGCCAGGTCCCCGGGCAGCTCCGCGCCATAGGCGATGCCCGCCAGCTCCTCCAGCCCCGCCCGGGCGATCCAGGCGTTGAGGTGGTTGCAGTAGGTGCGGTGGTAGAACACGTGGGCCGTGGCCGCCTGGGCCAGGGCGGCGAACTCCTCCGCCGGGTACATCCGGCACAGCTGGCCGTCGGCGTGGTAGGGCACCGCCGCCGCCCCCTCCTTAACCAGCGTGTACTGGGCCATGATCTCCGTCTGGTCGTGCTCCGTCAGGCTGTAGTGGGAATCCCCCACGCTGACCCCCGCGTAGATGGCGGCGGAGCAGGCCGCCCCCGCTTCCTGCCGCTTGGCCGCCCGCACCTGGCCCACGTCGCCCCAGTCCTTGGGCGGGGTGATGCCCGCCCCCGCCATACGCAGCTCCTTCACGCTGTCTCTTCGGATGATATTCAAACCCATTTCGTCCTCACAAACTCCTTTCCGCTTATTGAAAGCCGCCCTGCACCGATGTAATGTAGCCGCTCTCGCCGCTCCCGCCCCGCTCCGCCGTGACCTTGAAGTTGAACGCGAAGCCGTTGGCGGCGGTCTCGTTGGCGAAGATGTGGTTGCCCCCGTTTTTGACCTCCACGGTGCAGTCCTCCCACACGGGGGCCTCGTCGTTGGCGTTGTTGGTCACTTTCACATGGTACGCCGCGTCCTCCGGGATATGCCCGGTGACGGACAGCACGCAGATGGTGATGGGCGCGTCCGCCTCCATGGGCTCCGCCAGGGTGACGGACGCCGCCGTGACAGACTTGGTGAAGGCCAGCCTGTGGACGCCCTCCGCCTGGCCGTCGCTGGCGGTGACGGTGAGGGCGTGGGGGCCGTTCAGCAGCTTCATGAACGTCTCGCCGGTGACGGCAAAGGTGTAGGTCTGGCCCGCCCCCGCCGTGAACTGCCGCAGTGGCTTGCCGTCCACGGCCTCGGTGACGGCCACCGCGTCCCCGTCCGCGTCGCTGGCGCTGTAGTCGATGGAGAAGCCCTCCGACACGGTCCCCAGGTCCGCGCCGCTCTCCTGTTCGCACTGGATCACCGGGGCGGTGTTGTTGTTGACCTCCCGGGCGGTGGAGGCGGTGTAGCCGCTGTACGCCCCGTGGCCGTCGTAGGCCCGCACCCGGTAGGCCACCGTGGCCCAGCCCCGGGTGATGGCGTCGGTGAAGGTCTGGGCCTCCCCCCGGTACACCTCCTCCCAGGGGCCGCCGTCCGCCTGCCGCTCCAGGGCGTACCCGGCCAGGTCGCCGTCCGCGTCCTGGGCCGCGCCCCAGGCAATGGCCAGCGGCCCGCCGCCCAGCACCGTCAGGGGCACCGTGATGCTGGACGGGGCCTCCGGGGCGGTGTTGTTGACCACCGTCACCTGGCCGCTGGTCCGCCAGCCGGAGGACTCCCCGGCGCTGTCATAGGCCCGGACCCGGTACATGACGCTCTCCGTGCCGAAGACCACGGCGCACACAGCGCTGGTCCCCGCCCCCTGGTACACCTGGGTCCAGGTGGAGCCGCCGTCGGTGGACCGCTCCAGCTTGTACCCCTCCAGGTTGTTTTCCGCGTCGGCGCTGGCCGCCCAGGATACGGTGATGGAGCTGCCGCCATCGATCGTCTCTGGCACCGTGATGGACGCCGGGGCGGTGGGGGCGCTGTTTGGTTGTACGGTGCCGTCGTCCGACACCATCAGCGCGCCGGGGAGGATCAGGGCGGGGCGGATG
>CAMNQF010000110.1 GCA_946548895.1 uncultured bacterium | reverse complement strand
GGAGGGGAACGGTGACCAGTACATCGCCAATATGCGGGACGGCGCTGTGGCAGGCTTCAAGTATTTTGACATCCGGGGGGTCAAAGCTGTATCGGTGGAACTGAGCGGCACCGCGGAAGGAGAATTTTTACTCTCCGGCACGCCGGGCTTTCAGACGATATCGGCGCGTATCCCGTTGAAGCTGATCGATGGACGGGCAGAATTTCGAGCAGACTGTGCTTTAAATAGTGGGAAACAGGCGCTGTATTTCAAATTCTGCGGAGTGGGAAGTGTTGATTTCCATTCCTTTTTACTGGAGGAGGAGAAACATGAAGGCAAATCAATTCAATGATTGCTGGCAAGTGAGATATCTGGAAGATGAGGGCCCCGGTGTTCCCGTGACCCTTCCCCATGACGCCATGCTGTCCGAGCCCCGCACGGAGCTGTCCGCCGGGGGCGTGAACACCGGCTGGTACGAGGGGCGGGATTACCGCTACACGAAGGTTTTTACCCCTGACCATACCCTGGCGGGACAGACCGCCGTGTTGGAGTTCGAGGGGGTGTACCACAACGCCGAGGTGTGGCTCAACGGGGAAAAGCTGGCCTTCCGGCCCTACGGCTATACCAACTTCTATGTGGACCTGACGGGGAAGCTCCGGGCTGGGGAAGCGAACACCCTGGAGGTCATTGCCCGCAACGCCGACCAGCCCAACTCCCGGTGGTATTCCGGCGCGGGCATTTACCGGCCTGTTGTCTTGTGGACGGCGGATCGGGAGCACATCAAGCTCAACGGGGTGAAGATCCGCACGCTATCCCTGGATCCGGCCCAGATCGAGGTGCGGGTGGAGACGGAGGGTGCGGGGCCGGTGTCCGTGGCCGTCCTGGACGACGGACGGGAGCTGGCCGTCGCCTCCGGGGAGACCAAGAGGCAGTTTACATTTACCATGACCCTGGAAGGGGCTAAACCCTGGAGCCTGGACGATCCTCAGCTCTATACGTGCCAGGTAAGGTTTGGGACGGATGAGGTGGTGGAAACCTTCGGTCTGCGCACCCTGGAGTGGGGCGTCCATGGACTGCTGCTGAACGGCGAACGGGTGATCCTCCAAGGGGCGTGCATCCATCACGACAACGGCGTGCTGGGGGCCTGCTGCTACGAGGACGCGGAGTGGCGGAAGATCCGCATCTTGAAAGAAAACGGCTACAACGCCATCCGCTCCGCCCACAATCCCTGCTCCAAGTTTCTGCTGGACGCCTGCGACCACCTGGGCGTGCTGGTGATGGACGAGTACATCGACCACTGGTATATCCACAAAACCATTCACGACTACGTGGAGTACTTCCCTCAGTGGTGGAAGCGGGACCTGAAGGACATGGTGGAAAAGGACTACAACCACCCATCCGTCATCCTGTACTCCACCGGGAACGAGGTCAGCGAGACGGCCCAGGAAAAGGGCATCGCCCTGACCCGTGAGATGACGGAATATCTCCATGCCCTGGACGCCACCCGCCCGGTGACCTGCGGCGTGAACATCTTCTTCAACTTTCTCAGCTCCATCGGCTTCGGCCAGTACAGCGACGAGAAGGCCAGGAGGGAGGCGGAAAAAGCCGAGAAGGCCAAGGCCGCCGGGAAGCAGGCCAGGGAGAAGGCGGTGGGCAGCAAGTTCTTCAACGACATGGCCGGACTGTTGGGGGACGAGTTCATGAAGCGGGGGGCCACCATCCCGCCCTGCGACTGGCGTACTCGGGACGCCTTCGCCAACATGGACATCGCGGGCTATAACTACGGCGTCTACCGCTACCGGCACGACCTGAAAAAGTACCCCGGCCGTTTGATTCTGGGCAGCGAGACCTTCTGCAACGACGCCTATAAATTCCGGGAGCTGGCCAAGCTGGAACCCCGGCTCATCGGCGACTTCGTCTGGGCGGGGATGGACTACCTGGGCGAGGTGGGCGTGGGGAGCTGGGAGTACGCCGACTACGCCCCCCGGTTTGACGGCGGGCTGGGCTGGGTGACCGCCGGGTCGGGCCGCATTGACCTGACGGGCCGCCCCTTGGGCGAAGCGCTGTACACCCGCGTGGCCCTGGAGCGGGACAAAGGGCCCTTTATCGCCGTGTGCCCGGTGAACCACACCGGCGACAAGCACTCCCCCTCCGCCTGGAAGATGTCCAACGCCATGCCCTCCTGGAGCTGGCGGGGCTGTGCGGGCAAGCGCGCCAACGTGGAGGTCTACGCCCGGGCCCACAGCGTGGAACTGCTGGTGAATGGCAGAAGCGTGGGCAAAAAAGAGCTGAAAAATGACTGCATCGCCAAATTCCGCTGCACCTATGAAGACGGGACCGTCGAGGCGGTGAGCTATGACGCCGCAGGGAAGGAGCTGGGCCGCTGTTCCTTGCGCACCGCCGCCCCGGAAACCCAGCTTCGGGCCGTCCCGGAGGAAAATGCTGTGGCGCCAGGCCGTCTGTGCCATATCCGGCTTCAATATACCGATGAAAGCGGCATATTGAAGCCATTGGAGCGGGGTATTTTGAATGTTGAAGTGTCGGGCGGAAAGCTGCTGGGCCTGGGCAGCGCCTGCCCCTACAATGAAATTGGGTTTTGTGGGGCAAAGACCGACACTTATTACGGCGAAGCATTGGCAGTAATGCAGGCAGGAGAGGATAAGAACCTTACGTTAACTGTCACAGACGGCAGATATACCGGGAGTGTCACAATCCCTGTGATCCGCTGAGGAGGATTATATCATGTACTATGTCGGGATTGATCTGGGCACGTCGGCGTGCAAGCTGCTGCTGGTGGACGAGGGCGGCGCGGTACTGAATGAAGTGACCAAGGAGTATCCCTTGTCCTTCCCCCAGCCGGGGTGGAGCGAGCAGAACCCGGAGGACTGGTGGCGGGCTGTGACGGACGGGGTGCCAGAACTGCTCCGAGACTTTGACACGGCCCAGGTGGCGGGCATCGGCGCGGGCGGGCAGATGCACGGCCTGGTGGCGCTGGACGAGGACGACAATGTCATCCGCCCCGCCATCCTGTGGAACGACGGGCGGACGGCCAAAGAGGTGGACTACCTCAACAACGAAATTGGGCGGGAGAAATTGAGCCAATACACCGCCAACATCGCCTTCGCGGGCTTCACCGCCCCCAAGCTGCTGTGGATGCGGGAGCACGAGCCGGAAAACTTTGCGAAAATTCGCAA
>CAMNQF010000109.1 GCA_946548895.1 uncultured bacterium | reverse complement strand
GGTGCCGTCGTCCGACACCATCAGCGCGCCGGGGAGGATCAGGGCGGGGCGGATGTAACACGTCGCCGTCACGGCCTGTATGCTGTCACATCCGCCAGTAGTATAGACGCCACATACATATGATTAACTCCTATTAGGAAAACACACTGTCAAAAGGGTTTTTGCTTTGGCGGGGGTCAGCCCGCCTCGGCGGTATCGGTGGTGTTGATTTCAATGTACTCGGCAATCTTGCGGAACTCGTCCGCGAACTTGAAATGAACGCTGATATTGCCGTTTTCGTAAACCTTGATATGGTCTACCAAGTCCGTGAGGATTTCACGGGTCAGCGTTTCGATGCTTTGATACTTTGCAAAGGCTACCAACGCGGGATGTTCCTTGTCAACGCCGTTTGCCAGCTCCGCCCGTTCCGCGTTCAGCCGGGCCAGCACATCCGCAAGCTCGGCGGCCTGCCGTTCATAATCGGCTTTCATATCCCGGTATTCCTGCTGGGTGATTTCCCCGTCTTTCCAATCTTGATACAGTGACTGCTTGTAGCGGGTTATCCGGGTCAATTCCTTTTCCTTTGCGGCTATCTGGTCGTTAAGGCGGTGGGATTGACTTTTTTTCAGCGGGGCCGAGTTGATACGGGCTATCAATTCCGAGTAGGAAACGGCGGTGTTCACTTGATACTGGATAGCGAACAGAACGGCGGCCTCCAGGCGGTTGTGCTTGATAGAGTGCATGGAGCAGGCCGTCCGGGAGCGGTTCTTGTAAGTGGAGCAGGCGTAATAGATATTTTTCCCGCTCTGGCTGCGGGTGATGGATTTCCCGCAGTCCGCACATTTCAGAAAACCGCTGAACAGATGAACCTCGCGCCCTTTGGGGGATGTCCGGGTATCGCGTACCAGCAGGGCCTGCACCTTGTCAAAGGTTTCGTGGGTGATGATGGCCTCGTGGGTATCGGGGACGCGCACCCATTCTTCCTCGGGCACAGCCTCTATCTGGTGTACCTTGTAGCTTTTCACCCGGCGGCGGCCCTGTACCAAATCCCCGGTATAGATGGGGTTGGTGAGGATTTCATGTATCATCCGGGCCCCCCACATGGGGTCGTCCGCCACAGCCGAGGAAACGGGCAGGCCCTTTTTCCGGCGGTAGGCCGTGGGGCTGGGTATGCCGTGTTCGTTCAGATACAGCGCGATGGCCCTTTTAGACGAGCCTTGCAGGAGCATGGAATACACGCGCTTGACGATTTCAGCCGCATCCGCATCCACAATAAGCTGGTGCTTGTCCTTTGGGTCTTTGATATAGCCATAGGGAGCGAAAGAGCCGATGTACTGGCCGTTGCGCCGCTTGTAATCAAATACCTGCCGGATTTTCTTTGAGGTCTGGTAGCAATAGTTATCGTTCATCACGTTAGTTATCGGAACGATAATGTTTGAAACGCTGTCGGGGTTTAGGTAGCTGTCCACGTTCTCCGCAAGGGAGATAAAGCGGACGCCCATCTGCACAAACAGGTTATCAATCAGACTGCCCGCGTCACTGTAATTCCGGGCGAACCGGGAAAGGTCTTTCACAATCACGCAGTTGATTTTCCCGCTCATCACATCGGCCAAGAGCCGCTGGAAGTTTTCACGGTTGGCATCCGTCCCGGTGTGCCCATCGTCCACATATTCAACGGCGCTCTCAAATTCGTCCATGTGCCGCCGGTAGAAGTCCCCCAGCAGGTCACGCTGGTTCTTCACGCTGTTGCTGTCGTCCTTGCCCTTTTTCAAATCCTCTTTGGAAAGGCGGATGTACTCCCCCAAACGCCAGCGCCGGATAGTGTATGTAGGGGCCAAAGTCTGCTGATACCCTCTGTTTTTAGCTCGTGCCATTGTTCCTCCTTCCCTATCACATTACACTTATATTATAACTCTGCCCGGGGCAATCAACAAGGATGTCGATGCCTCGGGACATTTTGTCTCGAAGTGGGAGCAGGCCGCAACAGCAGTCACAGCCCGCTCTTTTGCCGGATAAGAAAGGCCGCCAGCGTCTCCTGGAGGGAGGGGCCGCCCTCGGCAAATTCGATTTTCACGCCCACGCCGCCCACGCTAAAGCAGTACGGATTGACGGCCCGTCTCACAAACCGGGCCAGCCGCTCCTCCCGGGGGAGGGTGCGGTCAAAGGCCATACCGCTCACGTCAGCCAGCGCATCCGCGCTCACCGCGCCGATGTCCACGTTTTTCATTTGTTCCAGCTCTTGTGCGGTCAGTCTCACGGTAAAACCTCCTTTTGCGTTTTGGGTTGGTGGGGAAACGCGAAAGGACAGCACTCCGAAAAGTGCTGCCCTTTGGCCTGTCCCTACCTTGGGACAAATTGTCTCGAACTTAATAGGGGCTGTCCAGAAAATGCGCCTCGGCCTCTTCCAGCCCCCGGCAGTCGAACACTTCATAGAGCTCGGCCACCACGCGCCGGATGTCCCCGGCAGAAAAGCCGCAGTTTTCCATCGCATAGATGACATAGCCCCGGCACACGTTGTTGCTCCACGGCTGGGCCAGCAGAGCGGCCAGAGCGGGGTCGTATTCCATAAGTCCGCCTCCTATGTAAAGATGGGGAGCGCCGGGCCCGTATGTTTGGCCCGTCAAAAGACAGCAGTTAGCGGCCCGGCGTTCCCTTGTTTTGTGCGGCGGCCCCAAGCGGCAAGCGGCCAGCTTGTCCCTCGCGGATCGTGGCCGTGGGGTTGGCAGGTTCCCCACGCGCGGCGGTGGTGTTGGTCGCTCGTCCTCCCGTGGGAGAAGTCACAGCGCACCCGCCGCCCGGCTCCCCGCGTTCACCCGGGGCCGCCCGCTATTCAGTTGTGGAGAAGAAAAAACTTCCTCTCATTAACCGAGACATTTTTGGATGGTTTTCGGACTGGTTCAGCGGGAATTTTTCAAAAACTTTTTCATGTTCTCCAGCCCGCGCTCCACGGCCCGCCGCACCGCGCTTTCGTCAACGCCCTCGGCCAGCGCCACCTCGGAAAAGCTCTTGCCGAGGATGACGCAGGCATCCACCCGGCGGCCCTGGGCCGGGGGCAGGCTGTTCAGCGCGTTCCACAGACGGCAGAACCGCTCCTTGCGCTCCAGCACCTCGTCCGGAGTGGGCTCGTGCAGGCAGGCGGAATACTCGATGCCGTCCTCACAGTCCAGCGAATACTGCGCCTTGTGGCGGGAGAGCCGCCGCTGGTAGGCCGCCTCATAGCGGACGCTGGCCCGGAGCGCCTCGGCCACATCGTCAGAAA
>CAMNQF010000108.1 GCA_946548895.1 uncultured bacterium | reverse complement strand
ATAATTACATTTTTTCCTCGGCGTTTTCTTACATTTTATCACTGGCGCTGACAGCCGATAGGCGGAAGTGAGCGATATGAAGTTTGTGGCGACGACATCGCCACCCGTCTGCGCGTGGAGCGCATAGGCAGCCACCGCCTGTTCGGTGACGAGGACTATGTAGATTTGAAAAAGGTGACATCGGAGCTGCAAACGTGCGAGAAAAATGTGTGGACGCACATCATCTCGCTGAAGCGGGAGGACGCCGCCCGCCTGGGTTACGACAACGCCAGGACGTGGCGCAACCTGCTCCTCACACACCGCAACGATATCGCCGCTGCCATGAACATCCCGCCCAATGAGTTCCGCTGGTATGCCGCGTTTCATGATGAAGGAGACCACCCTCATGTCCACATGATGGCGTGGTCTGCCGGGGACGCTCCGGGATATCTCAGCCCGGTGGGCATTGAGAAAATCAAGTCCATGCTCACCAACGATATCTTCCGCCAGGAGATGCTCCACGTCTACGAGCGGAAAAGCCAGTCCCGGGATGAACTGGTGGCGGAGGCCCGCCATACCATGCTTGAGCTGGCCAACGAGATGAAGCGAGGCGTCTGTGAACACCCGGAGGCGGAGCAGATGCTATTATCGCTGTCCCGCGAATTGAAAAATGCGAAAGGTAAAAAGCAGTACGGCTATCTCCCCAAGCGTGTGAAAAAGCAAGTGGATGAAATCGTAGATCAGATGGCGCGGCTGCCGTCAGTAAAAGCGTGCTACGAAAAATGGCTGGAGCTTCAACATGAGGTGAATGAGTTCTACTCGGACAAACCCATGGAGCGCGTCCCACTGTCTCAGCAGAAAGAGTTCCGCGCTATTCACAATGCTGTGATTCAAGCGGCGCTCCGATTAGGACATCTCACCTTTGAGGATAGGGATATGGCGCAGTACGACGAGCCGGATGATATTCTCCAAAGCAGCGAAACTTGCAAACGGATTTGGTCAGTGATCTGCGACGACAGTCTCCCACTTGACCTGCGCGACGAAGGAGTGGACCGGCTCCGCACGCAGGCGGAGGATGGCGATCCCTACGCCCAGCTTCTGCTGGGCAGGCTGTACCGGGACGGCCCATTGGTCACGCCGGACTGGTTGGAGGCGCGGTATTGGTTTGAGCAGGCGGCACAGACGCTGCCAGACGCGCAGTACGCGCTGGGCAAGTTGCTGCTGGCCGATGACGTAGAAGTCCATGACCGGGAGCAGGGCATCCGCTGGCTGACACAGGCCGCCGAGAGCGGGCACGAGTTCGCCGCCTACCGTCTGGCCAAGGAGCTTTTGAAAGATGGAAATGTAACGGAGGCCCTGCCTTGGCTCACAATGTCAGCAGAAGCAGATAACTCGTATGCCGCATATCTGCTGGGTAAGCTGTATTGGGAGGGTGAAACCATCCCCCAAGACATGGGGCAGGCTGTCTACTGGTTGACCCAGGCGGCGGAGCAGGGACACGCCCATGCTCAGATTTTGTTGGAGCGGCAGGATAGTCCTTCTCTGCCCTCCGCCATCCTGGCGGTCAACAGTCTGCTCCATTCAATAGGCCGCATCTTCCAAGACAACGCTCGGACGATGGACAGTACCCAGGGCCAGCACACCGACCGCAAACTGCGGCGCAGAATCCAGGAAAAGAAGATCGCCATGGGCCACAAGCCGGACGATCACGAGGAACAGGGCTGGGGCGGTATGTCCATGTGAGCCCGTGCAAAATCTGCGCCACAGAAAACAATAGGAACACCCCGCTGTGCAATGTGCTTCGTTTGCTCCTCTATTTTTCTCCGAGCCGCCGCCCCGATTGTGCTTGACTTCCCGGCCCTCCTTCGGCATGGTTGTGTTTGCGAAACGCACAACAAAATCGGAAGGAGCGTCACAGCATGAACAGAAAACGGGAAGCAGTCTTTATGGGGATCGGCATCCTCGCCGGCCTCGCCCTGAGCGGCCCCACCGCCCAGGCAGCCACCAGTATCACAGCCACACTGAGTACCCAGCCCATCTACGTGGACGGCCAGCGGGTGAACATGACCGCCTACAGCATCGGCGGGAACAACTACGTCCGGCTCCGGGACATTGGCAGGGCGGTGGACTTCGGCGTGACCTATGATGCCACCACCAACTCCGTCCACATCGACAGCACACAGTCTTACCAGGACGAGGTGCAATCCGTAGCTACCGTTACTGAGGAAAGTGTGCGGGCCACCCTGGCGCAGCTCCGGGAAACCTATCCCACCGGGACAGTGTACCCCACGCCCTATCGCTCCACTAGCGGCGGGCCCTACCACCGGGGAACCCACTGCTCTGGCTGGGCTACGCTGTGTAGCGATGCCGCGTTTGGAAACCTCCCGTGGCGGAGGGTGGACAACCCAAGCTGGAATCAGATCCGCCCTGGTGATCTGATCCGCTATGACAACAGCGGCAGCGGCCACGTGGTGGTTGTGATCAGCAAAACGGATGAGTACGTCAAGGTCACCGAGAGCGGTCTCAACAACCATGCCCGCTGGGGCGGGCAGTACTTCAAGTGGTGGTTGGAGGAGCAGCCTGGGTATACTCTGTACACACGCTACCCAGAATAAGCACTCACAGTCACAAATGGGCGGCGCCCTGCGTCCACAGGGTGCCGCCCAAGTGGTTTCCCCCCGTGTTAGCCCCTGTGCGGTGGTTTGTGCCCATCTCACGAAGCCGGTGGCAATCCATGCCCCTCGCGCGTATGAAACGCGGTGTCGGCCCCTTTGTGCGCCGCTGTGGCGAATTATGAATTGCACCAGTGTATACAAAGAGAAGCCCAGCAGCACGCCGCAAAAAATATGTGTCTGTTCTGATAATTCTCTCCGTTGACCATGGATATTCCCGCCAGTCTGTGGTATGTTGTGTCGCTACAGGAGGCGAGAACAATGCGAAACACTTTGGAAGATCTCTACTACGGCAACATAGCACCCAACACGCAGGACATGGCGCCCAATTCAGAGCTGAAACGGGCGACAGACCGGGTGGCCCGGTTTGAAAGCCAACTCACGGAACTTCTTGATGACGCCGGACAAGCGGTCTTGGAAAAACTCATAGAATCTCAGCACGAGATCGACGACATCACGGCCCTGGAAAACTTCATTCTGGGTTTTCGGTTGGGCGCCAAAATCGTGATGGAGTGCATGGACAACAACGATGGTGACATTAAAACGGGAGGTGAATAACAAATGGCAAAGCGCAGACCATCCGGGGACGGCATGGTACGCAAGCGGGAGGATGGCCGCTGGGAGGGCCGCATCGTGGTGGGGCACAAGGAGGATGGCGATCCCATCTTCCAGTACGTCCTCGCCCCTACCCAGAAAGCCCTTCTCGGCAAACTCCACCAAAATATTGAGACCTTCCGGGATGTGGAGCTGTGTGAGGACAGCCGCATGACCCTGGCCCAGTGGCTGGATCGCTGGCTGGACGAGTGCACTGGTCCGTAAAAAGTGGACAATAGACACAAGGAGTGCGAAGCAGTAAAA
>CAMNQF010000107.1 GCA_946548895.1 uncultured bacterium | reverse complement strand
ATAATTACATTTTTTCCTCGGCGTTTTCTTACATTTTATCACTGGCGCTGACATTTGTTTAGCGGGATTTTCCCGATGCTGGGCTTAATGTGGTTGTCAATGTAGCCCCGGTAGGTCTTATGGGACGAGGGCCGCACCTTGATTTTCGCGCAGTTCTCAAACCACACATCCATCCACTGGCCTACGGTGTACTGCTCCGCCCGGATGGTGTCCACTTTGGCGTTTTCCTCAATGGCCCACTTCAGCTTTTCCTTGCACTCCTTTTGCGTTTTTGCCAGCACATTTTTGTAGATCACTTTCCCAGTGTCCGGGTCGCGGCCCGCCGTGTACCGGCCCTCCCAGCGGCCATCGCTGCGTTTGCGGATGTTGCCCTCTCCGTTGGCCCTGCGTTTAGCCATATTTGTCAGCCTCCTCTCCACAATTTTTGCGTCGGTTGACTTCTTCCTGTTCCTGCTCATAGGAATAACTGCCGTCCGCCCTCAACTCCATTGCGATCCCCCATGCCAGACGGAAGCCGGCAATGAAACTGGCCAGTGCCATTTCCTCCTGTGCCATCGAGTGGGCGTCCACCAGCCGGAGCAGCTTTTTTCGTCCCTGCTTATCCAGCAGAGCGGCAACCTCCTGGCGTTTGATTTCAAGCTCTTGGCGCTGCTCATAGCTTTGTTTGGAGTTGAACCTGTCTTCCAGTGCCCTCATGTAATCGTACATGGTGTGTCCCTCCTTCGGTAGCGACACACCATACCACACCTTGGCGGGGATAGCTACTGGGAACGGCGAGAATTATCAGTTCAGACACATATTTTTTCGTATGCGCTGGCGGGCCTTTTCTTTGAAGACAGTGGTGCAATTCGCACTTCGGTGTGTCGGCGTTCGGGAAGACTGCTTCTTTGTTTTCAGCTGCGCAGATTTTGAGTTTTGGGCCGAACTTCTTCGTGATGCCGATTTCTACGCCCAAAAGCGCCCTGGAACTATAATAGACCCCGCCTCAAACCGCTGGGACAGTAAGGGTTTGGGGAAAGCCGACGCCAAAGCGTGATTTTCTTCTCTGAAATGACCCCAAAAGTGGACACCTGCCAAACCCTTCAAATTGTTTCTGGAATCCCTGTTTCGGCCCATAAAAGCCCTAAAAGCGGCCCGCACTGCGGGCCGCTGTAATCTGCCGGGCGTCGCATGTGACGCCCGGCTTTTATCCTGCTTTTGCCCTTCGCCCTTGAATCTGCCCTCTGGGCTGCCCTTGCCCCGCGATTTACTGAAACCTGATGAGGCAAATCAGGGCGTTGTTAGGGCCAGAAAACGCCGTCGGGAGACTGGGCGCACTGCTCAACCTCCCCGACGATTTCTTCTGCGTTGCTCTTGACATTTCAGCGGCAAAATCGTTTTCCCCGATAGCGGCTCACAAAGGCTCCAACACGGTGTTTCACTCCCTCGGAGGTGTACGGGGATGCCACCCAACCCATAGGAGGGGCACACAAGCCCTCACAGGGACGGAAACGGGGCTTCCTCCGTTTAGTTTGTGGTTCTGCACGAGGATTACCGCCATTGGCAGGGATAGGCCTACTGGAAAATCAGCATCCGCTTTTCAGTTTCCCGAAACTTTTGGAAAACATTGTTTTGTTCCAGAGAGCTTCTCTTTGATCCCAGCAGCACAAATTTTTCCAGATTGTCCAAATTGTTCACAATGCCTATATTTATTTCAGAAATTCTATTCTTTGCCCTGCTTTATAGCAACCTGTATATGCTCTACACCAGATATGCTATTTAGATATTTTTTTCAGGGTATAGTGCTTTGTGTAGCATAATTTTGTCAATCAGCACTTGTCCATTTGTTAAAACTACAGTTCGCATTTTGCTGCCCTTAATTGCGGATAGGACGGACTTCCTGGAAATTTCTTCGGACTTTTTATACGCAAATACAGCCTGTTTAATAGTAGTATACTTCCGATTCAGCACAGAAGGACGAATTTTGTCAAGTTCTATATCATATAAAACTCTCATGCTGATAATCAAATCATCCACATAATCTGGGTCAGCCGATTCGAAATAAGCCGAATCGGCATTGGACTTTTTTTGATGAGTTCCAATGTAAAATAAAGGCCGCTCAGTTTTGCCGATGTGGCAAACCTTATTCCCTTTCTTTAAGATAACAATATATGTGTTGTTCGGAGCTGAATGAGCGAGTTTCAGAGCTTCGTTAATCGAAATGCTCTTTTCTTGTCTGAATATCAAATCACGCGAAAGGGTGTTAAACTTGCTTTCAGAATAGTCACCAAAGTTGAAATAATTATCCAAACGCTGTTGAATCGTTTGGGTTCTTTTTTCTTGACGTCGCTGCATTTCTCTGTCAGTTGCTTCTTGATAAAGTGCAGCGGCCTCTTTAGCCTTTTGCTCATATTCGGGAAATGGAATTCCATTGTAGACAGAAATATCAAAAAAACGGAGAATCTCAACAATCTCTAAAAACTGATCTTTAGACGGCCGCCATCCCATAATGGGACTGTGGTCAAACCATGCCTCGATTCCTTGAGAAAAGTCACCGTAAATTCCTTTGTGCAGAGCGGCATAATTCGAAAAATAGTCAATGCCCAGCGCCTCGTAAACTCTCATACACCCCAGAATATTTCATAATCGAAATCGTTCATTCTCCCCATTTCAACTATATTGAATTTATTACGCTCTATAAATTCATTACAATGACATGGAGTATTACCGATTTCAGAAAGAATTTCATATAAAGTTTTATCTGAAGGAATAGTGTCTATTCTGTGCATAATATCTCCTTCTGGCGGTTTGAAGCCGATTCATTTTGAATTATTTGAGTCTCCTGCCCATCAAAAAGAACCTGATATGCTTGTACAGCTTATGTAAGTATATCAGTCCCTTCAGAAATCGTCAATATGGCGGTTGAATGTTTAAACGGGAAGCTTCTTATCCCCTGCTTTCATTCTGATTTTCTCAATTCCGGGGGTGAAATTTCATTTTGCGACAATCATGCACGAAGGCCTCAATACCGCGTTTCAGCCCTTCGGAGGTGTACGGATGCCACCCGGCCCGGAGAAGGGGCACAAATGCCCTCACAGGGGTGGACACGGGGACTCCGCGGTTTTTAGCTACAGTCCCTGGCGCGGATGGGCAATCATTGGCAGAGATGGTCCGGCAAAATCCGCCGCCTGGTTCAGATTTTCTGAACCTTTTGGACTTTCTCGACTTGCCGCAGAGGATGCCTCTATGATTGCGGCGTGGTAAATTTTTCCCAATCCATACCCTATCAGATTGAACTTTTCAGAAAATTTCCATTTATCAGGAAAACCTTTTATTTGTTGCTATGCGTCTTATTGATATAGTTCCTCCCCAAATTTTGGGGAACCCCCTATTTTGAAATCGCTCCTTTATCCCCCCGCCTCTTGTCTCCGATGACAAAGTGCTTAAATAGGTTGATTTTATCCTATCTTTGGTGTATACTGTTTACGAGGTGAGAGCGATGATGGTGAATACCAGCGCGTTGGTTCCCATGACGGAGGCCAACCAAAACTTTTCGAAGGTGACCCGTTTAGTAGACGAGGCAGGGCTGGCTGTCATTTTGAAAAACAACAGGCCCCGCTATATTGTTGTCGATTTTGAAGAATACGAAGAGATCCAATCCGTCCGTGCGGCGCGGAGGCAGAAAATTGAGGCAATGGCTGATCAGATGATCTCGGACAATCTGGAGGCATTCCAGGAGCTGGCGAAATGATCGTTTTGACCGTTGATGAAATCGTTTTGCTCCACGGAAAGTTGTTGCGGGCAACAGGCGGAACACCAGGGCTGCGTGACCCTGGTCTGCTGGAATCTGCCGTATTGGGTGTCAACGCTGGCTTCGGAGATTCAGAACGGTATCCAACTGTTGAGGCAAAAGCGGCACGGCTGGCCTTTGCTTTGGTGAACAATCACGCTTTCGTGGATGGCAACAAGCGGGTCGGTATGCTGGCCATGCTCATGCTGCTGGGGCTGAACGATGTGACACTGCGCTGCACGCAGAAAGAGCTGATAAAATTGGGCCTTGATATCGCCAGTGGTCTGGCAAAATATGAGGATATCCTGGATTGGATCGTACGGCACAGGAATCCGCCGCTCAAGCCTTTGGAGCAAAATTCTTAATAAGCACAGGCAATCTTCCCGGCGTTTGTTTTGCTTATTCGATGATTGGAGAGAGCGTTGGGCTTGCGCATTAGTGAACTGCTCCAAAAATAGTGAACAACGCTAAAGGGTCAAGGAAAGGTCAGGAAACAGCAAGCGCCCGCATTTCCAGAGGGGACATACCAGAGACGG
>CAMNQF010000106.1 GCA_946548895.1 uncultured bacterium | reverse complement strand
GCTGTGTGCCCTCGGCCCTCACGCAGAACGTGAAAGACCTTTTGGCCAGCCGGGAGATTGAGAACATCCTCGACAATACCGATTTTCTCGTTTTGCTCTCCCAGGCCCAGAGCGACCGGGCTATCATCGCAAAACAGCTCGGCATTTCCGAGCACCAGCTTTCCTATATCACCCACAGCAATTCCGGCGAGGGCCTGCTGTTCTATGGGAATGTGACGATACCCTTTGTTGACCGTTTCCCCAAGGGTGAGATTTACAACCTGCTCACCACCCGCCCGGAGGACATAGCCAATGACCAGAGGAACGAATAGCGCCGGGCCCGCCGGGGACAAGGGCACTTCGGGACAAAATGTCCCAAAGCCCCCCAAGGGCTTAAAGACCAAAAAATCCAAGTTCCGCATGGAAAGCGAACAGGAAAAAATCAGCAAGTCCAAGCTCCGCATGGAGACGCGGGAGGACAGGCTGAACCGGGCCCGGAAAAAGCTGGAGGGCAAAAAGCCGCCCAAGCCCAGGGGCCCGGTGCGCCGGGCGCTGGGGGCCGCCGGGTGGAGCGCCCACGGCTTTGTGCATGGCAAGATTTACGAGGTGGAGCATGAAAACGTGGGAACCGAGGGGGCCCACCGCTCCGAGCTTTTGGGCGAGGCCGTCCTCCGGCAGGGGACGCGGTATGCGAAAAGGCGCATCCGGGAGCACCCGGCCCGGGCCGTCCATAAGGCCGAGGCGCAGTACATCAAGGCCCGGGCGGACTACCAGTTCCGGGTGGCGGCCCAGGAGAACCCGGAGCTTGCAAAGAATGTTGTCACCCGCTACTGGCACAAGCAAAAGCTGAAAAAGCAGTACGCCAAACAAGCGCGGCAGGCGGCAAAGCAGACCGCGAAACAAGGGGCCAAGGCCGCCGGGAAAACCGCCGCCGCAACGGAAAAGCTGGCGGAGCGGGCCGTGGGCTTTGTGAAACGGCATCCCGTGGGGGCGCTTATCGCGCTGGCCTGCGTGGTGCTCGTTTTGTCGCTCCAGTCCTGCGTGTCCTCCCTCGTCTCTTTGGGGAACGCCGCCGCAGGCGCGGTGGGGGCCACCACCTACCCCGCCGAGGACGGGGATATGCGGGGGGCCGAGGCCGCCTACTGTTCGCTGGAGGCGGAGCTCCAGAATTATCTGGATACCTACGAGAGCACCCACGACTATGACGAGTACCATTACGATTTGGACGCCATCGAACACGACCCCTATGTGCTGGTTTCCATTCTGAGCGCATGGCATGAGGGGGAGTGGACGCTGGCACAGGCCCAGCCTACCTTGCAGATGCTCTTTGACCGCCAGTACACGCTGACCGAGAACGTGGTGCATGAGGTGCGCTACCGGACGGAAACACGGACGGGGACGCGAACCGTCACCGACCCCGTGACCGGGGAGAGCTCCACCGAGGACTATGAATACACGGTGCAGGTGCCCTACGATTACTACATCTGCTATGTGACGCTGGATAACTTCAACCTGTCCCATCTCCCGGTCTACATCATGGGGGAGGACAAGGTTTCCCGGTATTCCCTCTACATGGCAACGCTGGGGAACCGGCCCGACCTCTTTCCCGGCTCGTCCTATGTGGGCAGGTACACCAACCCGCCCACGGACTATGACGTGCCGGAGGCATATCTGGCCGACGCCACCTTTGCGGCGATGCTCTCCGAGGCGGAGAAATACCTCGGCTATCCCTATGTATGGGGCGGGAGCTCCCCGGCCACGTCCTTTGACTGCTCCGGCTTTGTTTCGTGGGTGGTCAATCATTCCGGCTGGAACGTGGGGCGGCTGGGGGCCCAGGGGCTTTACAACATCTGCACCCGCACCAGCTCCCCCCGCCCCGGCGACCTTGTTTTCTTCAAGGGAACCTATGACACGCCGGGAGTCTCCCACTGTGGCATCTATGTGGGGGACGGGATGATGATACACTGTGGCGACCCTATCAGCTACGCCAACTTAAACAGCAGCTACTGGCAGGCCCACTTCTACGCCTACGGGCGTTTACCATGAAAAGGAGGTTTTCAATGGCAATCAGCAAGAGCGCGAAAATCATGGCCGAGATGGAAAAGGTCAAGGCCAAAATCAGCGACCAGCAGGCCCGGCTGAAAGAGCTGGAGCAGAAACACAAGGAGGCCGAGAACGAGGAGATTGTGGACATCGTGCGGGGCATGAGCATTTCCCTTGAGGAGCTCCCGCTGGTGCTCCAGCGCATCAAGGCCGGGGACGCTTTGGGACAAAATGTCCCGAAGTCCGCCGGGCCGGAAAAGGAGGACGCGGAATGAAACTGAAAAAATATCGTGTAGTGGCGGCGGCTCTGTGCGCCGCTTTTTTGATGTGCGGCATCACCACCACGGCCTACGCCGGGGGCGGCGAGGAATGGGAGGACGGTACGGGCGGGACGGAATGGGAGGGGCTTGACCCGGTGGAGCCCACCGAGCCCCCGGCCACCCCGGAGCCCGAGCCCAACCCGTTCACCCCGGACGGCCAGGGGACGATGGTGGATAACGCCACCGACCAGGACGGCAAGGAATTTTTCACTATCATGGCGGCGGACGAGTCCGTGTTCTATCTGGTGATTGACCGCCAGCGGGAGACGGAAAATGTGTACTTTCTGAACGCCGTCACCGTGGCCGACCTTATGGCCCTTGCGGAGCCCTCCCCGGAGGCCGTCCCCGAACCGCTCCCGGAGCCGGAGCCCGAACCCACCACCGAGCCGGAGGAACCCGAGCCCGAGCCGGAAAAATCCGGCGGGGCCGGGACGCTCCTGCTGGTGCTTGCGGTGCTGGCTATCGGCGGCGGGGCCGGGTGGTACTTCAAGATTTACCGCCCGAAACAGCAGGCCGCCGCGCCCGGCGAGGACTTTGACGAGGCGGAGGAATACGGCGAGGACTATGGCGGCGAATATGACGACCTCCCCCCGTGGGATGAGGGCGGGGAAGAAACGGAGGGCGGCGAATGAATTTCACAGCGAACCCTTTGGAACGGGAAATGAAACGCCGCCCACGGCCCCAGGCTCCCCGCCCGGATAAGCCCCCCGAGGGCTCCCGGTGCTGTGGCTGTCCCTACTGGCGCGGCATCCCCTGCGGCTCCTGCTTTCAGTCCCTCTTGGGCAGGCCGGGCGGCGGGAGGTGATGCTTTGCGTGAGCTGACCCGTGAGGAAAAGGCAGCCATCCGCTCCCTTGTCAAAAAATGGTGCGCCAACTATGACCGGGAATACGGCTGTCTGCCCCTCGACTGCGAGTGCTATATGCTGGGGAAATGCTGGACGGGGGCCTATTGCAGATACTTCCGGGAGGCGGTGCTCCCCTTAAACCCCGCGCTGGAGGCCGCGCTCAATACCGAGGGGCCCGCCCCGGAAATCCGGCCTTGCCCTGTCTGTGGGCGGCCTATCCCCATAGACGGACGGCGGCGGTATTGTTCGGCGGCCTGCGGCGCGGCGGCGCTCCGTCTGCAAAAGCGGTCTTATATGCGTAAAAAGCGGGGCTGGGGTGTGGAAAATTAGGCCCTATGAAACCCGCTGTTTTCAAGGCTTTCCGGGGCCGTTTCCGGGGTGGGCTGATACATTCCATAGCCTGCCCCGGTTTTGCCCCGATGCTTTCCACATTTTTTGAAAGGAGGCAACCGTGGAAAAAGCGAAAGAATACAAGTATTATTCCACCCAGCGGCCCGTGGACATTGGCACGTTCCCCAAGGATAAGGACAACCCGCCTATTCGGATCGAAAACTATGAGGGCAGGATTTGGGTGGAGAACGATACCCGGCTGGCGTGGGGCGAGCTGGCCTATGCCCAGCCGCTCTCGGAAAAGGAGCTCCATAACTACGAGCTCAAGCCCTCCCGTGACAACCCCGATTTGCGGCGGGTGATGGATGCCCAGGCCCAGGTGGTGGGGAAATGGGAGGACGAGGGCCGCGTCCCCGAGGGAAAGCGGCTGACATGGTTTTACCCGGATTTTGGGTGCTATGTGGTGAAAGAGTTTGTCTCCCCGGAGCGGCTGGCCGAGTGCGCCCGTGGGGTGGAGCTCCAGCGGGCCGCCGCTGAACGCAGGCAGGCCCGGCAGGAAAAGGCCCCGATTGCCGCGCAACTGCGGGAGGCCGGAAAGCTGGCCGGGGAGCGGCAGGCCCCCTCCGCGCCCAAACGGGACGCGCCCGACCGGGGCGGCAGGTAGGCATGGCCGGAAAAAAGCGCCGCCGCCCCGTCCATCTTCATGTGATGGTGTCCGAGGAAGAACAGGCGCTTATCCAGGAACGCATGGCCCAGGCGGGCATCCGCAACATGGGGGCCTATATGCGGAGGATGGCTCTGTGCGGCTATGTGCTCCAGATTGACCTTGCCCCCGTCCGGGAGCTGGTGTCCC
>CAMNQF010000105.1 GCA_946548895.1 uncultured bacterium | reverse complement strand
TGGGCGGCTCCAAGGTGAGCTCCAAGATCGGCGTCATCAACAACCTGCTGGAAATCGCCGACACCATCATCATCGGCGGCGGCATGGCGTACACCTTCTCCGCCGCCCAGGGCGGCAAGGTGGGCGGCTCCCTGCTGGAGGAGGACTGGAAGGACTACGCCAACGACATGGTGAAGAAGGCCGCGGACAAGGGCGTGAAGCTGCTCCTCCCCGTGGACACCGTCATCGCCGACAAGTTCGCTCCCGACGCCGACAGCAAGGTGGTCAAGTCCGGCGAGATCCCCGACGGCTGGCAGGGTTTGGACATTGGTCCCGACACCGTGAAGCTGTACTGTGACGCCGTGGCCGACGCGGGCACCGTGATCTGGAACGGCCCCATGGGCGTGTTCGAGTTCGAGAAGTTTGCCGCGGGCACCAAGGCCGTGGCCGAGGCCCTGTCCAAGACCTCCGCCATTACCATCATCGGCGGCGGCGACAGCGCGGCGGCGGTGCAGCAGCTGGGTTACGCCGACAAGATGACCCATATCTCCACCGGCGGCGGCGCCTCCCTGGAGTTTATGGAGGGCAAGGAGCTGCCCGGCGTGGCCTGCCTGCTGGACGCTTAACCCAGCAATCATAGCCGCCTGAACTGGCGCGCCAATGCACAAACAAACCTTTTTCAAATAAAAGAAGGGAGTTCAACAAATGAACCTCAAGTACCGCAAGACCATCATCGCCGGCAACTGGAAGATGAACAAGACCCTCACCGAGACCAAGGCCTTCGCCGAGGCCCTCAAGCCCCAGCTGGGCCGCCACAAGTGGTGCGAGGTGGTGCTGTGTGTTCCCGGCGTGAACATCCCCGGCGCAGTGCGCCTGTTCAAGGACACCCGGGTGGCCATCGGCGGTGAGACCTGCCACTATGAGGCCAGCGGCGCTTACACCGGCGAGGTGACGGTGGAGATGCTGAAGGACGTGGGCGCGAAGTACGTCATCATCGGCCACTCCGAGCGCCGGCAATACTATAACGAGACCGATTTCACTGTGAACAAGAAGGTTCACGCCGCTCTGGAGGCTGGCCTGCGGCCCATCGTATGCGTGGGCGAGAGCCTGGAGCAGCGGGAGCTGGGCGTCACCGAGGAGCTGATCTCCTATCAGGTGAAGGTCGCCCTGGCCGGGCTGAACGAGAGCCAGGTGCGCCGGGTCGTCATCGCTTATGAGCCTATCTGGGCCATTGGCACCGGCAAAACCGCCACCGCCGAGCAGGCCGGCGCTGTATGCACCCATATCCGCGCCATCATCCGCAAGCAGTACGGCGCCCGGGTGGCCCGCGCCGTCACCATCCAGTACGGCGGGTCCATGAACGCCAAGAACGCGGCGGAGCTGCTGGCCCAGCCTGACATTGACGGCGGCCTCATCGGCGGCGCTTCCCTGAAGCCCGACGACTTTATGGCAATTATTAACGCTGCAAACCAGGAATAAGAAGCGTGAGGACAGCCGCGCAGGGGAGCTTGGAGCGGAGTGAAGGCAAAAGCCCAAGGCCCACACAGTGGGACTGGGTTTTGCCTGAATCGCAGTGAAAGCGACCCGGCCGCGCGTCTAATCCGAGCGTGACAGCGTCGCCGCAAGCGTCATATCATTCGCTTCCGCCTGTGGCGAAAGCTCACTCATTTTGCTGCGGCTCCTTTCCCCACAAAGCCAGAGGACGGCTTTGTGGGGGCCCCATGGAGCGGCATGACAAGAGGTAATTGAATGAAAACACCCACTACCTTAATCATCATGGACGGCTTCGGCCTGTCCTCCTCTACCGCGGCGGGGGACAACGCCATTAAAACCGCCAACACCCCCAATCTGGACCGTCTTTTTGCCGAGAATCCCACTTGCAGGCTTTCCGCCTCCGGGCTGGACGTGGGCCTGCCCGACGGCCAGATGGGCAACAGCGAGGTGGGACACACCAACATCGGCGCGGGCCGGGTGGTGTTCCAGGACCTGCCCAAGATCACCAAGTCTATTCAGGACGGGGACTTCTTCCTGAATTCCGCCTACAAGGACGCCATGCTGGCGGCGAAAAGCGCCGGGAAGGCCGTCCACATCTACGGTTTGATGTCCAACGGCGGCGTCCACAGCCACATTACCCACATCCAGGCCGCGGTGAAGATGGCTCATGATCTGGGCTGCCCCAAAATCTTCGTCCACTGCTTTATGGACGGCCGCGACGTGCCCCCCACCTCCGGCAAGGGTTTTGTGGCCGAGATGAAGGAGACCTGCGACCAGTATGGGGCCCTGATCGCCACCATCTCCGGTCGTTACTACGCCATGGACCGGGACACCAACTGGGACCGGGTGGAGCGCGCCTACAAGGCCATGGTGTACGGCGAGAGCGACCAGCGCTTCATTGGCGACCCGGTGGGGGCCATGCAGGCCAGCTATGACGCGGGGGTCACCGACGAGTTCGTGGTGCCCGTCATCACCGCCGAAAACGCTGAGATCGGCGAGGGCGACTCCATCATTTTCATGAACTTCCGCCCCGACCGGGCCCGGGAGATCACCCGTACCTTCGTGGACCCCGATTTCAAGGGCTTCGAGCGGAAGAAGGGCTTCTTCCATGTGAACTACGTGTGCACCACCTCCTATGACGCCTCTATGCCCAACGTGGTCATCGCTTTCCCCAAGGAGAGTCTGGACAACATCTTTGGCGAGTATATCGCCCAGCAGGGCATGACCCAGCTGCGCATCGCCGAGACGGAGAAATACGCCCACGTCACCTTCTTCTTCAACGGCGGCGTGGAGACCGTGTTCCCCGGGGAGGACCGCTGCCTGATCCCCTCCCCCAAGGTGGCCACCTATGACCTTCAGCCCCACATGAGCCAGCCCGAAGTCACCGCCGAGGCCGTCAAGCGAATTGAGAGCGGCAAGTACGACGTGGTGATCCTCAACTTCGCCAACTGCGATATGGTGGGCCACACCGGCGTGTTTGAAGCCGCCGTCAAGGCCGCCGAAGCGGTGGACAGCGGCGTGGGTCAGGTGGTGGAAGCCACCGCCAAAATGGGCGGCGTGTCCATCATCACCGCGGACCACGGCAACGCCGAGCATATGGTGGACGAGGACGGCTCCCCCTTCACCGCCCACACCACCAACCTGGTGCCCTGCTGTGTGGTGGGCGCGGACGTGAAGCTCCGGGACGGCCGTCTGGCCGACCTGGCCCCCACCATGCTGGACCTGATGGGGCTCAACAAACCCGCCGAAATGACCGGTGAGACGCTGATTGTGAAGTGATCCCCCAACCGTTTGGTCTCTGAGGCATACGCCTCTTAACCTATACCTTTGATATTTTGAAAGGAGCTTGATTCCCATGAAACAGATGCTTGAGATCGTTGACGTCCTCGGCCGTGAAATCCTGGACTCCCGCGGCAACCCCACCGTCGAGGTGGAGATCACCCTGGAAGATGGCACTGTCGGCCGCGCCGCCGTGCCCTCCGGCGCTTCCACCGGCATCCATGAGGCCTGTGAGCTGCGGGACGGCGACAAGGGCCGTTACCTGGGCAAGGGCGTGGAGAAGGCCGTGGCCAACGTGAACACTGAGCTGGCCGAGTGCCTGATCGGTATGAACGCTCTGGACCAGGTGGCCATTGATAAGGCCATGATCGAGCTGGACGGCACCCCCAACAAGGGCCGCCTGGGCGCCAACGCCATTCTGGGCTGCTCCCTGGCCGTGGCCAAGGCCGCCGCTGAGAGCATGGGCACCAGCCTGTACAACTATATCGGCGGCGTCAACGCCAAGACCCTGCCCGTCCCCATGATGAACATCCTCAACGGCGGCGCTCACGCCACCAACAATGTGGAGATCCAGGAGTTCATGATTATGCCTGTGGGCGCCCCCACTTTTAAGGAGGCCCTGCGCCGCTGCGCGGAGGTGTTCCACCAGCTGAAGAAGACCCTGAAGGACAACGGCACCCCCGCCGCCGGCGTGGGCGACGAGGGCGGCTATGCCCCCAACCTGAAGAAGGACGAGGACGCCCTGAAGGTCATCGTGCAGGCCATTTCCGAGGCTGGCTACAAGCCCGGCGAGGACTTCATGATCGCCATTGACGCCGCCTCTTCCGAGTGGTGGAACGACGAGGAAAAGTGCTACGTCCAGCCCAAGTCCGGCAAGAAGATGACCCAGCAGCAGCTGGTGAATATGTGGAAGAAGTTCGCCGACACCTACCCCATCATCTCCCTGGAGGACGGCATGGCCGAGGATGACTGGGAGGGCTGGGCCATGCTCACTAAGGCCATCGGCTCCAAGGTCCAGCTGGTGGGCGACGACCTGTTCGTCACCAATGTGGCCCGCCTGTCCGACGGCATCGCCAAGGGCGTGGGCAACTCCATCCTCATCAAGGTCAACCAGATCGGCACTCTGACCGAGACCCTGGACGCCATCCAGATGGCCAACCGGGCCGGCTACACCGCCATCG
>CAMNQF010000104.1 GCA_946548895.1 uncultured bacterium | reverse complement strand
CTCCCCCCCCTGTTTTCGGGCCCCCCAAAAAAAAAAACCTCCAAAAAAATTTTTTTTTCAATATTTTCTAACAACTCCGGGGGCGGGCGCCCCCCCGGCGGCCCCCCCCCCACGACCAAGTTCTTTCCCCCCGTGTCCACCCCTGTGACGTCATTCGCGCCCATCCTACGGGCAGGGTGGCACTGTGCCCCTTGCTGATGTGGAACGCGGTGTCGGCCCATTTGTGTGCCGCTACGGCAAGGTGTAAATTGCACCACTGTATACAAAGAAGAAGCCACTCAAAAAGTTATGTCTGAACTGATAACTCTCTTTGAATTGGATAGCTATTCCCGCCGGCCTGTGGTATGGTGTGTCGCTATAGGAGGCGAGGACAATGCGAAAAACCTTGGAAGACCTCTACTATGGCAACATCACACCGAACGAGCAGGAGATAGCGCCCAACTCGGAACTGAAGCGGGCGACAGACCGTGTGACCCGCTGTGAGGCCCAGCTCATGGAGCAGCTGGACGAAGCCGGTCAGACTGTCCTGGCAAAGCTCATCGAATCACAGCATGAGATCGACAGCATCACGGCCTTGGAAAATTTCATCCTGGGCTTTCGGCTGGGTGCAAAAATCATGATGGAGTGCATGGATGACAACGATGGCGATATCAGAACTGGAGGTGGATAAACCATGTCAAAACGCCGCGCCAACGGTGAGGGCAACCTGCGCAAGCGTTCCGACGGCCGCTGGGAGGGCCGCTACACGGCGGGCTACGACCCCGACACCGGCAAGCGTATCATCAAAAACGTCCTGGGCCGCACCCAGGCCGAGGCCAAGGAAAAGCTCAAGGCGGCGGTAGAACAGGCCCAGCAGGTGGACGTGACCCGCACCGATGAATACACTGTGGCCACTTGGCTGCGCACCTGGTATGACCTCTACGCCCAGCCCAACATTAGAACAGCCACAGCAGACCGCTACAAGCTAGTGATCGAGACGTACACCATCCCCCGCATCGGCAAGATCAAGCTGAAAAAGCTGACCTCCCGTGACCTGCAAAAGATGTACAAAAATCTGATGGAACATGGCCGGGTAAACTTGCGCAGCGGCCACGGCAACCCCGGTCTGAGCAGTACCACAGTGAGAAGCGTCCACCTGATGCTCCACATCGCGTTCGAGAGGGCAGTAAAGGAACGGCTCATCCCCCGCAATCCCACCGATGACTGCATTGCCCCGAAAGTGCAGAAGGTAGAGATGAAGACTCTCCGGCCCGAGCATCTGAAGTCCTATCTGGAGGCCGCCGATGCCCGTGGGGTGCTCCCCATGTTCTACCTGGAGCTGGTGAGCGGCCTGCGGAAGGGAGAGCTGGTGGCCCTCCTCTGGGATGACCTGAATGTGCAGGACCGGACGATTTCCGTGAGCAAACAGTACATCAAAAACCCCAGCGGAAAGCTCACCCTCTCCCGGCCCAAGACTGAGACCTCGGTGCGGCGGGTGTCTATCCCCCAGGAGGCGGTGGAGCTACTGATCCAGGAACATGAAAAGCACCCGGACAACCCCTATATGTTCCCTTCCAGTACCACTGGGGAGATGTACTACCCCGACTCGGTGGTGAAGCTCCACGAAAAGATCCTCCGGGACGCCGAGCTGGAGCACATCCGCTTCCACGACCTGCGTCACACCTTCGCCACACTGGCCTTGCAGAACGGCGTAGACATCAAGACCGTTTCCAGTATGCTGGGACACTACGACGCAGGATTCACCCTGCGCACCTACACCCACGCCACCCGCCAGATGCAGGATCAGGCGGCGGAAACCATGGGGAATTTCATGAACCAGATGATGTGACCCCGACCCGAAACCACCAAAAACACCGGGCAGGAACCAAACTTCCTGCCCGGTGCTCGGTAGTGTCAAGAGTTTTTCGCAAATTAGTTTGCAGTCTCTGGAGGAATGAAGTCAGCCGGCAATAGAGACATCTTGCAGGATCGTTTCTAAGTGCTTCATATTCATGTACTTCTTGTTGCCCCACTGCGTACCGGCCACATGGCGCAGCCTGGCACAGACAAGCATGAGGGCAGAGTTTCCATCTGGGAAACAGCCCACCACACGGGTGCGGCGGCGAATTTCTCTATTCAGCCGTTCTATGACATTATTGGTACGGATGCGCGTCCAGTGTTCGCTGGGAAAATCGCAGTAGGTGAGCGTCTCTTCAATGCCATCTTCTACCTTCTTGGCGGCCTCTTTCAGTTTCATGGAACGCAGTTCCTCCACGACCGCTTTTGCTTTCTCCCGTGCGGCCTTTTTGCTCTCCTGAGCATGGATTGCCTTGAGCATCTTCGCCACCAGCTTCACCTTGGAGCGAGGGACTACGGATAACACATTGCGGTAAAAGTGGACGATACAGCGCTGGTATTTGGCCTCCGGGAACACTTCTCCCACGGCCTCCAGCATACCAAGGCACTTGTCCCCAACCACCAGCTTGACCCCGTCCAGGCCACGGCCGCGCAGCCATTGGAAGAAGCTGACCCAGCTGGCCTTATCCTCTTTCATGCCCTCGGCGGCGCCCAAAACTTCACGGTATCCGTCCTCATTTACCGCAATCGCCACCAGTATTGCCACATTTTCATACTCTCCGCCCCAGTTCCGCCGCAGATAGATCCCATCCACATAGACGTAGGGATATCTGCCGCCCCGCAGGGGCCGGTTCCGCCAATCCTCAATATGGACATAGGCTTTCTTGTTCAGTTCACTGATGGTGGCCGGTGACACCTTGCTGCCCCACAGCGCTTCAGTTATGTCCTCCACCCTGCGGACCGAGACGCCGGCCAGGTACATTTCTATGAGGGCCTCTTCCACACTGCTCTCCCGACGGCGGTACCGCTCTATGATGGCTGTCTCAAAAGAGATCCCCTTGAGTTTGGGCACCTTCAGCGTGACGTCCCCGGAAGTCGTGGTGAGATTACGGCTGTAGTGACCGCTGCGGTAGCCCTGTCGCTGCTCATTGCGCTCATACCGCGCCGCCTGGGTCAGCTTCTCTGCCTCCGCCTCCAGCAGTTCGTTGAGCGTTTCCTCCACGCTGCCTCGCACAAGTTCCTTGATTTGCCCCTTGATTACTTCCTCATTTAGCTGTATGATCTTCTCAGACATGGTTTGCAGTCTCCTTTCAGAATGGTGTGTCGCAACTTCATTCTACCAGAGAACTGCAAACTATGTCTCTTTATTCTTTTTGCGAAACTTATTCTACCTTATCCGGTGCTCTCTAAACCTTTCCGCACATTTCCCCGTGTGGGTCAAGTTGTGGGTCAGGTGGGGTGACCCACAACTTGACCCACATTATTTTGATGGAAAACAGAACAAAAACTCCCGAAATCCAGTGATTTCAGGAGTTTCTTGGAGCTGCTACCCAGATTTGAACTGGGGACCTCATCCTTACCAAGGATGCGCTCTACCGACTGAGCTATAGCAGCAAGTTGGCGACGCGGAAGGGACTTGAACCCTCGACCTCCGGCGTGACAGGCCGGCGTTCTAACCAACTGAACTACCGCGCCATCTCGTCTCTATATTAACAGCGGTTTGCTGCAATTTTAATGGCAGGGGCAGAAGGATTCGAACCCTCGGCACTCGGTTTTGGAGACCGATGCTCTACCAGCTGAGCTATACCCCTGTATGGTGGGCCTTCAGGGACTCGAACCCGGGACCGACCGGTTATGAGCCGGCTGCTCTAACCAACTGAGCTAAAGGCCCACGCCGGTCAATCTCTGATTCACGTATGCCGCCACCGAAAAAGTGGCGGCATACGCATCAGAATGGCTCCCCCTGTTGGACTCGAACCAACGACCCTGCGGTTAACAGCCGCATGCTCTACCAACTGAGCTAAGGAGGAATATAGAGAGGTCTGGTCCGGTCATGGACCAGACCTCTTTGTGTCGGCACTACCTATCTTTCCGGGCCGTCGCCAGCCAAGTATTTTCGGCGCGAGTGAGCTTAACTGCCGTGTTCGGGATGGGAACGGGTGGACCCTCACCGCAATCAGCACCGACTGTGTCTGCGCGGTCTCCCGCGCTATTATTTTAACCGTTTGCACGGTCAAAATCTTATTCATTTAAGAAAATGGTGACCCGTGGGAGAGTCGAACTCCCGTTTGCGGCGTGAGAGGCCGCCGTCTTGACCACTTGACCAACGGGCCGTTTTGCGTCGCTCTGCCATCTTCTTTGGGCTCCCTGTTGAGTGCTCCCACTCAACAGGGAGTGGTACACCTTCAGGGACTCGAACCCTGGACACCCTGATTAAGAGTCAGGTGCTCTACCAACTGAGCTAAAGGTGCGTTTCAGGGTTTGCCGCACCCTCAAAACTGAACAATGTGAACTTCCCACAAGCAGCCTGCATTCTCCTTATTGTTGTCATGCTTCGCCTGTTCGCGACGCTCGCTTTCCCTTCGTCTCGCTTCACAAGTCGAAATGCTCTGCATTTCTCCCTTGTAAAGCTCGCTCCGATCCAAGCTCGCTGCTCACGACGGCTCCGCACTTCCTGTAAGGTCAAGCCCTCGGCTTATTAGTACCGGTCAGCTCAACACATCACTGCGC
>CAMNQF010000103.1 GCA_946548895.1 uncultured bacterium | reverse complement strand
TCGTAGATGGTCACTCGGTCTGCGTCATATTCGCCAAAATTGCGGATCAGGCAGCTCCCGCCGCCCAACACATGGAGGCGCATGAGGGCCGGGTTATACTCACGTTCCCGCAAAATGCGGAAAATCTCACGGACATACCCCGCAGCGGTTTCCCGGATGGTGGTCAGGTAGTCCTCCTGAATATCCGCCGTGCCAAACCGCAGCACCCGGTTGATGATGGAGTCGTCCACCGTGGCGTGGTGGGTTCGCATGACGTTCTCCCGGACGGCCAGCATACATTGATGGGTTCCGTACTTCTCCGTGAACATTCGGTCTGCGGCTGGTTTACGGTCATTGATAAACATGATGTTCATGGTGCCGTTGCCAATGTCGCACAGCATATTCACGCCCTGAAAATCCCTGATCTGGCTGGCTACCGCCGCAAAGCCCTGGGGGAACACATCGGCCCCGGCGATCTCCACCCGGTAGGGCTTTCCCCGGAACGTAAAGCACACCTCACGGCTCCGCATAAGGTAGGCTTTGAAATCCTCCCGCTGCTGGCTCACCCAGGTGAGGGGCAGGCCCACCGCAAGGCGCACCGTGGCGTCGGTCAGCCCATGCACGTTCAGCTCACGGGCGATAGCGGCCAGGGTGAGGATATAATAGTCGTCGTCCCCTGTCTTGTCGGCGGTAAACTCCTTGTGGCCCGTCCCAATCAGGTAGTACCGCCCGCCGTACACCAGCAGTTCGTCCTTGAATACCGGCTCGGCGTCATGGGCGGTCAGCCCTGCCGGGAAACAGCAGTTGGCGGTCTTGATGTTGCCATAGCCATTGTCGATGCCGATGATCTTCGTGCCCTGATACTCTTTCACCGGCTCCATTCCTCCTTTCGCTGTGTCAGCCCCAGCTTTCGCTGAAGCAGATCGTTCACGTCTTTGCCGCAGGGCGGGGGCCTGTCCAGTACCGTGTACTTGTCCCCCAGGCCCTTCATGATACCCACCGCCGCTTCCCGGCCCACCTCGTCATTGTCCAGGTGGAGATAGAGCGTGTTGGTGCCGGGGCGGTCTTTGAGGTACTGGCTGAGAGCGAGGGGGATCACAAACTCCTTTTTCTGCTTGAACACTCCGGCCAGGGAGAGAAGCGCGTCCTGCCGCCAGTCCCGGCCTTTCATTTTCAGCAGAGTGGCGTAGCTCAACAGGTCGATGGCCGATTCAAACAGGTGGACGCTGTTGGCGCTGGGATTCTCCGCAATACAAAATGAATACCGCTTGTCGCTGCCGGGGGCCTCCCCCTTGAAGTCCCCCACGGTACCACGCAGGGCGGCATACCGGGGCTGGCCTTTCAGGTCGCGGCCCACGAACACGACGTTGTGATATTTCTGGCTTTCGTACACACGCCCGGTCTGGATGCAGTAGTCGATCAGGTCATAGTCAATGCCCCGCCCGTGGAGATAGCTGACGGCGTGGGTGGCGCACCGGCTGGGCTGGGGCAGGGACAGCACCCTGGGTTCCTGTTTTTTCGGCTGGGCCTGGGATACATGGGGCAAGGGGGAGAAGTTCTGCCCCACCAGGGCCTCCACCGCCTGGGTAAACGAAAAGCCCTGGACTTTAATGAGATAGTCCAGGGCCGTCTTGCCGCCGATTCCACGGGAAAACCAATTCCATTTGCCGTTGCTGATTTTTAGGCTGTCATGCTCGCGGGTGCAGTAGGTATTCCCGCCGACGTGTACCAGCTCATGGGGGTCATATCGTTGGAGGTAGGTCAGCAGGTCAAGCTCCTTGGCCTGGGTGATCTGTTCCGGCGTGACGTAGCCCATCTACCGTCCCTCCCGCTGGCCCTTTTCCTTTTCAGCCTGTATTATAGCGTCGGCGCGGGCTTCGATCACATCCCGCAAGTCCTCCATGTGGTGGGTTTCCGTCTTGTTCCATTCCTTGTAAACGTCCGCCAGCGGGGTCTTGGATTTCAGCAGCGCCCTGGTGTGGGCCTCTGGCAGCTCCAGCGCCGACATTTCCATCACGATGTCCTCCCGGACGGTGTACTCGGCGGCGTGGTTCAGAATGTCGGCAGGGGGCTGGCCCAGCAGCCAGTTCCGATACTGTTCCTGTTCGGCGCTCATCCGCTGGTATAGCTTGGTTTGCAGTTCTTCGCCTGTCATGGTTCATCAACTCCTTTTGAAAATAGTAATAGCCGGGGAGATTCTTGAAAATCTCCCTGGCTATGTACGGTTCCTGTTGTATCAGGACGAAAAAGATGGTATAATGCGGCAAACGCAAAACTTTGTATGGAGGTGCTGCATGGCAGACCGTGAACATATCCCCGCCGCAAAAAAGGCGGTGTACCTGGACAAGCAGACGTTCGCCACCATTATGTGCATGATACCCGCAGGGAAACTCACCACCCAGGAGGCCATCTGTGAGATGTGGGCCAGACGGAAGGGGGCGGACACCTGTGAGATTAAAGATGGCGGCATTATGCCCTTTGACAAGCAGATGTTTTGGACGCCCGCCGATATTCAGCGTGTGGACTTTATCACTGACCTCAAATCCTATAACAAAAGTAAGAGTAATTTGGACGATTTGATTCCCTACTGGCGTATGATCTCGCTCAAAGGCACCCTGATAGACTTTGGCCGCTATTTCGACAAGGAAACACAGAAAGAGCTATTGGAACAGGAGGGTCATGTCATTGTCCAGCCCAACCCAAACAGACGAATTTACCGGGTAGAAAACTACAAAGCGGCGCTTTTTGATTTAAGCAGACTGATTATAAACGAATAAAAATCGTATCAAAATCCTCAAACATAAACTGCATTTTTCCGATCTGTTTGTGGGTGTGGTAATGGCCGCAGTACCATTTCTTGTAGTCCAGCCGGTTTTCAATGCTGTCCAACCAGTCCTCGGTGTTTTTGTCCACGGCGCTTTGGTCAAAGCCGGAGAGAAACACCTCGGTCGGCTCATATTTGCGGGGGCAGGTATGGCTCAAAACAACGTCAACGCTCCAATTCAGGGCGGAAAGCCGCTTTTCAACCGCCGTTTTGATTTCTTCGTCCGGCTGTTCATCCGGCCACCAACGCAGCCCATGGGCCAGCCGGTAGTGTTTGTCTATGCTGTACGCGCCCCCGATCACGATGCACCTGTGACCGTCAAAGTCGTAAACCTCGCCGTCAACGGCAAAGAGGATGTTTGGGAATGCTTCTTCATAGAGTACCTTCCCGCCGTGGTATTCCCCCTCCACATAAGAGGGAATACGCCGGGGTCTGGCCTCATGGTTGCCGTGGACGCAGAAGAATTTAACAGGGAGGGCGCTGGCGTACTCCTTGGCGCGTGTATCCCGGTCGTTCAAATGATAGTTAAAGCCCGCGTCACCGAGGATAATCAGGGTGTCCGATTTCTTGGTTTCCATCGTGCGGCAAAAGGTATCCACGCGGAGAAAATTCCCGTGGGTATCGCCGGTGAGAAAAGTCGCCATATTTTCACTCCATTCAATATGAATTTTCTGTTTGCTGGTATGTAAAGTGCGGCGCTGGTCAGCGCCGCACTTTGTCACAGGATGCCCGCCTTTTTCAGATAGCCCAGGCTGTCATAGCAGCCCCGGAAATAGACCGATTGCAGTTCCATTTCCACAAGCTGGTTTTGCAGGCCCACCACCTCAATGACTGCCGCGCACTCCTGCTCGGTCAATGCCGCTGCCCGTTCCACATCAAATACGCCCCTCACATGGGGGTACTGCTTGTAGATTTCCTCGATCTTATTCTGGATGGCCCGGTACTCCTTGTCCGTCTTGGACAGCTTTGCGACAACGCCGCTCAAATACTCCTGCATCGCCGTTCCCTGGGCCTCCACAAAGGTTTCAAACCTGAACTCGTCTGCCACCATTTTCACCTCCAACTATATTCTGCGCCTATTATACAGCGCAGATACCGTCAGGGCAAATGTGCGATTGGCGTTACCGTTCCCGGTCGGGGCCGTCACGGGCGGGGGCATCAGCTTCGTCCCCCACGTCCCCATCCACGATCTCGCTTTCCCGCTTGTCCATGTTCAGCAGGATGTTCAATTCGTCCAGACGGGCCGACTTTGTTTTCAGCTCGTCCTCCTGGGGAAACGGCTTCTCCACCTCGATCTTTGCGCTGGCAAGCTGGGCTTCATAGGTGGCGAGGTCGTTCTGCGCGGAAGTGAGGTCGCCCTCAAAATCATTGAGCAGATTGTCGAGCCGCTGGATGTTGCCAAAAATATCCGTGCCCAGGGTTACGCTATGGTCATGGGCACCTGTCAGGCCCACCTTGTACTGCTTAAAAAGCGGCTCAAAAGAGAGCGTCATTTCAAAGCCCCGGTACTGGCCCAGGGGAACACACGCGCTGTCCGTCAGGGTCTTGCAAACTGCAAGGATAGCGGTGCCCGCCGCCTTTTTCTCGGTATAGGTCACGCCCGCCACCACCATGGGAGAGAAGCCGTCCTGATTGGGGTGGGTGTTTGCCTCCCGGATGGCTATATCCTCCTGGGCGTTCTTGATCCGCCCTTTGGCGATGGCGATTGCCTGGGGGAAGTATTTAACGATGTTGTCCTCCAACGAATACTTCTGGCTCAAATGGTTGGCTTTCAGCAGTTTGAGCCGCTGCACATCAATGTCCAAATCCATCTTTTCTTTGATATGGGGATTGCCCGTACACAGGGCCTTGATCTCGGCATAAGACAGGGCGGTTTCGTCAATATCCTCGACAGAGCGGGCCGGGGATTTGCTTGTCATGATCTGCCCGATAAACTTCTGTTTGCCCTCCACCAACTGATAGAGGTAGCTGTCAAAGGTGTTCTCGGTGACGTAAGTGTAAATGTCCACCTCGTCATTCTCATTCTTCTGCCGGATGATGCGGCCCTCCCGCTGCTGTAAATCGGA
>CAMNQF010000102.1 GCA_946548895.1 uncultured bacterium | reverse complement strand
ACACCACCGTGCAGCCCGACAACGAGGCTACCCGGGGCAAGATCGCCCACATCGGTTACCTGCTCCAGGTGACCGAGAACGCCTAATGGAGGTGCTGACCATGAATCTGCATGAACTGTCTCCCGCCCCCGGCTCCACCCAGGTGGGCAAGCGCAAGGGGCGCGGCCCCGGCTCCGGCAACGGCAAGACCGCCGGCCGTGGCCACAAGGGCCAGTGGGCCCGTTCCGGCGGCGGCGTCCGCATCGGGTTTGAGGGCGGCCAGATGCCTCTGGCCCGCCGCCTGCCCAAGCGGGGCTTCAACAATATCTTCGCCAAGCGGCTGGAGGCCATCAACGTCTCCGCCCTGAACAAGTTTGAGGACGGCGCCGTGGTCAATGTTTGCGACCTGCTGGAAAAGGGTATCATTTCCAAGTGCGAGTACGGCGTCAAGGTCCTGGGCAACGGGGAGCTGACCCGTAAGCTCACGGTCCGTGCCTCCGCGTTCTCGGCCTCGGCCAAGGAGAAGATCGAAAAGGCGGGCGGCACGGCGGAGGTGATCTGACATGATCCAAACGATCCGCAACGCCTGGAAGGTGCCGGAACTGCGCAATAAGCTGCTGTTTACCGTGTTCGCCCTGCTGATCTTCCGGGTGGGCGCGGCCATCCCGGTGCCCTTCATCGACACCCAGATGCTGGGCACCTATATCCAGGCCCAGTCCGCCAGCATCTTCGGCCTGCTCAACGTGATGAGCGGCGACGCCTTCGCCCAGGCCACGGTGTTCGCCCTGTCCATCCAGCCCTATATCAACAGCTCCATCATCATCCAGCTGCTGACCATCGCCATCCCCGCCCTGGAGCGCCTCCAGAAGGAGGGCGGCGAAGAGGGCAAGAAGAAGATCGCCGCCATCACCCGGTACGCCACCGTGGCCATTGCCCTGATCCAGGCTTTCGGCTACTACACCTTCCTCCGGGTGGGCACCAACGGCACCAGCCTGCTCACCGTCAGCGGCATCTGGCCCGCCTTCGTCATCATCGCCGCCTTCGTGGCCGGCTCCGCTTTCCTCATGTGGCTGGGCGAGCAGATCACCGAGTTCGGCATCGGCAACGGCATCTCCATCATCCTGTTCGCCGGCATCGTGGCCCGGGGCCCCTCCATGGTCTCCGGCATCATCGGCGGCGTGACCAACTGGGCCAACGGCCTGGACGCCAAGACCTACAACGTGCTGCATCCCGCGTTCATCATCCTGATCGTGGCCGGTATGCTGCTGCTGGTGGCCTTCATCGTCTTTATGGACAACTCCGAGCGCCGCGTCCCCGTGCAGTACGCCAAGCGGGTGGTGGGCCGGAAGATGTACGGCGGGCAGTCCAGCCACCTGCCCATCAAGGTGAATATGTCCGGCGTGCTGCCCATCATCTTCGCCCAGTCCATCGCGTCTATCCCCGCCACCATCGGGATGTTCGTCCCCTCCGCCCAGGTGGAGGGCAGCGGCTGGCACACCTTCCTGGATATCTTTGATACCCGGGGCCTGCCCTACTGCATCGTCTATTTCCTGCTGATTATCCTGTTCAGCTATTTCTACAACACCATCCAGTTCAACCCCGTGGAGGTGGCCAACAACCTGAAGAAGAACGGCGGGTTCATCCCCGGCTTCCGTCCGGGCAAGCCCACCAGCGACTTCCTCAGCAAGGTGGTGTCCCGCATCACCATGTTCGGCGCCCTCTACCTGGCCGTGGTGGCCCTGCTGCCCACCATCGTGGGCAACATCATGTTCGCCCTGGGGAGCAGCGCCGGCCGGAGCCTGGCCATCGGCGGCACGTCCGTCATCATCGTGGTGGGCGTGGCCCTGGAGACCGTCAAGGCCCTGGAGGCCCAGCTCATGATGCGCCACTACAAGGGCTTCCTGGAGTAAGCGTGAGGTGGACGGAATGAAGCTGATCATGTTTGGCGCCCCCGGCGCCGGTAAGGGAACCCAGGCCGCCGTTTTGAGCCAGCGGCTGGGCGTGCCCACCATTTCCACAGGCAACATCCTGCGGGCGGCCGTGAAGAACGGCACGCCCGTGGGGCTCCAGGCCAAGCGCTACATGGACGCGGGCCAGCTGGTGCCCGACGAGGTCATTATCGGCATCATCGTGGAGCGGCTGGGCGAGGCCGACTGCCGGAACGGGTTCATCCTGGACGGCGTGCCCCGCACCATCCCCCAGGCCGAGGCCTTGGAGAAGGCGGGCGTCCAGTTTGACTGCGTGCTGGATATCGAGGTCCCCGACGGGGAGATCATGCGCCGCATGACCGGGCGGCGCGCCTGCACCGCCTGCGGCGCCACCTATCACGTGGAGGCCGCCCCCCCCAAGGCCGAGGGCGTATGCGACAGCTGCGGCGGCCCGCTGACCATCCGGGACGACGACAAGCCGGAGACGGTGCGCAGCCGCCTGGAGACTTACCACAGCCAGACCGAACCCTTGAAACAGTTCTATGACGACCGCGGCGTCCTCAAAGAAGTGGGTTTCCAACCCTCCATTGAGGCCACCACCCAGGCCATCGTGGACATACTGGGGATCTGATCCATGGAGCTGATCACGCTGAAATCCCCCCGGGAGCAGGACGCCATGCGCAGGGCCGGACGGGTCACCGCCCAGGCCCGGGCGCTGGCGGGCAGCATGGTCCGCCCCGGCGTCACCACCAAAGAGATCGACGACGCGGTGCGCAGGTTTATCCGCGGCAAGGGCGGTCAGCCCTCCTTCCTGGGCTACGGCGGCTTCCCTGGGTCCGCGTGCATCTCGGTGAACGAGGTGGTCATCCACGGCATCCCCTCCAGGCACATTGTGCTCAAAGAGGGGGATATCGTCAGCATTGACGTGGGCGCCATTATCGACGGGTTTCACGGCGACTGCGCCGCCACCTATCCCTGCGGAACCGTGTCCGAAGAGGCCCGGCGGCTCATTGAGGTGACCCGCCAGAGCTTCTGGGAGGGCTATGAGCAGGCCGCGCCCGGCAAGCGGGTGTCCGACATCTCCCACGCCGTCCAGGCCTATGTGGAGAAGCACGGCTATTCCGTGGTCCGGGACTTTGTGGGCCACGGCGTGGGGACAAAGCTCCACGAGGCCCCCGAGGTGCCCAACTTCGGCCCCGCGGGCCACGGCGCCCGGCTTCAGCCGGGCATGGCCATCGCGGTGGAGCCCATGGTGTGCGCCGGAGACTGGCACGTGAAGGTGCTCAAGGACGGCTGGACCACCGTGTCGGCGGACGGCTCCCTGACGGCTCATTATGAGAACACCATCCTCATCACCGAGGACGGGCCGGAGATCACCACCGTCACCGAGGACGGGGCCTGCATATGAGCACCATGCCGGATTACACGGGCTGGATTGTTCAGGCCACCGCCGGACGGGACAAAGACGGGTTTTTCTGCGTGGTAGGCGTGGACCAGGAGCGGAAGCGTCTGCTGCTGGCCGACGGCAAGCGCCGCAGGGCGGCCCGCCCCAAGGTCAAAGACCTGCATCACGTGAAGCTGCTCACCGATGGGTTCGGCCACCCCGCCATCCAAAAGCTGAAGCAGGGCGAGGCCCTGTCTGACAAGGCGCTGCGGCGGGCGCTGGCCGCGTTCCGAGATCAACTGGAGGTATGACGCTTTGGCAAAAGACGACATGATCGAGTTGGAGGGCGTCGTCACCGAGGCCCTGCCTAACACCACGTTCAATGTGGACATTGGAAATGGACACATCATTTTAGCCCACATCTCCGGGAAGCTGCGGATGAACTTCATTCGTATCCTGCCCGGCGACAAGGTCACGGTTCAGATGTCGCCCTACGACCTGACCCGGGGCCGCATTACCTGGCGTTCCAAGTAAACTATCAACGACCGAGTTTGGAACAGGCTTTTCCCTCAAGGGGCCTTGCCCCCGAAAGGGACCGCCGATCCCCCGTCCCCCGCAGGGAGGCGGCCGCAGGCCGCCCCCGACCGCGAGCCCAGCGGAGCGGTTCGCGGTTGGAGAGGAGGAGCAGCGGAATGAGCGAATCCTGCCCGCAGGGCAGGATGAGGGATATGGAGCTTGCTCCGACGAGGGGCCATTCAGGCATTAACAGGAGGTTAACGATATGAAAGTCAGACCGTCTGTCAAGCCCATGTGCGAGAAGTGCAAGATCATCAAGCGCAAGGGCAGAGTCATGGTCATTTGCGAAAACCCCAAGCACAAGCAGAGACAAGGTTAAAGGAGGGGCATAGAGTATGGCACGTATTGCCGGCATTGATCTGCCGAAGGAGAAGCGAGTCGAGATCGGACTCACCTATATTTATGGCATCGGCCGCACCAGCGCGGACAAGATCCTCAAGGAGGCGGGCATCAATCCCGATACCCGCGTGAAGGACCTCACCGACGCGGAGGAGGCCAAGCTGCGCGAGATCATCAGCCACGAGTACACCGTGGAGGGCGACCTGCGCCGCAACGTGGCGATGGACATCAAGCGCCTGACCGAGATCGGCTGCTACCGCGGCGTCCGCCATCGCAAGGGCCTCCCCGTCCGCGGGCAGCGTTCCAAGACCAACGCCCGCACCCGCAAGGGTCCCAAGCGCACCGTGGCCAACAAGAAGAAGTAAGGAGGGATCAATCACATGGCTGCTAACAAAAAAGTGATCAAGCGCCGCCGCGAGCGGAAAAACGTGGAGAAGGGTCAGGTGCATATCCGCTCCTCCTTCAACAACACCATGATTACCGTCACCGATATGCAGGGCAACGCCCTGTCTTGGGCTTCCTCCGGCGAGATGGGCTTCCGGGGCTCCCGCAAATCCACCCCCTACGCCGCCCAGACCGCCGCCGAGACCGCCGCCAACGCCGCCATTGAGCAGTGCGGGCTCAAGAGCGTGGAGGTGTACGTCAAGGGTCCCGGCCAGGGCCGCGAGGCCGCCATCCGGGCGCTCCAGGCCGTGGGCCTGGAGGTCACGCTCATCAAAGACGTGACCCCCGTCCCCCACAACGGCTGCCGTCCGCCCAAGCGCCGCCGCGTCTGATCTGGAAGGAGGA
>CAMNQF010000101.1 GCA_946548895.1 uncultured bacterium | reverse complement strand
CCGCCGCCCCGTTGGGGCGTCAGTATGAAAGTGCTTTTGCGCGCTCCCGCGGGGGGTGCTGGAGGTGGCCGCTCGCCGCTAACTGGCCACCCATCCACCTCCAGAGGGGCGCTGCCCCTGCCGCCTGCGGGCGGCTCCCCGGTCCTCTTTGCCCTTTGAAAAGCGCAGCCGGACGGCATCCCCAAACCTCAACTCCCCGACAAACTGGAAGTTATTTACTTCTTATACTGAAATCCAATATCTTTTCATTTTACATCCATCAACGTCTATGACTTTCTCAAAAACTCCGCCATTCGCAATGATTACTTTTTCACTTGCTGTATTCTCACTATTACAGGTGACAAGAAGTTTTTCTATTCCCATTGATTTTGCATTTTGTATATTCAACCGAAGCATTTCCTTTGCATAACCTTTGCCGCGTTCAGAAGGACGCACTGAATACCCACAGTGCCCTCCCCATGTTCCAAGAACAGGATGACTTATGTGATGACGCAAATCTATCACGCCTACAACCTTGCCATCTCTCTTGCGTACAGCTAAATATGTATGAGAAGGAACCGTCGCTCCCGTATCACCACATGTTTCTTCACTTTTTCTGAGTTCACATATTTTTATCCACTCTTCAGAAGATTTACTTACATCAAGCGACATACAGCCTGCAAATTGATCTTCATTTTCTACGTCACGTTCCAGAATTTCTTGACGAAATTTCCATATTTCATCTGCATACATCTGCTGAGACTCTATTAATAAAATTTGATCCATTCCAATATCCCCCTGTAAATTCCGATTTGTCGAGCTGTTCAGTTCCAAAAGAACCGACTAATCCAGCTCCGCTTTTGACTCGGTTCCGACTCCTGGCCCACCTGATCGGCTCCGGCCTCGCCGGAAAGAAGCTGCTGGTGCATCGTCCCGGCATGGAGAGCCTGGGCCGCTGCTGCCGTCTGCTGGGCAGCGATCAGGGCCTCAGTGAGCTGAGTTATGGTCTGAGCCTGTTGCTCAAGCTGCTTGTCCTTCACCTCCAACTGTCCTTGCAACGTGTCAATGGTGGCCTGTAAAACAGCCATCAAATCGGCCTGATGGCCCTGCTCTGGCACCGCTCCATTGGAGCGCTCCAAGTGCTCCGTATGTACCAAATTGGAGCGCTCCAACTGCTCCAATTTGGAGCTCCCATCTTCGAGAAAGTCCTGTTTTATCAGCTTTTCTCCCTTTTCTTCCACATACAAAACACCGTTTATCGTATGCGCATACGGAGCGCATACGGTATGCAGCTTGCCTTTGAAGCGCTTATAGACCGTCTGCTTTGATACCCCTATCTCATCAGCTATCTGTCTAATCGTTTTCATTGCCTACCTCAGTAATCATAGTGGCCCCGGCAAGATACCACATGGATAATCCCATCCAGTTCATAGTAAACAATTCGATTAGCTTCATCAATCCGCCTACTCCACCATCCGTTAAGATTGTGCTTTAGAGGTTCCGGCTTTCCTATTCCATCAAAGGTACTCCTGCAAATGTCCTTAATGAGCACATTGACCCGCTTCAGCATTTTCTTATCCTGCGTCTGCCAATACAGATAATCATTCCAAGCTCTATCTTCCCATAGCAACCGCATTAGTCCACCTCAATCAAATCATGCTCTGCAAAGTGGGCCTTACCATCCTTTACATCCTGCATGATTCCTTCAAGGTATCGAATGTTGCTCTCAGAATAAAAAGGGTCAGCGGACAATTCAAAGGGTATGCGCCCCTCTCTAGCAACCTTGCGCAGAAATACATTGATTGCCGTGGACATACTCAACCCAATATCATTCAGCGCCCGCTCGGCACCACGCTTCACGTCATCATCAACTCTCAAACTAATCTGTGCCATAACAGCTGCTCCTTTCTTTACCTTTATAGTATAACACATGTCTGTGCAAATTGCAAGCAAAATAATATACAAATGCTTTTATGAATTACCTTCAGTCGAATTTGCCATATTAAAGTCGCTGACCTCTTGGTACGGGTAATCCCACCACTTGCGAATGGTCTTTGGGTCAAGGCCCGTGTCCCGATGGCAGTCCGCTTTCCTGCCCTCCATGTGTCGCTGTCGCCACTCAAAAACAGTTTCCTGAACCTTCGGCCGCCCCTCTCTATTCCTCCATCTCCCATCAGGGTCATCAAAGGCTTGAACTGCCCTTGCTCTCCCTAAATGTTCGCTTTGTTTACGCCAATTTCGCTTATTAACTGGCATAGCCATCCCAGAAAGCCTGGCTATATCATCCCTTGGGAACGTCACATAGTCCTCATTAAACATCGAAAGAGCCGCCTCCACATCGTCCTTAGTAAAGCGGTTAACCTCCTCAATACTCATATCGTCATAGGGCTCCAGCAAAGAATAAGCGTCCCGCCGCAGCTCAACCTCATCGACACCGCACTTCTTGGCATAGATTGCCAAGGTCATGATGCCATGATAGCGGTGCCCCACCTTAATCTCATCCCGAATGCGGCGCAGCCACCAGTCATAAAGGTCCCTTTTCACCGTCCAGCGGCCCCGGCGCTCCCCATTCACAATGCGCCGCTCATACCAATCCGGGTACTTCTCTTTGGCTTCTGTTAATGGCATACTGGCTTTTCTCATAATACCCTGCAACTTCTGCCTCTCACCATTTGACGCAGGAACAAAGTCTAAAAGGGAATCCAGTTCCACCCGATCTCCAAACCGATATGCCACCACAGGGTAATCCTTTCCCAGCTTACTCCCAGACCCAACCACCCGGAACCCCTGCATAAGTCCTTGCATCTGCGGTTGCTTGATCGTGGAGGTAAACCTGTTCCATATCTGCCGGGTAAGGGAATACTTCAACTCCTTCAAGTAATGCTGGTTCTGCGGATACATAGGAACCGGCTCTGACAGTACATAATACAGATGCAATCCAGTCCCACTGTTTACCACGAAAGTGGCCTTCGGCAAAATCCCTTTACTCATCTGATGAATCACATCCCGAAGCTGGGGCATTCCCACTCCATCCAGATCAAAGGCCAAGGCAAATAGAAACCGAGCCATCTTTCCTGTCCTTTTCTTCCCAAAATAAGAAATAGGGGACATGATGGTAAAGTCAGTACCCATCAGCTCATTCAGCTTTTTCAGGTCATCCGTGATAATACACCTTCTGGTAACACCACTCCCCTCAAGCTCCAAGGCAATTCCATTCACGCCCCCGCCCTTTCCCGGGAGCGAAACCGCAATGCCATTGGGCCGACTGTCCTCATAGCAGCCTTTACGCTCAAAAGACCCCTCCGGGAAGATTTCCCGATAGAACTCATAGGGAGTGACCCTGACTAAAGCCTGGTCTAAGTGGGCATTCTTCTCCCTATACAGGGCCTGATACTCTTCTAACGTACCGCCAAACGCAACTGACATAAGGCAAAACCTCCTAAACAACAAAGAAAAAGAAGCAAAAAGAAAAACAAGGATGCCCTTCGGGCAATAAAAAGGGGGAAAAGGGGAAGCAAAAGAGCGCCGCCTACGGCGGCTTAAAGAGAAAGTCACCTCCCCCTTTTCCCCCTCGCTTCGGCCATGGAAATGATGGTAAACCCTACGGGTTTACCACATTCCCACAGCCTCCGCTCACCCCCTTTTTCCCCTCCGACTTTCTCCATTGATGCCCCAAACACTTAAAGGAATTTTAAGGCCCTAAGACCCTTAGGGGGGCGTTTATTATCAATACAGTAATTCCCTATTTTTATAAAAATTATAACGTCTTTTCCTGCACTTGTAAACCCTCTTTTTTCTCTGTATTTCTCCACTAATTATCATTACTGAATGAAAGATATTTTAAGGGCATAAAGCCATAGGGGGTCATTTATTATCAATAGGTTTTTTCCCTATTTTTGTCCTACAGATATTATTCTTCCGAGGAATGGGCAAGCAGAGCACTCGTCCTACATTGTCGGACGGCACTACACCGGGCAGTAGCCCGAACCCACTATAAGGAACTGCTACAATTCCATGCCGCCCCACTCATGTTCCTGCTCTTGATCTTCCAGTGCAGGGATAAGCTGCCGCGCCCTTTCAATCAACGGCTGCAGCCGTTCCGGCAGATGATCCCCCAAGAAATCCAGCGCCGCACCTATCCCATCGATGAGCTGTTCCGAAAAGCTGTGTTCTTCGTCAAGCTGCTTCCGCAGGAGCGCATTGTCCACTGATAACCGCCGGTTTTCCTGCTCCATTTGCTGCTTTGCTTGAGCCTCCTTCATGCGTTCCCTGGTCGATGGAACCAGCTTCTGCAGCCGCTCGTTCTCTGCAGCCAGTTTCTCGGCCCTTTGCTCGGCCTGTACGCCCTTTAGAGCCGCGCCCTTGAGTTGCTCCACCTGCTCCACTGTAACGCCCCTGACGGCCCCTGTGAGCGATTTCTCGGGCTTTATGGCATCCAGGTCCACCTTAACCCGCTCAAGTGCCGCCAAGGCCGTCACAGAGCCCTCCAGGGCCACTTTTCGGGCATACAAGTCCTTAAGCTCTTGTTCAGCGGTCACTACTTGCTCCTGGATAGCCTCCAGCCTCTGTGCCGCTGCCCTGTACTCGGGTAAATCCATATGCTGCCGGCCACCACCCAGGTCAACGATCTCAAACCCATACTCCTGAGCCAGTTCAGCGAGGGTCTGCTTCTCCCTCTCCATCCAGGACCTCCATTCGGTATTGTTCTTTCCCTGGGAGATGAAGCCCTGCTGCTTTAGCGCCTGCTTCATGGACACCCTGGTCTCAAGCCCTCTGGTCTGCTCCGTAGCCACCGGCACGAAGTCCACATGAATATGTGGCGTGGCCTCGTCCATATGCAGCACCGCATTGAACACCCGCAGATGGGGGTTGCGCTCCTGGAACGTCTCCGCAAACTCCGTCAGCACTTCAGCAGCCCGTTCGCCGCCTATGGAGCCACAAGCACAGTCATCCTTATTGCCAATCTGGAAGATGACCTCATGAAACAGCGTCTCCTGTTTGCTCTGCCGGATATGCTCATAGTAGTCTGGTATCTTGTCCCTGGTCTTTTTCTTCTTTGCGTTGTACGCCGCCAGGGCTTCATCAAACACCTGATGATAAACCTGTTTCAGTTCCTCCTGGCAAAAGACCACGTTCTGTTCCGTCCGGCTCTCATCGACATTCGCGGCAATGAAACTCCTGTTATTGTGACTGATGCTGCCGTGTCCTGTCATGCCTGCGATTGTAACCCCCACAAAAATCACCGCCTTTCTTCCGTTGCGCTACCACATCCATATTACCATACAGCGCAGGTGATTGCAACCTCTTTGTTACTTTCTCGGTGAGAAAGTAACGCAAAAGCACTTTCAC
>CAMNQF010000100.1 GCA_946548895.1 uncultured bacterium | reverse complement strand
TCGTCATCGTCCAGGTGGAGTACCTGGCCAAGAAGGAGACCCTGCCCGCCAAGGACATCAAGATCCCCGGCGCCCTGGTGGACTATGTGGTCCAGGCCCGGGACCCCAAGTCCTGCTGGCAGGCTGAGGGCGACTACTGGGAGCCCTCCTTCTCCGGCGAGATCCGCAAGCCCCTCACCTCTATTGCTCCCCTGCCCCTGGACGAACGGAAGGTGATCTGCCGGCGCTGCGCCATGGAGCTGCGCCGCGGCGACCTTATTAACCTGGGCGTGGGAATGCCCGCCGACATCGCCAAGGTGGTCAATGAGGAGGGCCCCATCGACCAGGTGACCATGTCCACCGAGAGCGGCATGGTGGGCGGCGTGCCGTCGGCTCTGCCCAGTTTCGGCTCCGCCTACAACCCCGAGGCCATTATCACTCCCAACGAGATGTTCGACCTCATCAGCGGCGGCGGGCTGAACATGACCTGCCTGGGCATCGGCGAGATTGACAAGGACGGCAACAACAACGTCAGCCGGATGGGCTCCCGGCTCACCGGCCCCGGCGGCTTCATCGACATCAGCTCCAACACCCCCAAGGTCATCTTTGCTGGTACTCTGGTGGGCAAAGCCAAGGTGAAGGTGGGCGATGGCAGGCTGGAGATCCTGGAGGAGGGCGCCATTCGGAAGTTCGTGGACAAAGTGGGCCAGATCACCTTCTCCGGCCAGTACGCCCCCGACAGCCAGGAAGTGCTGTACGTCACCGAGCGGGCGGTGTTCCAGCTCATCGGCCACAAGCTGACCCTCATTGAAATCGCCCCCGGCATCGACCTGGAGAAGGACGTGCTGGGCCAGATGGGCTTCCGGCCCGAGATTTCCCCCGACCTCAAGACCATGGACCCGTCCCTGTTCGAGGAGCATTGGGGCAAACTGGGCGAGACCTTACGCTAAAGCACTCATTTTTATCATATTTTTAGGAGGAATTTGACCATGAGCAGTCCGTTTTTTACTGAGGACCATGAATCTATTCGAGAGATGGCCCGGGACTTTGCCGTTAAGACCCTGGCCCCCATCGCCGCCAATGTGGACAAGAACGAAGAGTTCCCCATGGACGTGGTGAAGCAGATGGGTGATCTGGGCTTCCTGGGGCTGAAGATTCCCGAGGAGTACGGCGGCCTGGGCCTGGATATGCGCTCCTATGTGTGTGTCATGGAGGAGATCGCCAAGAAGTGCGCCGCCGCCACCCTGTTCATCTCCTCCGCCAACTCCCTGTCCACCGCTCCCATCGTCATCTCCGGCACCGGCGAGCAGAAGGAGAGGTATCTGCCCGGCGTGGTGTCCGGCGAGGAGTTCATCGCCTTCGGCCTCACCGAGCCCAACGCCGGTTCCGACGCGGCCAGCATGACCACCAAGGCGGTGGAGGACGGCGACGGTTACATCCTCAACGGCCGCAAGTGCTTCATCACCATGGCCCCCATCTCCAAGTATTGCATCGTGTACGCCAAGACCAGCCCCGACAAGGGCGCCAAGGGCATCAGCTGTTTCATGGTGGATATGTCCCTGCCCGGGGTGTCCTGCGGCAGGCACGAAGAAAAAATGGGCCAGCGGGGTGTACCCGTCAGCGACGTGGTGCTGGAGGATGTGCGGGTGCCCAAGTCCTGCATGATCGGGGAGAAGGACCTGGGCTTCATCAACGCCATGAAGACCCTGTCCGTGGGCCGTGTGGGCGTGGCCTCCATGTGCCTGGGCATGGCCGCCGAGGCCATTGAGCTGGCGGTGGAGCACACCAAAAACCGGGTCCAGTTCGGCAAGCCCCTGTGCAAACACCAGGCTATCGCCTTCATGCTGGCTGAGATGGAGACCAAGCTGAACGCCGCCCGGGGCCTGGTGTACAACGCCGCCTGGATGATGGACAACGGCGAGAAGGCGGACAAGGCCGCCTCCATGGCCAAGTATTACGCCGCTGAGACCGGCATCGAGATCGTCAACAAGGCCCTCCAGCTCTTCGGCGGCTACGGCTACAGCCGGGAGTACGAAATCGAGCGCATCTACCGGGACATCCGGGTGTGCTCCATCTACGAGGGCTCCTCCCAGGTGCAGCAGATCGTCATTTCCGGCCAGATGCTCAAGTAAACAGCCCGCCAGACCGGGGGAGCGGAAGATCCCGCTCCCCCGGCGCTCATTTGAGGGAAAGGAGCGCTGCTCATGAGAAAAAGTACGCCCATTCAGTGGGTGTTTCGGGTGTTGATCTACGTGCTGGGCCTGTTTTTTATGGCCATGGGGGTGGCTTTCGCCGCCAATTCCGATTTGGGCATCTCCCCGGTGAACTCCCTGCCCTATGTGCTCAGTGCCGTCATCCCTCCCGACCCCGGCACCTGCGTCATCATCGTCTTTTGTTCATACATCCTGATGCAGATCATTATCCTGCGCCGTGAATTTAAGCCCATTAACCTGCTTCAAATCGTTTTTTCCACAATTTTTGGCTACTTTGTCAACTTTACCAAGTGGATCGTGGGAGATTTTCTCATCCCCGGAGGCTATATGGGACGGCTGGTGATGCTGGCCATCAGCATCGTGTTCATTGCTATCGGCGTGGTACTGTATATTGAGGTGGAGATGGTGCCTATGCCCATGGAAGGCCTGTCCCTGGCCATTGCGGGCAAAACCGGCGTGGCCTTTCACAATATGAAGATCATCATCGACTGCGTGGTGGTGGTGGCGGGTGTAGCGCTGTCCTTTGCTTGCCTGCACAAGCTGGTCTATATCCGGGAGGGCACCATCATCACGGCCATCGTTACAGGTAAGGTAATGGCTCTGGTGAAAAAGCCCCTGTCGCCGCTGGTGCGGAAGGTGTGCTTTGGCGGCGTGCCGGCGGAAGCCAAGTGATATTTTGTAAAGCCAGAAGGCCCGCGGCTAAGGTTTCAGCAGGCAACGCGCAACAGGAGCGCCCCCGCCAATCAGGCGAGGCGTTCTTACGTGGAAAAATATGAAATCGGAGGTGCGTCCGTGATTACCAAGGTCTGGGACGATCCGGCGGTATTTGACATTCACATCGACCTGCCAAACAACCCCCTGCGGTCCCTGAACGTGTATGTTATCACCACGCCGGAACAGAATCTGCTCATCGACACAGGATTTAACCGTCATGAGTGCCGCGGCGCCCTGTGGGCAGGCATCCGGGAGCTGGGGCTTGACTTGAAAAAGACCAGCGTATTTCTCACTCATCTCCACGCGGACCACACCGGGCTGGCAGGGGAGTTTGTGGCGCAGGGCTGTCCGATTTACATGGGCAGGATCGACTATGAGTACTTGGACAAAATGAAAAATGGCGGAAATGTGTCCAATTTGGAGGAACTGTTTCGGAGCGAGGGCTTTTCTGAAGAGGTGCTGGCCCTGCAGAACCGGGAGAATCAGGGGAGGCGCTATAGCGTTAAACAGATGTTCCCTGCCCGGCTGGTGGACGACGGAACGGTGATATCCCTGGGAAACTGGAAGATTCGATGCGTCCACACCCCAGGTCACACCCCGGGGCATATGGTGCTCTATCTGCCAGAGCGGCAGCTGCTTTTCAGCGGAGACCACATCCTGTTTGATATCACGCCCAACATTTCCGTGTGGGCCGGGGTGCCCCGCTCTCTGGAGGACTATCTGAGCAGTTTGGAAAAGATACGCGCCCTGCCGGTTCAGGCGGCCTTTCCAGCCCACCGCCACGGAGGATCGGACGTACCGAGGCGCATTGACGCGCTTCAGGCCCATCACCGGGACCGGCTGGAGGAGATTTGCAGGGCCGTGGCCGCCCGCCCTGGCTCCACCGCCTACGAAATCGCGGGGACGATCACGTGGTCCGCCAGGGGATTGGGGTGGGCGCAGTTCCCGCCTCATCAAAAGTGGTTTGCCATGGGGGAGACGTTGGCTCACCTGCGCTATCTGGAGCAACATGGGCAGGCGGTCAGGAAAGCGCGCGGAGCGGTGTTTGCCTATTATGGCGTCTGAGGTACCTCTGCCGCCTTTGCCGCTGTCGGGCTCCTGCCAATGCGCAAGGGTTATCGGGCCGCAGGGGAGATGAGAAAACGGATACATACAAGGTTCAATAAGAAACGAGGGGGCGGCCCGTTTTGGACCGCCCCCTTTATTTAGAGAGGAATCAGGATTTTTAAAGTGAAATACCCCTGCCTGGCGCTTACCGTGGTGCAGCCGCCGTATTGGCTTACGGTATGCTGGATGCTCTTCAGTCCGAAGCCATGGTAGCCGTCCTCTGGCTTGGTGGTCAGGGGCAGGCCGTCCCGGAAAGTCAGCTCCCCCTGCATGGGGTTGACGACCTGAAGGACCAAAAACTGCCGCTCCCGGCAGATCAGCACGTCGATCATCCGTTTTTCTGGCTTGTCCAGGCCCTGCACACCCTCGATGGCGTTGTCCAGGGCGTTGCCCAGCACGGTGTACAGGTCCACCGGGTCCATGAAAGCCAGCTGCTCTCCATCCGCCACGCAGCCCAGCCGGATGCCGTTGGCCCCGCAATACAGGCTTTTTTCGGTAAGCACCGTGTCCAGAACCTCGTTGCCCGTCTGGAAAATGGCGTCGTAGATGCGTACCGACTTCTCCGCTTCCCGCAGGAATTTCTCCTGCTTTTCCGCCCCGGCCATGGCGCGAATGCCGGCAATCTGGTGCTTCATGTCATGGCATTTGCGGTTGATAATGGCAATGGTCTCTTTGGACAGGCGGTACTGCTCCGCCTGCCGGTGCCACAGCTGGTTCAGGGTGTCCAGCTCTTTTTTCATGGCGCTTTTGGAGAACAGGGTGTACTGGAAGTAGAGCATCGTGGCGCAATACCACTGGGCCAGCCAGACGCTCACCGGGTACAGAGCCCCGGCGGAACTCACATCCAAATCGGAGTACAGCCGCCAGCAGAGCACCTCAAACACCGCTAAGGACAGCAGAGACAGGGTGAGCTGCCGGGGGCCCACAGTATAGGTCCCCCTATGGGGCATCCAGCGGGCCACGGTAAGGGCGATGACGCCGCAGGCCCCGGCGAACAGCAACACCGCCAGCCCCCACCAGGCCAGGGGGCTCCAGCCAGCCAGGAGGGAGGGCGGAAACCGCCAGATAATCATCAAATAGCTCTCCGCCGCCAGCTGCTGGGAAATTCTGGCCCATACCGCGCCGTACAGCGCTCCGGGCAGGGACAGTTCGCCGCACACCAGGAAAAACAAGACGGAGTAGCCGAAGGCCGCCGCCGCGGACGCCCACATGGGGAGCGGGCGGAGCAGGTTCAAGGCCCAGCCGGCCAGCCAGGCCGCCGCCAGCATGGCGGCGGCCCGTCAAATAAACATCCCTGTAAATACCAGAAAAACGGTAAAAATCCTGATCCTCGCAC
>CAMNQF010000099.1 GCA_946548895.1 uncultured bacterium | reverse complement strand
TCATGAGCGCCAGACAGACGGAGACAAAGATTACTGCATTATACGAACGCCTCAGCCGTGACGATGAATCTTTAGGGGACAGTAATTCGATCATCAATCAAAAACGATACCTGGAGGGCTATGCCGCTGACCATGGTTATGGTAACATTGTCCATTACACGGATGACGGATGGTCGGGCGGCAATTTTGATCGTCCTGCATGGAAGCAGCTGATTGCCGACATTGAAGCTGGAAAAGTAGGACATCTTCTGGTGAAGGACCTCAGCCGAGTGGGGAGAGATTATCTCCAGACGGGCTTTTATACAGAGGTCGTTTTCAAACGCTATGGTATCCATTTCGTTGCTATCGGGAACAGCATTGACAGTAATGATCCCAGCTCCGGCGAGTTTGCCCCTTTTGTCAATATCATGTCCGAGTGGTACTTGCGCGATCTGAGCCGGAAGCAGCGCACTGCCATCAGGGTCAAAGGTGAATCCGGCAAGCCGACCACCAATCAGGCTATTTATGGCTATAAAAAAGACCCCAACGACAAGTATCACTGGCTGGTTGACGAGGAAGCGGCGGCAGTTGTGCGGCGCATCTACCAGTTGGCCATTGAGGGACACGGTCTGAGCGATATTGCAAACATTTTGTATCACGATAAGGTAGAGTCCCCTGCGGCATATCTGGCAAGGCAGGGACGCGGCCCTTGGAAAAGCAAAGAAAATATTGACCGTCCCTATGCTTGGAGCGACTTCATTGTGGGACGGATACTGTCTAAACCTGAGTATATGGGGCATACGGTGAACTTCCGTTCTCACAAGGAATCTTACAAGGACAAGCAGACGGTTCGCCACGCCCCGGAAGACTGGCTGATTTTTGAGAACACCCACGAGGCTATCGTGGACAAGGGCACATGGGAACTTGTTCAGAAACTGCGGGGAACCCCGCGCCGTATTGATACGCTGGGCGAGGCGAATCCCTTGACCGGGCTGGTATTCTGTGCGGACTGCGGGGCAAAGATGTATAACCAGCGGACACGGGGCAGTGAGACAAAGCCGTATCCATCGGACGCCTATGAGTGCTCCTCCTATAAGCTAGGAGGACAACGGCGGACGGCCTCTTGCAGCAATCATCACATCTCCACAAAAGCTCTGCGGATGTTGATTTTAGAAACCATCAAGGTCACCAGCGCCTATGCCATCTCCAATGAGGCTGAGTTCATTCAAAAAGTTCGGGCAGCGTCTGAGGTTCGGCAAGCGCAGGCGGCAAAGGATTTGAAACGTAAGCTGAGCAAGGATAAGCGGCGCTTTGACGAACTGGACACCATCATCAAGAAGCTGTATGAATCCTATGCGGTGGGACGCATTGGAGAGGATCGCTTTGACACCCTTCTTGCCGGGTATGAGCAGGAGCAGACGGCGCTCCGGCAATCTATCACGGAGGCCGAATCGGCGTTGGTCAACTTCGAGCAGGACACCGCCAATGTGGAGCATTTTCTCGACCTTGCGGGGAAGTACACAAATTTTTCAGAGCTGACCACGCCGATGATTAACGAGTTCGTTGATAAGATCGTTGTCCACGCCCCGGACAAGTCCACGGGTGACCGGGTGCAGGAGGTGGACATTTATCTGAAGTTCATCGGCAAGTTTGATGCCCCCATGCCGGAACCTACCCCGGAAGAGATTGCGGAACAGGAGCGATTGCAGAAGGAGCGTATCCGTAGCCGGGAACGCTATCGCCGGTTGAAAGCGGGGGAGAATCTAAGCCCACCGTTTGAGAGAATCTGTGAGCAGTGTGGGAAAACCTTCATGGCGGGCATTCCGAACGCCAAATTCTGTCAACCTAACTGTCGGGCTAAATTTTACATCCGCCAAGCGGCGGAAAGCAGGCGGCGCGATTGCGCCTGTGCGAATTGTGGAAAGGTATTCTCGACCACGAGAACGGATGTCAAATACTGCTCTGACGATTGCAGGGTGGAAGCTAATCGCATCATGCAAAAACAGCGGAACGCAAAGAAGCGCGATATGTCAAATGAGAAAACAGCATAACACAGCCGTCACGGGCGTGGAAATCGTTAAGGTTTCCACGCCCGTTTTGATTTTCAACACACTATTTTAACAGGAGGTATCATACTAATGATTATCAAAATTGATGATATTAAAATCAACCCCGGACGCCGGGAAGCCGCACTGGAGGACGTGCAAAGACTTTCGGAGAGCGTCGCGGAGGTCGGCATGATGAATCCCATCACCGTGGATACTGACTACACCCTTGTCGCGGGACTTCATCGTCTGGAGGCCGCAAAGCTGCTGGGCTGGACAGAAGTGGAGTGTACCGTCTGCGGATTGGACAGGCTTCACGCAGAGCTGGCGGAGATCGACGAGAACGTGATCCGCACCGGCCTCTCCGATCTGGAACTGAGTGAGCTGCTGGCGCGCCGGAAGAAAATTTACGAAACGCTGCACCCTGCTACGATTGCGCGCAATCTGCCGGGTCACGCCAGCAACTATGAATCTTCGAGCGACAAATTGACGGGCGAAGAAAAGCCGTTCTCCCAGGACACCGCCGAAAAGATGGGTGTATCTCCGCGCACAGTCGAGCGCCACGTTCAGATCGGAGAAAATCTGACGTCGGAGGCAAAGGAAATCCTGCGCGGCACAGATAGGAAGATCACAAAGCAAAATTTGACGAAGCTCTCCCGCCTGGAGCCGGAGCAGCAGATGGAGGCCGCGAAACAGTTGACGGAGGGTGCGATCAAGTCTGTCGATGAATACACGGCGGAGGACACAGCTACAGTGCGCGAGGGCAATTATTATCAAACTGGCGCGTTTCTCGTTGACGCCTTTTCGCAGCATAACGATGCACTGGGCCGTATCCCGGAAGCCTACAAATTACGTTTGGTGCACTATCGGGAAATCCTGTCATCTGAACAGATCAAGGCTATGATCGGCATTGCCAAAGGCTCAATCAAAATGTTGCAGGACTACATCAATTTTCTGAATAACGAATTGGAGGTATCTGAATGAACATCATCAATAATCGCCCCACCATCATCGGCATTGACCACGGCTATGGCAATATCAAGACCGCTAACTGCTGCTTCAAAACTGGCGTGGCCTTCTTTGACAAGGAGCCAACCTTCAAGAGCAATCTGCTGGTTTTCGAGGGCCGCTATTATTTGATCGGCGAGGAACACAAGGAGTTCACCGCCGACAAAATGGCGGACAGCGACTACTACATCCTGACCCTCGCCGCCATCGGACGGGAGTTGAACATCCGCAAGCAGACCACCGCCCGTGTCCATGTGGCGGCTGGATTGCCCCTTACATGGGTCAGTGAACAGAAGGATGCCTTCAAACGGTATCTGCTGCAAAGGGACAGCGTGGATTTTACCTTTCGAGGCGTGAACTACCACGTTGACTTTGTTGGGGCAGACATTTTCCCCCAGGGGTTTGCCGCCGTTGCTGACCATCTGCGCGACTTCCGTGGAGTAAATATGCTGGCCGACATCGGCAATGGCACGATGAACGTCATGTATATCAATGACCGCCGCCCCCAGGAGAAAAAGTGTTTCACCGAGAAATACGGAACTCATCAATGTATGCTGGCGGTTCGGGAAAATCTGCTGAAGCTCTACGGCTCTGCCGCTGACGAGGCGGTGATTGACCGTGTGCTGCGCCACGGGACAGCGGAGATCAGCGAACGGTATCTAACCGCCATCCAGGCAACTGCCAGGGAGTATGTAGCCGGTATCTTCCGCCGCCTGCGGGAACATGAGTATGACCCGGAATTAATGAAGCTGTATATCGTGGGTGGTGGAGGCTGTCTGATCAAAAACTTTGGAGAGTTTGGCGTTGACCGGGTAGTTATCAACGAGGATATTTGTGCGACAGCAAAAGGGTACGAATATCTGACTCAGCTTCGTGCCAGAAAAGGCGGCGCGGTATGAGCAAGCGAATCGTCAGCACCAACATCCGCTTCAATTTGGAAAAAGAGGCGGACCAATCGGCTTGGAAATACCTTCAGCAGCGCGACAAACAGCAGTATCGTTCTTACAGTAAGGCGGTGATTGCCGCTGTCAACGACTATTTTGAGCGCCGGGGGCGGTTAGATGCCGACCCGTACTTGGAAACCCGTGAGAAGGAGGACGCTTTCCTTCTGCGGGTACTGGAAACAATCCGGGCCGGGTTAAGCCAGAGCACTCCCGTCAATATAACAGATACGCTGCTTCGGCTGTTGCAAGGTGCTCAGCCTCAGTTCATCCAGGTCGAAGAAGTGTCGCAGGAAGATCAGCAGGAGGCGGATGAAGCGGCGCTGGATTTTGTGGACAGCTTTTGATACCAAAAGCGGCGGTTTCCACATCAGAAAAATTTGAATTAGCACCAAAGTGTACGGCATCAGATACCAACCTTTCCACGTTAGCGTGGAGTGTTGGTATTTGGTGCTGTTTTTTATGGCTTTGATTCCAAAGCACCAAAAAACAGTATTGAAATAGGAGTTTTCAGTACCAGCAGGCCAAGTATGGCTGGAAAGGAATGAATATGACGGACAACGAAAAGAAGCTGATCCAGGCGCGGCACCGTTTGGAAGAAGTTCAGGCCCGCGACCGAGTGAAGCAGCGCAAGGCCCGGACGAGAAGGCTCATTCAAGAGGGTGCAGTTTTGGAAAAGGCTCTGCCGCAGACGATGAGCATGAGTTTGAACGAGTTGGAAACATATCTTCACGAACTTACAAATTGAGTATGCAAAGCAGGAGCGTCCCGGTTCACCGGGGCGCTCCGCTTTTCCCAGCCCGAAAGGCGCACTTACTCACCACCCGCAAGCGGGCGGTGGTACTGCCTACGGCAGTCGTGCGCTCTCCGAGGGGGATGCGGCCCCTGCAGGGGCCTGCCGGGAATGACTGCGGTCATTCCCGGTGCGTATGGAACAGACCGGCACGCCGCCCTGTTCCATACGCCAGCGAAAATCTGCCACTGGCAGCTTTTCGCTGTTTACGGAGGACGAAGGACGGGAGACGAAAAACGGAGGTAATAAAAACTGGCGATTTATCATTTAGAGGCAAAGGTCATCAGCCGGGGTACAGGTCGTTCCGCGGTTGCGGCAGCGGCCTATATGAGCTGTTCCCGGATGTACAACGATTATGACGGCGTTCAGCATGACTACACCCGGAAGCAGGGACTTGTTTGGCAACAAATCTTCCTGCCGGATATGGCACCGGCAGAGTGGTTAGATCGGGAAGTCCTCTGGAACGCCGTGGAAGAAGCCGAGAAAACGAAGGACAGCCGCCTTGCCCGTGAGTTCGTGGTGGCGCTCCCCGTTGAACTGAACCGGGACGAGTGGATTGCCCTGCTGACTGATTTTATCCAAGCCAATTTTGTGACAGAGGGGATGTGCGCTGATGTGTGTATCCACGACACAGACGGCCATAATCCCCACGCTCACATCATGCTGACCGTGCGGCCCTTGACCAGAGATGGCAAATGGCAGCATAAAACTGTCAACGCCGATATGAAATTGTAAGAAAACGCCGAAGAAATTTTGTCATTTTT
>CAMNQF010000098.1 GCA_946548895.1 uncultured bacterium | reverse complement strand
CCTGGGCTTTGGGCACCTGGGCAACGGCGTGACGGTGTGGAACCGGCTGGAACTGGAGGACGGCGACTATAAGACCGTAGCCCATATCGCACCTGATAGAACCGTGACCTATTATGAGGACGGTTTGCCGGAGAATGTGCGGGCGCAAATCGAGGAATTTGCCACCACCTCCACCATGACCATCTCCGCCACCCAGGACGCCCCCGTGTTCTCTACCCCGCCGCTGGTGCGGGAACCCGCCGTGGCCCCCGCCGAAGCCAGTGAGCCGACCTACCCACCCCGTGAGTTTCCCTATATCTTCTGCGAGTGGAGCGAGAGCATTGTATTTCAAGATGAGACAGCCTACTCCTTGTATGAGTTTGACCGGCTGATGAAACAGGCAGACGAAGAATATGTCGCGGGGAAAACGGCTGCTATGGCAAAATACGGGACATGGCAGAAATGGTATGACGCCAACGACCCGGAATATAACGCATTTTTAGGCTATGACAAGGTGAAGTTCACCCTTGTCATGCCCGATGGACGGACATTCACCGAGCGTCAGGACATTGGGGACGGCGATGGCGGTGTGCTGGATTTTCTCAATCAGTACGACGAATACCGTGAGATCGTCCCCGTTCTGCGTGAAGCTGTCCATAAGGAGGCGGGAGCGGCGCAGAGCGGCCCCACCCCACAGCCGGAGCCTGGGCCTGCCAGCGGCAGGTTTTGGGACGTCTACAACTCCATCAAGGAGCATAACCCCGACAGTCTGGTGCTGTATCAGGTGGGCGACTTCTTTGAACTGTACGGAGGGCTTGAAGGCGAGGACGCAAAAAGCGCGGCGACGGCCCTTGACCTGACCTTAACCAAGCGCAATATCCCCGAATATGGCCGTGTGTCCATGTGCGGTTTTCCTGCCCACAAACTGAAGGACTATGTAAAGAAGCTGAACAGTAAGGGCTTTGACGTTATTGTGGCGGCGCTGAAAAATAACCAACGTGTTATTTCCGCGTTCCCCGCACAATCCAGCGAAAAGGCCAAGCAGGAAACCGATGATTTTTCCGATATTGACCCCGCTGCTATTCGTGCTGCCCTTGCGGAGAACGGTATTGTGGACGGCCATGTGGTTGACCCGGACAAGCTGGACGCCAACCCCTTTATTCAGCAGGTCATGGCTGATGTGGAGCAGATCGCCGCCAACGAACCCCCGCCCCCGGAACGCTTTTCCGTCATTGAAACGGAGGGCGGCTACGCCGTATGGGACGATATTCAGGGCGGGATATATGTGGACAGCGAGGGCGTTCAGGAGGAATTTACCAGCGAATGGCAGGCCGAGGACTATCTGAAGCAGGTCGAAAAGGCCGTGGCGGACAAGGAGGCCGCTGAATGGCTGGCGGTGGAGCGGGCCAAGCAGGGGATGCCGGAACCGGCTGAAAAGGAAACAAACACCGAGCTGACAGAATCGTTCGGCTACCGGCTATTAGATCGGTTGCGTTCTGACTGTGAGTATTACCTGGGGGCTGGGCAGTTTTCCGAGAAACACCTATGGGCCGGAAGTGTAGAAGCGCAAATCTCCAAAATGCGGGAGCTATACGCGGCCCTGCCGGAAAAACCCGAATGGCTGACTGAGCAAGACATTGACCGCTATGAAACGCAGATGAATCACAAACCGGCTGAAAAGGAAACTGCGGCGGGGACGGTTGGAAAGGGCACCGAAGGTTTAGTGGATGGGCACGGCCATGATGGTGGGGAGCCAGTCCAGGCCCCGCCCGCGCCCCGGCGCAGGGCCAAGGTGTCCCCCTTTGTTCTCCATCCCGAAGTCCCCAACGCAGACCGGCATGAGTACCACATCACGGATGACGCCATCGGCGCGGGAACGACGGGGACGAGGTTTAACAACAACGTCCGGGCCATCCGCCTGCTGAAAAAGCTGGAAAGCGAGAACCGCTTTGCCACGCCAGAGGAACAGGCGGTATTGGCACAGTATGTGGGCTGGGGTGGGCTGGCCGACTGCTTTGACGAGCGCCACAGCAAGTACGCCGAGCTGAAAGCCCTGCTGGATGAGGACGAATACGCCGCCGCCAGAGAATCCACCCTCACTGCCTTTTACACCCCGCCCGTGGTCATCCGCTCTATCTATCAGGCATTGGAGAACATGGGCTTCAAGACCGGCAATCTGCTGGAGCCGTCCTGCGGCATTGGCAACTTCATCGGTATGCGCCCGGAAAGTCTGGCCGACTCCAAAATCTACGGCATAGAGCTGGACGGGATCAGCGGGCGGATTGCCCAGCAGCTCTATCAAAAATCCTCTATCGCTGTCCAGGGGTTTGAGAAAACAGACCTCCCGGACAGCTTTTTTGACGCCGCCATCGGCAACGTGCCTTTTGGCAGCTTCAAAGTATCCGATAAGCGGTACGACAAGCACAATTTCCTGATCCATGACTATTTCTTTGCCCGGACGCTGGATAAGGTGCGCCCCGGCGGGATCATCGCCTTTGTTACCAGCAAGGGCACGATGGACAAGGAAACGCCCACCGTGCGAAAGTATATCGCACAGCGGGCCGATCTGCTGGGGGCCATCCGTCTGCCCAACAACACGTTCAAGGACGCCGCTGGCACGGAGGTGACCAGCGACATCCTGTTTTTGCAGAAGCGGGAGGCCCTGTTCAGCGGGGAGCCGGAGTGGGTACACCTGAACACCGATGAAAACGGGCTGAAAATGAATCAGTATTTCATCGACCACCCGGAAATGGTCATAGGAGATATGCGGGAGGTCAGCGGCCCCTACGGGCCGGAAACCGCCTGCCTGCCCCGCGAGGGGCAAGACCTGGGCGAACAGCTCACCGCTGCCATCCAGAACATCCAAGGCTCTATCACCGAGTATGTGATAGACGACCCGGAAGCGGAGGGCGAGGACAAGTCCATTCCCGCTGACCCGGAGGTGCGGAATTTCAGCTATACCGTGGTGGATGGGCAGGTATACTACCGGGAAAACAGCCGGATGAACCCGGTGGAGGTATCGGTGACGGCGGCAAACCGCATCAAGGGGCTGATCGGCATTCGAGACTGTGTACGGACGCTCATTGAGTATCAGACCGAGGATTGGCCCGCCGAGGATATTAAGGTCGAACAACAGAAACTCAATGCCCTTTATGACGCTTTTGCGGCGAAATACGGGCGTATCAACTCCCGCGCCAACAGCGCCGCGTTCAGCATGGACAGCGCCTACTTTCTGCTGTCCTCCCTGGAAGTGCTGGACGATGAGCGGAACTTTGTCCGTAAAGCGGATATGTTCACCAAGCGCACCATCAAGCAGAAGGTAGTCGTCACCAGCGTAGACACCGCATCCGAGGCCCTGGCCCTATCACTGGCTGAAAAGGCCAAGGTGGATATGGCCTTTATGATGGAGCTGACCGGCAAGACCGAACAGGAGATATACGCCGACCTGACCGGCGTGATCTTCCTGAACCCCATGCACGGGTACGGTAACAGCACAGAGGAAAAGTACCTCACCGCCGATGAATACCTCTCCGGCAACGTGCGGGAAAAGCTGGAATGGGCACGGCGAAGCGCCGAACTGTACCCGGAGGACTATGCCGCCAATGTGGAGGCCCTGGAACGGGTGCAGCCCACCGATTTGACCGCCAGCGAAATTTCCGTGCGGCTGGGGGCCACCTGGCTTCCCCCGGACGTGGTAGAGAAGTTTATCTTTGACCTGTTGGACACGTCCGTTTATGGCAGGGGGAAAATCCACGTTCACTACTCGCAATATACCGGGGGCTGGAATGTAGAGGGTAAAAGCGCCGACCGGGTGAATGTCAAAGCCAGTAGCACCTACGGCACCACCCGCATCAACGCCTACAAGATCATTGAGGAAACCCTAAACCTGCGGGACGTTCGGATTTTCGATTACGTTGAGGACGGGGACGGGAAGAAAAAGCCCGTTCTGAACAAGAAAGAAACCGCCATCGCCCAGGGCAAGCAGGAGCTTATCAAGCAGGCGTTCCAGGACTGGATTTGGAAAGACCCCCAGCGCCGGGAACGGCTGACGCGGTTTTACAACGACAAGTTCAACAATCTGCGGCCCCGTGAATACGATGGGAGCCATATCAATTTTGTAGGCATGAACCCGGAGATCACCCTGCGGCCCCATCAGTTGAATGCCATCGCCCACATCCTATACGGCGGCAACACCCTGTTAGGCCATGTGGTGGGGGCCGGGAAAACCTGGGAGATGGTGGCGGCGGCACAGGAGAGCAAGCGGCTGGGCCTGTGTCAAAAAAGCCTGTTCGTTGTCCCCAATCACCTGACGGAACAGTGGGCGGCGGAGTATTTGCAGCTCTACCCCTCCGCCAATATCCTGGTGGCAACCAAGAAAGACTTTGAAACCAAGAACCGAAAACGCTTCTGCGGCAGGATCGCCACCGGGGACTATGATGCCATCATCATCGGACACAGCCAGTTTGAGAAGATACCCGTGAGCATAGAGCGCCAGCGGTTTACGCTGGAACAGCAAATGAATGAAATTATCCATGGTATCGCTGAACTGAAAGCGCAGAACGGGGAGCGGTTTTCTATCAAGCAGTTGGAGCGAACCAGGAAAAGCATCAAGGAAAAGCTGGACAAGCTGAACGATCAGAGCCGTAAGGATGATGTGGTCACGTTTGAGGAATTGGGCGTTGACCGCATTTTTATTGATGAAGCGCATTATTACAAAAATCTCGCCGCATTTTCCAAAATGCGGAACGTAGGCGGCATCAGCCAAACAGAGGCGCAGAAGTCCAGCGACCTCTATATGAAGTGCCGCTACCTGGACGAGTTGACCGGGGGCCGGGGCGTTGTTTTCGCCACGGGCACACCTATCTCCAACACGATGGTAGAGTTATATACCATGCAGAAGTATTTGCAGTATGAAACGCTCCGCCGCAACGGTCTTTTACACTTTGACGCCTGGGCGTCCACGTTCGGGGAAACCGTCACCGCCATAGAGCTGGCCCCGGAGGGCACCGGCTACCGGGCCAAGACCCGGTTTGCCAAATTCCATAACCTCCCGGAGCTGATGGCTATGTTCAAGGAAGTGGCGGACATCCAGACGGCGGATATGCTCAAACTCCCCGTGCCCAAGGCCATCTATCACAATATCTCTCTGAAACCCTCCGAGCTGCAAAAGGAAATGGTGGCGGGACTGGCGGAACGGGCTGAAAAGGTACGCAACAAAGAAGTGGACAGCACCGTGGACAATATGCTGCTCATTACCAACGACGGGCGTAAACTGGCCCTTGACCAGCGGCTCTTGAACCCTATGCTCCCGGACAGCGACACCAGCAAGATCAACGCCTGTGCGGAAAACGTCTTTGAGATATGGCAGAACACGGCGGATCAGCGTTCGACGCAAATGGTGTTTTGCGACCTGTCTACTCCCGGCAAGGGACGCCCTATCGAAATGGCGCAGAATGAACAGGGCACCTTTGAAATGACAGTGTTTCAGAATGTGTATGACGACCTGCGGGACAAGCTGATCGCCAAGGGCATACCAGCCGAAGAAATAGCCTATATCCATGACGCCAATACAGAAGCGAAGAAAAAGGAGCTGTTTGGGAAAGTCCGCTCCGGGCAGATACGGGTGCTGCTCGGCTCCACGCAGAAGATGGGGGCGGGCACCAACGTACAGAAGAAATTGATCGCGCTTCACCATTTGGATTGCCCGTGGCGACCCTCCGATTTACAGCAGCGGGAGGGCCGCATCATCCGGCAGAAGAATGAGAATGACG
>CAMNQF010000097.1 GCA_946548895.1 uncultured bacterium | reverse complement strand
TTCTGTCCCTTATTCCGGCCTTTTCCTCTGGCTGAACTAAAGGGATAACCACATAGTATAATTGTCGAATCATCGCGAAATAACGTGAAAAGGAGCTTGCACAATGGCTCAACAATCGGCGCAATTCCAACAGGCCCCGCCGCCCAAGCGCAGGCGCGCTCAGGGGCATTCCCGGAGGGGGGAGCGGGCCGCCCGTTTCGCCCGGGAGCCGGAGCGCATTTTCCCGGACCCCAAGGTGGGGCTGACCGCCGCCCAGGCGGCGGAACTGCTGGAGCAGGGGATGGGCAACGAGGCGGTGGAGTCCAACGCCAAGACAACCGGGCAGATCATCCGGGAGAACACGCTGACCTTTTTCAATCTGGTGTTTGTGGTGTTGGCAGCCCTGCTGGTGCTGGCCGGGGACTTCAAGGACATGATGTTTCTGGGCATCGCGGCCGTCAATTCCATCATCGGCATTGTTCAGCAGCTGCGTTCCCGGGCCACCCTGGAAAAGCTGTCCCTCATCAGCGAGGCCAGGGTGAAAGTGGTGCGGGACGGCCAGCTGGGCACGGTGCCCGTCCACAAGCTGGTGCGGGAGGACATTGTGGAGTTGGGAGCGGGGGATCAGATTCCCGCCGACGGCCCGGTGATGTCCGGCCAAGTGACGGTGAACGAGGCCCTCATCACCGGCGAAGCCGATCCCATCACCAAAAACCCCGGGGATGAGCTTCTCAGCGGCAGTTTCGTGGTGTCCGGCAAATGCCGGGCCAGACTGGACCGGGTGGGGTCCGCCAGCTATGCCGCCAGGCTTTCCCTGGAGGCCAAAGCCGACCAGGGGGCGAGCCGGTCGGAGATGATGAAGTCGCTGGATAAGCTGATCCGCTTCATCGGTTTTGCCCTCATTCCCATTGGCGCGGCGCTGTTTTACAATGAGCTGATTGTCCAGGAGAATACCTTTACAGAGGCTGTTCCCGCTGTGGTTGCCGCCCTGATCGGTATGATCCCTGAGGGGCTGTATCTGCTGACCAGCGTGGCGCTGGCGGTGTCCGTCATGCGGCTGGCCCAGCGCAAGACCTTGGTGCACGAGCTGTCCGCGGTGGAGACCTTGGCCCATGTGGATGTGCTGTGTGTGGATAAGACGGGCACCATCACCCAGCCGGAGATGTCGGTGCGGGAGGTTGTCCCGCTGGACGAGGAGCGCTGTCCCGCCGCGAAGGTGGAAGAGATTTTCAACGCCTATTACCGGGCCGTGGATGCGGACAACGACACCGCCCGGGCCATGTCGGAGCGTTTCAATCAATCCTCCCTGTGGCAGGTGGAGCGTACGGTGCCTTTTACCTCCGCCAACAAGTGGTCCGCGGTGGTGTTCCGCGCCTATGGGGCCTATGTAGTGGGCGCGCCGGAATTTATCATGAAGGCCCGTTACGCCGATCTGGAGCACATGGTGGCTCCCTATCAGGAGCAGGGATGCCGGGTGCTGCTGTTGGCCAAGTGCGCCAACGCGCCTACCATGGAGGGGGGGATCACAGGCGGGGTGGAGCCCCTGGCCCTGGCGGTTATCAGCAATCCCATCCGGGAGGAAGCGCCTGAGACCTTCCGCTATTTTGCCCAGCAGGGAGTGACGGTGAAGGTCATCTCCGGGGATAACCCCTCCACTGTGTCCAGCGTTGCGGTTCAGGCGGGCATTGAGGGGGCGGATCGGTTTGTGGACGCCGCCTCCCTCAAGGAGCCCGCCGACTACGCCCGGGCGGTGCGGGAGTATAATGTGTTCGGCCGTGTAACTCCGGACCAGAAGCGCAAGCTGGTGAAGGCCCTGCAAAAGGCGGGCCACACCGTGGCCATGACGGGGGACGGCGTCAACGACGTGCTGGCCCTGAAGGACGCGGATTGCGGCATCGCCATGGCCTCCGGGGCGGAGGCGGCCTGCCAGGTGGCCCAGGTGGTGCTGCTGGATTCCAATTTTGCCTCCATGCCCCAGGTGGTGCAGGAAGGGCGGCGGGTTATCAATAATATCCAGCGCTCGGCGGCCCTCTACCTGGTGAAAAATATCATGTCGCTATTCCTCTCCCTGGTCACCTTGTTCGCCGGATTTCCTTATCCTTTTGTGCCCATCCAGCTCACCCTCATCAGTGCCCTCACCATTGGGGCGCCCTCCTTCGTGCTGGCGCTGGAACCCAACCACGAGCTGGTAAAGGGCCGCTTTATGACCAATGTGCTCCGCCGCGCCCTGCCCGGCGGCTTGGCCAACATCGTGCTGATGATCTTCATTGAGCTGTTCACTGTTGCCTTTGATTTTGAGCGGGTCACGCTGTCCACCTTGGCTACCGTTATCATGGGAGAAGTGGGCCTACTGGTGCTGTATTACATCTCCAGGCCGCTGGACTGGAAGCGGGGAACCCTGCTGGGAGCTATGGCCGGGGCCTTTGTCATCGCGGTGCTGGCCTTTGGCGGGGTGTTCGAGCTCACCGCCCTGGATTTCCAGGCGGGGCTGGTTATTGTGGTGTTCCTCATGCTCACGCCGTCGGTGATCTTTGTGTTTGAGCGGGGAATAGAGCTGGCTGAATCGCTGGTCTCCCTATGCAAAAAGAAGTTTGGCGGGATGCCGCTCAGGCGCTCCGCCGCCCGTAGCCGATAATTCCCAAACGCCCCGCCCGATTCAAACCGGGCGGGGCGTTTTTTCCTGTCCGAGCTCGATGGCCCTGCTGGACGCCTGGCCGCGGCCAGGTTGCCCCAAATGGCCGCGTATTGATACGAACTCTTAATTTTTTTAATATTATTGGGGAAAAATGTAAAGAATTAGCGTAAAAAGGAATTTAAAACTGCTTATTTTCTCCTTGCAATTTTGCCGGAAAAATTTTAAAATGGATGTCGGAGGATATGGGAATGAGAGGGGAGAGACAGCATGACTCGGGTAGCGCTGGTAAATGCCGATCCCGTGGACCGGGAGCAGCTCCGAGGGTATCTGGACCGTTTTTCCGGCGAGTCCGGGGAGCGGTTTCGGGTACGGGTCTTTGAGGACGGAGACCAGATCATCCAAAATTACCGGGCGGAGTTTGACATCATATTTATGGACATTCAGCTGGGATTTGTGGATGGCATAACCGCCGCCCAGGAGATCCGCAAGATGGACGGCCAAGTGATTATCATCTTTTTTTCCAGCCTGGACGCCTGCGCCGTGATGGGCTATCAGGTGGGGGCGCTGGACTTCCTGCTCAAGCCCACCGCTTACGCGGCTTTTTCCAGGGCCATGGGGCGGGCGCTGGACCGCCTGTGGAGGCGGCGGCACCGGTATATCTACGTGGCCAACAAGAGCGGCGTTCTGCGGCTGGACTGTGCCCGCATCCGCTACATTGAGGTGGACGGGCGGGACCTGGTCTATCATACGGAGGACGGGGACCTCACCGGCCCCGGCACCCTGCGGGAGGTGGAGGACAGCCTGACGGAGAGCCCCTTTTTCCGCTGCGGCAAGGGGTGCCTGGTTAATTTGGAGCACGTGGACGGCCTGGAAAACGGGGACGCTCTGGTCCACGGCGCCACGGTCCAGGTGAGCAGGTCGAAGAAGAAGGCGTTTCTGGACGCTTTCAACCGCTGCCTCAACGAGGCGTGGGCCTGACCATGCGGGAGGAAAACCAAAAACCGCCCGTATCCGGCAATGTGCTGGATACGGGCGGTTCTTTTTGCCTGACGCCGGGGTTACGCCTGCTGATCGTGCTCGTGACAGCAGGCGCAGTCGCCGCTGCAAAGCTGTTCGGGATCGTAGGCGATGCCGTTTTTATCGTAATAGTCCTTGATGGCGGCGCGGACCGCCTCTTCCGCCAGCACGGAGCAGTGGATTTTGTGGGCGGGCAGGCCGTCCAGCGCCTCCACCACCGCCTGGTTGGTGAGGGCCAGGGCCTCTTCCACCTTCTTGCCCTTGATGAGCTCGGTGGCCATGGAGCTGGTAGCGATGGCGCTGCCGCAGCCGAAAGTCTCAAATTTCACGTCCACGATGACGCCGTCCTCAATTTTGAGGTACATCTTCATGATGTCGCCGCACTTGGCGTTGCCCACCTCGCCTACGCCGTCGGCGTCCGCGATCTCGCCCACATTGCGGGGGTTGCGGAAGTGGTCCATTACCTTTTCACTGTATAACATAGCTGCGTTCTCCTCTCTGCAAAGCTTTCCAAACGGGAGACATCTCCCGGAGGTAGTTTACAACCTCGGTGGTAGCTTGGATGATATATTCCACGTCCTCCATGGTGTTTTCCCGGTCCAGGGTGAGGCGCAGGGAACCGTGGGCCACCTCATGGGGCCGTCCGATGGCCAGCAGCACGTGGCTGGGGTCCAGGGAGCCGGAGGTGCAGGCCGAGCCGGAGGAGGCCGCGATGCCCTTATCGTCCAGCAGCAGCAGGAGGGACTCGCCCTCAATGCCCTCGAAGCAGAAGTTCACGTTGCCGGGGAGGCGGCGCGCCCTGTCACCGTTGAGGGCGGCATGGGGGATTTTGGACAGGCCGCCGATGAGGGCGTCCCGGAGCTTGGCGGCGTGGGCTGCGTTCTCCGCCATGTGGGTGATGGAGTCGTCCAGGGCGGCGGCCATGCCGGCGATGGCGGGAAGGTTCTCCGTACCCGCCCGGCGGCCGGATTCCTGCGCCCCGCCGTGGATGAAGGTCAGCAGGGGAGCTCCCCGGCGGACGTACAGTGCGCCTACTCCCCTGGGACCGTGAAATTTATGGCCGGACAGGGACAGCATATCAATATTCTGGGCGCTCACGTCAATGGGCAGATGGCCCACGGCCTGGACGGCGTCGGTGTGGAAGGGTACGCCCCGCTCCCGGCACAGGGCCCCAATCTCGGCGACAGGCTGGATGGTGCCGATCTCGTTGTTGGCGTACATGACGGACACCAGGGCGGTGTCCTCCCGAATGGCGGCGGCCACGTCGGACACCTTGACGATGCCGCTCTCATCCACGGGAATAAGTGTGACCTCAAAGCCCTCTTTGGCCAGCTGATCCATGGTGTGCAGGACGGCATGGTGCTCAATGGCGGTGGTAATTAGGTGCTTTTTCCCCTTTTTCGCCCCTGCCTTGGCGGCGCTGGTAATGGCCTGATTGTCCGCCTCGCTGCCGCCCGAAGTGAAGTAAATCTCCCGGGGCTGTGCGCCGATGGCCTTGGCCACCGCCTCCCGGGCGGACTGCAAGGCCTCTTTGGCCTGCTGGCCGGGGGTGTGGAGGCTGGAAGGATTGCCCCAGAACTGTTCCATGGCGTCCAGCATAGCTTTTTGGGCCAGCGGGCTGGTTTTGGTAGTCGCGGCATTGTCCGCGTATATCATGACGTGTCCATCTCCTTATTGTAAGCGTCTGGGCCGTGAACAGCGCGGCACAGCGCCCTAAAACATCCGCGTGGGGAAATCATACCGTAAAAAGCATACCTTGTCAATAGGAATTAAATAAATTATTTCGCGCCCATCGGATTATAAATGAATATATATGCTATTTATTCGGTTAATAAACGAATAAATATCCGAATATGTGGAATATTACCCGGATTGGCCGGGATAAAATCGGATAACTATGCAAAAAATCACTTGCCAACGGGGGAGAGGGAGAGTATACTTTTACAAACAGCGCGAGAGAGCGGCCTGTTACAAAGGAAAAACGGAGGGAATTACCGTGAGCGACGTGAAAAAAGTAGTGCTGGCCTATTCCGGCGGATTAGATACATCCATCATCATCCCCTGGCTGAAGGAGAATTATAACGACCCGGAGATCATTGCCGTGTCCGCCGACGTGGGCCAGGGGGACGAGCTGGACGGCCTGGAGGAGAAAGCCATCAAAACCGGCGCGTCCAAGCTGTACATTGAGGACCTCACCGATGTGATGGTGGACGAGGTGATCGTCCCCTCCATGATGATGGGGGCCAAGTATGAGGACTATCTGCTGGGCACCGCCTTCGCCCGGCCGGTGATCGCCCGCCGCCTGGTGGAGATCGCCCAAAAGGAGGGGGCGGACGCCATCTGCCACGGCTGCACCGGAAAGGGTAACGATCAAGTCCGCTTTGAGCTGGCCATCAAACGGTTTGCCCCGGAAATGCGCATCATCGCCCCTTGGCGGGAGTGGTCCATCAAGGGCCGGGATGAGGAGATCGACTACGCCGAGGCCCACAATGTGCCCTTGAAGATCAGCCGGGAAACCAACTACTCCAAGGACAAGAACCTGTGGCATTTGTCCCATGAGGGGCTGGACCTGGAGGACCCGGCCAACGAGCCCCAGTACGACAAGCCCGGCTTCCTGGAGATGAGCGTGTCTCCCTTCCAGGCCCCCGACGTCCCCACCTATGTCACCCTGGACTTTGAGAAGGGCTGGCCGGTGGCCATTGACGGGGAGAAGATGAAGGCGTCCGACATCATCCGCAGGCTGAACAAGCTGGGCGGGGACAACGGCATCGGCCTGCTGGACATCGTGGAGAACCGGCTGGTGGGCATGAAGGACCGGGG
>CAMNQF010000096.1 GCA_946548895.1 uncultured bacterium | reverse complement strand
ATTGCTATCTTGTTGATTTAGCACATCTTTTCTGTTTTTTCAAACAGGCCCTAAAGTAGTTATGATGTAATTTATCATGTTTTTAGACGAATTTCTTCATATTGGACATACACTTTATGCCCAATACCATTGCTTTTTTGCATGGTATTTGAAAAATGGGCATAGATATCTGAGCTTCAAATTGATAAAAAGAGGAAAATAAACGCAAAAAGGCTGGCACACTTCGATGCAGAAGTGTGCCAGCCCATTTTTACGCCTTTTCTAAAGTGATAAGCTGTACCTCATGGGGGGACAGCAATGCTGATAACAGCAGTTCCCCGGTTTCATCCACATGAATCTGTTGAAAATGCTGTTCTGGGAGCGATACTTTTGAAAGGTAGGACAATTCTTCCCGTTTTAACGTAGCAGGCGCACCCATCTCCATCCATTTGTCATAGCTGCTGCCGCTCTTCCGGCTAATGGTGAAAATCTGCTTTTGATAGTTGCCTTGAAGCAATCCGCACAGATGAAGTTTTATACTTCGCTTTCCTTGGTCTTGAAATTCTGCATAACGGTCTATTGTTTGCTTTTCAGCAACAGTCTGGGCATGGGTGATTCGCTTATCCACATCGTAATGGCAATAATGATAAAGCATGATGTGGATCGATTTTTTGTTCTCCGTCCGTGTAACTGCGTAGCCATTTCCTCTCTTTATCAAAATCCCTTCCATATGGTTAAGAAGCTGGTACGCATAATAACCCGCCTTTGGAAGCCCTTGATAGGTCCACAAACCAAATCCGCCATAAAATGTGTTAGAGAATAAGATATTTCTCACGTAATTATCCGTCAGATTCACATAAGCAGCAGCACACAAATTATCCATGTTTTCTAAATAGTTTTTAACAATGCACGCTGCTTTGAAACAAGTGTCATTGCTTAAATCACCCTCCCAAATGGTTGAACTCCATCCAAACAAGAGAATGGGCTTTCCAACTCCCCCGTTGGTGTCAAGGATATCTCGTACCATTTGAAGCTCTTTTTTCAGAATGTTAGGATCCGCGCTGACAAAAGCTGGCTCGTCTGCATCACGCCGGTGTGCATCAATGATTTTCCCTTCTATAGAATCTACAGTCTGACGGCCATAGTCACATTGAAGGCATTGGAAGCTGAATATATCCGGCAGGCAGTTGTGAGCTTCTCCATAACGCAAAAACTTAATCAAGCTGTCACCCTTTTCTTGAGAAATAAAGCCTGTATCCAGTGTGCATCCAACAATACAGGCATTGGGTAGACAGTCCCGAACTGCAAAAACCGTGACTTGATAATATTCAAAGTAATTATTTAAGGAAAATTTTCCATAATGGACATAAATGGCTGTCATAGGCGCATAACGCCAACAGCTGATTTCATCCTCACCATAGCGATCTTTTAGATGGTGGATTAGGGCTCGAATCAGAGATGCCCACTTTGCTAAATCCGCAGGGAGCATAGGGGCGTTTGAATTTTTTCCGTTTTCACACAATTTAGCTGGTGTGAAGCAGAGCATAAGCAGAGGCTTTAGACCGACTTCCAATACAAAGTCCAACACCGCATCCACCTGGGTGAAGCTGTACCACGGTATCCCGTCCTGATCCTCATGGTACACACCCATGGTATCACTGAGCAGCCCGTAAAAGGTAACATACCGAAAGCCAATATCCCGCTGGGCCATGCGGACAGCATCCCGCACATTCTCCTGGAGCAGGCTGACCGCCATGCCAACACGCATCAACTCACGATGGCATGGGCGAAATACACCTAATCGTTCATTTATGTCTACAGAAAGCCCTATATGTTCGACTTGCTGGCCTCCAGTCTCCCAACTGGGTGCGCCCTGGTCGGCATATTTCAAAAGGCGCATGATGGAAAGGGATTCCTCCTCGACAGCCTCGCTGTGCCAAACGGGTGCTTGCTGCCGGAATACCCTCGGAGTGCATTGAAATTCATTTTTAAAGTTCAAAATAAACGTGTTCAAATTGGAGAAACCACAATTCAACGCAATCTCGCCGATTGACTGCTTGGTTTCGCTCAGAAGCTGTGCAGCCCGCTGAAGCCTCAATGTACGCAGGTACTCGGAAAAGGATACACCCATGTGCGACTGGAATTTTTTTGAGATATACCCGCTGGAGAGAAAGATGTGCTTTGCGACATCCTCCAAAGAGATCGGCTCCGTGTAGTGCTGCGCGATATATTCCAGTACGTTTTGCAGGCGTTGGATCTCGCTGTCCTTCAGTTCGAGGGGGCTGCCTGCGCTGAATTCTTGATTCAGCAGTGCGGCCAGCCGGAATAGATAACTCATTGCATAGAGCCGGTTTTCAGTTGGATCATCCATTATGGTTCTATACAGTGCAGCCAACAGGCCCCGCATGACCACCAGATACCCCGCCCGCTCAGGCTGGAGCCGACTACAGCAGTTAATGGTGTCGATTTTGTGCTTTTGAATAAAGTCTGAGGAAATATAGAAGGAAATCGTATGGGTACCTTTCCGCGTTGATAACCAATGATTTTCCCATGGGTTCAATACAATAAAATCCTCCGTATCCAATGCGATGGTACTCCTACTGGTCATGACAGTAGCGTTACCAGATAGAACATACAATATTTCCAAAGAAGTATGCAAATGCGGCATCTCTGCGGCGCAGTCCATTTCTATCCAAATTTCATCCATTGTTTTGTCCACTGTACTCCTTACCCTAATGCAGTTCATCGAAACACCTTATACTAAGCGCAAGGTCATGCAGAATTAGCACTTTCGACTCGATACCAATGTGCGTTTATCAATTTTTGCTGGGCCGGCTGAAAATTCTTTAGGGCAAAGCCGCATAATTGCGGCGCTGTTTTGGGCACTATATAACGTTTTCAGTATAACACGTGCAACTATGTTCCTCAAGAAAAATTCGAAAATCCTTTAATTTACCAGAAAGTAGAACTGTTGACAAAGTCGGTTTTCTAAAAAGTCTTGAAATGTAGAAATCCCCCTGTGATACCGTCATAATCAGAACATAAAAATTTGCTCAACTTTTTAGAACTGGACTTTGTCAACAGGCCAAAAGTCTATCAAATCCCAAGAGTTACTATGTAAAGGGTGGAGTCACCACCTAATACATATGACTGCGGTTCATTTGTGGCAAAATGGTACATTGCAGTTGTAAGAAAGGCGGTGGGAACGCAAAAGCAAGCGTTTTCAACAACTGCGGACATATTTTGCTGCAAATGAAAGGAAATGATTATGGAACTGACTTATACCAAGGTAGGCGACTACTACATCCCGAACCTTGCTCTTGACGATGATGCTAAATATGAAGTTGGCATATATGGTCGGATGCACGAGCAGTATTTGGAGGAGCATCACCACGGCACCTACACCAGCCTGCTCCTGACCGGAAAGTTGTGGAAACACCTTGCCGACATTGATGCTGCCTGTCATGAGCGTATGGATTTTCTGATCCCGGCTATGGCAAAGCAGGAGGGTGTAACCGAAGCCTTAAAAGCAGCGGATCAAATGGAATGGGTAGGACGAATGAACAATATCCGTAACCGAGCAGAGGAAATCGTTCTTCGTGAGTTGGTCTACGCATAAAAAGTACAACGGGGGTATGGCCGCATCTGTCGCGGCCATACCCCCATTTTTAATTTTCCTCGGTATATTCGAGTCCCTCATCCCTGCACCAGCGGATGGCAATCTCCCGATATGCCTGATCCCGATAATCATACCACTGTTGTTCCAGCCTGTGATAGCGGATGCCGTTTTTGAATCGCCGGAACGCGCCCCTGCCGCAGATCGCGTTGACAAGTTCCTGACGCGCCGCGCCAGCGGGCAGGGAATATGCGAAATTTTCCATAATGCTGTATTCGTGAATGTCGAACTTAGTAGGGAAACGGAGAAAACGATCACCGGAACTTTCGATCAATTCTTCAAGCTCCTCGTATGATTCGCCGGTAATCAGAGGATCGGACAGGAATACTGTTTCGCCAGTCTGTGTGTCGTAAAAATAAGTAAACGCATCATCAGCAGTTTCAATCGCGTCAAGCACCTGTTCCAGCTTGATTGTCATAGTGGATACCTCCTATAGTCCTATCGTCCGCAGCATTCTATCTGTTCTGGCGATATAAAAGTAAGAATCAGCTTTTCCGGTGGGGTCTCCGCGCGATGCTGGCGGAGATATTCAACGGCCCGCATAGCAAACCTGCGGTTGACCATTGTATCCCAATCAGCCGGCAGAAGGACCTCCGCCGTATCGTCCTTGAAATTATATCGAAGCTCGCCCCATTTACCGTCACAGTCTGCGAGGTATTCGTAGACTGCGGCGGTTATTTTTTTGCCACGCTTCTGCTGGGATTTCAGCCGGAGTTCTACCGCGTGGAGTTCCCCTTCTGCCACCAGCTGCCTTGTCAGTCTGTCCTCTGCCCGGGCATAGGCTCGCTCTGGAATCTCAATAATCAGCTCATGCTTCAGCAGCTTCAGCGCGGAACGCTCAACACCCTTTGCGCGGCTCTCGGTTAGGTGGAAATATTGCGCAGTTTCAGTAAGCGGATGAGTCTTACTGTCCGTAAATCCAAAGCGATATTGAACATAGATATTCTCCCGATCCGGCAAGGCTTCCATAGCCTCATGTAATTCCGCTCTTGTTTCCTGTTCAATCAAAATCTGCTCTGGATTTTTGACGTTCAATGTAGCAGCGGAAGTCTCGGTTGGGCTTTCTTCACTATTAGAACCTGATGGGCTGTCCAACAGTGAAGATTGGTCAACCCTCGACTTCCAAGCCTTATCCTGGCTGTATTGACGGATCAAGTCAATGACAGCTCGCTTAACTGCCGGGGCAGCATAAGTCAGGAACTTATTTCCACTGGACAGGTCGCAGCCATCAATCACCTTCCACAATCCTATCCGTCCAGCCTGCATAAGATCATCCGGTTCAAGTCCATAGATTGGAAATAACTGTTCCTTGGGCAAAGAACCGATCACCTCATGAATAACCTGATAGATGAATCGCTGATTGATTTTTATAAGCCGTGATACAGCCCCTTCATCTCCTGTTTGAGCCAGGACGCAAAGCTGTTCATTCGTCAGGGATTCCATTTGTTAAGCCCTGCCTCTGAATAATGTCCATGAGCCCCTTAACGAATTGCCGGAAAATCTCAGAAAATTGTTCGCTCAGTTTCGGTGTTGCGTTCGGAAGTGAGGAATATGCCGTTGCAAATTGCGCCAGCGTACCCTCAAGCGTAGTCTGAGGAATCAGCGAATTACTGCCCTTCACCATATCCTGCATCATGGCCTGTGTGGTTTGTTTCGTGGCCAGTTCGGTTGTTGGCGTTTGCGTCTGGATGCCAGTCTTAATGCCCCGAAGCATTTCCATCAAGGCGCTTTGAATCATCTGAATATCCTTCTCGTAGGGATCGGTTTTTAACATACCGAGAATCTGCGTTATCGCTTCCGTCCCCTCCTGTGGCTTTTTCAAATGGCCGGTATCTAATGCGCCGATTTGCTTCTGCATGGTGTCCCACATGGCGTTCAGCCCCGCAGGTCCCTCGGCATTGCTGTCCTTAAAATACCGGGCGATCATCCGCGTGATTGCCGGGAATTGGGGATTCTCCAAAATGCGGTTGACCACATCGGTATCCACTTCCCTGGTATACAGAGCCATTGCCGCTCTATAGGACAGGCCCAGTTCTCCTATGTCATAGTTGCGCCGCTCCGGGAAGTCCGTCTGACCCAGGATGAAGTCGGTGGACACGCCCAGGAAGTCTGCAATTTTAATTATGTACTCGTCGCCGATCTTATCTGTTTTCTCGCTCAGAAAGCGGCTGAGGGAGCTTTCCGCCATGCCAATCTCTGCGGCAAGCTCTCCCTGGGTGATTTTTCGCTCCCTTAGCTGGTCCTGTATCCTCTGCCGGACAGTCCCCGGCAAATATGCCTGCTCCATTTCGACACCCTCCCCCATGATACCTGATTATACTACATTCAGCGCCAAAAATTAAGTCGAATTTTGTATCTTGCATTATTGCAATTTTTTTGGTTTGCCAGCCTGGAAATTGCAATAACGCCATATTTTTTCGGTCTGCACCATTTCCTCCGTATATTGGTATCAGAAGGCTGGAACGCCTCAAATCAATGTGAAGGAGGATTTTATGTTATAGCGCACAGGTGGAAACGCCGTTCCCGAACTGCCGGGGACGGCGTTTTCTCATAAAAACTGAATACGGACGGCAGGCACAGGTTGGGGAAACCCTACAAACTATGAAAGTGAGGTACAATGACAGAAAACAACGGCAATATCCTGATCCGGCGCATCGGCAGCACTACCTATAAAGTAAGAGCATTTTTCAAGGAGGACGGTACGAACACTATGGAGGACAAAATTTTACAGATGATCCGGCGTGAAGGGTTGGCATCACCGCCAGATTGTGGTATGATGAACGTGCCACAAATGAACCGTCAGTCTGAAAGGAGCGCGTCATGAGCGCCAGACAGACGGAGACAAAGATTACTGCATTATACGAACGCCTCAG
>CAMNQF010000095.1 GCA_946548895.1 uncultured bacterium | reverse complement strand
TTTTCGCACCTACACACGACTTGTGCAATATTTATTTTTCAAACAACCCCTAGCGGAGCAGATCGAGCCTGAGCTGCCGATGGAGGCCCGGGCATTCCGAGCCTATTATCTGGATGGACAGACCGCCCGACAGGCAAGCCGAACCCTGAACATGGACAAGCGCAGCGTTCATCGCTGTATTCGCCGGGTGCTGGAGGCCATGCTGCCCCTCGCGTTCGGGCTGGATGGGCTTTATGCGGCAGGCAAATTGCACCGTTAAAAAAGGGGCCAGGGACGCCCGCTGACAAACGCGAGGCCCATTGGGCGGGGAATGATACCACCCGCGGTCAAAAGCCCGTCAGAAGGCCTCTGAGGGCGTTTTAGAGGTGGTTGAATTAAAGTTAAGTTCGTGGTACAATACTGACGGAGAGGTGATGACGATGGCACAGAGTAAGGCCCATATGGCGGCAACGAACAGATATGCGAAAAAAGCATATGACAGAATCGCTTTTGATGTGCGGCGCGATGCGGAAATTAACGGTGATGTCATCCGTGCCCACGCAGAAGCAATGGGTGAGAGTGTAAATAGTTTCCTGAAACGTGCAGTTGCTGAGGCTATTGAACGTGACAAAATCCAGGTAGCTGAGGACAAAACGGGCAAGGAGGAATGATTTATGCCTATTCCTGCAAGAAATGAGCAGTACACCTTTGCGGACTTCATCACATGGGATGAGGATGAGCACATCGAAATCATTAACGGTGAGGCGTTTATGATGGCTACGCCGTCCAGCGACCATCAAGCAATTAGCATGGAAATTTCACGACAGTTGGCAAACTTTCTGGAGGGTAAGCGGTGTAGGGTCTACCCCGCCCCCTTTGGAGTTCGGCTGTTCGAGCAGGACGGGGACAGTCCGGAAGATGTTGATACGGTGGTTGAGCCGGACATTTCCGTGGTGTGTGACCGGAGCAAGATAGATAAGCGTGGATGCAAAGGAGCACCTGACCTGATTGTTGAAATCCTCTCCCCCTCCACCCGGCGGCATGACCGGCTTGTAAAGCTGAACCTGTACCAGCGAGCCGGGGTGCGGGAATACTGGATTGTAGACCCGGACAACGAATCCGTCCAGGTATTCACGCTGGACGGCAATGCTTTGAAAATCCGGGAGGACTATGGGCGTGAGGATGTGGCAAAGGTCAACGTACTGGATGGGTGCTTTATCGAGTTGAGCAAGGTGTTTTCTGAATAAGCAGTGCGAAGCGGGCAGGGTTCCATCCCTGCCCGCTCTTTTTATAGCCTCTTTCTCTGCCAATTTTGTTACGGAGAAGGGACGTTTTTATCGCTTATGTGAAAAATTTTTCCGAAAAAATTTCAAGAAAAGTATTGACAATAACATCGTACGATGTTATAATAAGAACATAAAGAAAAGCAAAACAAATCAAAAAACGGAGGGTTAAGAAATGAATACAACTTACACCGAACTGAACAACCACATCGAGTTCCTGAAGAAAGAAATCGACAAGATGCTGGACATCCTCGCGGAGATGCTTTGCAGCGAGGACACAACGGAAACTGAATACGCCGAGTGCGAGGCGAAGCTGGTCGAGATGACCGAGGAGCTGGAGGGCGCGACCGAGTACGCCGAGCGGCTGGCCGCTTACTAAGCCCCACCTGATGAGAGCTGGATGACAACCAGCCGAAACCCGCCGGGGCGGGTCGTGGGAAGTCAGAGTTCCCCATGCAGCTTGACAACTGAATCCCGGCACACCCCGAAAGGTCGGCGGCTCAGAGAAGCCTGCGATGATATGAGCGGGCCAAGGGGAACCGAGTAGGGGTGGAGACCGGGGAAGCACACAACAAATCATCTGAAGGAGGATGGATATACGATGACAACTTTGAAGCAGGGACGCTGGGTGAAGATCCACGAGCAGGGACAGGTCAATTTCGAGACGGCGGAGAACGTCATGGACATCACCGTTGGAGACAACCGCTATCAGGCTGAGGCGACTTACACCGCCGGAACCCGTACCTACCGGAAAGCCGCCTACTGGATGCTCCGCTACCTGGGCCACGCGAAGGCTGAGGAGATTCTGGCCCTGGCCGCTGAAGAAATCCAGGCCAAAGCCGCCGAAGCCGGTTCGGATGCCGCTGAGGTCGTTGTGAGCGGCGAGAACTGGACCTGCAAGATCGAGAAGATGGCGCCGGGTGTGTTCAAGACGGAGATGACCTGGACGGACGCCACCGAGGAAAAGCCCGCTCCCAAGAAGCGAGGCCGCAGGAAGAAGGCCGCTGCCGCGTGAGGGAGGTGGAGAGATGACCTGCGGAATGTGTAAGCACTGCGCCCCGCTGGACATTTGCGGCGGCGATTGCGAGTGCAAAGCGCGAGGAATCGAGGTGTCCGAGGATGATGACACCCGGTTCTATGGCGAGGACAACAAACCGTGTGAGCTTTTCGCCACGGCGTAAAGGAAAGGCCCACATCAGACTACAATTCTGATACAGGCCATACGGGTACAGTGTACCACGCTCCACAAGCTGAGTATACCGTACCCGCTCGAAAAAATCAACATCAAATTTAAGCGGGAGGCACATAACAACAATGGCAGAACTGTTAAAATCGCTCTATTAGCATACCGAGGGCCACAGAGAGGCCGAAAGCGTCACGGATTTCCTCACACGGTTTGTGAAGGAGAACGGCGAGATGGAGGACAAATTCCTGGAAGCGGTGCATGACACCCGGCTTGAAGGGTTCCGGGAGGGCATGAAAGCCGCGCTGCAACTGTTCTCCGAGCTTCACGGGACGGACAAGGAGGGAGATTGATGACGCCGGCATCTGCGGCTCTGTACGCGGTTGCGAAAGAACTGGCGCAGACAGCGAAAGACAGTCTGCCAGAACTGCGGGACGGAGAACGGGTGCTACGGGAGTGGTACACGGACGGTGTGTACTACCGGGAAACAGCGTTCAACGGTGAGACTTTCATCAGCCAGTACAACTTTCGGCAGCGGGAGAGTACGTCGCGCAAGGAAGATGTGACACCCAAAAAACACCAGCGCAAATCCGCATGAGGATCAGTGGGCCAGGGAGAGAAATCCCCTGGCCCTGAGTGGCCGGGCCTCGGCGTTCCTGTGTCTGCTACCACAGCCGAGGAGGCACAGACGGATTGAGCGGTAACTCCGTGCTGGTCTGGGCGTTTGGCATTGCACCCCGGTCATTGCAACTTCGGCCCAAAAGTTGCAAAAAATCAGAGAGAAAAAGTGGAACATTGGGTGGAACATTTGAGGAACATTTCTTTTAACTCCAACATTAGACACGAAATTCAAAGTTAGAGAAAATAATTCAACCCAATGTTCCGCCCCTTAATGTTCCAATGTTCCGGGAATGTTCCAGATAATGTTCCGGCCAAAAAGTTATAAAAAGTCGCCGAAATCCGCTCAGATTCACAACTTGTTTGTTTACATTGTTTCCCGTTATATCCCGTGGAACATTGGAACATTTAATTCTAATATAGCTTTAGGTATAGAGGAATAGAGAGAATTAGAGAGATAACGTAATTCTCTAACGTCTCTAAATCCTCTAATCCGCGCAAATTATATACGCACGAGAAGGAGCGAAAACATGAAAATTGATATTTGTGACTGGTTACGGGAGTTTTTGCGTTGTGGTCCGAAGGAGGTGAGCGAGGTTAGAGTCGCTGCCCGCAGGGCTGGATATTCAAGAGCGGATTTGCGTGGAGCAAAGCAGCTCTGCCGCATAAGTGTCACAAACAACTGGAATGCAGCACTCAACCGGACCGACAAATGGTTTTGGTCTTCACCGGAGAATAAATGAATCGGGCATGGCTTGAAGATGCGGAGTTTCCACTATGGCGAACGGAAAAGCTCCAATGCTCAAAAAGTAACACCAGAAAAAGCCATTGCACAGGACAAGGTCCAGAGCGGATGCTGGCTCAGAACTTCCAGCCAAACAGATCTATCGCCAGACGTTTCTGGATGTATTCGCGCTTTTTCCGTTCCGCATCAGCAATAATCACGCGACAGAGCTCGACAAGATCAGAATATTCAATCTCAACACCTGCCTCCGAATCTTCCGCAAGCGCGACGCAATACCGGTCTGCCATGATCCCTTGCTCGATTTTGTACCCGGCGGCACTTAATGTGTCGCAAATCATCTCGAACTCACGGTCTATTCCGTCGTGGGGCAGCAGATCATTCAGAGGAATGTCGAGGGCCGTTGCGAGCCTTTGCAGATTATTGAGTTTCGGATTTTGAGCTCCTGATTCGTATTTGCGAATGGTCGTTTCGATGATGCCGCTTTTTTCCGCGAGCTGTTTTTGGGTCAGACCAAGTTCTTTCCGCAAAGCTCTGATTTTTTCACCCGTAGTCATGCCTATCACCCCAAGTCCTATTGTAGCACAGGAGCAGACCGAAAACAATCTCTAATTTCAGCGTTGACATACCTATATCGGTATGTTATTATACCATTATCAGACCGTTATAGGTCTAAACAAGGAGGTATAGCACATGAGGGCTGATAGGAAAAAGTTAGAGATAGCGATGGCGCGGGCCTGCATGAGCCAATCAGACTTGGCGTTTTCCGCGAAAATGCCGGAGAACACCGTTAAGAATGTTCTCCAAGGCAGAAGCGTCCGCCCTGCGACACTTGGGCGTGTTGCAAAAGCCTTGAACGTCGATCCTGCCGAGCTGCTTAATACAGAGGCAGGGGCGTAATGGTGCGGGCGAGGAGGAAAGATTATGCCGAGGCAAGAAGTCAAAAGGCGCAAGGATGCAAAGGGGCGTAATCTGAAAGACGGTGAGCTTCAGCAGGCCGACGGGCGGTATAAATACCAGTACATGGATGCGAACGGAAAGCGCAAAGCGGTTTATAGCTGGCGCTTGCTGCCAACCGATCGCACCCCGCCCGGAACACGGGAGGATTTGAGCCTGAGAGAGAAGGAGGACGAAATCGCTGCTGACAGGCGGGACGGGATAGATGGCAAGGCCGCTCGGAAGATCACGCTCAACGAGATGTTCGATACCTACATGTCTGGGAAGGTCAATTTGAAACAGTCCACCCGGACAAATTACCTGTATATGTACCGGAACTATGTGCGTGACGATCTCGGAGGTAAGGCGCTGCAAAGTATTAAATACAGCGACATCAAGCGATTTTACAACGCCCTGATTACTGAAAAGGGCTTTAAGCCAAACAGCATGGAGATCATTCACACGATCCTGCACCCGGTTTTCACACTGGCCGTCCGTGACGGCTATATCAGGACAAATCCCACGGATGGGGTTATGGCGGAGATCAAGAAGTCTCACGATTGGGAAAAGGCAAAGCGCCACTCGCTGACAGTGGAAGAACAGGCGGCGTTTATCGGTTTCCTCTCCGAATCTGTAACGTACGACCATTGGCTGCCGATATTCACCGTCTTTTTGGGTACAGGCTGCCGCGTCGGTGAGTTGATTGGTTTGCGCTGGCAGGATTGTGATTTCAAAAACGGCACCATCTCGATCAATCATAACTTGGTATATCGGCAGCAGGACAACGGCCATATGGAGCTGCACATCACCACGCCGAAAACAAGCGCTGGTTGCCGGACAATTCCCATGTTGGATGAGGTGCGGAAGGCACTGCATACGGAGCGGGTCAGACAATTTCAACAGGGCGGCAAGAGTGTCACGATAGATGGTTATACGGGTTTTGTGTTCACAAACCGTTTTGGCGACGTATTCACCCCGCATACCATCAACCGGGCGATAGAGCGGATTTACAAGGCGTACAACACACAGGAGACAGCCACAGCCAGACAGGAGCACCGGGAGCCTGTTCTGATCCGCCACTTCTCCGTCCACAATCTGCGGCATACGTTTTGCACCCGGTTTTGCGAAAATGAAACCAACATCAAGGTCATTCAGGAAATCATGGGTCACAGCGATGTGTCAACCACAATGAACATTTACGCAGAAGCGACGGAGGCTAAAAAGAAGGAATCCTTTAAGAGCCTGGAGGGGAAGATCAAAATCTCGTAGGCGGGACAGCAGTTCAGGACACGGAAATTCCTATTGCAAATGCGGCTTTGACCGTGTATAATGTCCTCATGCTGGTTCCTGTTCCGTTACGTCGTATATCAGATTTTATATCAAATGCGCACGGCAAGACAAAGCAGGACGAAATGAAACTTGAATGAAAGTCGAGTAGTCTTCGAGGGTAGAGGTGGAATGAATCATGATGAAATTTGATGAATTTTGCTCCGTTCTTATCCCCACAATGAAACCACTCGACTGAGCGAAAACGGCGAAAGTGTTGCGGGACAGTGGTTTTAGGTTTTCTGAATGTCTCAAATCCTACGCCACTACACCACAACTACACCAAATTTATAATTTAACACCCTGCGCTGACAACTGCGCAGGGTGTTTCTATGTGTCCAGTCATAGTCCAGTGAAGGGGGAAAATAATCAAGTAGAATTTCACAGGTTTTTGTCGGACAGTGCCTTTGCTACCGGGAAATATAATCATTTTCATTGAGTAGAAAAATTCCGCAATTCGGCACTATTTTCCAAAATTCTGTATTTTCTTTAAGTGTCAACGCCGATATGAAATTGTAAGAAAACGCCGAAGAAATTTTGTCATTTT
>CAMNQF010000094.1 GCA_946548895.1 uncultured bacterium | reverse complement strand
AGCCGCCCCCATTGTTTGAGACTGTGGCTGGGCGGGAGTACCATTGTCATTCCGATTGTCATCGCCATGCCGGTGGCAAACCGGCACTTGCAGGGGGTATTTTCGCTCGGCCCAATAGGGTGGGGGTCATGGCGTACCCTGCTGCTGTGGCTCATGCTTTCGCACATCGGGACTGATGTACTTGACGAATGCGTGTCCAGTTGTCAAGGAGCAGCGAGGGAATACCCTCAACTCCCTACTACAACTTTCAAGGCCCAAAACCGCCCTTTTATTTTTGAAAACTTTTAGCGGACGTTTTTGCAGACGATGAGCAAGGACACCCCAACGACACAAAGTAACTTCTTACATCCTTCCTTGAAAAAGCGGAGACACCCTGACAGGTGTTTCCGCTTTGATATGTGTCCGCAAAGTCCGTCCATCATCGGAGGGTCGCCACGGGCAATCCAAATGGTGAAGCGCGATCAATTTCTTCTGTACGTTGGTGCCCGCCCCCATCTTCTGCGTGGAGCCGAGCAGCACCCGTATCTGCCCGGAGCGGACTTTCCCAAACAGCTCCTTTTTCTTCGCTTCTGTATTGGCGTCATGGATATAGGCTATTTCTTCGGCTGGTATGCCCTTGGCGATCAGCTTGTCCCGCAGGTCGTCATACACATTCTGAAACACTGTCATTTCAAAGGTGCCCTGTTCATTCTGCGCCATTTCGATAGGGCGTCCCTTGCCGGGAGTAGACAGGTCGCAAAACACCATTTGCGTCGAACGCTGATCCGCCGTGTTCTGCCATATCTCAAAGACGTTTTCCGCACAGGCGTTGATCTTGCTGGTGTCGCTGTCCGGGAGCATAGGGTTCAAGAGCCGCTGGTCAAGGGCCAGTTTACGCCCGTCGTTGGTAATGAGCAGCATATTGTCCACGGTGCTGTCCACTTCTTTGTTGCGTACCTTTTCAGCCCGTTCCGCCAGTCCCGCCACCATTTCCTTTTGCAGCTCGGAGGGTTTCAGAGAGATATTGTGATAGATGGCCTTGGGCACGGGGAGTTTGAGCATATCCGCCGTCTGGATGTCCGCCACTTCCTTGAACATAGCCATCAGCTCCGGGAGGTTATGGAATTTGGCAAACCGGGTCTTGGCCCGGTAGCCGGTGCCCTCCGGGGCCAGCTCTATGGCGGTGACGGTTTCCCCGAACGTGGACGCCCAGGCGTCAAAGTGTAAAAGACCGTTGCGGCGGAGCGTTTCATACTGCAAATACTTCTGCATGGTATATAACTCTACCATCGTGTTGGAGATAGGTGTGCCCGTGGCGAAAACAACGCCCCGGCCCCCGGTCAACTCGTCCAGGTAGCGGCACTTCATATAGAGGTCGCTGGACTTCTGCGCCTCTGTTTGGCTGATGCCGCCTACGTTCCGCATTTTGGAAAATGCGGCGAGATTTTTGTAATAATGCGCTTCATCAATAAAAATGCGGTCAACGCCCAATTCCTCAAACGTGACCACATCATCCTTACGGCTCTGATCGTTCAGCTTGTCCAGCTTTTCCTTGATGCTTTTCCTGGTTCGCTCCAACTGCTTGATAGAAAACCGCTCCCCGTTCTGCGCTTTCAGTTCAGCGATACCATGGATAATTTCATTCATTTGCTGTTCCAGCGTAAACCGCTGGCGCTCTATGCTCACGGGTATCTTCTCAAACTGGCTGTGTCCGATGATGATGGCATCATAGTCCCCGGTGGCGATCCTGCCGCAGAAGCGTTTTCGGTTCTTGGTTTCAAAGTCTTTCTTGGTTGCCACCAGGATATTGGCGGAGGGGTAGAGCTGCAAATACTCCGCCGCCCACTGTTCCGTCAGGTGATTGGGGACAACGAACAGGCTTTTTTGACACAGGCCCAGCCGCTTGCTCTCCTGTGCCGCCGCCACCATCTCCCAGGTTTTCCCGGCCCCCACCACATGGCCTAACAGGGTGTTGCCGCCGTATAGGATGTGGGCGATGGCATTCAACTGATGGGGCCGCAGGGTGATCTCCGGGTTCATGCCTACAAAATTGATATGGCTCCCATCGTATTCACGGGGCCGCAGATTGTTGAACTTGTCGTTGTAAAACCGCGTCAGCCGTTCCCGGCGCTGGGGGTCTTTCCAAATCCAGTCCTGGAACGCCTGCTTGATAAGCTCCTGCTTGCCCTGGGCGATGGCGGTTTCTTTCTTGTTCAGAACGGGCTTTTTCTTCCCGTCCCCGTCCTCAACGTAATCGAAAATCCGAACGTCCCGCAGGTTTAGGGTTTCCTCAATGATCTTGTAGGCGTTGATGCGGGTGGTGCCGTAGGTGCTACTGGCTTTGACATTCACCCGGTCGGCGCTTTTACCCTCTACATTCCAGCCCCCGGTATATTGCGAGTAGTGAACGTGGATTTTCCCCCTGCCATAAACGGACGTGTCCAACAGGTCAAAGATAAACTTCTCTACCACGTCCGGGGGAAGCCAGGTGGCCCCCAGCCGCACGGAAATTTCGCTGGCGGTCAAATCGGTGGGCTGCACCCGTTCCAGGGCCTCCACATTGGCGGCATAGTCCTCCGGGTACAGTTCGGCGCTTCGCCGTGCCCATTCCAGCTTTTCCCGCACGTTGCCGGAGAGGTATTCATCGGCGGTGAGGTACTTTTCCTCTGTGCTGTTACCGTACCCGTGCATGGGGTTCAGGAAGATCACGCCGGTCAGGTCGGCGTATATCTCCTGTTCGGTCTTGCCGGTCAGCTCCATCATAAAGGCCATATCCACCTTGGCCTTTTCAGCCAGTGATAGGGCCAGGGCCTCGGATGCGGTGTCTACGCTGGTGACGACTACCTTCTGCTTGATGGTGCGCTTGGTGAACATATCCGCTTTACGGACAAAGTTCCGCTCATCGTCCAGCACTTCCAAAGAACACAGCAGAAAATAGGCGCTGTCCATGCTGAAGGCGGTGCTGTTGGCGCGGGAGTTGATACGCCCATACTTCTCCACAAAGGCGTCATAAAGGGCATTGAGTTTCTGTTGTTCGGCTTTAATATCCTCGGCGGGCCAATCCTCGGTCTGATACTCAATGAGCGTCCGCACACAATCCCGGATGCCGATCAGCCCCTTGATGCGGTTCGCCGCCGTCACCGATACCTCCACCGGGTTCATCCGGCTGTTTTCCCGGTAGTACACCTGCCCATCCACCACGGTATAGCTGAAATTCCGCACCTCCGGGTCAGCGGGAATGGACTTGTCCTCGCCCTCCGCTTCCGGGTCGTCTATCACATACTCGGTGATAGAGCCTTGGATGTTCTGGATGGCAGCGGTGAGCTGTTCGCCCAGGTCTTGCCCCTCGCGGGGCAGGCAGGCGGTTTCCGGCCCGTAGGGGCCGCTGACCTCCCGCATATCTCCTATGACCATTTCCGGGTGGTCGATGAAATACTGATTCATTTTCAGCCCGTTTTCATCGGTGTTCAGGTGTACCCACTCCGGCTCCCCGCTGAACAGGGCCTCCCGCTTCTGCAAAAACAGGATGTCGCTGGTCACCTCTGTGCCAGCGGCGTCCTTGAACGTATTGTTGGGCAGGCGGATGGCCCCCAGCAGATCGGCCCGCTGCGCGATATACTTTCGCACGTTGGGATTTTCCTTGTCCATGGTGCCCTTGCTGGTGACAAAGGCAACGATGCCGCCCGGTCTGACCTTATCCAGCGTCCGAGCAAAGAAATAGTCATGGATCAGGAAATTGTGCTTGTCATACCGCTTGTCCGATACCTTGAAACTGCCAAAAGGCACGTTGCCGATGGCGGCGTCAAAAAAGCTGTCCGGGAGGTCTGTTTTCTCAAACCCCTGGACAGCGATAGAGGATTTTTGATAGAGCTGCTGGGCAATCCGCCCGCTGATCCCGTCCAGCTCTATGCCGTAGATTTTGGAGTCGGCCAGACTTTCCGGGCGCATACCGATGAAGTTGCCAATGCCGCAGGACGGCTCCAGCAGATTGCCGGTCTTGAAGCCCATGTTCTCCAATGCCTGATAGATAGAGCGGATGACCACGGGCGGGGTGTAAAAGGCGGTGAGGGTGGATTCCCTGGCGGCGGCGTACTCGTCCTCGTCCAGCAGGGCTTTCAGCTCGGCGTACTTGCTGTGCCGCTCGTCAAAGCAATCGGCCAGCCCGCCCCAGCCCACATACTGCGCCAATACTGCCTGTTCCTCCGGGGTAGCAAACCGTTCCTCACGTTCCAGCTTTTTCAACAGACGGATGGCCCGGACATTGTTGTTAAACCGTGTCCCCGGCGTCCCCGCGCCGATGGCGTCATCGGTGATTCGATACTCATGCCGGTCTGCGTTGGGGACTTCGGGATAGAGAACAAAGGGGGACACCTTGGCCCTGCGCCGGGGCGCGGGCGAGGCCTGGACTGGCTCCCCACCATCATGGCCGTGCCCATCCGCTAAACCTTCGGTGCCCTTTCCAACCGTCCCCGCCGCAGTTTCCTTTTCAGCCGGTTTGTGATTCATCTGCGTTTCATAGCGGTCAATGTCTTGCTCAGTCAGCCATTCGGGTTTTTCCGGCAGGGCCGCGTATAGCTCCCGCATTTTGGAGATTTGCGCTTCTACACTTCCGGCCCATAGGTGTTTCTCGGAAAACTGCCCAGCCCCCAGGTAATACTCACAGTCAGAACGCAACCGATCTAATAGCCGGTAGCCGAACGATTCTGTCAGCTCGGTGTTTGTTTCCTTTTCAGCCGGTTCCGGCATCCCCTGCTTGGCCCGCTCCACCGCCAGCCATTCAGCGGCCTCCTTGTCCGCCACGGCCTTTTTGACCTGCTTCAGATAGTCCTCGGCCTGCCATTCGCCGGTAAATTCCTCCTGAACACCCTCGCCGTCCACATATATCTCATTCCGGGCGTCATCCCATACGGCATAGCCATTGTCTGTTTCAATGACGGAGAAACGCTCCTGGGGCGGTGGTGCGTTGGAGGCGATTTGCTCCACATCGGCCATGACCTGCTGAATAAAGGGGTCTGCGGCCAGCTTCTCCGGGTCAACCACTTGGCCGTCCACGATACCGTTCTCCGCAAGGGCGGCACGGACGGCGGCGGGGTCAATATCGGAAAAACCATCGGTTTCCTGCTTGGCCTTTTCGCTGGGCTGTGCGGGGAATGCGGAAATAACACGTTGGTTATTTTTCAGCGCCGCCACAATAACGTCAAAGCCCTTACTGTTCAGCTTCTTTACATAGTCCTTCAGTTTGTGGGCAGGAAAACCGCACATGGACACACGGCCATATTCGGGGATATTGCGCTTGGTTAAGGTCAGGTCAAGGGCCGTCGCCGCGCTTTTTGCGTCCTCGCCTTCAAGCCCTCCGTACAGTTCAAAGAAGTCGCCCACCTGATACAGCACCAGACTGTCGGGGTTATGCTCCTTGATGGAGTTGTAGGCATCCCAAAACCTGCCGCTGGCAGGCCCAGGCTCCGGCTGTGGGGCGGGGGTACTTTGGGCCGCTTCCGCCTCCTTGCGGACGGCCTCTTGCAAAACGGGGACGATCTCACGGTATGCGTCATACTGGCTGAGAAAATCCAGCACACCGCCGTCGCCGTCCCCAATGTCCTGCCGCTCGGTAAATGTCCGTCCATCGGGCATGACAAGGGTGAATTTCACCTTGTCATAGCCCAAAAATGCTCTATATTCCGGGTCGTCAGCGTCATACCATTTCTGCCACGTCCCATATTTCGCCATAGCAGCCGTTTTCCCAGCGATATATTCATCGTCCGCCTGTTTCATCAGCCGGTCAAACTCTTGGAGGGAGTAGGCTGTCTTGTCCTGAAAGACAATGCTCTCGCTCCACTCGCAGAAAATATAGGGAAGCTCATGGGGCGGGTAAGTCGGCTCGCTGGCTTCGGCGGGGGCCACGGCAGGTTCCCGCACCAGCGGAGGGGTAGAGAACACGGGGGCGTCCTGGGTGGCGGAGATGGTCATGGTGGAAGTAGCGGCAAATTGTTCAATCCGTGCCCTCACATCCCCCGGCAAATTGTCCACATAGAATTTAACGGTTCGGTCAGGGGAGATATGGGCGACGATTTTATAGTCGCCGTCCTCCAACTCCAGGCTGTTCCAAACCGTCACGCCGTTGCCCAGGTGCCCAAAGCCCAGGTCATAGCCGGGGGTGTCAGGCTCCGCAGGTTCGGCGGTGGGCGCTTCCTCCACCACCTGAAGCAGACCGTCATTCAGGGGGTTCTCCGCCAGTAGCCGGTCAAATTCCTCGCGGGGCAGTTCCTTGTTGATGATGGGAAACGCCGGGTCAAAGAGCCGGACTGTCTGATTGTCAAATGCCAGCAGTTGGTATTCCTGCGTCCCCAGGTACACTGTGGCCCCCAGGGTCAGCCGGTACTCTTTCGGCGGGGCCGGGGCTGGGTTCAGCTCGTCATGCTCCGGCCCCGGTGCTGTGGCCAGGGGGCCAGGAACACTCTCCCGACGTTGATACTCCTGGTATTTCTCCTTTTCAGCCGGTGACAGGTATCGGCCCGCCTCCACAAGCTGCCCAATGCGTTTCGCCGCCTTTTTCCACGTCAGCCTAATCTCGGCCTCTGGCTTGGACAGATCACCGATGGAGATTTTCACACCACTATGGTCAAACCATGCGCGTATCTTCTTGTCTGTGGCAACAGTAAAATAAGCGGTCGATTTGTATTCTTCTTTGAGAAAAGATACGTTTTCGGTGGAGCTATGAGCCGTTTGAAACTGCTCAAAAATACGGAATTTTCCATCGGCTATGCCGCTGCCATGCAGGAGGATAGCGTCAATGTCCTCCTGGGAAATAGCAAAAGCGGAGGACTGTTCATCCTCCGCCGCTTGAATTGCCGTTTTTTGTTCTTCCTCCGTAGGGAGAGGGTCGCTTAATTGGCGTACACGATCTCCGTCAGCGCCGCTTCCTCCGCCGCTGCCTTGATGTTGTTCATCAGACCGACCCACTTCATCTGATCGGACGCTTTCAGGCTCTCGGTCACGCCCTGTTCCCGCGCCATTTGCTCCGTCAGCCGCTCCACCATCTCGGTGG
>CAMNQF010000093.1 GCA_946548895.1 uncultured bacterium | reverse complement strand
TAGGCCGCCTCATAGCGGACGCTGGCCCGGAGCGCCTCGGCCACATCGTCAGAAACTTCCATATATTCATCCTGGGTGTACCAGTAGTAAAAGTCGCGTAAGTTGATGATAGTCATTGTATGTACCTCCATATCGTTTTTGTGGTCGGGTTGCGGGAAACGATATGGAGGGCGGCGGGGAGCGGCACCCGGGGGAGCTGCCCCGCACCTTGGGACAGCTTGTCCCAAAGCCGGGCAAACAAAAAACGCCTGCGCGGCAAAATACCACGCAAGCGCATAAAGTGAGGAAATGAACTATATTGCAACAATTTTCGCAGAGTAAGGCGGAATATCCTTGTCCGGGGCCCGGGCTTTTTTTGACAGGTCAGGGGGGCGGACAATATAGAAAGACACGGCTTAACCTCCTTTTGCCGCCGCGTCAATAAAAAACGGCGGTCTTGAAATCCGTTGTTTCAAAACCGCCGTTTGGTGTTCGTTTTCGTTTGGGGCGCGTGAATAGAACAGCCGCCCATCCAACGGTTTTTTTATATGCCGTTTCCGTTGGCGGCTGGAATGTTTAACGGGTTTTTGTAAACCTTATCAAGAAGTGACTATTCACCGTTCCTTAACCACATGGCTCCGGCAAACAAAGAACCGGAATTGATAAAATCTCTTATAATCTTAAATAGCTTGTCTTTGTCTTTACAAATATGAAGTAGCGGGCAGTCAGTTCCATTTATTTCAAATGTGGTTAATGCCGTACTATTTTTTTCATCCTGCTCAAAGTCATCCATGTTTGAGCATATAAAAATATTGGGAAGTGAATTGTAGTGTTCCAGTAAATCCGAATATTGTGAATTCAGAAATGTATATGTTGTACCCGTTTCTATTTCGATAATCACTATATACGAAAAATTGCCTTCACAGGATACATCTATTGCCCATTCATCATCGCCATAGACGGCACCGAATGTGAGCAAGGTTTCAGCCTTTATTTTATTTTCAATTTCGCGGATTGTCTCTATACCAAAATCCAATTCCCTACATACGGACGCTCCACTTTCTCTGAATGTTAATGTTAAATCGTGACATTTTCTTTCCATAGCTTTTCCTCCGATTTTCTATCTATTGCACTGTCCACCTCGGGACATTTTGTCCCAAAGGGCCGAACAATCCCAAACAAAACTGTCCGCCATAGCCCCGCCTCGTCTGCGCTTTTGGCTCACTCGTCCCGGGTGGGGAAGTCGTGTTCTGAAATTACCTCGCCGCTGTCAGCATCTTTCACGGTCACATGGACGGCCCATTCATCGCCAGAGACGCCGCAGAAGATTTGATACATCCCGATGTAGATAGACGGACTTACTGTTACATAGAAAGAATTTATCAGCTCCGAACTTTCGTATAGTTTTTTATCAACAGATACGACCAGAGCCCAAGGTATTCCATCTTTGTCTATGTCTGCGTATTCTGTGGCTTTGATAAATTCTGCCGGGAAAGTATTTGTTGCGGCATCAATCAGTTTCCCCGAAAAATAGGATGTTTCTTTTATCCGCTGGAATTGTTCGGGCGTGAGAATGTAATTAAAGCTCCCGTCCTCGTTGGCGGTAATATTCGTCCAAAAGAGCTTTGCTATTTCTTCCTCACTCATTCCGGCAATTAGTTCTTGATGTTGTGTCTCTAATTCTTCTGCGGTATTTCCGCCAGTAAGCGTAATAGGCATTATAACAACAATATACCCATCGTCATTCACCGGGGGCGTGTATGTATTTGTCGGCCCGTCTGTGCCGGACGTATCCTCCTGCGGTTTACCCCCACAGCCTGCCAGCGAACCGAGCAGGAGCAAAAGCGACAGGGCAAGCGCGGCCCCCTTTTGCAATCGTCTTTTCTGTTTCACCATACCTGCGAACCTCTCTTTCCTTTTTTCACCAATATCAAAATGAACCACGCCGCCGCATACAGTATCACATAGGCCCCCGCCAGTACAAGGGCGGTGATGTACTTTTGCCGAAGTCCGGCGGTGTAGCTTTCGGCGGTCTGGCCCGGCTCCACGGTGATATAGGAGCGGTCAGCGGGGATCGCCAGCACCCGCCGCTCCACAGCGGCCCCCGCGTCCACGACATTCTGGCCCAGCTCACGGGTGAGGGCCTGCTGGCTCCATTGATAGCCGCTCCCGCTGGTATCCCGGTAGTAGACCATGTAGGCGGTTTTGGTGGGGTTCATGCGGCGGTCACGTCCGCTGGCCCCCGTGTTCTGCACCTGGACGGGCAGGACTTGATAGGGGGAAAAGGTATAAACGCCTTTGTCCTCGTAGCTGTCGGCGGGGAGGATAGCGGCCAGATACTTGATGGAGAGATAGCCCACCGCCGCCGCTAAAATCAGCAGCATCACCCCCGCCACAAAGACGATTGATTTTAGTTTTGCCATACGCACCTCCGGGGAGTACCAGCCGCCCACTTCGGGACATTTTGTCCCAAAGGGCGGAGCTGCTTTCAATGCGAAACCTTATCTTTTCCCAGCCGCTCCGCAAGCCACGCAAAGACGGCCTCGCTATCCTTGGAATGATTGGGTGAAAAGCCGATAGCGATAGATTGATTTGTGTCCATGATAAACTTTGCAAACGGGATTTTCCGCATACCGATGCGGTTAAAGCGGTGCTCCACCCGTTCAATTTTGTGAATAGGGATGAACAGCAGACGGCCCCTATTCCGGCAAACGATGAAACTTTGCATCAAATGTATTTCGCCTTGCCAAACTTTATAAACGGGATGGGATGCAGTATATTCTTTATCCAACAAATAAGTATCGTTATCCGTCAAATTGCTTGTGGCAGTACGGGCCAGCATAGCCGAGCGCAAAGCTGCTAAAGCGATTATTGCAACGATGCCCAGCAAAAGCATCGACTGGTAGGATGCTAACTTAGGGGAGTATCGCAAAAGGACAAAAGCACATACCGCAAATCCGATTGCACAGAGCACTAATCTGCTCAATTCTTTCAGCATAAAATCTTTTTTAATCTTTCCCATGACTGTTTCCTCTTTTCATCAATTTTGTATTTTTGGCTGTGGCCGCTCAAAACAAAAAGGCGCTCCCAGCCGCACAGGTTCCTGCGGGCAGAAGAACGCCAGTTTTGACAGTATGAAATTGAGCATGACAAAACTGCGGGGCTATATAGTTATAGCACCGCTCCGCTTGCTTGCTTGCTTGCTTGCTTGCTTGCTTGCTTGCTTTAGGATGGCAGAAGTTATCACGTTTGTCAAGCCCTTTCTCCGAAATTTTTGAAAAAATACACCAACGCAATTATAACAGAAAATCCCGCGCCATGCAAGGGGTGGAAACGGTCTAATTTTAGCGAATTTATAGGGAGCGCACAAACGGCAAGCAGGGCAAGTGTGGCCACACTTGCCATTTTTGACTGGCCGGGGGCCGTCAAAAATGCTTGTTGGGGAGCCTCCCCAAACCCGGCTCTTTGGGACAAAATGTCCCAAAGAGGTTGGCTGCGTCACCGCCGCTATCGCGTCTGTTCCTTATCGTTGCGCCCGTCCGTCAGGCCGAGCAGATGGTCGATGTTGGCCTTGACCGCCACGGCCTCCCGCATATCCCGCTGGGCCTGCCGGTACTCGGCATAGAGGGCCTTTTTCTTATCCGCCAGCTCCCGCCGCTGTTTTTTCAGCGCGTCCATTTTGGGGAGCTTTTCACCGTCTAACAATTCGTTCATAGCGGCCCGGGCCGCCCGGTAGGTGGCAAGCTCCGCCTCGTGCTCGGCCAGATACTTTTTCGAGTACCGGGCCGCCTTGTAACCATCGAACACGGGCCGGGCCTTGGCATAGTCCACCACGGCCCCCATCAGCCCGGAGACTTTGGAGAGGGCGGCCTCGGTGGTCTGGAGCTCCCCGGCCAGCGCGTGGGCCCGGTCAACCGCCGCCATGGTCTTTGCCGCCAGCGCGTCATAGTCAGTCAGATTGTTCTCCTGCAGGAACTGGAGGGCGGCGGCCATCTGCTTTAGGTTGTAGACCTTGGCCCACCGTTCATAGGCCGGGCCTTTGCCCTCGGCCATGCGCTTTTGAATGTCAATGATAAGCCCCACCTGCCGGGGCGGGGGCGGCGTGTCCTTGGGGAGCTCCGGGAGGGGCCGCTCCCCGGCAATCACCGCCCGGATGTCCTCGGGGTCAAAGCCCGCGCCGAGGGTGGATGCCCGGAGCCGGGTATATTTATCCTGCCCCGGAGCGAGGAACGACACCACGCCGCCCCGCCCGCGCTTGACGGCAAAGCCGGACTCCTCCATCAGCCGGAGGAACGCGGCAAAATCGGCGGGCTTTTTTTCAAGAGCCGCGATAATCGCCAGCCGCACCCGCTGTTGAGCGGAGGGCGGCTTGTCGCCTATCCACTGGCCATAGTGGAGGAAACGGCCCTGGCTGTGCAGTTTGGGATGCCGGATGACAGACAGATGATTTTCCAGACATACCCGGTCAGAGAGCCGCCGCAGAGCCCGCGCCGATCTCCAAAAGTCCCGGAATTTCCGGGTGTAGTCTAAAGTGATTGGATTGTAATAAATGTGATTGTGAATGTGCTTTTTGTCTGTATGGGTGGCAACAAAAAAGGCGTGTTTCCCCTTTGTCCAGCGCATAGCCGTTTCATAGCCTACCCGGTTCGCCTCCTCCGGGGTAATCTCGCCGGGAGCAAAGGACTGGCGGATTTGATAGCAGAGCACGTCCGCCTCCCGTTTCTGTTCCCGGCCCGTGACGACTCTATACTTTGCCTTGGAGAGCAGGAACTCCGCATCGGCGGTCTGGTGGTCGCACTCATAGGAAGAAATAAGCTCCCCGCCCTGGGTCTTGTCCGGGTTCTGCCCATAGTCAAACCTGTCTTTCAGTGATTGAGCAACCGTTTCCCCTTTGCTGATATGGTGGGTAATAAGCCGGGTTACTGCCATAGATATTCCTCCTCTCCGAAAACGTCTTTCCCCACCTTTGGGACAAAATGTCCCAAAGTACGAAAAAAGCCGGGGAGCGGCACAGCACCGCTCCTCCATCGTCTGGACGGCGCTCAGTCCCGCCGCCTGCTTATAGGGCCGGATGTAGGTCGTGGCCGTGGTAGCACCTCCTCTCGCCATGAAAAAAGACAGCAGGCAAAGTGCCCGCTGTCTTTTGATAGGGGAGAAATTATTTAACTATTATTCATTTGCTGTCTTGTACCCTTGCACAATCTTTACAACGCCCTAACTCGTCTAATTCCAGTTTGCAAAGTGTTTTTGATAGTTCTCTGTAAATCACTTTATTTTCAAGAGTACTGCAAAAACCATCTTGTTCTATCACAGGACTGTAACCTTTGTGTCCACATATACAACAAATATTTATGTACTTTTTAGCAGAGTGGTTCCATTTTTCGATATATAAAGAATATCCCCGCTTTGTAAATTTGCTATGTGACATCTTTTCCTCCACAAATAGGCATTTATCAAGTCTACAATCAGAATATATTGGTAGGCAGTTTATTTAGATGTCAAGTATAGCACGTTCTTTTACTGTTGTCTATCCCCCCACCTTTGGGACAAAATGTCCCGAAGTACGAAAAGCCGGGGAGCGGCACAGCACCGCTCCTCCATCGTCTGGACGGTGCTCAGTCCCGCCGCCTGCTTGTAGGGCCGGATGTAGGTCGTGGCCGTGGTAGCACCTCCTCTCGCCATGAAAAAAGACAGCAGGCAAAGCGCCCGCTGTCTTTGATGTCACATATTTTCAAGAGCTGAGAACCGTTACAATCACAATTCCCGGCTCTTATATAATTTCTTTCAGTTGAATATTATCATGTAGATTTGTTTTGTCGCTTGATGATAATTCCTATTGTTACACCTATGATAGCCCCAATTATCCCAGCAAATAGTATAGCGGTTTCAGAAAACAAATCTTTTAATGCTGTGCCAACACCCACACCAAGACATAGGCCAATGACACCACTTTGCAGAACCAAATTGTTTTTCTTACTTGTCGCATTTTTATCTGTATTTTTGTTTGTCATGTATATCACCAATTTAGAAACTCCAAAAGCCGAAAGAGCTATTAGGGCTACTATGAAGATGTAAATTATATGATTGTTTTGCATAAGTTTCTCTTATCCTTTCGCTTTAATTTTTGGAATGGATGTTTTCAAGTATAGCACATTCTTTTGTTGTTGTCCATCCCCCCACCTTTGGGACAAAATGTCCCGAAGTACGAAAAAAGCCGGGGAGCGGCACAGCACCGCTCCCCAGCAAGTCACAGCTCCACCAGCGCGGCAAGCTGTTTCAGCACATCGAGCGGCGGCTGTCACTTTGATATTTCCGAACTTTTGTATTTTGCAGACTGCAAGTTGTCTGGATTTAGTCACCATTACTTTTTGTTATTTCTGTTAAAGGTAGTTGTAACTGGTACACATTTTCTTTACCATCCCTATCTTTCGTAGTAAGCTCAAAATAGAGAATGTTTTTCAAATCACTTGTATCATCAATTTTTATTCTCCTAATTACGCTGTCCCCCGATATTTGCCCCAAGTCACCAGAAACATTGACCGTATCTCCCGTTATGTCTACCATGCTATTAGAAAGAATAACATTTTTTTCGTCACCAGCCATAATGTAAAATGTGGTGGAGTACGATGTAATGTTATTGAAAAAATCATCAGTTACTTTTAAGTCACCGCCAGTAAAGATTTCTTCTGTGCCATTCAAAACAATAATGCCATTTGAAATTGAAAGCTGTTCATCCTCCCCACTAAAAGAATACACTGTTAGCTGTTCTTGTTCTACCTTTTCACATCCAACTAATGCCAGCATAAGTATTGCCATAAAGACCAACACTTTCGGTTTTATCATATTCAATGCCTCCCCAATTTCCAAGTTGTCAATAGGCATTAAGTATATCACATTCCTGCCCAACAATCCACCCCACCTTTGGGACAAAATGTCCCGAAGTACGAAAAGCCGGGGAGCGGCACAGCACCGCTCCCCAGCAAATCACAGCTCCACCAGCGCGGCAAGCTGTTTCAACAAATCAGACAGAGGGCCCCACAATGCGGAGTAGTCCCGCTGGAGGGCCGATATTTCCTCGGGGTAGATGCCCCCGTAGGTGTTGGCATGGATGGCCACTTGATTGAGGTTGTTTGAGCACCGCCGCTGGAGGGACACCAGCTCCCGGACGGGGGCAAGGTCAATCTGGAGCACATAGCCGCACAG
>CAMNQF010000092.1 GCA_946548895.1 uncultured bacterium | reverse complement strand
CACCGCCACCCAGAAGACCGTTGACGGCCCCTCCATGAAGGACTGGCGCGGCGGCCGTGCCGCTTCCGGCAACATCATCCCCTCCTCCACCGGCGCCGCCAAGGCCGTGGGCAAGGTCATCCCCGCCCTGAACGGCAAGCTGACCGGTATGTCCATGCGCGTGCCCACCCTGGACGTGTCCGTCGTTGACCTGACCGTCAACCTGGCCAAGCCCGCCAAGTACGAGGAGATCTGCGCCGCCATGAAGAAGGCCTCCGAGGGCGAGCTGAAGGGCATCCTGGGCTACACCGACGAGGACGTGGTGTCCAGCGACTTCCTGGGCGATCCCCGCACCTCCATCTTCGACGCCAAGGCCGGCATCGCCCTGACCGACACCTTCGTGAAGGTCGTGTCCTGGTACGACAACGAGATGGGCTACTCCAACAAGGTGCTGGAGCTCATCAAGCATATGTATTCCGTGGACCACAAGTAATCGCGGCCAAAACCGTTTTTCCAACGGCCCCCCGCCCTCCGGCGGGGGGCCGTTTCCTCTCCCCCGGGGCCCAAGTCCCACTTGCCAGGCTGGGAATTATCTGGTATACTTGGGGCGGCTGCAAGAGGACACCAACATTTGGGCGGCGCGGAATCCGCCCCCCGAACCGGCGCGGCGCGCCCGCGGGACGGAACAAAAAAGGAGAGTAGTCGGAATATGAAAAAATCCCTGAGACTGCTGGCCGCCCTGCTGGCGCTGTGCATGACCGCCGCGGCGGGCCCCCCGGCGGGGCTGGCGGCGGACGCGGATGGCCCGCGGGCCAGCGCCATTGATCTGGAACAGCTGGTGCAAGAGGCCGCGCCGGGGAGCACCATCACCCTGACCGGCAACGCCAGGATTGAACCCAGCGTCAGTCCCTGGATCATTTCCAAGGACATAACCATTGACGGCGGCGGCCACACGGTGTCTGTCTATGGGACCGGCATCCTGCTGGGCGGGAACGTGACGTTCAGCAATATGGCGCTGGGCCTTCACAGCGCCGACGGGCGCAACGCGATTATCGCCAACGGGCACGCCCTGACCCTGGACAACGTGACGGCGGATGAGCTGGCGGTCAACCTCTTCTGCGGCACATTGATTCCGGCGGAATATGAGAAGGACAAGTTCACAGTCCCCCAGCCCGGCGGCGCCGGGTCCATTACCATTCTGGGGAAAACGAACCTGCAGGGCCCCAATACCGCCAGCCTGGGCACGGCCAACATCTTCGCGGGCAGCCTGGCCATGGGCAGCTTTACAGCTGGCGTTGGAACGGAGGGCGACGGCCCCGCAAATGAGTTTGCGGGGGACGCTGCGATCCGGGTGGAGGACAGCGCCGGCAGCGGCGCGCTGGGGACCATATACGCCGGCGGCGCCCAGCAGCGGATGCCCATTGGGCAGCAGAGCGGCAAGGTGACGTCCCCAAACCCCAGGGCGTACACCGTGTCCGGCACTGTCTCCATCAGCGGGGCGGCCATCCCCGATGTGGACGGCGCGGGCTCCGGCGCCACCCATGTGGCGTATCAGGGCGGCGCTTATGAGGCCACAAGGAACTTTGAACATATCTCCAGCCTGTCGGTGGAGTCGGGCAGGCTGGTGCTGGACAGCTGGAGCACCTTCCGGGAGGACGGGGCGCTCTCCCTCTCCGGCGGCGCGAAGCTGGACCTCAAAAAGTTTGACGGGACGGACATCCCCGTCCAGACGTTTACGGGACAGGGGGGTACCCTGCTCCTGAAGGAAACCCAGACCTGGACCGTCAAGGGCCGGGCGGAGGGCGCGGCCAAGGTCGCCGTCGGCGACACAAACTATGACGGCAGCCAGTCCACCACCGTGCCCACGGAGGGGCATACCTACATCCGAACCCCCAGCGGCAGCGCCGCCGCGTTTCAGCTGCTGCCCCACAGCAGATACCCCGATATGAAACTGGTCCAGGACGCCGACGGCAGCTGGAAGGCCTCCAACGGCTCCCCGGGCGGGGGCGTCAACCGCGTGACCAGCTTTCGGATTGTGGAGGACACCGCCGCCGCCACGGTGGGCGAGGAGACCTGCATCGCGATGGAGGCGGAATTTGAATCCACGGACCTCCCAACGCTGGACTTTATCCCGCTGTCCATCCTGGTGGATGGGAGGACCCTGAACCCGGCGCCGGACGCGGAGAATGATGGCTACTATACCTATACGACCATGCTGGGCGAGCTGTTTATGACGGTGATCGACGACGAGCTGTGCGTCACGCCCAACGGCGCGGATTCCGCGGGGGAATACAAGATTCAAGTCAGCATTCCCACCAAATATAACGGGTCGGGCGGAACCCTCACCGATTCCGTCACCCTCACCGTCACGGACGGCGGCACGACGCCCCCCTCCCCGGTGGTGGTCCAGGTCCCGGCGGCAAAGACGGGCCTGCGCTACACCGGCCTGGAGCAGGCCGGCGTGGAGGAGGGGGCCGGCTACACCCTCACCGGCCACAAGGGCATCAATGTGGGCAGCTACACCGCCACCGCCGCCCTGGAGCCCGGCTATCAGTGGGCGGACCAGACCACGGAGGAAAAGCGCATCGAATGGAGCATCGGCAAGGCCCTTACGGCGGCCCCCGCCGGCCTGTCCGCCGCCGCCCCCACCTCGGCCGGCGGCTCCGACGGGAAGATCATAGGCACCACCGCCGCCATGGAGTACGCCTCCAGCCAGGACTTTGCCGGCGCGGCGGACTGCGGGGAGGGCGAGACGGCGGGCTTGGCCGAAGGGCCCTACTTCGTGCGGTACAAAGAGACGGCCACCCATGAGGCGGGGGCCGCCGCATCCATCACGGTGCCGGCCTTCGGCGCGCCCACCGTGGAGTCCATCTCGGTGAACAGCTCCGACCACAAGACCGAGTACACCGTGGGCGATCAGCTGGACGTGTCCAAGCTCACCATTGAGGCGGTGTACTCCGACCAGAGCAGACAGACGGTGCCCGTCACGGAGAACATGGTCAGCGGCTTTGACCCCGGCACGGCGGGACGCCAGACCCTCACCATCTTCTACGAGGGGGCCCAGACCACCTATACCGTGGAGGTGTCCGCCGCCCAGCCCGGCCACAGCCACCAGTGGAGCGGTGAGTGGACCAGCGACGCCGGCCACCACTGGCATGAGTGCGGCGGGGAGGGCTGCCCGGTCATGGAGGACAGCGGGAAGGACGGCTACGCCGCCCACACACCCGGCGCCTGGGTCACAGACCAGGCCGCGACGGCATCCAAGGCCGGCAGCAGGCACAAGGAGTGCACCGTGTGCGGCTATGTGACGGCCCGGGAGGCCATCCCGGCCACAGGGGGCGGCTCTTCGGGCGGAGGGTCCTCCTCCGGGGGCGGCGGCTGGTATCCCGGCAATTCCGGGAATGTGACCAGCTCCACCCAGCGGAACCCGGACGGCTCCACCACCACCGTCAGCACCAACCACTCCACCGGCGCGGTCACCACCACCGTCAACCGGCCGGACGGCTCCCAGTCCGTGGTGGAGAAGGCCAAGGACGGCACCACCACCTCCACCGAAAAGGCCAAGGACGGCACCACCACCGTCACGGTGCGCAAGCCGGACGGCTCCAGCTCCACCACCCTGAACCGGGCGGACCAGGTCACGGCCCAGACCACGGTGGACCGCTACGGCAGGGCCCAGGCCCAGGTGAAGCTCCCCGCCCAGGTGACCCAGGCGGCCCAGGGGTCCGGCGGGACCATCGCCCTCCCCATTCCCCCGCTGCCCGTCACCTACGGCGGCGTGGCCACCCTCACCATCCAGACCGGCAGGATTCAGCCCGTCAAGGTGGAGATCCCCCTGGACCGGGCCACCCCCGGCACGGTGGCCGTGCTCACCCGGCCGGACGGCTCCCGGGAGGTGGTCAAGGCCTCCGTCCCCACAGAGGACGGCCTGCTGCTGGAAGTGTCCAACGGGGCCGTGCTGACGGTGAAGGACAACAGCAAGAGCTTCTCCGACACCGGCGGCCACTGGGCCCAGGACGCCATTGAATTCGTCTCCGCCCGGGAGCTGTTCCACGGCGATCCCGCGTCCGCCTTCGACCCCAACGGCACCATGACCCGGGCCATGCTGATGACCGTGCTGGCCCGCCTGGACGGGGCGGCCACGGAAAAGAGCGGCAGCTGGTACGCCGGAAGCATGGACTGGGCGGTGGCCCGGGGGGTCAGCGACGGGTCCAACCCCATGGGGCTGATTACCCGGGAGCAGCTGGCGGTCATGCTGTACCGCTACGCGGGCAGCCCCGCCGCCAACAAGGAGCTGCGCTTCACCGACGCCCAGGCCGTCAGCGGATACGCCCAGGCGGCCATGCGGTGGGCCGTGGAGAAGGGCATCCTGAACGGCTACGGAGACGGCACCCTGCGTCCCGGCGGCAGCGCCACCCGCGCCGAGACGGCGGCTGTGCTCCAGCGCTACATTACCGTATTGAGCAAATAAAGAAAGCCCAGGCCGGAAGGCCTGGGCTTTTCCTATACGGCGTCTCCCCCGTCCTGGCCCGGCAGTTCCTCGGGGGGCTGGGGCGCGTCGGAGGCGAACATGGCGTACAGGTCCTCCTCCATCAGCACCGGCCTGCGGCGCTTCACCAGCGCGGTGAGGATGGGATAGAGCACGATGGCCACCAGGCCGCCGGAGAACCCGTTGTTGTAGAGGTTCATCCCCTCCAGGGGCAGGCCGGCCTGGAGCACCACCGACGAGTGCAGCAGCCCCGCCAGCACCCCGAAGGGCCACCCGAACACCCCGGCAAAGGGGGCCAGGGTGGTGCCGAACAGCCCCGCCAGCTGGAGGGCGCTGCTGTTGGGGTCCACGTGGTTGGTCAGGCTGCCCAGCAGCACCCCCGCCATGACGGGGACGATGTTAAAAGCGTGTTTGCCGTAGCCGGAGAAGCCGATGATGGTGAAAATGGCCCCGATGGTAGCCCCGTTCAGGTCGCCGCCGGTGAGCAGGACATACCCCGTGGCGATGAGGCCGTTCACCCCCATGTTCACCAGCACCGGGCCGGGGGTGAAGGTGCGTACGTAGTCGCTGGGGACCCGGCCCGAGGTGCGCAGCAGGGCCCAGTATTTTTGCAGCACCGGCCTGGGCCCCCGGCTCAGGCCGGCCGCGATGAACACCAGGCAGAGCGCGGCCAGGGCCGCGCCCAGCCGCCGGTTGTTCCCGGTGGACCAGTAGTGGGCGGAGGCGGGCTCCAGGCCGAAGGCCTTAAAGGCGGGCACCGCCATCATAGCCATGAGGCCGCAGGAGAAGCCCACGCTGTACAGGTTCATGCCATTCTGCACCCGGTGGGCGTGCTCCGCCACGGGGGGCAGCAGGAAGCCCACCGCCAGCCCCAGGACCACCCCCAGCCAGGGGTGGTACCGCACCGCCAGGAAGCTCACCATGGGGGCCAGGGCGGTGCCCCGCAGGGCCAGGTTGACGTGTTTGGAGAAGGGCTCCCGCTTCGCCAGGGCGTAGAGCGCCGTGCCGAAGAATATGGGCCACAGGTTGACGATGTTCTTGCCGAACAGGGAGAAGCCGGACATCAGGCCGATGGTCACCATGGTGGCCCCGTTGGGGGATTCGTCCCACACATGGAGGATGGCCGTGCTGGCCAGGGTGACCAGCCCCGCGTTGACGAAGGCCGCCCCCATCCCGGCCACGGCGATGTAGTCGGTGATGAGCACATCCTCCACAGTGAATATGGTGCGCAGGCCGGACAGAATTTCCGCCGGAGGGGCCTGACAGAGCCCAAAGGCCGCCAGCGCCAGCCCGAACAGGGCGGCGGCGGGCAGCAGGACGGGGTTGCGGCGGGGGGTGGTGCGGTTCATGTCGCTCCATCTCCTTTGCGGGCGCGGGCGCCCGGTTCAAATGCCTAGAAGCCCAGCAGAGGGGCTTCGCCGGTGTCCTGGCCGGGCTCGATGGCCCGGATGACTATGTCGTAGCTGTAGCTGTCATTGACCTGTACCGTGGCCCGGTCCCCCACCCGGCGGCCCAAAACCGCGCGGCCCACAGGGGACTCCTTGCTGATAAGGCCCTTCAGGGCGTCCTGGCGCATGGTGGTGACGATCTGGCAGGTGACCTCCTCGCCGTTCTCCTCCACGTAAAAGGTGACCTTGTCGTAGAGCCCCACGACGCCCTCCTTGGACTGGTCGGAAATGACCACCGCCGTTTTGATCATGTTCTCCAGATAGCGGCAGCGGCTGTCGTTGCGGTTTTTGTCCCGCTTGGCGGCCTTATACTCGAAGTTTTCGCTCAAGTCGCCAAAGGCCCGGGCGGTTTGTACATCTTCAATGAGCTTCGGGCGAAGCACGGTCCGGCGGTAGTCCAGCTCCTGCTGCATGAGTTCAAGGTCCTTCTTCGTCAATTCGTTGTGCATGGGGAACGCCTCCTTACTTATTATAACAGTTTGGCACATTTCGAGCCGCCCGTCAAGTGGGGACGCCGGCAAAAAAATGGGGAGCCAAAAAATAGGGGTTGACAGGACGGAAAAATCGTGCTATCATAGTCTAGCCTTGATAAGCCGGAGTGGCGGAATTGGCAGACGCCCGGGACTTAAAATCCCGTGGGAGCAATCCCGTGCCGGTTCGACCCCGGTCTCCGGCACCAAATTTTATATCGCGGGGTGGAGCAGTCTGGTAGCTCATCGGGCTCATAACCCGAAGGTCGTCGGTTCAAATCCGGCCCCCGCAACCACAATTCCCTCGATTTCCTTGGAAATTGAGGGAATTTCTTTGCTTTCATGTACTTTTCAGGGTGATTTGCTTTTTTGCTTTTCCGCAAGCCCCAGGTTCCGACCCATACGGCGAAATGTTCAGAAAGGATTAGATGGCATCAGAGAGGATATTCGCCATTGTATCTGCCGCTTGGCGCTGGGCCTGGGTGGTCACGTGGGCATAGGTGTCCAGGGTAAACCCGGCGCTGTAATGGCCCAGCATTCCGCTCACCGTCTTGATGTCCACGCCATTTTGCAGGGCTACGGTGGCGAACGTATGTCTCATATCGTGGAATCGAATCCGGGGCAGTCCGGCCCGCTTCAGCACCCGGTGGAGCATATGGAGTACGCTGTCCGGGGAGATGGGGCCGCCTGTGGCTGAGGGGAACACATACTCGCTGGCGGTCTTCCTCTGCTGCTCCTTGAGGATTTCCACGGCATCCTGCCCGATGGACACGCTCCGATAGGAGTTTTTCGTTTTGAGCGGGGCCTCTACCACCTCCCTGTCGATCCGGGCAATCTGGCGGCGCACCTGGATCGTACCCCGCTCCAGGTTGATGTCCTCCCACTTTAAGCCCAGCAATTCGCCCCGCCGCAACCCCGTGGCCAGTTCGATGTAGTACATCTCGAACACGCCGCTCTCCTTGGCCTCATGCAGGAAGGATGCCAGCTGCTCGGTGGGAAGGGTTTTCATTTCCCGGTGTTCCAGCTTGGGCAGGGCGCAGCCGTCCGTGGGGTTTGCCGCGATGAGTTTCTGCTCAATGGCGAAATCCATGGCGGAGGAGATTACTTGGTTGATGTTTCGAACCGTTTTGGCGCTGAGACCTTTGGGCTGTTTTTTAGATTCGACCCGCTCCACCCTGCCGCCACTCAACAGCTTTTTGTACAGCTTCTGTAAATCCAGAGAGGATAATTTGCCGAGCGGAATTTTCCCGATGCTGGGCTTGATATGGTTGTCGATGTACCCTCGATAGGTTTTGTGGGACGAGGGCCGCACTTTGATTTTTGCGCAGTTCTCAAACCACACGTCCATCCACTGACCTACCGTGTACTGTTCAGCCCGGATGGCTGTCAACGCCGATATGAAATTGTAAGAAAACGCCGAAGAAATTTTGTCATTT
>CAMNQF010000091.1 GCA_946548895.1 uncultured bacterium | reverse complement strand
GCACCTTGGCGTTGTCCCGGGCCTCGCCGCAGCCGCAGTTGACCACGATCTTGTCAATGCGGGGGATCTCCATGGTGGACTTGTAGCCGAACTTCTGCATGAGGGCAGGAGCCACGTCGGCGGCGTACTTCGCCTTCAGGTTGGGCACTTTTTTCTCAGCCATGTGTGATACTCCTCCTCTCTCAGATCTCGGCGCCGCAGTGCTTGCACACGCGGACCTTCTTGCCGCCCTCCACCTTGTGGGCGGGGCGGGTGGGCTTGCTGCACTTGGGGCACACGGTCATGACCTTGCAGGCGTACAGGGGGGTCTCCTTCTGGATGATGCCGCCCTCTTGGCCCTGCTGGCGGGGCTTCTGGTGCTTGGACGCCAGGTTGACCTTCTCCACGATCACCTTGCCGCCCTTGGGGTCCACGGACAGGACCTTGCCCTGCTTACCCTTGTCCTTGCCGGACAGGACGACCACGGTGTCGTTCTTCTTCACGTTCATACTCATACCTCAGTTACCCCCTTACAGCACTTCGGGAGCCAGAGACAGGATCTTCATGTAATCCTTGTCGCGCAGCTCGCGGGCCACCGGGCCAAAGATGCGGGTGCCCCGGGGGTTCTTGTCGTCGCGGATGAGGACGGCGGCGTTCTCGTCAAAGCGGACATAGCTGCCGTCGGGGCGGCGCACGCCCCGGGCGGAGCGGACGATGACGGCCTTGACCACCTCGCCCTTTTTCACCTGGCCGCCGGGGGCGGCCTTGCGGACGGAGGCCACGACCACGTCGCCGATGTTGCCGAACTTGCGGCGGGAGCCGCCCAGCACCCGGATGGTCTTGATCTCCTTGGCGCCGGTATTATCGGCCACCTTCAGATAGCTTTCTTCCTGGATCATACTGGCACCTCCCTTTACTTCGCCTTCTCAAGGATTTCGACCACGCGCCAGCGCTTGTCCTTGGACAGGGGGCGGGTCTCCATCACGCGGACGCGGTCGCCCACGCCGCACTGGTTGTTCTCGTCGTGGGCCTTCAGCTTGTAGGTCCGTTTCACAATCTTCTTGTACAGAGGATGGGCCACGCGGTCGGCGATGGCGACCACAACGGTCTTGTCCATCTTGTCCGAAACCACCAGGCCGACTCTGGTTTTACGAGAAGAGGTTCTCACTTCACTCATCGTTTACTCCTCCTTATCGGCCCTGCTGCTCACGCAGGATGGTCTTGACGCGGGCGATGTCCTTCTTGACCTCCGCGATGCGGATGGGGTTGTCGAGCTGATTGGTGGCGTGCTGAAGACGGAGGTTGAACAGGTCCTTCTTCAGCTCCACCAGCTTGGCGTCCAGCTCGGCGGCGCTCAACTTACGCACTTCGACTGCCTTCATCTTCATTCACCACCCTTCTCCTCGGTCTCTTTCTTGACGATCTTGCACTTGATGGGCAGCTTATGGCCGGCCAGGCGCAGGGCCTCCCGGGCCACGTCCTCGGACACGCCGGCGATCTCGAACATGACGCGGCCGGGCTTGACCACGGCCACCCATCCCTCGGGAGCGCCCTTGCCGGAGCCCATACGGGTGCCCAGCGCCTTCTTGGTGATGGGCTTGTCGGGGAAGATCTTGATCCAGACCTTGCCGCCGCGCTTGGTGTAGCGGGTCATGGCCACACGGGCGGCCTCGATCTGGTTGCCGGTGATCCACGCGGGCTCGGTGGCCTGAAGGCCCCACTCGCCGTAGGAGACCTTGTTGCCGCGGGTGGCGGTGCCGGTCATGCGGCCGCGGTGGACGCGGCGGTACTTTACTCTCTTAGGCAGCAGCATTACTGGGCGCCTCCTTCCTTAGGAGCGGGAGCGGAGGGACGGGGGCCGCTGGGACGGGGGCCGCTGCCCGCGGGGCGGGGGCCGCCCTGGCGGTCGCGGTTGAAGCCGCCGGTCCGCCGGTCGCCGCCGCCCTGGCGGTTGAAGCCGCCCCGGCGGTCGCCGTCGCGGCGGCGGGGCCGCTGCTCGCGCTCTTTGTAGTTCTTGGTGTCGATGGTGCGGGGGGTAGTGCGCAGGGTCTGGGTGAGCACCTCGCCTTTGTAGATCCACACCTTGACGCCCAGCCGGCCGTAGGTGGTGTGGGCCTCGGCGAAGCCGTACTCGATGTCGGCGCGGATGGTCTGCAGGGGGATGGTGCCGTCGTGGTAGTGCTCGGTGCGGGCGATCTCGGCGCCGTTGAGGCGGCCGGACACCTGGACCTTGATGCCCAGGGCGCCCATGCGCATGGCGCGGCCCATGGCGTTCTTCATGGCCCGGCGGAAAGCAATGCGCTTCTCCAGCTGCTGGGCGATGTTCTCCGCCACCAGCTGGGCGTTGGTGTCCACGTCCCGGACTTCCACGATGTTCAGCGCCACGCTCTTGCCCAGCTTCTTCTCCAGCTGGAGGCGGAGCTTCTCAATCTCCTCGCCGCCCTTGCCGATGACCTGGCCGGGCCGGGCGCAGTGCACGTAGATGCGCACCTTGGCGTTGTCCCGCTCAATCTCAATCTTGGGCACGCCGGCGGCGTACAGCTTCTTTTTCAGCTCCCTGCGGAGGTTGTAGTCCTCCACCAGGAGGTCGCCCACTTTCTCGTCACGGGCGTACCAGCGGGAGTCCCAGTCTTTGATGACGCCCACGCGCAGGCCGTGGGGATTCACTTTCTGTCCCATTTATTCTCGACCTCCTTTTCAGCGCTCTTTGACCACGACGGTCATGTGAGAAGTCCGCTTCATGATGTGGTGGGCGCGGCCCTTGGACACGGGGCGGTACCGCTTGATAATCGGCCCGGGGCACACGAAGGCCTGGTCCACATAGAGCTTCTCGGGGTCCATGCCGTGGTTGTTCTCGGCGTTGGCCGCGGCGCTGTTCACCAGCTTGGCCAGCGGCTCGGAGGCGGCCTTGGGGATCAGGGCCAGGATGGCGGCGGCGTCCTTGACGCTCTTGCCGCGGATCTGGTCGCACAGGATGCCCACCTTGCGGGGAGAGATACGGATGTATCTCAGTGTCGCTTTCGCTTCCATTGTCTCCCTCCTCCTTACTTACCGGTCTTGCTGCCCGCATGGCCCTTAAAGGTGCGGGTGGGCGCGAACTCGCCCAGCTTATGGCCCACCATGTCCTCGGTGACATAGACGGGCACGTGCTTGCGTCCGTCGTGGACGGCGATGGTGTGGCCCACGAAGGAGGGGAAGATGGTGGAGGCGCGGCTCCAGGTCTTGAGGACCTTCTTCTCGTTCTTCTTGTTCAGCTCGTCCACGCGCTTCAGCAGCTCGGGAGCGCAAAACGGGCCCTTCTTGATGCTTCTGCTCATCTGTTACACTCCCTCCTTACTTGCCGTTGCGGCGCCGGACAATGAACTTGTCGGTGCGGTTCTTCTTCTTGCGGGTCTTGTAACCCAGGGCGGGCTTGCCCCAGGGGGTCACGGGGCCGGGACGGCCCACGGGGCTCTTGCCCTCGCCGCCGCCGTGGGGATGGTCGTTGGGGTTCATCACGGAGCCGCGGACGGTGGGCCGCCAGCCCATGTGGCGCTTGCGGCCGGCCTTGCCGATGTGGATGTTGGCCCAATCGGTGTTGCCCACCTGGCCGATGGTGGCCAGGCAGTCCTCCCGGACCAGCCGGACCTCGCCGGAGGGCAGGCGGACCTGGGCCATGCCGTTCTCCTTGGCCATCAGCTGGGCGGCGGCGCCGGCGGAGCGCACCAGCTGGGCGCCCTTGCCGGGGTAGAGCTCAATGCAGTGGATGGTCTCGCCCACGGGAATCTCGGCGATGGGCAGGGCGTTGCCGGGCAGGATGTCCGCGCCGGAGCCGGTCATGATGGTGTGGCCGGCCTTCAGGCCCACGGGGGCCAGGATATAGCGGCGCTCGCCGTCCTCATACTCAATGAGGGCGATGTTGGCGGAGCGGTTGGGGTCGTACTGGAGGTTGACCACGGTGGCCTTGCCCGCCTTGTCCCGCTTGAAGTCGATGACGCGGTACTTCTTCTTGTTGCCGCCGCCGCGGTGGCGGACGGTGATGCGGCCATAGCTGTTGCGGCCGGCGTGCTTTTTGAGGCTCTCCAGCAGCGAACGCTCCGGCTTGGCCTTCTTGTCGATGCCCTCGAAGGCGGACACGGTCATGTGGCGGCGGGAGGGCGTCGTGGGCTTATAAGTCTTGATAGCCATTCTCTTTTCTCCTCCTTACACCATGCCTTCGAAGAACTCGATGGACTTGGAATCGGCGGTGAGGGTAATCATCGCCTTTTTCCAGCGGGGGCGGCGCCCCTCGGGGTAGCGGCCCATGCGCTTGGCCTTGCCCTGCATATTCAGGGTGTTGACCTTGGCCACCTTCACGCCGAAAATCTCCTCGCAGGCGCGGGCGATCTCAATCTTGTTGGCGTCCCTGGCCACCTCGAAGGTGTACTTCTTCTCGGTGGCGGCGGCCATGGACTGCTCGGTGATGATGGGGCGCTTGATGACGTCGTATGCGGTCTTCATCAGGCGAACACCTCCTCGATGGCGGCCAGCGCGGCCTGGTCGATGATGACCTGGTTGGCGTTGACGATGTCGTAGACGTTGATGAGTGCGGCGGGGCTGGTCACCACGCCGGGGATGTTCCGGGCGGACTTGACCACGTTGGGGCAGGCGGTGACCACCACGGCCTTCTTGGACTCCACCGCGTTGAGGAAGCCCTGGAAGGTCTTGGTCTTGATCTCGCCCATCTCCAGCTTATCCACCACCAGCACGTTGCCGGCGGCGGCCTTGGCGGACAGGGCGGACTTCAGGGCCAGCCGGCGCACCTTTTTGTTGAGGGTGTAGCGGTAGGTGCGGGGCTTGGGGGCGAACACGATGCCGCCGTGGGTCCACTGGGGGGCCCGGGTGGAGCCCTGGCGGGCGTGGCCGGTGCCCTTCTGGCGCCAGGGCTTCCTGCCGCCGCCGGAGACCTCGGCCCGGGTCAGGCTGCTCTGGGTGCCCTGCCGGCAGTTGGCCAGGTGGTTCTTGACCACGTCGTGGACCACAGACTGGTTGGGCTCGATGCCGAAGACGGCCTCGGAGAGCTCGACCTCGCCGATCTGCTTACCGGCCATATCATAAAGGTTCGCTTTAGGCATTTGTCATTCTCTCCTTTCTCACTTGTTACGCGCAGAGGCCTTCTGCGGGTTGACGCGGGCGGACTGCTTCTGGGGATTGACGCGCCCGGCGGCCTCGGCGGTGTGCTTCTCGGCCAGCTTCTTGGTGCTGGTGCGCAGGGCGACCACGCCGCCCCGGGGCCCGGGCACCGCGCCGCGCACGGCGATGACGCCCAGCTCCTCGTCCACCTGGACCACGTCCAGGTTCATGACGGTGACCTGCTCGTTGCCCATCTGGCCCGCGCCGTTGTGCCCCTTGAAGATGCGGGAGGGGTCGGTGCTGGAGCCCATGGAGCCGGAGTGGCGGTGGACGGGGCCGCCGCCGTGGCTCTTCTTCTGGACGTGGCCGCCGCAGCGCTTGACGGCGCCCTGGTAGCCGTGGCCCTTGCTGATGCCGGTGATGTCCACCCGGTCGCCGGGGGCGAACACGGTGGCGGTGAGCTCGTCGCCCACGTTGAGCTCGTCGGCCTTATCCAGCTTGAACTCCTTGAGCACCCGCAGGCACTTGCCGGCCTTCTTGCTGTGGCCCGCCTCGGGCTTGGACAGCTTTTTCTCCGGGACCTCGTCGAATCCCAGCTGGACGGCGGTATAGCCGTCCTTTTCCTCGGTCTTCTTCTGCACCACGGTGCAGGGGCCCGCCTGGATGACGGTGACCGGGATGACCTTACCGGCGTCGTCGAAGATCTGGGTCATACCCACCTTCTTGCCGATGATGGCCTTTTCCATGTGTATTCCTCCTTATAAGGTTATTGGTCAACGTAGTTGGGCATTGGCTCCCATTGCTCCGCTGACTTGACCCGCTTACCTCAATCACGCGGTAAGCTGCGGTACTGACTTGGTTTGCGGCGGGGACTGCAAGCGGCGTACATTCTGGCCTCGTTCCACCGCCCGCTGTTGTCAAGCTCCAGGCCGGGCTGGTCGCAAAATCGCTTTCCCTCCGACTCGGGCTGGTCTGCGGGCCGTTTCCACGGCCCTCCGCTCGCCCTCGCTCCGGTCCAAGCTCATTTGCAGCCCGTCCCTCCGCTCTTCCTTACAGCTTGATCTCAATCTCCACGCCGGCGGGCAGCTCCAGGCTCATCAGGGCCTCCACCGTCTTGGGGGAGGGCTTCACCACGTCGATGAGACGCTTGTGGGTGCGGCGCTCGAACTGCTCCCGGGAGTCCTTGTTCACGTGGGGGGAGCGCAGGATGGTGACGATCTCCCGCCGGGTGGGCAGGGGAATGGGGCCGGAGACGGCGGAGCCGCTGCGCTTGGCGGTTTCCACGATCTTCTCGGCGGCCTGGTCGATGAGCTGGTGGTCGTAGGCCTTCAGCCGGATGCGGATCATTTCTTTCTGAGCTGCCATTGTTTTTCCTCCTTGACATACGAAGTGACTGTTGCGTCCTCGCTTCGTACGGTGAGCGATTCAATCCACGTTACCGTGCGTATCACTCCCCGGCATGAATAAAACCGGCGCAAAGCAGGCCGGTCTTACCCACCCAGGGCGATATACGCCATGGAATGAGCCCCTCAGCCGCCCGATTTCTACGGACATACTCCGCGGAAGTTACCTCGCCGGGCGAGCAATCTCCCGCATCATCGCAGTGCGCCCCTTGACAGGCGCTTGATTAGTATACAACATCCGCGTCATGAAAGTCAAGCATTTTCTCCCCCAAATTTCAAAGTTTTTTCACGGTTTTGGGCTGTTCCGGGGGAAACGGCCTGTGCAACATAGACAACGCCGCCCTGCGGGCGCAGGGCGGCGCGGAAACGCTTGGGGAAAGGCGGGCGGTCAGTATGCCACGCCCCAGTAAACCATATGCCTGGCGGGCTTTCCGCAGCAGGCGCACACGTCGCTCAGGCGCTCCTGCTGGAAGGGGATGCACCGGGAGGAGACCCCGGCCTCCTCCTTCATCCTCAGCTCGCACGCCAGATCGCCGCACCACATGGTTTTGGCGAAGCCGCCCCGGCTCTCCATCTTCTCCTTGACCTCGGCCAGGGTGGCGCAGGGATAAGTGTTGTCCTCCAGGTTCTTCTTGGCCCTGGCGTACAGCCCGGCGTGGATGCCGTCCAGCATCTTGGCCACAGTGTCCTCGATGCCGTCCAGAGGCACAAAAGACTTCTCCCCGCTGTCCCGGCGGACCAGCACACACTGGTTTTTCTCCATATCTTTGGGGCCCAGCTCCAGGCGCAGGGGCACGCCCTTCATCTCGTACTCGGCGAACTTCCAGCCGGGGGTGTTGTCGGAATCGTCCATCTTCACCCGGAAGCCGGCCTTTCGCAGCCGCTCCATGACGGCCTGGTTGGCCTCAATGACGCCCTCCTTGTGCTGGGCCACGGGGATGACCACCACCTGGATGGGGGCCACCTTGGGGGGCAGTACCAGTCCCCGGTTGTCGCCGTGGGTCATGATGACGCCGCCGATGGTGCGGGTGGTGATGCCCCAGGAGGTCTCAAAGGGGGTGGTCTGCCTGTTGTTCTTGTCCGCGAAGGAGATTCCGAAGGCCCGGGCGAACCCGTCCCCGAAATAATGGCTGGTGCCGTTCTGGAGGGCCTTCTTGTCGTGCATCATGCACTCGATGGTATAGGTGCGCTCCGCCCCGGCGAACTTCTCCTTGTCGGTTTTCATGCCCATCACCACCGGCATGGCCAGCACGTCCTCGCACAGCTCGGCGTAGATGCGGTGCATCCGCTCCGTCTCCTCAATGGCCTCCTCGGCGGTGGCGTGGAGGGTGTGGCCCTCCTGCCAGAGGAACTCCCGGTGGCGCAGGAAGGGCCGGG
>CAMNQF010000090.1 GCA_946548895.1 uncultured bacterium | reverse complement strand
GGCTTCAACTCCCGCGTGGAGTGGTGCGCCTGCTTTGTCAGTTGGTGCGCCAACGAGTGCGGGTATCTGGACGCTGGCGTGATCCCCAAAACGGCGGGCTGTATCTCCGGCTCTAATTGGTTCAAAGACCGGGGGCTATGGCAGGACAACAGCTACGAGCCGCGTCCCGGCGACATTATCTATTTTGACTGGAACAACAAGGGCGGCTCCGGCCCCCAGGACGGCCTTGCCGACCATGTTGGTATCGTGGAAAAGGTGGAGAATGGGATGGTCTACACCGTAGAGGGCAACTCCGGCGATGGCTGCCGGGAGAACCGCTATGCCATAGGCCATTATGAGATTTATGGATACGGAACACCTGCCTACTGACCACAGACGCATAATTTTCGCCCTGGGCTGACATTTTCAGTCGGCACAGGGCGAAATTTTTTAATGATTACAGAACTGCTTCTCTGATTTGTTGCTTCGCATCCTTGCAGCACAGGTATCAAAAGGATATAATCTAAATCAGAATTATCCGAGTTAGGAAATTCTTAATAAATTATCAGTCAAAAAACAAGGAAATCATGGGAAAAATTTGATAGAATACCTTAATGCCTGTTATAGAAAAGAGGTTATCCAATGCCCGACAAAATTTTAGTGGTTGATGATGAACAGGAAATCTCTGATTTGGTAGAATTATATCTCCAAAACGAGAACTACGAGGTGTTTAAGTTCTACTCAGCCAGGGATGCCCTTGCGTGTATTGAATCCACCGAGCTGGATTTAGCCATTTTGGATATTATGTTGCCGGAGGTGAACGGCTTTGCCCTCTGCCAGAAGATCAGAGAGCGGCATACTTATCCTATCATCATGCTGACAGCCAAGGACGCAGAAACCGACAAAATCACCGGCCTGACCCTGGGGGCGGATGATTACGTCACAAAGCCTTTTCGCCCTTTGGAATTAGTAGCGAGGGTAAAGGCCCAGCTCCGGCGGTATAAACGATATAACCCCGCTCAGGTTTCCGCCCAGGAACCAGTATCCGATGTGATCCTGCACTCTGGCCTGGAAATGAATACAGGCATCCATGCTTGCTTTCTGAATGGAAAACCACTCTCCCTGACACCAACCGAATTTTCTATTTTACGCATTTTATTGGAACGCAAGGGAAAGGTTGTCAGCTCCGAGGAGCTGTTTCACGAAATTTGGAAGGACGAGTATTACAGCAAAAGCAACAATACAATCACCGTCCATATCCGGCACTTGCGGGAGAAGCTGGGCGACACCATAGACAATCCGAAATACATCAAGACAGTTTGGGGAGTGGGATATCAAATTGAAACGTAAAAATTGGAAACTGCTTTATTATGTTGGCGCAGTTTTACTTGGCATAAGTCTTTGCTATGCCCTATATTATCTGGCCGATCATGTGCAAAACGGCGCTTTCGCAAACTGGTTTGACACAAATTACATGACAACATCAGACCGCTATCTCCCGGAGGCGCAACAGGTGGCCGTTGTCCATGAACCCCTATGGTGGAAAATAAAAACCCTCCTGCTGTTGGTGCTGATTGGTGTTGTCGTTTCGGGAATTACCATCGTCTTTGTAACTGCAAACCTTTACGCACATTCTGAACGGCGCAGAACCATTACAGAAATTAGCGGGCTGCTCCACGGCTACATGATAGGAGATCAGAGTGCAGATAAAATCTTCCCACGGGAGTATGCCGAAATATCAACACAGATGGCGGAAATCAGAACGGCTATGCTCCGTAGCGAACAAGCCCTTCGGAATGAGGCCGCGCAAAAGAATGACCTGGTGACTTATCTGGCCCACGACTTGAAAACACCCCTAACCTCTGTAATCGGCTATTTAAGCCTGCTGGATGAAGCACCTGATATGCCGTCAGAGCAGAAAGCAAAATATACCCATATTGCTCTGAACAAGGCATACCGGCTGGAACGGCTGGTAAACGAGTTTTTTGAAATCACCCGGTATAATTTGCAGCAAATCACGCTGGAACAAGAGCAGATTGACCTTTACTATATGCTGGTACAGATGGTGGACGAGTTTTATCCCATCCTGTCGGAAAAGGGGAATACCGCCGTTCTCCATGCCGACGAGGATTTGACCATCTGCGGCGATCCGATGAAACTGGCCCGTGTATTCAACAACATTTTGAAAAACGCGGCTGCATACAGTTTTCCCAATTCTGAAATCACAATTTCCGTCCAAGAGCGAAACGGCCAAATGGTGATTGCCTTTGAAAATCAGGGGCCGACCATTCCGGCGGATAAATTGTCCAAGATATTTGAGCGTTTCTATCGGATGGACGAGGCCCGCAATTCCAACGCAGGCGGGGCCGGATTGGGGCTGGCTATTGCGAAAGAAATTGTTATCTTGCATGGCGGAACGATCCGGGCGGAAAGTCATGAAAACTCCACCGTGTTCACTGTATCCCTGCCTGTTTCAAATTAGGAAAATATCAACTCTGCGTTAGGATTTTCTTAGGAAACCAACAACAGAATATTAAAGCATGATCCGATTGCCTTTGCTATGATTTTCATACCGAGGGCAATCGGATTTTTACATTTAGAGAAGGTGTATTGATGAAAAAACTCAATGTAGCAGTTGTATTTGGCGGCTGCTCCCCGGAATACAGCGTTTCGCTGGAATCCGCCCACGCGGTCATCACGCACATGGATCGGACAAGATACAATCCTGTGCCGGTAGGTATTTCCTCCACGGGAAACTGGCTTTATTTCACTGGGGACACGGAGAAGATCAGGGCGGATACCTGGAACAGCCCCGCTGACTGTACCCCTGCGCTGGTGTCCCCTAACCGGGATGCCCATGCGCTTTTGGTTCAGGTGGGTGCGGGCCTGGAGAAAATCTCACTGGATGCCGCCTTTCCCGTCCTGCATGGACGCAACGGCGAGGACGGGACGGTGCAGGGGCTTTTTGAATTGGTAGGTATTCCGCTGGTGGGGTGTGGTGTGCTGGCCTCGGCGCTGTGCATGGACAAAGACCGGGCGCACAAGCTGGCACAGGCTGCGGGCATTACGATACCTTTCTCCACTGTGCTGACAAAGAAAGCCAGCAAGGAAGATGCTTTCGCCTGTGCTGAAAAGCTGGGGTATCCGCTGTTTGTAAAACCTGTCCGGGCCGGTTCTTCCTACGGCATCACAAGGGTTACGGGGTGCGGCGAACTGCCTGCGGCTCTGGAGCTGGCCTTTGAATATGATGACCACATCATTTTGGAAGAAGCGATTTCCGGCTTTGAAGTCGGGTGTGCCGTTTTGGGAAATGATACCCTGACGGTTGGGGAACTGGACGAGATCGAACTGGCGGACGGCTTCTTTGATTTTACAGAGAAGTACACGCTGAAAACCTCCGCGATCCATGTTCCGGCCCGCATTTCCCCTGCAAAAGCGGCAGAGATGAAAGAAGTTGCCCAGCAAATTTACAAGGCCCTTGGGTGTCAGGGATTTGCGAGGGTGGATATGTTTTTGGACAAGGACGGCAGAGTGGTTTTTAACGAGGTCAATACCATCCCCGGCTTTACCGCCCACAGCCGTTACCCCAGCATGATGAAAGCGATTGGGATGTCTTTTGAGCAGGTCATTTCCAATGTGATCGAATTGGCGGTGAGCGGATGAACAGCTTGATTTTGGTCAACAGCCAACACGCATATTCGCCGGACACCAAGCAAGACCTGATTTCTGTCCATGAAGATCACCCCGATATTCTGCTGGAACGGGAGGCGGTTTGCGCCCTGTCCTGCATCATGGAGCAGTTGGGTGGCTGGGAGTTTATTGTCCCTGTGAGTGGTTGGCGCTCCCTGGAAGAACAGTTGAAAATTTATGAGGAATCGCTCCGGGAGAACGGCCCGGAGTTTACGGGGAAATTTGTAGCTATGCCCGGACACAGTGAGCATCAAACGGGGCTGGCAATCGACCTGGGGCTGTGTCAGCCGGACATTGACTTTATTCGTCCGGCGTTCCCCTATGAAGGCATCTGCCAAAAATTTCGGGAACTGGCACCCGCCTATGGCTTTATTGAACGCTACCCGGCGGGCAAGGAGCATATCACCGGCATTGCCCATGAGCCGTGGCATTTCCGCTATGTTGGTACGCCCCATTCAGAAATCATGACCTTTAAGGGGCTGACATTGGAGGAATATCTGGCATGAAGATACAGGCAGCGTTGATCCATTGGTCGAGAGGCGAGGACTTGGGACTGTACTGGAAATTCTTTTGGTGGAGAAAACAGTGTTCGGTACGCATTGTCCGGGATATGTTGACCTTCTTCCTAAACCGAATGGCCCACCGGCATGGCGGCTACATTGGGAACGGGGCCAAGTTTGACAGCAGGCCCGTCCTGCCTCACGGACTTCACGGCATCTATATTTCCCGTTACGCCCATATCGGGGCTGATTGCTGGATTTATCAGAATGTCACTATTGGATCGGTTGATAGGAAAGCCCCTCAGATTGGAGGTCACTGTTTGATTGGATCTGGCGCAGTTGTTGTTGGCGATATTACAATTGGCGATTTTGTAAAAATTGGAGCTGGGGCGGTGGTCTGTGCGGATGTGCCGAGCCATTCAACCGTAGTGGCCCAGCCATCAAGAATCATCGTCAGGGGGGCCGGAGCATGACGGGATTTTATCAGGGCCGCGCCTGGATCGAATTGAGCCGGGCCGCTCTGCGGCATAACGTGGAACAGCTTCAAAGTCTGCTGCCTCCAAACTGTGTGTTGATGCCTGCGGTCAAAGCAAATGCCTACGGACATGGCGCTGTTTTGATTGCCAGGGAACTCAATGCCCTGGGTATAAATGCCTTTTGCGTTGCCACAGTTTTTGAGGGGATAGAGCTGCGGCAAGGCGGAATTGCGGGGGAAATCCTGATACTCGGATATACGCATCCCCAATATGTCCCACTCCTTGTTCAATATCATCTGACACAGACTATTTTAGACCACCGCTATGCGTTAGAGTTGAACGCCTGCGGCCAGATCATCAATGTCCATATCAAATTGGACACCGGGATGCACCGGCTGGGGGAAAGCTGCGAAAATCTGGATAAAATTCAGCGGATATTCGCCTGCCAATTTCTTCGCACCACGGGAGTTTATACCCATTTATATGAGGATGATCTTACCCTGCCGTCAAACAGAGAAGCCGCCCTGACGCAAGGCAAAGCCTTTTATCAGGCGGTAGGCCACCTAAAACACATCGGCTGTCAAATCCCCAAGGTTCACATCCTCGCCAGTAGCGGCCTGCTCCATTGTTCTGAAATCGGTGGTAACTACGCACGAGCCGGGATCGCGCTCTATGGGCAGTTGAGTACAAACGATGAATGGAAGAAAGCTGGTGTTGTGTTGAAACCAGTCCTCTCGCTGAAAGCCCGGATAACTCTTATAAGAGAGATTGCACAAGGAGAGGGCGCTGGGTATGGGCATCAATTCCAAGCAAAGCGAAATACAAAAATAGCGGTCGCCGCCATTGGGTACGGAGACGGAATACCCCGCAGCTTATCCAATGGCGTTGGAGCCGCATTAGTTCGAGGGCGCGTAGCACCGATTGTGGGACGTGTTTGCATGGATCAGACCTTGCTGGATGTGACAGATATTCCATTCGCTGTTTCTGTAGATACTGCTGTGTTTATTGGAGCATCCGGGGAGCAAGAGATTACGGCCTGCGATGTTGCAGAACAGACAGAGACTATTTCTAATGAGGTGTTAAGCCGCTTGAGTACCCGCCTGAATAGATTAGTGGTATGAACTAAAGCATTTATAGACCTTCTTCCAAGCATGGTTAAAGAGCAAGATATAAGAACAAAGAGCCGATGAACCATGGGACATCTCGCAAGTTCATCGGCTCTACTTTTATTGGACTTATGCTATTCCTCTGGCATTTCATTTGCCTGATGTATCCCCTTTACGACCGCTTCAATGATAACAAGGTCTTTGTCAGCCAGCCCATCCAGCAGCGTATCCACACGCCGCCGTATGGAACTTTTGACGGTATCTCTGTCTTTGAATATGTGCCGGTCAAGGGAAACGTCAAACATTTCGGCAAGCTGAAACAGAAAATCCACGCTGGGTGTCTGTCCCTCGTTTTCGATAGCCTGGATGTGCCGGGGAGCATAACCAGTTATTTCTGAAAGCTGTTCTCGTGTCACATCTTTGGCCTCCCGGCCCCGTTTGATGTCCTGACCAATGGGCATGAAGTCAAGTTTGAACCTGTCATTTCGATTACTCATAAGCTCACCTCTGCAAGTTGGAAGTATTATCACTATTTTACAGATATGTGAGCGCCAGTTAAACGAGGTGTAATATCCTGATACAAGAGATAACATATCTCTGTTGACCAAGCTGAAAAGTAAACAAGCAAGCCCACCTAATAAAAAAACGGTGTTTTGGGTGGGCTGTTTTGCTGCGCCTAAAATCGGCTCATGCCCTCCAAACCCGTTTTGAGTTTGGAGGGATTACTTTGCGTTGGTCTGATATGACCAGCCCGCTGCTTATCAAAAGCAGCGATTACCTATGAGGCTCCGTGCAAAAGCGAGGATGATCGGCTAAAAAAATCCTCGTTTTTGCATGGGGCCTTTCTATTCAGCAGGTAGAAGCTACATCTCTACAATGTAGCTCTCCCTCGGCCCCCCGCTGCCGTGGCCCGCCCTCCAGTCTGAATTTCCAAAAATTCAGACTGGAGGTAAAGGAAAATGGCAGACAGCCATCCTAAAAGCATTGACCCTCGGCCCAAGCGTCGGAGGGATAAGGACAATCCCTACACGATCTTCACCACAGGCATCAATACCGCCACCCCGCACTATTATCTGTCTTTTGTGGATAGCAACAATATGGAACGGTGCGTTGAAATCGACAAGCCTTTGTTCGATACCTTTGACCGCTTTGAGTTGGAGGATATTTCTTTCATGCACAAAGTGGACAAGCACTATGAGCGGACAGAACAGACGGAAGCATCGTTGAATAAACGGGCCATGAAACCCCAGGAAAGCGTGGAGGAAATCGTTTCTCAGCGGATTGAAGTAGATAGGCTCCATCAGGCAATCGCCCAACTACCTGAAAAGCAGCGCCGCCGTCTGGTGCTGTACTACTTTGGGGAGTTTACATACGAGCAGATTGCGAAAATGGAGGGATGCACAAAGAGGGCAGTGAAGTTCAGCGTAGATATAGCCCTCAAAAATCTCAAAGAAAATCTCTAACCGAAACTACACATTAAGCGTTTGAAGTGAGTAGCAGGTGAAGGGCGATGGAAAGTCCTTCACCTGTTCCTCGTTTGTGCGGTGAATGGGTTTGACCTTTGACAACTTCATACCCATTCATCAAGCACATTCCTATTTGCCGTGAGCCACTTTTGCCGCCGCGCCAGGATGTGCCGGACAGGACAGCGGGATGCCACACTATCATTTCGTCCACGGTCTGTTATCCGGCACGGAGCGAGTACCAGCGGCCATGAAATACCGGGCGGCTCCCGGTACGGCCACGACCGGCAATAGGGCCAATGATACTCCTGTTCAGTCACAGTCCGAGCGTGATAGCGTTTTCCAGCGTGAAGCCGTCGCAGGCAATGAGAGCAGCCGCATGAGAACCATGCGGGGGTGAAATTCCCGTGGAGCTGGTCGCCGCCAGCCGCTTGATGACTTCCCATAGCGGGCCGGGGTGTCGCGGACAAATAGGCTTGCTTTCATATAAGCCGGACAGCGGGACAGGTTTATGGAAACGGGAGCGTTTATGCTCCGCCAACCTTGATATGTCATGCTGTCCGGCTCCTACATAGGCGGCGCAGGCCGTCTAATTTTTATGGGGAGGTCAAATACCATGAGCAGGACATATTTGCGCGGCGACCTATATTACGCCGACCTGGGCCACGGGATCGGCTCGGAGCAGAAGGGCACCCGGCCCGTCGTTATCATCCAGAACAACGTGGGCAACAAGCACAGCCCTACCGTCATTATCGCCGCCGTCACCAGCAAGGCCAACGTCAAAGCCAAGCTGCCCACCCATTACTACCTGGACGCCGGGAACGGGCTGGCGCAGCCCTCACTTGTCCTTTTGGAGCAAATTCGCACCATAGACAAGCAGCGGTTGTCCGGCTACATCGGCAGGCTGGACGAGAAACATATCCGGGGTATCAACCACGCCCTGGCGGTCAGCATCGGCCTGATCGAACCCGTACCCCCGAAACTGACCC
>CAMNQF010000089.1 GCA_946548895.1 uncultured bacterium | reverse complement strand
TGTAACGGGACACGCAAAACGTAACTGAAGCACCTTGAAAGACGCGGTTTTATCTGCAATTAAACGATGTTTAAACGGGAATAACTGAAAGCAAATCGAATAAGTATGCACAGCGGCCCGCCTCCTTCATGGTATGGAGATGGGCCGCTGCTGTGCTTTATTCAAGGCCTGCGCTGGCTATCCGGGTGCGGGCCTGATTGAGTACGTCCTTCAACTGTGCGGCCAAATCCGGGTACTGCCGAACCTGGGCCAGCAAGTCAGACTCCATCTGGTCAAAGGCAAGCTCCGCTTTCCGCTTGGTGGCGTAGTCCGTCCTTTTGCGGTCAGCCTCAGCCTTGGCCAGCTGGACGAACAGCCGCCCCGCCTTTTCAATGGGAAGATTGTTGAATTCTTCCTCAGCGGATGAAATCTTCTGCAACAGCCCGCTTTTAAGAATGGCGCTGGTAGCCTCGGTGGTGTCCAAGTCGGGGTTTCTGCCGATAACGTCAATGATGTACTTGGTCTTTTCCAGGTCATCGGCGACACGCTGCGCCGATTCAAACACTTTGAAGGCATAGCGAGATAAGGATGATTGGCTGACTTTGTAGCCCTGCCCCGCGAGCCATACAATGATATCCGCATAGCTCATGTTGTAGTTCACCAACCGCTCATTGACGCCGTCCAGCACAGCCTTAGGAAGCTGGTATATCTTTGCGTCCGAGCGCGGCTTCCTGGGCTTCCCCATCACAGATCAATCCCCGATTCCGGGTCGCCGCCGCCCTCGATGAAGCGGACGCCCTTCGTGGTCAACCGCGCCACGCCGTCCTGCCTGTAGGCGGTGTCGGGCGTGATCCTTTTGTTGGTGAACTCAATGAAGCCCATATCATAGAGGTACTTCAACGGCTCCCAAATATCCGGGTCAGAGGCCAGCCCGTCCCGGACAAGGCTATTGGAGATGCGGCGGACGGCCAAAGCGTTACGATAGCCCTTTACCAGCATACGGAGGATATACCCCCGGACGGCGGCGTTGTGACCGCCAATTTTCTCAAAATCCATGGTCAAGCCCTCCCTTAGATATTTCCATACTTTGCGATATCCTCAGCAGACAGCCCCATCAGCTCGTGCGCCCTGGAACGATGGTGCGGCATCTGGGGAAGCCTCTCCGGGCAAGCTTCACCCATGGGCACAACCTGGGGTGCCGCCTTGAACCATGATGTGAAGCCGTCCAAGTCCTTCATTGCGGACTGAAATGCCCAGTCACGTTGGAAGGGAGCGACCTTCCCGTTTTTCAATGCTTCCTCTACTGCGCTATCTACCTTCATCATGGTAACCTCAAATTGGTAGGCATCTGCTTTGAGCTTCAGGGCTTCCTGCCCTTCCAGCAAGGCGGCGACGGCCTGATAGATATCTTCCATGGTGGCGGTGTTGGGGTCAAGCTGTAACAGCTCCGCCAGTGCCTCCATATCCTTGCCGCTGCCGCCTGCCTCGCCCTGATTCGCGCCGCCCTCGCTTTCGCTGGGCTTATCGCTACAGGCAATGGGGGCCATGGCGTCAATGGCGGGGGTGTTGGTGAGGGCAGCAGAATGGAGGTCTACGGCTTTTCTGTCCGTATTCCGAATGGTAACAACGGGGGAGATATATTTGTACTCCTGATTTTTCAGATACTCTGTCGCTCGTTCTGTCCAGTCCACAGTACCATAGATACCGTCGCTTTTCAATACGATATCCTTAATCCAGCCCGCTGCCGGGGCTTGCATATCCTTCAATGTCTGGTGCTCGTAGTCGATGGGGATTTGGAGCTGCCGCTCTGCGAACTTGCAGCGGATAGCCTGGAAGGATTCGTTGTCCACCAGGAAATCCCCTTTTGTGGTGTGAACCAGTCCCAGGGGGAGAAGCTTTACCAGCTTATGGGGTGTCTGGGCACTGTAGCCGCTTTCCTCGAAGGGAAGGGAGTTACTCAGAAAAATATACTGAATGTCCATAGCGCCCTCCTTATGCCTTAGCGGGCATATCCGTCTCACCGGTGGAACCAAAAGCCAACTGCCACAGGCCATACCCGGCGTTGCAGCGGGCGTCCACACCATAGATAAACGTCTTCTTGAAGAAGACATTATCATCACCAGGGCTGTCCTTGGCGATAAGCTGGGCCTTGCGGCGGTTCTGGAAGATAAAGGGCTTGACGGGCCGCTTGGTGCACAGCAGGAACCACTGCTCCGGGTTTGCAGCCAGCTCCGGCACCACCAGCAGCTCGGCGGTGTCCTTGTAGATATTGACCTCCTGATGGATCTCATTTGCCATGAGGATGGTACGGGCAATGGCCTCTTTCTGGGGGGCCACCACCAGCAGATCGGGGACGATGTTCATAACCTCACCCTGATCGTTTACCAGGCACATCATCTGCGTGCGGGCCGCGCCGTAGCTGTCGGGCGTGAGCTTGTACGTCCCCTTGTTGCTCTGGGGCTTGACCTTCGCTCCCTCAACGGCGGGCGTGTGGTTGTCGCTGATGAAGGGTTTGCCGTCGAAGCACTTCTCTTTGAAGGAACGGGGGAACAGGCCAAAAACCAACTTGTCCGGGTGTTTCCGGGCGCTGTAGGCCAAATCCTGGAACATGGGCTTGTAGACACCGATGCGGTCATCCTCCAGATCGTTCCGGGGAACGGACACGGTGGCCTCGAAGTCCTTGTTGCGGATGGTGTAGCCGTAGGCGGACAGGTTCTTGATCTCCCTGTCCCCGATCCACTCCCGCATGGAGGGGACGGCCCCCAGCCATGCGTAGCTCTCGTCCCGCGTCTCGCTGGGAACCTCCATAGCCACGCGGGGGTACTGTGCCTCCATCTCCTGGAACGCCTTGTTGAACACAGTGTTGAAGCTCTGGAATGCTTCCCTAATTGTGCCGCTGTTGATAATCATTTGATTTGTCCTCCTGTTTAGTCAAATGTAGGGTAAGATGGTTTCTGCTGCACGATTTGCTGTATCTGCCGTGGGGTGATGCCATACCTTTCAGCGAGTTCCGCACTGTTATACCCGTTGTATTCTTCTTTGATTTTCTGGTTCCTAAGCGGACGCAGAATGCTTTCAGCTTGTGGCATATAGAAAGTAGAACCGCCCACCAGCACAGCTAATTTTAGAAGGTTGTCTGCCCCGATTTCCTCAGCGATGCTCTTACATATCCCATCAGGCAACATAGAAGATGTAAGCTCTTTTGTCCATGGTTCCAGCACAGTTTACACCGCCTTCCCGCAATCAGATTGCCTTTATATAGTAACTGCATTTCTAAGAAAAAGCCTATTGAAGTATTTCTCCGAATTACTTCTAAGGATATTCAACCACAGAAACAAAGCCCATTACAAGGGACTATACCAATTTGCCATTTTAAGGGCGCATAAGCAGCTTTACTCACAGATAATATACAATCCCGCCCAGACGCTTCAACCCCCCGTTATCACGCGTGATAACGGGGGTTGAAACAAGATTATTCTTTGAGTTCCCGGAACACTTTCAAAACCTGCTCCGGGAATTTAGAATCCGAGATATGCCGCTCCATATCAGCCCCGGTCTTGAGGCCGATATAGAAGCCCAGCAGGGAAGAAGCCGAGACAATGCCCGTGATGGCGTCGTCGACCTCGAACTCTAACCGCTTGTCATTGGGGGCCATGCTGCCGATCAGCGCGAAGGCATCCGCTTTCATCTGCTGTATGTAGCTGTCCTTTTCGCTCAGTTCACCAAATTCCTCGTTGAATTCATCGCGTAGGGCGTCCAGCACTTTTCTGCTTAACATTGTGTGTCCCTCCTTACTTCATGCTTTCCAGGGCCAGCCGCATGGCCGTTTTGAATCCACACACGAATCGCCGCCGCTCGGCTACACGAAGTTCAGCGTCTACCTGTTGCTGGTAATGCTCAAACCATTTGCGCTGCTTGGGGTTGAAGCTACTCTCCAGGGTTTCCAGAACCCCCTCAAATTCCCGGTCAATCTCCCGCTCCTCCTCGCTGCGCTCAGAGGTAAGGGGGAAAAGAGCTTCGGCCAACGCTGCAATCGTTTCATTGCGTGCAGTGCTGATATTGAGATTTTCAAAATCAAACATTTCCACAAAAACCGCTCCTTTCAAATATTGAGCCTATCCTATCTTGAAAAACTGTGAAACAGATGATATACTGTAGGGGACTTCTAAGAGGAAGTTTCCCCAGCGCCTGGGCGGCTGTTATTTGCGGTAGCAGCCGTCCTTTTCTCATTTATCCTGTCCGCTGTTATGTAGGCGTTCATGCACATACCTCCCCCAAGAGCTGCCGGTGGGTATCACGAAGGTGCTTCACCGTGAGGGTGACCCCTTGGACGGCGGCATACTTCGCTGCCGCGTTATACAGCTTTTTGGCGGTGCGTAGGCTCTCGCCGTGGGCCAGTTTCAGCAGGTAGCCGATACAGCTTTCACTCAGGCCGGGGAACATGGCTTCCATTTCCTCAATTCTGTAATCGTTGTATACCTTTTTGCGGATGACGATCCGGGTGCGAAGCTGGTCAAACTCATAGCTGCGGCGTCCGGCTTTCATCTGACGGTAAATCTTATCGTTGCCGGATAGGACGATCCCCACCCCGGCCAGATCATTGAGGTTACGCACGGCCTGGAGCGCGTCAAGGGATAAGTGGTCAGCCTCGTCAATGATAATCAGGCGGTTTGTCCCGGTCAACTGCTCCACCAGAGTACTCATGAGCGCCGCTTTCCGGCCCGGAACTTGACGCCCCACCTGCTGACAAATCAGGCCCAGTACGGCGGTAGCCGATGTGGTACAGGCATTGGCCGTGATGAAGATAACCCCGGTATTCGTTTTGGCGTAGTAGCGAAGGGCGGTCGTTTTCCCCGCTCCCGCGTCACCGCTCACTAAGGTGATATCATTGTTTTGGTGCGCATGGAAGCAGACGAAAAGAACTTCCCGCGTGTTGCGGAGCTCGGGATAGAAGGGCATCTTAGAAACAGCGTTTAAACGCTCTTTACCGATGGTTAGATACTGGTTGATAGATTTGGCAACTTCCTCATTGTCCCCTGCATAGCAGTTATTCAGGAACTGCGAGATAACGGACGTGGAAAGCCCCGTTTCGCGGGATATCTGCCGCTGTGATTTGCCGCTGCGCTCCATAAAATCGGCAAGGGCGGCTCTGGTTTCTGCAAGCATTACATTCCCTCCTATTACGCTTGCTTTTGGTAGAATCCTAACAGCGTGGCGCTTACGCTATCCTCCTCTCGAATGCGCCGGGTGGTTTCGGTACGGTCGGTGGCCTTCAAGATGGCGGAATTTTCCGCCGCCTGGGGCGCTATATGCTCCACGATATCCGGATCACCGGATTCGGTGAAGGTCTGCTCCATGAGCTGGTTGCGGGCCACGATTTCGTGGATATCCATTTCCCGGGCGGGCTTGTACTTGGCGACGATGGCGCGGGCGGCTTTCTTCTCCTTTGCGGCCCGGATATAGTCTTCCTCGCTGGTATGCCGGAACGGGGTGCGGATTTTGGCTTCCGCCAAACAGATCGCGCGGCCCTTCATATCAAAGACGGCCATTTTGTCGATGTCATCCGGGTCATACACCACCATGACGCGCTCACCCATATGGGAAAGAAGGGCGTCATTATAATAGTGGTTGTTCTTGATGGAAACGCCGCTTTTATTGACCACCCGTTCCTCAGTGTTACCGCACAGCAGACGCAGGGCGTCTTGGTCGCGGATAACCCGCTTTACAGCCAGATTTTCAGTGTATACCTGGTCTGGGCACTTGCCCTCCATGTCAATCCCGCTATTGGGTGTCTGGTTGTATTCGTCTATGTAGGCGGACAACTGCGCTATGAAGTCATCCAGCGTGGGGGCCAGCGGTAAGATCTCCTTGTCGGGGATTTGCATTTCTTCCGGCCTGATTTTGGCGTTGCAGCCCGTATAGGTCTTGAAACGGCGGCTAAAACGGTTGGTAAACGTGCCGAAGAACCGCTCCACGGTCTTAGCGGCACCGTGATAGGGGGTCGCGTATATTGTCCCTACCCCCAACTGATTCACCAAAGACATGGGATAATCCTTGCTGAAGCTGCTGGAACGGTAATCCTTGCCGTTGTCGAAGTACACCTCATTAGGCACCCCGTTCTGCTCGACGCCCAGGCGAAAGCACTTCTTTACCGCTGTAGCGTTGGGGTCTGCGTTCCTGACAAGGAAGGACACAACCCGGTTGGAGCGGGCGTCAAAGAACACGGTCAGCCACGGGCGGATAACCTTTGTCCCGTCTGCGCTCTTTACGAAAACATCCACTAAATGATGGTCTGAGAACCAGATATCATTGGAGGCGATATCCAACTTGCTGCGCTCCATATAGGGAAGGGCGTCGGTGAACGCTTTTAACCCCTCCCGGTAGCGTAGGATCGCATACATGGGAATGGTCTTGATCTTGCGCTCAAAGGCTTTGTAAGATGGGATATTGGGGTATTCCAACTTGGTCATGTCATAGCAAAGCCGGACGCCGCGTTGTTGCTGGGTCATATAGAGGGAATAGAACAGCTTCCACACGTTTTCGGGAATAGTATCTTTTCCTCGGTTGTGCCCGCCGCGGCGGTCAATCAGCTCTGCCACGTCTTTTCCTTGGTATTTGTGCTGCCAGCGGAACAGCTTGCTTTTGGTGATAGCGTCCTCGGTGGGGTTGTTGGAATTGAACCAGGATACAAAGTCATCCGGGGATAGGCCCTCGTGCTGGTACTGCTCCACCACCCACGCCTTGGCGTTGGCCTCGTCCCGCTGCTTGCTTGTGAATTGCAGGATATCCACGGGCGGGGGCATTTCCCCGCGATACAGGGCTTGCGCTTTCTCAGGAAGTGATTCTAAGGCGATGCGTAGCTGCTTGCCGCCCCGGCCCTTGCCGTTGACATAGCGGTGCTGGTATCTATTCTGTTTTGTGGCGGCTCGAACCGCTCTTTCGCCGATATGAAGAATTTGCGCGGCTTCTCCAACTGTAAGCCATGTCAAAACGCATCACCTCCTGTCGAACTAACTATATCCCAAACAGGAAAAAATTATTATGGGACTGCAAATAGTCAGGATTCCTTACCAAACAGGGCTGCAACCAGGTCGAAAGGGTCAAGGCCCAGCGGCTTGGCAATCTGTTTGAGCGCCGCCAACGTCGGGATAGCACGGCCATTCATGATAGCGCACAGGTATGTTTTTGATATCCGGGCCTCTTGGGCTAACCACTTTTGCTGTCTGTCCATTTCCTTTAAGCGTTTGCCTATCATAGTCCCCAGCGGTGGTTTGTTGTGAAGGTTTGTTGTTCTCGACATAACTTCACCCCCTTGAAATTCTTAGCGGTTTCCGATATAATTAGGTATCTGCTTCTATTATAATAGCGGATACCGATATTGTCAACAAAAATTTATGAGTTTCCGATAAGGAGGGGTATCGTGTCAACGGTGAATGAGCGATTTAGAGACATTCGGAAAGAGTTAGGCTTTAATCAGCAGCAGTTTGCCTATGAATTAGGCATTTCCCAAACGCACATTTCTGGTATTGAAAACGGGAGAGACAATCCGTCAAAAAGCCTAATTAAGTTTCTTTGTGCAAAATTCTCAGTTAGCGAGGAATGGCTGCTTGAGGGTGTTGGAACTCCGCTGCCTGAATGGGATATAACAACAGATAAAGGAGCCATAGCCAAGTACAATGCTTTACGGGTTTCTTTTGAAAAGATGCTCCTTGGTGCGACTGGGGATGATCTTGTTTGCATGATACAAGCATTTTGCTATTTAGTTGGAGTTTTAGACGCTCGAAAATTAGACCAACAGAAAACTGTTGCATATCGAAAAGCAATCTGCTCTGTCATCGACGATTTGGAAAAGCTAACTATGATGGTGTCTTCTGATACCGTACTACCTCCAAAAACCGATGCAATGGGATGGGTAAACTTCAAGAATTCCTGTTTGGCGGCGACAAATCGTATTAACCAGTCGGTCAAGGATGCAATTAACATTCATCTTGAAAAGTATGGCGAGGAAATGAAGCTTTGATTTGCATAAATATGCATTATATATGAATATTTATAAATTGCGTTTTGCGTGTCCTTTTTTCCTTAGTCGATTTCCTTTATCAAAGCATAAGAAAACCCGCAAACCCTGTAATATCAGGTGTTTGCGGGTTTCTTTACCCATAGCTTAAAATTTCCTTAGTCGGGTTTTCAATTACGTTTTGCGCGTCTTTTTTTCCTTAATTAAAATTGTCTTTAGCCCTACGGCCCCAACGGTTTGAGGGCATTTTGCGGACTAAGGAAAAAATAGCGTTTTGCGTGTCCGGCTACA
>CAMNQF010000088.1 GCA_946548895.1 uncultured bacterium | reverse complement strand
TCTGGTCCTGGCCGTTAGCACTTCCGTCTGGCTGAGCTAAAGGGATAACCACTTATAATTTTAATTCCATCCTGCGTTTGCGTCAAGTCACAATCCAGCGTAATCACCATTTTTTCGTAGTTATCCCGAATTTTCCGCAACGGAGCCAATTCCCGCTCCCGGGTTTCTGGAGCATTCATATTCTCCGTAACCTGAATATACTTCTTCTCATCCGCCTTTGTGGCAATAAAGTCCACTTCCTGGTTGTCGATCTTTCCGATGGCCACATCATATCCCTGTCGCAACAACTCAAAATAGACGATATTTTCCAGAATATGCCCGCTGTCTCCGTCCCGGTAGCCCAGCAGATAGTTCCTCAGGCCCATATCCACGATATAATATTTGCCCAGCGTTCGCAAATACTCTTTTCCCTTGATGTCAAAGCGTTTGATTTCGTGGAAGATATACGCTTCCAGCAGCGCCTCGATATAGCTCTGGATGGTATGCACCGCAGGTTTTCTGCGGCCTTTTTCTTCTAACAGGCCCTCGTTGACCAGCGTATTGCCAATTGAAGTTGCAGACACATTGCTGCCGATGTTATCCGCCAGGAACATAATGATTTTTCGGAGTAGGATCGGGTCCGTAATGGTGCGGCGACCCTTCCGCTTTTCCCGCTCCAGAATATCGTTGACAACAGCAGCAGAGTACACACCGTCCAGCGCCGCTGTTACACGGTCAATTTCCAGTCCCACATCCGCCAGCATAGGCATTCCGCCGAACTGGGCGTATTCATTGAACAGTTCCCGCTCATCGTAAATATCGCCGTCCTGATCTGTGATTCGGCGCTTTAGTGTTCCAGTAGGCGATTTCTTTTCTGTAACTGTATATCCGTGAAAATCCAGAAATTCTTTGAAGGAGAGGGGGAGTACCTTGATCTCAACATATCGACCTGACAGGTAGGTAGATAACTCCGAAGATAGGAGGTAGGCGTTGGAGCCAGTAATATAAATATCGCAATCAAAATCCACCCGGAAGGAGTTGACAGCATTTTCCCAACCTGAGATTCTCTGTACCTCGTCAAAGAACAAGTACATCCGCTTGCCCGGTAAAATACGGGCTTTCACATATTCGTAAAAGCCTCTGACATCCATGTTCGGAAAACGCATGGACTCAAAGTTCATTTCCAGGATTTGTTCCTGAGTAATACCGTTTTCGCGCAAATGTTGCGCCATCAATTTCATAAGACTGGACTTGCCACAACGCCGAATCCCAGTGATGACCTTTATCATCTCAGTGTCCTGAAACGCGATCATCCGCTTTAGGTAGAGATCGCGCTTTTTCAAAAAGAACTTTTGCACCATCTTCACCACCTTTGAACGCAGTATACCATAGTTATGCCCGGGAATCAAGTTTATTACACCAAAAACACAAAGTTTATCTTTCGCGAAATTTATTACTTAGAAAAGCAATATGCTGCAACGTTTTGCTAACACCACCAAAAACCTTGCAAGAGGAGAACCGCTCTTTTCAAATGTCCAATCATGTCGAAAATCGTTGCATACGTGTGCCCTTAGAACGCCGTAGGCGTGGACATTTAGAGGCTGAAAAGCCCTGATATATCGCGGTTTCCAAGCGCCCCTCAAAGGGGGCCTGATACATTTTACGGTGGGCCGCTGTTGGCCTCGCCTGCATTGTAGAAAGGAGCGCCTATGACCGACACCCCCAGCAAGACCAGAACCACCCGCCGCCCGGACTGCGTGACGCAGCTCCGTATGGGCAACACTGCCCTCACCGTTTCCGGCTGCTTCAAACAGGACACCACCGACACTGCCGCCGACAAAATGGCGAAAGTCCTGGAGGCTGAAAGCTGCTGCCAGCAACGCCCCGGCGCATGACCTTCTGCCGGTACATCTGCGATAATCCCCAGATTAAATTGACATATAATTATTTCTTGTAAAGTAGCAGAAAGCACCATACAACAGCCCCGCCCTGTGTTATATTGGTGCTATCGGAATAGCGAGGGCGGGGCTGTCGGATTGGAGGAAACGATGTTAAGACCGCAACCCATGCAAGCCCCCATCACCACCTTGTACTGCCGCCTCAGCCGCGACGATGAATTACAGGGCGAGTCAAACTCAATCAGCAATCAAAAACGCATTCTCGAAGCCTATGCCCGTGAGCATAGCCTGATGCCCTATCAATTTTTCGTAGACGATGGATGGAGCGGGGCTAATTTTGATCGGCCCAGTTTTACCGAGATGATGGACGCTGTGGAGAGCGGCGCGGTTAAGACGGTCGTGACGAAAGACCTCTCCAGATTGGGACGGAATTATCTGCAAGTGGGCCTATCTATTTACAGAAATCACGTTCCCGAAGAAGGGCGTCCGCTTCATCGCCATCAATGACGGCGTGGACAGCGACCAGGGCGACAACGACATAAGCACCCTGCGTAACCTATTTAACGAGTGGATGGTTCGCGATACAAGCAAGAAAATCAGAGCAGTAGTCAGAGCGAAAGGTCAAGGCCAGCGTTCCCAACCCGGAGGAAAGTCTCAGGGCATGAAACACTTGATACCCGATTAGTTGTAAATACAAATACTACGATAAAAGTGCTGTGTATGCCGCATATTTGGAGAAAAAACAGCAACCGCTTGCCCAGCGGTTGCTGTTTTTTGCAAGCTATCGTTCATCCAATAACTTGGCATAATTTTGACGGTCACTTTCGGGAACTTCCAGCGCAGCCATTGCCTGTTCTATGGACAGCCCCAAGTTTTTCATCAGATTTTTTATACTGGATAATGTGTTATCTGCAATGCCTTTCTTCCGAACGCCCTTGCTCAAATTGCACATGACCGACACCTCCCTTTCCATTGTCTGCGTCATTTGAATGTTGTAGTCATCCTGCAAAATCTTCCGCTTCTCCATCTCGCTGGTTTCGCTGGAGAGAAGCACATCCAGCATCCGCAGTACGCCGTCATAGTTTGCCCCATCCGGCCCGCCAAGGCACAACATGATGATGGACAGCAAATCATAATTCCTGACGGGTTCTTTGCCCACGCCTACCAAGTGTTCTTCCGCCAGCCGATACCGGGTGATGGTGTTCTCCCGATACTGTGGCGGTTTCATGCAAATCCAGATGGAGCAGACCTTTTTAATTTTCTCGTAATGGGGGCCAGTGAACTCCCTGCCATACTGGGAAGAAATCATCCGGCTACAGTAGTATATGCCGCGCTTTATCAGCGGATAGCCGGGGTAAAAATCGTTCTGCGCCTCCACGTTGATAATGAGGGCGATCCGTTCCTCGAGCCTGGGACGATAGCGCGGAAACGAATGTCATAGGTGACTGTTCCCTCGTGTACCAATTTGTCCTCGGTGTCCATGCCGCTGATGACAGTGCCGCCCTCGTCCGGCAGAACCGGGAGGTTGGACACCTGGGGCTGGCCCTCTATGTACTTCTCGGCAATGTCGTTGAAATCGCACTCTTTGTATTCTTCCAGGCAGGACTTCATAATCCGCGCCAGAATTGCCTTTTCAGACAGGACACGCTTACAGGCCGCATCATAGCCCGTACTGTCATCTGTGATATGCAGCCCTCGGGCCACTGTAGTCTCTGAATCCAATGTCGTCACCCGCCCTCTGTAGATTGATTATATCATAATTTTAGCCCAACGTCTATTCAAATTTCCGGTGCACTATTTCCGTTTTCGCTTTCCCTTTCCATGGGTCATGCGCCTTCACCACGCAGCCCTTTTCCTGTGTTCGTTTTAGATAATTTGGACTTACGCAATGCACTCATTATGCTGGTGAGCTCCTCCGACGTCAGTTTATCATACGGAATACCGAGCTGATTGCAATAAATTCTGAGTTCTCGTTCTTGGGCGCTTCCTTGAAATTGCATTGTTTCCTCAATATCCCTCTTTAGCTTTGCGGCAAGAGTGCCCTCATCGGCGGTTGTTGAATCTTTCCTATGCAACTCCCGAATGTCTGCGATAATAATATCCATATCCTCGTGAACCGCGTGAGTAAAATATTTATCTTCCTCTATGTATGCTGCCTCTAATCTGCGGAGATAAGCGTCCTTTTCATCTGGTGCCCGCTCCACCAAAATTTTCGCTCGTGCTATCGACACCAATGCGTTCAGATTGTTGATTTGCGCACTGGCAATGCGGTCAACATATATCGAAATATCCAGCAGCAGACGGCGGAATCCCTCATGCGCAACCATTTCGTACAGCAAACGATTGTTGATCTTACCGCTTTTCAATACTTCAATCGCGTCATCATTCAAATGCAGGACATCAAGCTCTGTATTTGAGTGATTTTTTGTTCTGTCAGCCCCATGAGGCAGTCGGAGGACACACCGTAGAACTGGGCCAACGTGACAATGCTGTATGGGCTGATATCCTTGAAATCGTCCGTTTCATATTTGCCGAGCGCGGCGCGGGACAGGCCCGTGACCTCGGCCAACTGCTCTAAGGTCAGGCCGCGCTCTACCCGTAAATCCTTCAGCCGTTTCGGAATTGTCAACTTGCATTGCATATTTACCCCTCTTTTCGCCGCAAACCAAGATATGCCTATCATTATATCACAAAATTTCTCTAAGCGTGGAATTTTTCGCAAAACGGCGTTTTTTCCATCCTTAGAGATATATGGGAGAGGCGGTATAAAGGCACTACAATGTTCCTTGTCCAGTGCGGACACGAACATTGACAAGTGCATGACCGTCCGAACATGGTATGCTCTCTGGCGAAGTGACGCATGACGCGCACCAAGGGGAGCGAAACGCCGAGGGGAACGCCTGGGCAGGAACGGCTTTCGGGTAGAACGGCAAATAATTGGCCTAAAACTCGTGGGTGCTTTTCAATCTATGTGAAAGCAGCAAATAAAAAGCAGTTTTTGTGACGAATGCCACACGAAACAGCGACACACCGAACGGCGAACACAGTACGCTAAAGCGCGTGTGTTCTCGCGGTTCCGCATGAGGTCGCGCCAAACTGTGAAAAGCGAAGGGCTCTCCCGTAGACAGGGTATCGTGAGCAACAACGCTGTCAGTTGGAGGCACAGCAACAAATTGCGCCCAGCAGCGTACATACCCCGCTATGCGAAATAGCAGGTGCACCGATAAGCAAATGTGAAAAAGGAGTATAAAAATGGACACAAGGAACGAAATTAAATCTTATATCGTCCGAGAGGGTTTCACTATGTCTGAACTGGTGGAAAAGCTGTCCGATGAATATGGCTGGAGCGCCAGCGTCCCCAATCTGTCCGGCAAACTGCGGAGAGGTTCCCTCCGCTACCGGGAGGCCGTGGAGCTGGCTGACGCGCTGGGATATGATATTATCTGGCAGCGCAGAAGGGAGGCACGATAACTATTTCAACCACATATGGATATATCCGCGTCAGTACGCGGGAACAAAACGAGGACCGGCAGCTCATTGCCCTGCGGGAGATGTCCGTCCCAGAGAGTAACCTTTTTATGGACAAGCAGTCCGGCAAGGATTTCCAGCGGCCACAGTATAAACGGCTGCTGCGGAAACTGAAAAAAGACGATCTGCTCTATATTAAGAGCATCGATCGTTTGGGGCGTAACTATGGGGAGATTTTGGAGCAATGGCGGGTCCTCACCAAGGAGAAGGGCATTGACATTGTGGTGCTGGATATGCCCCTGCTGGACACCCGGCGGGGCAAAGACCTGATGGGAACATTCCTTAGTGATATTGTTTTGCAGGTTCTGTCCTTTGTGGCGGAAAATGAGCGCACCAACATCCGCCAGCGTCAGGCGGAGGGCATTGCGGCGGCAAAAGCCAGGGGCGTGAAATTCGGTAGACCGCCCCGGTCAGTGCCTGATAACTTCTATCAGGTGCACAAAGACTGGAGAAGCAAAAAAATAACGCTGCAACAGGCGGCGGTCGCTTGCGCTATGCCAGTTACAACATTTTACGAAAAAGCAATCAAATTCGAAAAGTCTGACTAAATAAATCCCCTGTTTTTTACGGAAAAGTGTACCCTTCCGAAACTACATTCATTATTTCCCACACCCTTATAATCGGCACCGCACCTTGAAAAATTAAGGGGTTTGCGGGATTTTTTTACGCAGTTTTTTTACTTCGAAAAAGTACACTTTTCCGAAATCTCAGGGGAAGGGTGTCACATTATGGCAGGCAAGTGGCCTCACAGCCAGCGCATTGAGGATGGGAGGATAATCCAATATACCACCCTCAAGGTTCGGCTCTATCCTAACGAGACCCAGGCGGAGCTGTTTGAAAACACCTTTGGATGCTGCCGCTACATCTGGAATCGGATGCTGGCCGACCAGCAGAGGTTCTATTTGGAAACGGATAAGCACTTCATTCCTACTCCTGCCAAGTACAAAAAAGAAGCGCCTTTTTTGAAAGAAGTGGATAACCAGGCCCTTATTCAAGAGCATAACAAGCTCTCCCAGGCGTTTCGGGTATTTTTCAAAGACCCTGTGCACTTCGGCTATCCTAACTTCAAAAAGAAAAAGACTGACCGGGATTCTTTTACCGCCTGCAACCATGTTTTTGAATCCGGCCCCACTATCTACACCACGCAGGACGGCATCCGCATGACCAAAGCCGGGATCGTCCGGGCCAAATTCTCCCGCCACCCTCAAGCGTGGTGGAAGCTGCGGCGGGTGACGGTGGAGAAAACCAAGTCTGGCAAATATTACGCCTACATTCTCTATGAGTACACCGTAAAAAAGCCGGAGGCCGTTACCCCAACCCCGGAGACCACGCTGGGTTTGAAATACTCTATGCCGCACTTTTACGTGGCGGACAACGGCGGCATGGCCGATCCTCCTCACTGGCTGAAACAGTCCCAGGAAAAGCTGGTAAAGATTCAGCGGAAGCTGAATCGGATGGAACCCGGTTCCAAAAATTATCAGGAAGCGGTGCAAAAGTACCGTGAACTCCACGAGCACATTGCCAATCAGCGGCGCGACTTCATCCACAAGGAAACCAGCCGGATAGCCAACGGCTGGGACGCCGTGTGCATAAGGGGCGACTCCATGGGAGAAATGTCCAAAAGGCTGAAGCGCGGCAACGCGCTGGAGGCTGGCTGGGGAACATTCCGAGAGCGATTACGCTATAAGCTGGCACGGCAGGGCAAGGCGCTGATTGTCGTAGACCGCTATGCCCCCACCACCCGTACCTGTTCCGCCTGCGGGATGATCCAGGACCACGAAGTAGGCTACAAGGAGCGGCGCTGGGTCTGCCCCAAATGTGGCATGGTACACAGCCGAGAGATCAACGCCGCACAAAACATCAAAGCGCAGGGCCTTGCCCAATATTTCAGTATGCAGGAGCGGGAAGCCGCTTAACGCATTAAATTCCACGCTATGCCGCCCGGGACAGCGGTGAAAGCCCATGTATCTGGCTGGAAGCGTTGAGCAGAGCGAAAACAATTTGTTTTTCGCTTTGTTCAGCGTTTTGCCAGCCGCAGAGTGGGAAACGAGAGGACGTGTGCGCACGTTCGAAAGCCCTTGGGGCTGTCCAAAACATTATGACGATGAGAAAGCAGGCGAAAGGAGCTTGCCATGCTGTTTTTGCAACTTAAAACAGGAGAGTACATGACCATCGGCGGTAATGTGGTGGTTCAGCTGAACGACATTTCCGGCAACCGCTGCAAGCTGATGGTTGAGGCCCCAAGGGAGGTCCCTGTGATACGAGGAGAACTGCTGGAACGCGCCGGCGGGTCGCGCCCAGATTGCGTCATGGAGACAGCCCGCCAGCGATGGTCGGGGTCGGGGCTGTCTTGGAACCGAAACAAGACTCAGACGCTGATCGCTATGCGGCGGCTACTGGACCAAATGGACAGCGGGGACTATCACGTAAAGGACCTACGCCGACAGCTTGACTTTTTGTTCCCGCCTGAATTCGCGTCCGATGAGACGATCTACGCCCCAAAATAAGCAGGTTTCAAGCGGCTGACGAGCCGATTGAAATATAGCGCCGAGCCAAACTTCCAAAGGCCACGGAAAACACGCGAAGCGCCCCTCCATTGTGCCGGAGCCAGGGATCAGGTGAACGCACGGTGAAGGTATCCCCAGCAATCATTTTATTTATAGGAGGACTATAAAATGAGGATCCAGCATAATGTGATGGCGATGAACGCCTACCGCAACTACACCAACAACGTTTCCGCCATGAAGAAGAACCTGGAGAAGCTGTCTTCCGGCTACAAGATCAACCGCGCAGGCGACGACGCCGCCGGTCTGGCCATTTCCGAGAAGATGCGCGCCCAGATTACCGGCCTGGAGACCGCCCAAAAGAACGCCAAGGACGGCATCAGCCTGGTGCAGACCGCCGAGGGCGCTCTGACTG
>CAMNQF010000087.1 GCA_946548895.1 uncultured bacterium | reverse complement strand
CGCCGACCAGCAGGTCCGCGGCGCCATCGTCCTCCCCCACGGCACCGGCAAGACCGCCCGGGTCCTGGTGTTCGCCAAGGGCGACAAGGCCGACGAGGCCCGTGCCGCCGGCGCCGACTTCGTGGGCGACATGGACATGGTGGAGAAGATCCAGAAGGAGAACTGGTTCGACTTCGACGTGGTGGTCGCCACCCCCGACATGATGGGCGTTGTGGGCCGCCTGGGTAAGATCCTGGGCCCCAAGGGCCTGATGCCCTCCCCCAAGGCCGGCACCGTCACCCCCAACGTGACCCAGGCCGTCAACGAGATCAAGGCCGGTAAAGTGGAGTACCGCCTGGACAAGACCAACATCATCCACTGCCCCATCGGCAAGGTGTCCTTCGGCCCCGAGAAGCTGGGCGACAACCTGAACGCCCTGATGAACGCCATCGTCAAGGCCAAGCCCGCCGCCGCCAAAGGCCAGTACGTGAAGAGCTGCGTCGCCGCGTCCACCATGGGCCCCGGCGTGAAGCTGAACACCGGCAAGTTCGCGTAATCTTAACATAAAAAAGAGCCGCCGGCTGACGCCGGCGGCCTTTTCATAAGGAGGGGGCGGCATGAGACAGGGGCAGATCACGCTGGAGCCGCTGACGCAGGACAATCTGGACGAGGCCCGGCGGATCGACCGATCCGACGTGCCGGAGGACTTTGTGGACACCGTGGACGATATGATGGAACTGACCCGGTATGGGTTGGAGCACCACTGCCTCGGGCGCACCTACGCGGTCAGATCTGAGGGGAAGGTCATCGGCGTCATCCTCCTGGGCGAGGCCATCCCCTGGGAAACCGACCCGGAGGAGATGCGGTCGCGGCCCTTTTACCGGCTGATGGGCTTTGTGCTGGACCGGGATTACCGGGGCCGGGGCGTTGGCGCGTATGTGCTGGAGGAAACGGTCCGGCGTGTCTATGAGACGTTCGGCGTCCGGCCCATCGCCCTGGGCTGCCACCGGGACAACGCCGGCGGCGAACGCTTCTGGCTGCGGCACGGCTTCCGCAAAACCGGCGCCATGGAGGGCTGCGACCGCTATTACCTCCGATATCCGCCGCAGCGGCAGCCGCCCGCCTTCATCGGGCCAAAAGCCGATTGATTTTTTTCGAAAGTCTGCTATACTGTACCGTAAAGGCAGCGCCCGCGCCGGGCCGGGAACCCGCCCCCGCCGGAAAAACGGTGTTGCCAACAGGCCTGCGCCGCATAGAATAGGGCGGCAAATCCAACAGGCCGCTGTGTCAAAAATAGGAGGTCATCCATCTTGTCCGAAGACCCGTTCTTACCGAAGCTGCTTTTACTGGCGGTCCTCATCCTGGTCAACGCCTTTTTCGCCGCCGCGGAGATCGCCGTCCTGTCCCTGTCCGAGACCAAGCTGCGCAAGCAGGCGGAGGAGGGGGACAAAAAGGCGGAAAAGCTGCTCAAGCTCACCCAGGCCCCCGACCACTTCCTGTCCGCCATCCAGATCGCCATTACCCTGGCCGGGTTCCTGTCCTCCGCCTTCGCCGCCGACAGCTTCTCCGACCCGCTGGTGAAGTGGCTGGTGGAACAGCGGGGCGTCACCGCCCTGGACCCCGCCGCCCTCAATAACCTGATGGTGGTGCTCATCACCATCGTGCTGTCCTACTTCAGCCTGGTGCTGGGGGAGCTGGTGCCAAAGCGCATCGCCATGAAGAAAACAGACGCGGTGGCCCGGTTTACCCTGGGCCCGGTGTCCGCCGTGGCGGCGGTGTTCCGGCCCATCGTCTGGCTGCTGTCCAAGTCCACCAACGGCGTGCTGCGGCTGTTCGGCATCGACCCCAAGGCCGACGAGGAGGACGTCAGCGAGGACGAAATCCGCATGATGGTGGACCTGGGCGAGGAGCGGGGGGCCATTGAGACCTCCGAAAAGGAGCTCATTGAAAATATCTTCGAGTTCAACAACACCACCGCCGAGGACGTGATGGTCCACCGCACCGACATGGTGATGGTGTGGGCGGAGGACGGGCCCGACGAGGTGCTGCGCACCATTCTGGAGTCCGGCCGCTCCCGCTTCCCCGTCTGCGAGGAGGACGCCGACCACATCGTGGGAGTGCTCAACACCCGGGACTTCCTGCTCAACACCCAGGAGGATTCCCCCAAACCCCTGGCCGAATTGCTGCGGCCCGCCTACTTTGTGCCGGAATCCGTCCGCACCGACGTGCTCTTCCGGGATATGCAGAGCAAAAAGGTACATATGGCCATTGTGGTGGACGAGTACGGCGGCACCTCCGGCCTGGTGACCATGGAGGACCTGCTGGAGGAGATCGTGGGCAGCATCTACGACGAGTTCGACCCCGTGGAGGAGAAGGACGTGGAGGAGGTAGAGCCCGGGCTGTGGAAGGCGTCCGGCTCCTGCGGGCTGGACCGGCTGGCTGAGGCCGTGGGCGTGGAATTCCCCGAGGAGGAGGAGTCCGACACCCTGGGCGGCCTGGTGTTCGCCCAGCTGTCCGTCATCCCCGAGGACGGCGCCCAGCTGGAGGTGGACGCCTGCGGCCTGCACATCCGGGTGCTGGACTTCACCGACCGGCGGGTGGAATGGGCGCTGGTGTCCAAACTGGAGCCCGCCCCGGTTTCTGAAAAAATCGACTGAGTTTGAGACGGGGCGTTTCCGCGCTCCGTCTTTTTTTGCCCAAACTTTGCCCGCCCTTCCCGTAAAAAATCGGCACATCGTGAAAGTTTACCCTGCGCGTCTTGACATTTTCCTCCTTTTGTGTATGATGTGGGTGGAATCAGAAGAGTCAACACATCGTGCTTTCAAGACTGGAGGAATACAGCATGAGAAAAACTAAAATTATCTGCACCCTGGGCCCCGCTTCCGACAGCGAAGAGGTCATCGAGCAGCTTATTATGTCCGGCATGGACGCCGCCCGCTTCAACTTCTCCCACGGCACCCACGAGACCCACGGCGCCCTGCTCACCCGCTTCAAGCGGGTCCGGGACAACTTGGGCCGGCCCGTGGCCACCATCCTGGACACCAAGGGCCCGGAGATCCGCATCCGCTCCTTCGCCTGCGGCCGCATTGAGCTGAATGAGGGCGATCGGTTCACCCTCACCACCCGGGACGTGGACGGGGACGCCCATGAGGTGTCCGTCACCTACGCCGACCTCCACCGGGAGCTCCAGCCCGGCTGCCACGTGCTCATCGACGACGGGCTGGTGGACCTGGAGGTGGAGGAAATCAAGGATCAGGACATCCTGTGCGCGGTGGTGACAGGCGGGCCCCTGTCCAACCACAAGAGCATCAACATCCCCGGCGTGTCCATCGCCCTGCCCGCCCTCACCGACAAGGACAAGGACGACCTGCGCTTCGCCGTGGAGAACGACTTCGACTTCGTTGCCGCCTCCTTCGTCCGCCGGGCCTCCGACGTGGAGGAAATCCGTTCCGTGCTCAACAGCTTCGGCGGGCAGGACATCGGCATCATCTCCAAGATTGAGAACCGGGAGGGCGTGGACAACCTGGAGGCCATTGCCGCCGCCTCCGACGGCGTCATGGTGGCCCGGGGCGACCTGGGGGTGGAGATCCCCGCCTACGAGGTCCCCGTGCTCCAGAAGAAGATGATTAAGTCCGCCATCCACAAGGGCAAGGTGGTCATCACCGCCACCCAGATGCTGGACTCCATGATCCGCAACCCCCGGCCCACCCGGGCCGAGGTGTCCGACGTGGCCAACGCCGTGTTTGACGGCACCAGCTGCGTGATGCTGTCCGGCGAGACCGCTTCCGGCAAGCACCCGGTGGAGGCCCTCCAGACCATGGCGAGCATCGTGGAGGCCGCCGAGGGGGGCACCGACTACTGGAAGCGGTTCCGCAACACGGTGTTCGACCACACCGCCAACATCTCCGACGCCATCAGCCACACCAGCTGCCTCACCGCCATGGACCTGGGGGCCACCGCCGTCCTGACCGCCACCCAGTCCGGCTACACCGCCCGGATGATCTCCCGGTTCCGTCCGGGCTGCGCCGTGGCCGCCCTCACCACCGAGGAGCGGGTCCGCCGCCAGCTGAACATCTCCTGGGGCGTGGTCCCCTTCCTGTCCGGCAACGTGGACTCCACCGACCGGCTGTTCTCCCTGTGCGTGGACACCGCCAAAAAAGAGGGGCTTGTCCAGGCCGGGGATACGGTGGTCATCACCGCGGGCGTGCCCCTGAGCAGCAGCGGCACCACCAACCTCATCAAAGCACAAGTCGTGAAATGAACGGCGCGGCGGTTCGGGGAACACCCCTGGACCGCCGCTTTTTCCCTTGCGGCGGGTGGGATTATGTGTTAAACTATCCCTATCCCATCCGCCCTGCGGCAAGCCTTTCGCACCGCAAAAGGCTTGCACGCCGCTCACGCGGCGGCGCTTCGCGCTTGAGGACGGCCCAAAACCGTCCGCAGTATTGGAAAGGTGGTGCTCTCTTGAACATCTTCGACATCATGGGCCCCGTCATGGTGGGGCCGTCCTCGTCCCACACCGCCGGGGCCGCCCGGATCGGCTACATCGGCCGGAAGCTGCTGGGCTTCCAGCCCGCCAAGGCCGACATCGGCCTCCACGGCTCCTTTGCCGCCACCGGCGCCGGCCACGGCACCGACCGGGCCATTGTGGCCGGCCTGCTGGGCATGGCCCCCGACGACCCCCGCATCCCCTTCAGCCTCCAGCTGGCCAAGGAGGCCGGGCTGGAAGTGTCCGTCCACCCCGTCACCCTCCGGGACGCCCACCCCAACACCGCCCTCATGACGCTGACCGGCTCCCGGGGCCGCACGGTGACGGTGTCCGCCTCCTCCCTGGGGGGCGGGCGCATCCGGGTCAACTCCATCGACGGGCTGGAGGCCGCCTTTTCCGGCGACCTGCCCACCCTGATCATCCGGGGCAGGGACGAGCCGGGCGTGGTGTCCGAGGTGAGCACCTGCCTGGCCCGCAAGGGGGCCAACATCGCCACCATGCAGCTCTATAGGGACCGCCGGGGCGGGCTGTCCGTCACGGTCATTGAGTGCGACCAGCCGGTGAGCGAGGACATTTTGGAGGACATCGACCTGCTGGGCGGCGTGGTGCGCTGCATCTATCTGAACTTAGAGGAGGGCTGACCCATGTTTGGCTCTGTGAAAACGCTGCTGGCCGCCAGCCAGGACAAGCCCCTGTGGCAGGCCGTGCTGGACGACGACTGCCAGGACCGGGACGCCGCCCGGGAGGACAGCATGGCAAAAATGGCCGCCCTCTGGCAGACCATGAAGCAGTCCGTGCTGGACTACGACCCCACCCGCCGGTCCCCTTGCGGCCTGTCCGGGGGGCAGGGGGCCGTCATGGCTGCCCTGGACCACTCCATCTGCGGGCCCTTCATCCAGGAGGCCATCTCCACCGCCCTGAAGCTGGGGGAGCACAACGCCTGCATGGGCCGCATCGTGGCCGCCCCCACCGCCGGGGCCTGCGGCGTGCTGCCCGCGGTGCTCATCCCCCTCCAGCGCAAGGACCGGCTCACCGACGAGCAGATGGTGGAGTGCCTGTATGTCTCCGCCGGGTTTGGCCAGGTCATCGCCACCCGGGCCTCCATCTCCGGGGCGGAGGGCGGCTGCCAGGCGGAGGTGGGCTCCGCCTCCGGCATGGCCGCCGCCGCCCTGGTCCACGCCCGGGGCGGCACAAAGGAGCAGATGGCCGCCGCCTGCGCCATGGCCCTGCAAAACGTGCTGGGCCTGGTGTGCGACCCGGTGGCCGGACTGGTGGAGGTCCCCTGCGTCAAGCGCAACGTGATGGGCGCGGTGAACGCCCTGGCCTGCGCCGATATGGCCCTGGCGGGGCTGGAGGGCGGCATCCCCTGCGACGAGGTCATCGACGCCATGGGCGCGGTGGGCCGCGCCATGCCCCCCTCCCTGCGAGAGACCGGCGAGGGAGGGCTTGCCGCCACTCCCACCGGGCGGAAGATTGCCGAGGGCAAGTAGCGCCGTGAATGTCCTGGTTTTGGGAGCCAGCGGGCTGGCGGGTTCCGCCATTGCGAAAACGCTCCGGGCGGCCGGCCATTCCGTATCCGGCACCTGCCGCAATCCCGCCGCATATGAAAATGCCCCCGGTCTGCTCCGCTTCGCCTTGAACGAGCCCCAGTCCATTGTTCCGCTTCTGGAAAGCATCCGCCCGGACGCGGTGGTGTCCTGCCTGCGCGGAGACTTCTCCCATCAGCTGGAGGCCCACCGGCTGGCGGCGGATTTTCTCCGCCAGCGCGGTGGGACGCTCCTGTTTTTATCCACGGCCAATGTGTTTGACGGCGACCTGTCCCGCCCCCATGGAGAAGGGGACCAGCCCTGTTCAGACACCGCCTATGGGCAGTTCAAAATCGCCTGCGAGGAGCTTCTTCAGGAGCGTTTAGGGGAGAACTGCGTGATTCTGCGCCCCCCGGAGATTTGGGGCCGGGACTGTCCCAGGCTCCGCGCCCTGGTTTCACGCGCCCAACAAGGGCTGCCCGTCCAAACCTATGAAAACCTGTCGGTCAACTACGCCACGGACACGCTGATTGCCCGCTGGACCGCTTTTATTTTGGAGCGCGGCCTGAGGGGCGTGTTTCACGCGGGCACGCGGGACACCTCCGATTACACCGCGTTTTTGGACCGGCTGGCGGGGAGGCTCGGCCTGCCGCGGCCCTGCTATGCAGTGGAGCGGAACGGCACCCGGGCCTATCAGGCCGTCCTCCCCCACCGGGCGGAAATTCCCGGGCCCTTGCAGATGTCTGTGGACGGCGTCCTGCGCTGGCTGGCGGAGGCGCCCGCCCCGTAGTCCGGCGCCAGGAAAACGGGCCCGCCGTTATTTACAGCGGGCCCGGTCCCTATCGCTGATGTAAGGGCGTCACAGCTTCTTCAGGTCCTGCATCACCCCGTTGACCATCATCCCCGGCACCCAGCCGGATATGAAATCCCGCAGCTGTTCCAGCGTCACCGTCCTGGCCGCCCCCTGCACCGGGTGCTTGGCCAGCATGGGAATGCGCTTTTGGAACACCGCCCGGCTCTTGGGATTGTCCCAGAGCTCGCCCAGCGTAATCTGATTGCTCCGCAAGTCCATTAAAATCACCTCCGAACCCATACTATGCGCCGGGGGGTGCGGACTGACATCGTTTCTTTTACGCGGGCGGCACATCGTACAGGAAAGGAGTCCCCATGCCAAAACGCAAGCCAAAAAAGCTGAAGGGCCAGGAATGGCGGCACATCGAGAACAAGAAACTGGTGTACACCGTCTATTTCGTCCTCCGGCTGTCGGTGGTGCTCATGCTCATCGCCCAGTTCTTCAACCAGAACTACGAGAACGTGCTGCTGTGCGTGCTCACCCTGGTGCTGTTCATGCTGCCCTCCATGTTCGAGCGGCGGCTGCACATCGACCTGCCCGACACCCTGGAGGTCATCATCCTCCTGTTCATCTACGCCGCAGAGATTCTGGGGGAGATCAGCGACTACTACATCCATTTCCCCTACTGGGACACCATGCTCCACACCATGAACGGATTCTTATGCGCCGCCATCGGCTTCGCCCTGGTGGATATCCTCAACCGGGAGGAAAAGGTGTCCCTCCACCTGTCCCCCTTCTTCATGGCGGTCACCGCCTTCTGCTTCTCCATGACCATCGGGGTGCTGTGGGAGTTCTTTGAGTTCTCCATGGACCAATGGCTGCTGTTTGATATGCAGAAGGACACCGTGGTCAACACCATCTCCACCGTCAACCTGGACCCCAACCACGGCACCGCCGCCGTGGTGGTCAAGGGCATTCGGGACGTGATCCTGGTGCTGGAGGACGGCACCCAGATGCCCCTGGGGCTGGGCGGCTACCTGGACGTGGGCATCATCGACACCATGAAAGACCTGTTCGTCAATTTTATCGGCGCGGCGGTTTTTTCCGCCATTGGATATTTTTACGTGCAGGGCCGGGGCAAGGGCGGCTTTGCCCAGCGGTTCATCCCACGCTTTCAGCGCAAGCCCACCGCCCAGGCGAATCCGGCCGGGGACGGGCAGCCGCCGGAAAAGCCCGAATAATTCTCCCCTTCCCCGGGCATACTTCCCCCTGTATTCCGAATACAAGGAGGAAACGATCATGACCAATCAGACCAATCCCAGCATCAAGTGCACCGTGAACAGCTGCACCTACCACAAGGACCAGCGCTGCACCCTGAACGAGATCCAGGTGGGCTGCTGCCAGAACAGTGTGTGCGACTGCAAGGAGACCGAGTGCGCGTCTTTCAAGCTGGGCGACCACGGCACCAGCTGCGGCTGCCACTAAACAGAAGCGCGGAGCCGTCGTGAGCAGCGCGGATGGAGCGGAGCGAAAGCAAAAGC
>CAMNQF010000086.1 GCA_946548895.1 uncultured bacterium | reverse complement strand
CTTGTACTTGTTGGGGGACGGCGTGGCCGTGCACACCAGCTTGTACTTCACACCTCGGAACTTGTCTAAAAACGTCTGATAAGTTTTGCTGCCAAAAGAGCGCAGAACCGACGCCTCGTCCAGGGCTGTTGCACAGAATACGGAAGGATCTATATCTCCGTCCTGTACCCGCTCATAATTTGTCATAAGGATAAGAGCGTCCCGATGCTCCGCCGCCTCCGCCATCGTGCGCACATAAGGTGGCGCCTCCATTCCCAGCAGATCCGCCGCGTCCCGGCTGAACTCCTGCCGCACGCCCAGAGGGAGCACAATCAGAGCCTGCCCACCCTCATGGGCGGCGGTGAGCCGGCACCACTCCAGTTCCTGCACCGTCTTGCCCAGGCCGAAGCTTTCAAACAGCGCCCGCCGGCCGCCCCGGCACGCCCAGATCACCGCGTCCCGCTGGTGTGGCTTCAGCGCCGGGTTCACCTGTTCTGTGCCAACCTCAAAACCTGTCTCCGGCGCGGTTTGGATTTTCCCGCGCAAAAACTTGAGATATTCTTCCACCGCTACTCACTCCTATTTCCCATTAGCCCCCGTCTTTTAACCGCCGGCTTCTTCCCGCGCAGCGGACACGCGGCATGGCTGGAGCGGCATTCCGGCAGCACGCAGTTCAAGCACGCCGCCACATTCTCCGGCGCGTCCATCGTGCTCACCGGCTCAATTGGCTGCGGGTCCCCATATCCCGGCTTTGTGACCGGGTGGGCAAACCAGCGGGGTTCAATTCCGATCATGTCCCATCCTTTCCCGGCGGTACAGCTCCTCCACCAGATCCAGTTTGCTGTATGCGGCCAGCGGGTTGATGTCATCCTCCCTGCGGACTTGAACAAAATCAAATTGCCGCCGCAGACTGTCGGCCTCAAGCTGGGCGCTTTCCAGGTCCCCAAACACCCGCTGATGCCGGTTCCCCTCGTGGCCGTCCCACTCGACGAGGTACACGGGATGCACCTCCCGCGACACGGTCTGGTTGTTCTCATAGACCGGCCCCGTCCCGGTCCACTCGTACTCACACTCGGGGCCGATGAGGGTGCCGCACAGCTTGTGCGTGGCGTCTTCGTTCTTCGGGGCCCAGACGGTGACGTTCAGCTTCTCCCTGGTGGCCTTATGGCGCAGGCCAACGCTCCATTTGTACTCTTTCATAGTGAAAATCCTCCTTGATTTCCGGCCCTCACCGTGGTAAAATCAAGGTGAGGGGCTGATTTGTTGGTCGGTCCTCGTATTGCCCTGTCAGGTGTTTGCGGCACCTGGCAGGGCGCTTTTTACGCCCACGCCAGCGCCGCCGTCTGGGCCAGCGCGTCCAACTCCATGACGGTAAGACCGTTCTCGTCCGCCTCGCCCAGCATCCGCTCACGCAGATACGGGCTGGGCTGCTCAAGCAGGGCCCGCTTGTAGTCCTCAAAGGTTTTCACGCGATGTCACCTCCTTGATCTTTTGGTTCCTGTTCGGCGGGATCGGCGGGATCGGCGGGATCGGCGGGATCGGCGGGTCCGGCATACCTGCAAGTAAAGCGATAGGGGACACCCCGCTGCTCCGCCAACTCGTTCGCAATCGTCTGTAAAAACAGCGCCAATACATCGTTTTCGGTTTTCATGGGAACGCCTCCTCGTCTAAAAGGTATGCCGTTGCGCTTGTCCGATTTGCCCCGCCCCAGCAGGTTTTCACGTGCTGTTCTGGCCGGTGTTTAGGCCGAGCAGGTAGTCAGTTTTACAGCGGAAAAGCGTCGCCATTTTGATGAGCACATCGGAAGGGATAGGGGTTTCTCCGCGAACATAGTTTGTATATGTCTTAGATGTGACCCCCAATCTTGCCGAAATCTCTTCTTTTGTAAGCTGTAACCGAGCCCGCTCCGCTTCAATGTTAACGTTCAATCTATCACCGTCCCTTCTTGCGATATCTAGTTTCTCGATTCACAATGCCATGTTAATCTATAATCTAGATTTTGTCAAGGGGGTTTTAGAAAAAAATTTCTAGAAACTAGATTTTTGTTGTTGACGAAAAGAAGTATTTGGGTTATTATCAAATCAGGATTATGAAAGGAGGTGTCGGTGTGGAGTTTCAAATAAAGGAGGCCAGGGAACGTGCCGGTTACTCTCAGAAAGAATTGGCGCAAATTATCGGCGTTGCTCAAAACACTTTTCATGGATATGAGAGTGGGAAGCATGACCCAAAATCCGATCTGCTTATAAAAATTGCCAACGCTTGTGATGTATCTGTGGATTTTCTTTTGGGGGTCGAACCCATAAACACAAAGAAATCCCCCGGCACAGCCGAAGCCGCACCGAGGGAGGAAGTATCAAGAATATTTGACAAGCTGAATGATTTGCTTGTCTCAGAGGGGCTTATAGAGGACGGGGAGGATTTAACGGACCGTCAAGCCGATGTCATTCTGGCTGTTTGCAGAATCATCAACGCTACCTTTCATGACTGATTGCAGAACTGTTAAAATCTTGTCTGGGGCCTTATACCCGGCAAGCTCCCGCGATACCCGCAGTATATTTGGCCTGTTTGCATATTTGCTTTCGCCCATTGTATCCGTCCCCTTTGCACTCGTCATTGTGTTTTGCATTATAGAACATAAGTTCTATAATGTCAAGGGGTTGTGTATAGAACTTTGTACCAGCAAATCAATAATATCCCAATTAAAAGGACACGAGATATGGTGCCCAGCCGCGCCGAGCGGTGAAAATAGAGAGGAGTTTACTCATGAAAAAGAAAATTCTTGCATCTGCATTATCACTGATCGTGCTGTTTGCTCTGTCCGCCTGTTCCGTGGAGGAGTCCACCAATAGCAAACAGCCTGATAGCACACCGTCCCAAGCTACGCAGGATGACCCCATCCAAACTGTCCAGCCTACAGAGCCCGCTCCTGCTGAAACACTGGAGGAAGTCGGAACATTAGGCGATTACGCGGTAGAAATCCACGATTCTGAGCTGACTGAGGACTACAATGGCAATCCGGCAATCATTATCAGCTACTCTTTCACAAACAATGCAGAAGATGCAACCAGCGGAATGGTAGCGCTGTCTGATATCGCATTTCAAAATGGCGTTCAACTTGACACGGCAGTCATTACAGGTCGCGATATTGGAACGGACCAAATGAAGGATATTAAAACGGGAGCTACTATTGAACTCCAGGCCGCGTTCCTTCTTACCAGCGATACCGCGCCAGTGGAATTTGAGATTTCTGAACTAATTTCATTCTCCGATGAAAAGCTGGGAAAGGTCTTTGAAATTTCGGAAGGCGGCGAAACGGTTTTGTCAGTTGCTCCTTCTGGCTCTATTTCTGGCACACTAGGTGATTATAATATTTCTGTCGTCTCTCATAAACTAAGCAAGGACTATCAAGATGCTCCGGCAGTCATCGTGACACTCGGCTTTACCAATAATGGAAATGACAACGCCAACTTTATGACGGCGATCTCCTGCAAGGCTTTTCAGGATGGCGTACAATTAGAAACCGCAATTCTTATGGGAGACGATGGCGGCAACGGTGCGAGCCAATTGCGCAATGTGAAACCTGGAGCTGGAACCGAAGTTTCTGTTGCTTATTTGCTTACCAGTGATGTCTCCCCAATTGAATTTGAGATCGAGGAATACATAAGCTTTTCTGGTGATAAGATTGAAACCTCTTTCGATATCGCGCAATAAAGCGGCACACATTCACGCTTGGAATATTTGAGATCGGATGGGTTATTGATATATTCATTCTGTTTTTCAAACCAAATCCTTACTTTGTATAAAGAGGTATAAAGAGCCCAGATGACTACCACCATCATAGATGAATACATCCTCCCTGTCCTGGTCCGCTACATAGACCGATACCACTGGCGCTGGTGCATAGCGCGGCGGATCATCAATTTATACTATGGGACAGAGTATACGGAGAAAGAACTAAAAGAACTATATAAAAAGACGCTCAGTCAACGAGCGGAATAAAAATCCCCCGGCCCGGCGCTAGAACACCGAAGCGGGGAGATGAGGGCAGCAGCTCACCTGGCCGTCTGCCCTCTTGTCACATCATCATGGGGGGAGGTTGAGCCATGAAACGCGTCTTTTTATACGTCCGTGTTTCTACCGAGGAGCAGGCCGTCCATGGCCTGTCCATAGAAGCGCAGACGCTGGCACTGGAAGAGTGGGCAAAAGCCAACGGTCACCAGGTGGTTGATCTTTACGTGGACGCTGGAATCTCCGCCCGCAAGCCCGCAACGAAGCGCCCGGAGCTCCAGCGGCTGCTGTTGGATGTTCAGTCGGGCAAGGGCGAGTTAATCGTATTCACGAAGTTGGACAGATGGTTTCGTAACATCGCTGAATACTATAAGGTCCAAGAAATCCTAGAAAAATGCCATGTGGACTGGCGCACCATCCAAGAAGACTATGACACCTCCACCGCAGCCGGGCGTCTGAAAATCAACATCATGCTGTCCGTGGCACAGGACGAGGCGGACCGCACTTCAGAGCGAATTAAAGCCGTCTTTGAGACAAAGCGGCAAAAGCTGGAACCCCTTACCGGGCAAATGCCGTATGGGTACATGATTGACGGGAAGCAAATTGTAAAAGACCCAAAAACAGAGCGGGCTGTGAGTATCTTCTTTCGGTCATTTCTGGAATCAGGATCCATCGCTGCATCTCAGCGGGACGTTTTTGAGCAGTGCGGGATAAACCTGACTTACCAGCGGGTCCATAAAATGATGGGATGCACAGCGTACTACGGGCGCTATTTTGGGGCTGACGGGATGACTCCGCCATATGTCACAAAGGAGGAATTCGACGCCATGCGGGGAATGAGGAAAAAGGTTGTGCGGAAGTCCCTAAAGAACAACGTGTTCCTTTTTTCTGGTCTGATCATTTGTCCCGAGTGTGGGCACAGAATGGGAACCCGCCGCGCTTCCGCATCCACTTACCAGTATTACACCTGCCCTACCCGCTACGTTATGGGCGGAAAGTGTCAAAACCGGGTCTGCCTGGGGGAGCGAAAAATTGAACGCTTCCTTATGGACACCGTGGAGGAAAAAATCAAACAGGCAAAATTTGAATATGAATCGGAGCAAAAGGCTGCGAAAAGAGCAGATTACAAAACAGAATTGTCAGCTGTACGGGGAAAACTACGGCGGCTAAAAGAGCTCTATGTAAACGATCTGATCTCTTTAGATGACTACAAGGCGGATTACACCGCATTGTCCGCTCGTGCTGAAGAACTTTCCAAGGCAGCCCAGCCCACCCGGGAGCCTAACTTTGCCGCCCTGGATGCCGTCATTGGCGAAAATTGGGTTGACGGCTTCCAAGAACTCAGCCCGGAGCGAAAACGAAAAGTGTGGCGGACCGTTTTGAAAGAAATTCGTATCTATCCAGACCGTCACATTGAGTTCAACTTGAACCTTTAATTTTAGCAAAGAATATTACATAAAATATCTTCATCTACTCAGGAATCTAATATGTATGTCAGCGGCGGCAGCGAAGAGGAGTGGATGAACCGCCTGGCCGACGCCATGATCCCCTACCTGGACGCTTCCGGCATACGATATACCCGGAACACCCCGGATATGACCGCGGTCTCCTCTATCCGGGCGTCCAACGCCGGCAATTACGACCTGCACCTGGCGCTCCACTCCAACGCCTCAGCCCCCAGCAACTATGGAGGCACCCGGGGGATCATTGTATTCTACTATCCGGGCAGCACCCGTGGAAAGCGGGCGGCGGAGATTATGGCCGACAATCTCAAGGCTGTCTATCCCCTGCCCAACCGCGTCCGGGCGGAGGCCACCACCTCCATTGGCGAGGTCCGCCAGCCCCGAGCCCCTTCGGTGTTCATTGAGCTGGGCTACCACGACAACGAAGACGATGCCGCTTGGATCAAGGGCCATCTGGATGAGATTGCCCGGGCCATTGTGCTGGCGCTCACGGAATACTTCGGAATCCCCTTTTTGACCTCTGAAGGCGCTCCCCGTCAGGGCGTTGTAGATGTGGACTGGGGCTATCTCAACATCCGCTCCCGGCCGTCCACCTCGGCCCCGGTGATCGCCAAGGCCTACGACGGCGCGCGGCTGACCATCCTGAACCAGTGGCAGGGCTGGTATCTGGTCTCCTTTGACGGCGCCGAAGGATATGCCAACAGCGACTTCATCACCCTGCTCTGAGCCTGAGCGCGGTGGGGACGGAGAGCTGCGCTCACTGCCCCTGGACCGAATATGGCTTCCTGCGGGCGACTTGGTTTCCGCGCTGGCGGCGCTGGAAGTGCTGCGGAACGCCCAGCGTCCCATACAGCTTCCCCCGTCCTGCGGCGGCACAGCCTGACCCTTTACAGTTTATTCAAAGATATTTCAAAATCTATACACCACTTTACATCTAGATATGGTATGCTAACAGTGTCATAAGCAGTGACAACTCCTCCCTCTCTTTCTTGAATCAAATGACGGCCCATCGCAGGGAAATGCGGTGGGCCGCCGCTATTTAGAAAAAAAGAAAAAACTTCATTTTGCCTCTTGCTTTTTCCGATACAGTATGGTAATATAGTTGAGGTCGAAAGAGATATGATATCCGGGTGTGGCGAAGTTTGGTATCGCGCTTGACTGGGGGTCAAGAGGCCGCAGGTTCAAGTCCTGTCACTCGGACCATTTTTCCGATAAAAACCGCTGGTTTTCAGCGGTTTTTATCATTTTTAATAACTTTTTCTGCGCTTTTATTTTTCTTGGTCATTGCCCGACCCAGATTTGACCCATACCAGCAAAATTTCAGGGAGCGCCGGTTTTTTCTTCCGGCGCTCCCTGTGTCTATTGCAACTCTACTGCTACTCTTTTTTCAGATGGCTTGGGCGATGAAGCCTCCCATCCGATCGGCGGCTTCTCTCCGCATATCCCCGGTGACGTGGGCGTAGGTGTCCAGGGTGAAGCCCGCGCTGTAGTGGCCCAGGATGTTGGACACCGTCTTGACATCCACCCCCTGCTGAATGGCCAAGGTCGCGAACGTATGGCGCAGGCCGTGGAAGGGCAGGTTTTCGGTAATCCCCGCCTTCTTCAGCAGGGTCTTGTGCAGCCGACCGATGCAGTCTGGGCCGTACATTCTCCCCGTCACCGGCGAGGGGAACATATACGGGTTTTCCGGGTGCTTGGCGTGTTCCTGGAGCAGCAAGTCTACCGTCTCCTTCGGCAGGCAGATCGTCCGCACCGAGTTGGCGGTTTTCGGCTGGGTGACCCTCACCTCACCCTTCAAACGCCCTGCTGACTTCGATACGGTCAAGGTCTTAGCCTTTACATCAAGGTCAGCCCAGAGGAGCGCCGTCAGTTCTCCCCTCCTCAGCCCCGTGGTCAGTTCCAGGTAGAACATGGGCAGGACACCGTGTTCCTCCGCCGCGCTGAGGTAGGCGCCGATCTGCTCTACTGGAAGGATCTTCATCTCTTTTTTCTCCTTGGGCGGCAGCCGACAGCCGATGGCCGGGTTGTAGGGGATTAGGCGCTCCTTTACCGCTTGATCCAGCGCCGTGCGGAGCATGGCGTGGAGACCGCGCACCGTCCGGGCGCTCAGGCTCCTGTCCTCCATGCCCTCGTATTTCTCCACCCTGCCGCTCTTTTTCGTCTTGTTGTAAAATTTCTGGAGATCCAAGGTGGTGAGCTTTTCCAGCTTGATCTTGCCGATGTTGGGCGCGATATGGTGTTCAATGTAGCTGCGGTAGTATTCCGCTGTGCTGTCTTTGACAGCAGGCTTGCAGTAGTTCTCGTGCCAGAGCCAGCACCATTCCTCCACTGTATACTGGCCCGCCTTGGTCACATCGATTTTCCCGCTTTTTTCAATGGCCTGGGCCAGCTTCTCCTTGCACTCTTTCTGTGTTTTGGCCAGGACATTTTTATAGATGGCCTTGCCCGTCACCGGGTCGCGGCCCGCCGTATACCGGCCCTCCCAGCGGCCGTCAGGGCGCTTTCGCAGGCTGCCCTCGCCGTTTGCTCTTTTCTTACCCGTAGTCATTCACCTCCGTTTCTGATGTCACCATCGTTGTTGTCCATACACTCGGCCATCATCCTGACGCCCAGCCGGAAGCCCAAGATGAAGTTTTCCAGGGCCGTGATGTCGTCGATCTCGTGTTGCGATTCGATGAGCTTTTCCAAGATTGCTTGCCCAGCCTCATTGAGCTGCTCTGTGAGTTGGTTTTCGAAACGGGCCACCCGGTCTGTCGCCCGTTTCAGCTCTGAATTTGGCGCCATGTCCTGCTCGTTGGGTGTGATGTTGCCGTAGTAGAGATCTTCCAGAGTTTTTCGCATGGTTCTCGCCTCCTGTAGCAACACAACATACCACAGGCAGGCGGGAATATCCACGGCAAACAGAAAGAATTATCAATCCAGACATATCTTTTTTGCCTGTGGCGGATGTCCCTTGATTACTTCCCCGTTTAGCAGTACAATTGGGTTAACGCCCACTGGCTGGCGCACCTGGGACATTAGGAGGGGAAAACGATGCAGAACACTAAAAAAGCCCCAAAGAAGGGGATGCGGCTCCTGCTGATGGTATTTGGCGGCATTCTCGCGGTGATGCTCCTTGCAGTGGCCGCCTTATTTGTAATCCCGTTGACGGAGCGGGTAGACGCCGCCCCTGTGGCCGGCTCCGCCGACTGGA
>CAMNQF010000085.1 GCA_946548895.1 uncultured bacterium | reverse complement strand
TGGCCGGGACGAAGGAGCCCATCTGGGCCATGAGCACAATGAGGGCCACCTGCCGCATATAAGTGGACTTGCCCGCCATGTTGGGCCCGGTGATAATGGCCAGCCGGCCCTCCCCGCCGTCCATGCGGGTGTCGTTGGGCACAAACAGGGAGTCCTTCAGCATCCGCTCCACCACCGGGTGCCGCCCCTCCCGGATGTCGATGACGCCGCTGTCGTCCACCTCCGGGCGCACATAGCCGTTCTGCACCGCCGCCGCCGCGAAAGAGGCCAGCACGTCCAGGCAGCCCACCCCCCGGGCCACGTCCTGCACCTGCCGCACCCGCTGGGCGGCGGCGTCCCGCAGCTTGCAGAACAGGTCGTATTCCAGCGCCGTCACCCGGCTCTGGGCGGAGAGGATCTCGTGCTCCAGGTCCTTCAGCTCCTGGGTGATGAACCGCTCGCAGTTCACCAGGGTCTGCTTGCGGATATAGTCCCCGGGCACCATGCTGTAATAGCTCTTGGACACCTCGATGTAATAGCCGAACACCTTGTTGTAGCGCACCTTCAGGCTCTTGATGCCGGTGCGCTCCTTCTCCCGGCCCTCCAGGCCGGCCACCAGGTCCGCCCCGTGGTCCAGGATGTCCCGGAGCCGGTCCACCTCCCCGTCGTAGCCCCGGCGGATGAAGTCCCCCTCCCGGATGGTGAAGGGCAGGCGGTGGCCATCCTCGTCGTCCCGGATGGCCCCCTTCAGCAGGGCCTGGAGGTCGGCCAGGCCGTTGAACTCCTCCAGAAAGGCGAACCGCCGGGGGGCCGTCTGGGCCAGCGGGGCCGCCTGCCGGGCCAGCTCGGGCAGGACGGCCAGGCCGTCCGCCAAGGTCAGCATATCCCGGGCGTTGGCGGAGCCGTACACCACCTTGCCAATCAGCCGCTCCAGGTCGGGCACCTGCCGCAGGGTGCGGGACAGCTCTTCCCGGACCACCCCGTCCGCCGCCAGGGCGGCCACCTGGTCCTGCCGGAAGGAGATGGCGGCGGGGCTGCACAGGGGCTGCTCGATCCAGGCCCGGATGAGCCGGTGGCCCATGGGGGTGCGGGTCTTGTCCAGCACCCACAGCAGGGAACCCCGCTTTTCCCCTCCCCGGATGGTCTCGGTGAGCTCCAGGGTCCGGCGGGCGGTGAGGTCCAGCTCCAGATAGCGCTGGCTCTGCGCCCCGTCGATCTCCAGGCGGCTCAGGTGGCTCAGGTCCGTTTTCTGAGTCTCCTTCAGGTAGGCCGCCAGCGCCCCCGCCGCCTGCCAGCACATCCGCAGGCCGTCCTCCTCCGGCACGGACCGGCCCCCCTCCTCCAGAATGCCCAGGGCGGCAAGGGCTTCCAGCGCCTGGGCGGGCCGGAACCGGGCCTCCGGGGCGGGCTGGCACAGGCAGCCCAGCCGGTCCCGCAGGAAGGCGGTCAGCTCCCGGTCGGAGGCGGCGGCGTCGGACAGGATGGCCTCGCTGGGGGGGCTGGCCGCCAGGACGTTGAGCATATGGGTGAGGCAGTCCTTCCCCTGGAAGGGAATGGCGGTGAACGCCCCGGTGGACAGGTCGCACCGGGCCAGGGCGGCGCCGGCGCTGTCGGCGTAGACGGCGCAGATGTAGTTGTTCCGGCTCTCATCCAGCATCTCGTCGGCCATGGCGGTGCCGGGGGTGACGATGCGGATCACGTCCCGGTCCACCAGCCCCTTGGCGGTGGCGGGGTCCTCCATCTGCTCGCAGATGGCCACCTTATACCCCCGCTTGATGAGCCGGGCGATGTAGCTCTGGGCGGAGTGGTAGGGCACGCCGCACATGGGGGTGCGCTCCGCCTCCGGCTTGCCCCGGTCCCGGGTGGTGAGGGTGAGCCCCAGCTCCTCCGCCCCCAGCTTGGCGTCGTCGTGGAACATCTCGTAGAAGTCGCCCAGCCGGAAGAACAGCAGGCAGTCCGGGTGCTCTTCCTTCACCTTCCAATACTGCTTCATCATGGGGGTCAGCTCCGCCATGGTTTCACCTTCTCTTTCTAAAAACGGGGAAATCAGGGTCTCACAAACAAAACGCACATCGGAACGATGCACGTTTTGCCAAATTCCGGCCTCTCAGGCCAGTTTGATCGAGTCAATGATTTCGTATCTGTTTTCGAACTCCCGGGAAAATTCAACCCGCTCCACCCGGGCGGCAAAGGGCTCAAACTCCGCCCGCATCGCCCCGGCAACCGCGCCAAGGTCGGCTGTGGGGTGATAGGCCAGCGTGGTGTGGGGGCGCCACACGTCCCGCCGGGTCCACTGGTCCAGGTCCGCCGCCCAGCGCTCCGTGATCTCCCGCTGGATGGCGTCCAGCGGGCCGTCCTTCCGGGGGGCCGCCACAACGGCGGATGTGGACGCGAACAGCTCAATTTTATCATACGCTACGGAGAATTGTCCATAGCGGGCCAGGACGGCCTTGCAGGAGGCAATAAACCGGCCCTCGTCCTCCCCGGCATAGGCGGCCAGGGTGATGTGGCCGTGAAGGTCCCGGGGCGGGATGCCAAAGGGGGCGGCCAGCCGCCGCAATTGGGTCAGCCGCTCTCTCGCCGCCGGATCAATCATGGCAATGACATACAGCAAGCCGTCCGCCTCCCCTGCGCGGCTATCCTCGCGCTTCTTCCTTGTCACGCTCGGATTGGCCGCGCTGCCGGGTCGCTTTCCCTCCGTCTCGGGCAAAACCCGCTCCATCTCCGTTGGCGCCGGGCTTTTGCCCTCGCTTCGGTCCAAGCTCCCCTGCGCGGCTATCCTCGCGCTTCTATTCGCCGTAGTCCACAATCACATACACATACTGCACTCCGGCGATATCCGCGGCGGGCTCCACCTGGGCGTAGCGGCTGACGCCGTCCTCCTCCACATAGAGGGTGCGCACTGACCCCACCACCAGCCCCCGGGGGTAGACTCCGCCCAGCCCGGAGGTGGTCACCTGGTCGCCTGTCACCAGCTTGGCCTCCTCCGACACAAAGGACAGCCGCAGCAGCCCCTCCAGCATGAGGGTGAAGTCCCCCTCCAAAATGGCGTCCTCGTCGGTGCGGGCCACCCGCCCGCCCAACTCCAGGTCAGGGTCCAGGATGGTGGTCACCAGGGCGGAGTTGGGGGCCGCCTCCGTCACCACGCCGATGAGGTGGCCGTGCTGGTCGATGACGCAGTCGCCCGCCTCCACGCCGCCGGAAGTCCCCCGGTCAATGGTCAGGTTGGAGGACCAGTTGGAGGCGGACCGGCGGACCACCGCCGCGTCCCGGTACTGGAGCTCGGGCCGCTCCTCCCGCAGGCCCAGCAGGTCCCGCAGGCGCTCGTTCTCCCGCTGGGCGTCCTGCCCGGCGATGGCGTCCCGCTCCAGCTCGGCCACCCGCTGCTGGAGGGCCTCGATCTGGGCCGCCTGCTCCTCGACCCGAAAGGACCGGTCGTACTGTGCCTGGGCCCAGCCCGCCACCGCGGACGACGCCGCCCGGAAGGGGGTGGCCAGCACTTCCATGGCGCTGGTGAGGGGGTCAAAGCCCAAAATTTGGGACCCCAGGGCCAGCACCGCCGCCAAAAGGGCCGCCGCCACCAGCAGCAGCCCGCCGTTGCTTTGGAAAAAACGTCTCATGATATTCTCCCATCCGCGCTGCTCACGACGGCTCCGCGCTTCGATGTTGTCACGCTCCGCCTGTTCGCGACGCGCGGCTTCCCTCCGTCTCGGACAAAACCCGCCCCCGCTCCGCGGCGGCTGGGCTTTTGTCCTCGCTCCGCTCCATCCGCGCTGCTCACGACGGCTCCGCGCTTCTCAGCAGCTCGATCCCGAACCGGGCGAGAATGCGGCCCAGCCGGAACACCGGCAGGCCCATCACGTTGCAGTAGTCCCCCTGGATGCCCGACACCAGCAGGGCCCCCAGGCCCTGAATGCCGTAAGCCCCAGCCTTGTCCATGGGCTCGCCGGTGGCGATGTAGCCCAAAATCTCCTCCGGGTCCACCTCCCGAAAGGCCACCACCGTGGCCTCGTGCTCCGTGACCGCCCGGTCCCCCTGGAGGACCGTGACCCCCGTATACACGTCGTGCCGGTTGCCCGACAGGGCGGACAGCATGGAAAAGGCGTCCCGCTCGTCGGCGGGCTTGCCCAGCACCGCCCCTTCCAGCGACACCACCGTGTCGGCGGCGATGATGAGGTCGTCCGGGCCGGCCTTCTCCGCCGCCGCCCGGGCCTTCCGCAGGGACAGCTCCTCCACAATCTGGGCCGGGTGGAGGTTGCCCTCCACCGTCTCGTCCACGTTGGGGGCGGCCACCCGGAAGCCCCGCAGGCCCATCTTGCCCAGCAGCTCCCGCCGCCGGGGGGAATTGGACGCTAAAATAATATCCATAGTACCTCCGTGGTTTTGTGCGCGGCTGTCCCCGCGCTTGTGTTTCATTCTACGTCTCTGTAGTATAATCCCCGGGTGAAGTTATTGGGCACATAGTTCCCCTTCCCCCGGTAGGCGTCCAGCACCTGGGCGCACTCCACCCCGTTCTCCGTGGTGAACAGCAGGCGGATGGCCCGCAGCCCCGCCTTTTTCCAGTCCTGGGCCTTGTCCGCCAAAAACACCTTGTTGGCGTTCAAAATCTCGTTGCGGCAGCCGTAGGCCCGCTCCACCGGGAAGCGCACCCCCTTGCGGTCGGTGAGCAGGTTCACGTTGGAGCACACGCACTTCCCCGATTGGTTCTTGATGGCGCAGTTTTCGGTAATCATCAGGGGCAGGCGGCCATAGGCGATGATCTCCAGGTCCACCGCCTTGGACAGGTCCCGGACCTGGGCCAGCTTCAGCTCAAAGGAGGCGGTGAGCGACCGAAAGCCCAGCCGCTTGTACTCCTTCACCCCCTGGCTGTTGAACACCTGGAGGCCGAAGTCCCCCCGCAGGGTGAAGCCCAGCTCCCGGCACAGGGGGATGAGGCCCAAATTGCCCACGTATACATCGGTGATCCCCGCCTCCCGGCAGGCCTCCAGCTCCCGGCGCAGGCCGTCCAGCTCCCGGTCAAAGCAGATCCGGGGCAGCACCGCCGCCACCGGCACCCCCCGGTCTGCCGCACCCTTCACGTCGCCGGGGTGCGCGGCGGCCTCCTCCACCGGGAGGGTAATGAGGCCGGGCTTCGCCTTCACCAGCTCGAAGGTCATCTGGGACGCCCGGCGCAGGGAGAGAATGATGTCCGGCTCTCCCCGGTAGTTCTCATACCGGGCGCCCAGCTTATACCCGCCGTGGCGGCGCTGGGGCAGGGCGGTGCGCTGGGCGGACAGCCCGTCCAGCACCTGCCGCCGCAGGGCGTTCAGCGCCGACAGGGGCACCGCCAGCCCGTCCTCCACCAGGGCGCGGACGTCGGACACCCGGTAAGGGGTGCCGCCGGTCTTGGCCAGCTGGCCCTCCACCTCCGTCCGGGAGGGGGCGCGTCGGCGGGCCGCCTCCGGCGGGCGGCCCGCCGCGGTGACTACCCGGCCCTGGCCGTCCTCCACCCCCACCTGGACGGGCTCCCCCGCCCGAACCATGGCGTAGAGCTTGACAGGGACGCCGGGGCCCTCCCCCTTCTCATAGGCGGCCTTGGCCTGGGCGAACAGCTCCTTGGGGTTCTTGGCCTCCTCCCGGACGCCGAACATATCCGAACCCTTCCGCTCCATAAAATAGCCGTCGGTGAAGCCCTGGCGGGAAAACGCCTGCTCCAGGCGGCCGAGCTCCTCGGGCGTGGGCTCCCGCCCCTCCCGCAGGGCGTCGGCGTACACCTTTGTCACCACATAGACGTACTCGGGCCGCTTCATCCGGCCCTCGATCTTGGCGCTGGCCACGCCCATATCCCGGAGCTCTTGAAGATGGCCCGCCAGCGACATATCCTTCAGCGAAAGGGGATGCCCGCCCGCCAGCTCCTCTCCCCACCCGTAGGGCAGGCGGCAGGGCTGGGCGCACATACCCCGGTTGCCGCTCCGGCCCCCGATGACGGAGGACATGAAGCACTGCCCCGAGTAGCACATACACAGCGCCCCGTGGACGAACACCTCAATCTCAATGGGGGAGCGCTCGCAGATATAGGCGATGTCCCGGCGGGACAGCTCCCGGGCCAACACCGCCCGGGTCATACCCAGGGCGGCGGCCTGCTTGACCCCGTCCAGGTTGTGGATGGTCATCTGGGTGGAGGCGTGGACGGGCAGGTCGGGGGCGCACTGGCGCAGGGCCCGCACCAGCCCCATGTCCTGGACCAGCACCGCGTCCGCCCCCAGCTTGGACGCCTGCGCCGCGCAGTCCACGGCCTCCGCCATCTCCCGGTCGGAGCACAGGGTGTTCAGGGTGAGGTACACCTTCACCCCCCGCAGGTGGCAGTAGGACACCGCCGCGGCAAATTCCTCCCGGGTAAAATTTTTCGCCCCCCGGCGGGCGTTGAATTGTCCGAAGCCCAGGTAGACCGCGTCCGCCCCGGCGCAAACCGCCGCGCGCAGCGCCTCCGGGCTGCCGGCGGGGGATAGTATTTCCATAAGGCCGCTCTCTCGTTTCTTTGAGTAGTATAGCGCAGCGCGCCGTGACCACGGCGCGCCGCTCGCGCTTCGCGGTGGTATCACGCCGCTTTAGGCGCACGGCGTTATCACGCTCCGATTGGCCGCGCGGCGTTATCACGCTCGCTTTAGGCGCGCTGCTCGCCCCGGCTTCCCTCCGACTCGGATAAAAAACAGATTTGCTCCGCAAATCTTGGTTTTTTATCCTCGCTCCAGTCCATCCGGGGCGGCGCGCCTAAGCTCGCGCTTACCGCTTCTGCTGCAATTTAAAAATCTCCCGCTTGGCCTCGCTCAACTCCAGCTTCAGCTTGGAATTCTCCTCCAGCAGGTCCTTGATCTGCCGCCGCAGGTTCTCCGACGCCTCCTGCTCCTTGAACCGGTCGTCGGCGATGTTGATGGCGGTGAGCACGGCGCAGTCCATCTGGGACACGCCGCCCGCCCGGCCCGTCTCCTTCATTTTGTCGTTCACATAGGCGGCCACCCGGTGGACGTAGTTCTCGTCCTCTGCGGCCAGCAGCGTGTATTTCAGTCCACCCACGGTGACGGTGACGCGGTTTTGCATGGCGGTCCCCTCCTGCGCAGTTTTTCATACGGTACATTATAGCACACCGTTTGGGAAAAGGAAATGAAAAAAGTATAAACATCCGGCTATTTTTTTGCGCCGCGGCCGCCCGCGGTTCCCCGTTTCCCCCTTGACAGCCCCGCTTTTCTGTAATACAATGTACGGCGCAAAGCAGTGACGGAGAACAGTACCCCGCGCACGGGTTTCAGAGAGGGGACGGACGGTGCGAGTCCCCCGAAGGCGCGGCGGGAAGGCCCTCCCGAGCCCGGGCAGGAAATGGCCCGGCGGCCCCCCGCCGTTACCGGGCAAGAGTGCGGGCACGGCCCGAATTCAGGTGGAACCGCGGACAAGAAGAAGCGCGTAGCATGGGGCTGCGAGGGAGCTTGGACCGAAGCGAGGGGCGGTGCTTGCCAGTGGCAAGCGTCTACCGCCGGCCGAGCCGAAGGCAAGACCCGAGCGCAGGGCCGCAGGGCGGCCCACAGCCGGCCCGAGTCGAAGGGAAAGCGACCGAGCGTCCAGACCCTTGCGGAGCGTGACAACTGTTCGCCCTGAGCCATAACGGCTCGGGGCGTTTTTTGTTGATAGCGTCCGAGCCGTCGCGAGCAGGCGAGGCGTAAATACTCTAAGCCGAAAATTATCGAAGAGGAGCGGATCATTGTGAAAAACAGCGAGAAATCCATGGAAAAAATCGTCAACCTATGCAAGGCCCGGGGCTTCATCTTCGCCGGGAGCGAGATCTATGGCGGCCTGGCCAACACCTGGGACTACGGCCCCCTGGGCGTGGAGCTCAAAAACAACGTGAAAAAGGCCTGGTGGAAGAAGTTCGTCCAGGAGAACCCCTACAACGTGGGGCTGGACGCCGCCATCCTCATGAATCCCCAGGTGTGGGTGGCCTCCGGCCACGTGGGCGGCTTTTCCGACCCGCTGATGGACTGCAAGGAGTGCCACGAGCGCTTCCGCGCCGACAAGGTCATCGAGGACTGGTGCCAGGAAAACAATTTTGAGCTGGGCCACAGCGTGGACGCCATGAGCCAGCAGGAGATGAAGGCTTTTATTGAGGAGCACCAGATCCCCTGCCCCACCTGCGGCAAGCGCAACTGGACCGACATCCGCCAGTTCAACCTCATGTTCAAGACCTTCCAGGGCGTCACCGAGGACGCCAAAAACACCGTCTACCTGCGGCCCGAGACCGCCCAGGGCATTTTCACCAACTTTGTCAACGTCCAGCGCACCACCCGCCGCAAGCTGCCCTTCGGCATCGGCCAGATCGGCAAGTCCTTCCGCAACGAGATCACCCCGGGCAACTTCATCTTCCGCACCCGGGAGTTCGAGCAGATGGAGCTGGAGTTCTTCTGCAAGCCGGGCACTGAGCTGGAGTGGTTCGCCTACTGGAAAGACTTCTGCCACCAGTGGCTGCTGGGGCTGGGGATCAAGGACGAAAACCTGCGGCTCCGGGACCACGACCCCGAGGAGTTGAGCCACTACTCCAACGCCACCACCGACTTCGAGTTCGCCTTCCCCTTCACCGACTGGGGCGAGCTGTGGGGGGTGGCCAGCCGCACCGATTTCGACCTCACCGCCCACCAGAACACCTCCGGCAAGGACCTGACCTATTTCGACCAGGAGGCCAACGAGCACTATATCCCCTACGTCATCGAGCCCTCCCTGGGCGTGGAGCGGATGCTGCTGGCCTTCCTGTGCAACGCCT
>CAMNQF010000084.1 GCA_946548895.1 uncultured bacterium | reverse complement strand
GGTCTTGCCGGTGCCGTGGGGGAGGACGATGGCGCCGCGGACCTGCTGGTCGGCGTGGCGGGAGTCCACGCCCAGCTTCACGTGCAGCTCCACGGTCTCGTCGAACTTGGCGGTGGCGGTCTTGATGACCAGCTCCATGGCCTCGTTCACGTCATACTGGGCGGCGCGGTCGATGAGCTTGGCGCTGTCCACATACTTTTTGCCTTTCTTAGCCATTGCTGCTTCCTCCTTCCCTTACTCTTCCACCGTCACGCCCATGGAGCGGGCGGTACCGGCGATCATGCTCATGGCGGCCTCCAGGCTGGCGGCGTTCAGGTCGGGCATCTTGGTCTCGGCGATCTTCTGGCAGTCGGCCTTGGACAGGGTGGCCACCTTGGTCTTGTTGGGCACGCCGGAGCCGGACTCGATATTGCACGCCTTCTTGATGAGCACGGCGGCGGGAGGGGTCTTGGTGATGAAGGTGAAGGAGCGGTCGGCGTACACAGTGATGACCACGGGGATGATGAGGCCCATGTCCTTCTTGGTGCGCTCGTTGAACTCCTTGGTAAAGGCGGCGATGTTCACGCCGTGCTGGCCCAGGGCGGGGCCCACAGGGGGGGCCGGGGTTGCCTGGCCGGCGGGGATCTGCAGCTTTACATATCCAGTAATTTTCTGTGCCATTTGAAACAGCACCTCCTACATAAAATGTGGTGGTGACGAAGCCCGCGCTGAGGCTTCTCCCACGGGCGGGTCTCACCCGCCTCTTGTTTGTCAGATGGTCTCGACCTGGTCCAGTTCCAGCTCCACCGGGGTCTCCCGGCCGAACATGGAGACCACCACCTTGACCTTGCCCCGGTCGGTGTCCAGCTCCTCCACCGTGCCGATGAAGGAGGCCAGGGCGCCGTCGGTGATTTTCACGCTGTCGCCCACGGCGTAGCCCACCACCACCTCGCGCTTTTCCACGCCCAGGGCGGCGATTTCCTCCTCCGTGAGGGGGATGGCCTTATTGGCCGCGCCTACAAAGCCGGTGACGCCCCGGATGTTGCGCACCAGGTGCCAAGTCTCGTCGGTCATGACCATTTTCACCAGCACGTAGCCGGGAAAAACCTTGCGTTCCACGGTTTTGGGGCCGTTGTCGGTGATCTCCGTCACCGTCTCCAGGGGAATGGACACCTCGGCGATGAGGTCGTGCATACTGCGGTTCTCCACAGCCTGCTCAATGGACATGGCCACGGTGTTCTCGTAGCCGGAGTAGGTGTGGGCCACATACCACTTCAGTTCGTCCGCCATGAGGCTTAACCGAAGAGCTGGAGCAGGGCGTCGATCACCGCGCGGGCCAGGAAGTCAAACACCCAGATGAAGATGCCCACGATGATGACGCACAGGATGACGGTGCCTACGTTCTTCACCACGTCCTTGGCGGTGGGCCAAGTGACCTTTTTCAGCTCGCCCTTCAGGTCCTTGAGCCAGCGCAGCACACGGTTGGGCTTTTTCTCCTTCTTCTTCTCCTTGGGGGCCTTATCCTTTTTGTCGGGGCTTTCAGACTCCTGCGGCGCGTTGTCCCGCTTTTCCTGTTCAGACATTAACGTTTACCCTTCTTTCCTTGTGAGCGGCGCTCATTACTTGGTTTCGGTGTGCAGAGTGTGCTTTCTGCAGAAGGGGCAGTACTTGTTGAGCTCCAGGCGCTCGGTGGTGTTGCGCTTGTTCTTCTTGGTGTTGTAGTTGCGCTGCTTGCACTCGGAGCAGCGCAGCACGACTTTCACACGGTTTCCGGCTTTCGCCATTCTCGGCACCTCCTTTTGAATTTGGCCGCCCGGCAAAAAGCGCCGGACCGGCCTGAGCCGACTCCGGCGCCTGAAATGGGCGGAACGCGCCCGTTTTCAAGGCTGCGGGGGGTCGGCGCATTGCCTCCCTGTGGTCCGCGTGGGAGCCAGGGTTTTTGCGCGCACCCCGTAAAAATACGCACAAAAAGAAAGCCCTGCTCACAGGTGATGGTAGTTTATCACACTGGGAGGGGCTTGTCAAGGAGAAGTTTATATTCTATAATACTGTAACTGTAAATGAAATGTGAAATGTGCGAACACGCGGCGGGCGCAGGGCCGCGGGCGATTTTTACAGAAGCGGGCGGAATCAGCGGTGTTTTTGGAAGGGGGGGGAGAAGGATGCGGGTGATGGCCATTGACTACGGCGACGCTCGGACAGGGGTGGCGGTGTCCGACGCCGCCGGGCTGCTGACGGGGTACGCCGAAGTCATTCATGCCCGCCAGCCTGAGCGTGTGGCGGAGGAGATTGCCAGAATCGCGGCGGAGCGGCAGGCGGAGGAGCTGGTGATGGGCTTCCCACGGAACATGGACGGCACGGAGGGCCCCAGGGCGGGGCTGTACCGGGCCTTTGCCGCCCTGGTGGAGGAAAAGGCCGGGATGCCGGTGCGGCTGTGGGACGAGCGGCGCACCACCATCGAGGCCCACCAGATCCTCCACGCGTCGGGGAAGAGGATGAGGGCCCACAAGAAAAACGTGGACGCGGTGGCGGCGTCTTTGATTTTAGAGGGATATCTGGCGTACAAAGCGCGGAATCCATAAGCAACTCCCCCGGCGGATGGCCGCCGGGGGAGTTGCTGTCAGCTTGTTCAGGCCAGCTCGGCGGTATCCAGGGCGATCATCAGCTCTTCATTGGTGGGGATGAGCAGCACCGTCACTTTGGAGTCGATGGCGGAGATGACGGCCTCCTTGCCTCGGATGTTGTTGGCGTCCGGGTCCATCTTGATGCCCATGAACTCCAGCCCGGAGGCGATGGCCATGCGCTGCTGGGCGTCGTTCTCACCCACGCCGGCGGTGAAGATGACGGCGTCCACCCCGCCCATGGCGGCGGCGTAGGCCCCGATGTACTTCTTTACGCCGTAGCTGAACATATCCAGGGCCAGGGCGGCACGCTGATTGCCGCCCTCGGCGGCGGACCCCAGGTCCCGGAAGTCGGAGGACACGCCGGACACGCCCAGCACGCCGGATTTCTTGTTCAGTACGGACACCATCTCCTTGATGTCCATGCCGTGGCGGTTCATCAGGTACTCCAGGATGCCCGCGTCCAGGTCGCCGGAGCGGGTACCCATGGGCAGGCCCGCCAGCGGGGTGAAGCCCATGGAGGTGTCCACGCTCTTCCCCCCGGACACGGCGGCGATGGAGGAGCCGTTGCCCAGGTGGCAGGAGATGAGCTTCAGCGACTCGATGGGCTTGCCCAGCATATCCGCCGCCCGCTGGGTCACATAGCGGTGGCTGGTGCCGTGGAAGCCATAGCGGCGGACCTTGTCCCGCTCATAGTACTCGTAGGGCAGGGGATAGGTGTAGGCCACGGGGGGCATGGTCTGGTGGAAAGCGGTGTCGAACACGGCAACCTGGGGGACATTGGGGCCCATGACGGCAGTGCACGCCTTGATGCCGGTGATATTGGCGGGGTTGTGCAGGGGAGCCAGGGGGACGCACTCCTCCAGGGCGGCCATCACCTTGTCGTCGATGCGGACGGAACAGGCGAAGGTCTCCGCGCCGTGGACCACGCGGTGTCCCACGGCGTCGATCTCGCTCATGGAGGAGATGACGCCCCCCTCTGGGTTGACCAGGGCGGCCAGCACCGCCTGGATGGCCTCGGCATGGGTGGGCATGGCGACATCCGCCGCGTCCACGGTGGGCTTGCCGGGAGCCTTGTAAGTGAATTTGCCGTCGATGCCGATGCGCTCGCACAGGCCCTTGGCCAGAACCTCGCGGCTGTTGGTGTCCAGCAGCTGGTACTTCAGAGACGAGCTGCCCGCGTTGATGACGAGAACCTTCATGTTCCGCACTCCTTTGCTTTGGGCCCCGCATGGGTTGCCCCCTGTAATAACTGGGTATTTACTTTGGCCTGCCATTTGGATTATAATAGCGGCAGGCGCAGGCCGGGCCCGGAGGGCTGCGGCTGTATCGCGGACACATTATACTACGAAATGCGGCATACCGCAAGCGGTTTTGCGATTTTGCCGAAAAATAGTGGAGAGGAGCGGGGCTATGACGGTGGTGGGAGTGGTAGCGGAGTACAATCCCTTTCATGTGGGGCACGCCATCCACCTGCGGGAGACCCGCCGGGCGCTGGGGAAGTGCGCCGTTGTGGTGGTGATGAGCGGTAATTTCGTCCAGCGGGGTGACTGCGGGATTTTCGATAAGTGGGACCGGGCCCGGGCCGCCTTGGAGCGCGCGGACCTGGTGCTGGAGCTGCCCACGGCGTGGGCCGCGTCGTCGGCGGAGCCCTTTGCCCGGGGGGCGGTGGAGCTGCTGGCGGCCGCCGGGGTGGTGACCCACCTGTCTTTTGGCAGTGAGTGCGGCGATGTGGACAAGCTCCGGCGGGTGGCGGACTGCCTGGACGGCGAGGGCTACCGGGCCGGATTGCGCCGCTTTCTGGATGAGGGAATGCCGTTCGCCGTCTGCCGCCAGGCGGCGGTGGGGGAGCTGCTGGGGGAAGAGCCGGCAAGCCTGCTGTCCCGGCCCAACAACAACCTGGGCGTGGAGTATATCCGGGCGCTGAACGCCCTGGGAAGCGGGATTCAGCCCGTCACGGTCCTCCGCGCCGAAGCGGGCGGCGGGGGCGGGCAGTCCACGGCCTCCTATCTGCGGAAGAGGATCCTGACCGGGGAGCTGTCCGCGGACAATCCCGCAAGCCTGAACTATGGGGAGCGGGCGGCGCTGGCCGTTCTGCGCGCCATGGAGGAGGAGGACTTCGCCGCTCTGCCCGACTGCGGGGAGGGGCTGTCCCACCGGCTGTACGCCGCCGTCCGGCAGGGGCGGACGCTGGAGGAGGTATACGCCCTGGCCAAAACAAAGCGCTATACCCACGCCCGCATCCGCCGGGCGGTTTTGTGGGGGGCGCTGGGCCTGAAGGAGCGCGACCGGCCCGATCACCCGCCCTATATCCGCGTGCTGGGGGCCAACGCCCGGGGCAGGGAGGTGCTGCGGGAGATGAAGGGGCGGGCCGCCCTGCCCGTAATCACCAAGCCCGCCCGCGGGAAGGGCCTGCCCCTGCTGGAGCTGGAGGCCCGCTGCACGGATTTTTACGAGCTGTGCCGCCGGGAGCCGGGCCCCTGCGGGACGGAGTGGACCCGCAGCCCGGTGATGGTGTGAGCGCGCCGGCCCATCCGCGCTGCCCGTGGCGGCCCGGCGCTTCCGCGGCGTCACGGCCCGCCCAAGCCAGAAGCCATTTTGTTCCATTTGGCCTGCCGCCCCGCTGTAAACTCCTTTTCCGCCAGATTATCCGCAGCAGTCCTCAAAAACGGGCCTTGTGTATTGTACGAGTTCTTCCGAATTGATGCCCGCGAAGTTCCAATAACTTGGGTGGGGAGATCCGTAAACTTTGATCTCCCGGCAAAATGGGGAGTCCGGGCCATAGCCACGGCCAAACCACAAATCAGCCTTGCCGCGCTTTACATCCTGGAACAAGGTCCGGGACCAGCGGCCTTCTTTGTTTGGCAGAGCGTCAAATACCTCATCGCTGAAACAGAACACCACGTCAATTTCATGCGCCTGGATAAATTCCGCCAGGCCTTGATTGTAGCGGTCCTTGTTGGCCTGGATAAATTTCTTTGCGGCGTCATCTTTCACGCCGCAGAGTACATCCACGTAATTGCCGAAGAAAACTTTGTCCCAGAACAGCTTCTTTTCCGCATCTTTCTCAGTGTCAATACCGAAGGACAGGGCGATTTTGTGGAAAAATTGGAGGCACTGCTCCGTCCCGCCCTTTTGGGCCAGATAGTCTCTTACCACTTTCTCCGTAGCTCCCTGTTCCACTGGTTTTCCCACATCCTCCGGCCTGTCGCCGTGGTGGGACTCGCCCAGAATCAGGATTTTTTTCGGCTGTGCCGCCGCAGCGGCTCCCTCATAGTATGTGCCCTCGTGCATTTTGAAAAACCTCCTGTCATGTTCTTTTATTTTGCCCGGCATCATCCACAGATTCTGGCGTTGCCTCGTACTTCTCCCACCCCGTCCGCAGGGCGCCGCCGATTTCCTGCCGCAGCGAGACCGGCTCCAAAACCTGACAAGCAGCCGCGTATTGGAGCGCCCAGAATTTCAGCCCCGCGGCCCCGGTGAAGACCGTGGCGTCAAAGGTCCCGTCCCCGTTGTCCCGAAGCTGGGCCTCCGTGCCGAAGCGGTCCAGTACGTCGCTGAGTAAGTCCCCCTCACAGCGCAGCACCGCCCGGACGGCCTCGCCGGGAAAGGGGTAGACCCGCTCCCGGACATACCGCTCCAGGTCCAGTCCGGGCGGCAGAGGCTCTGCGGATTGGTTTTCCAGTAAAACCGGCGACCGAATTCGGTCCACCCGGTAGTGGCTGATGTCCTTCGCCCCCTGATACCGGCAGAGCAGATAGTAGTTTCCGTTGGTGAAGCAGAGATCATAGGGCGATACCCGGTAGGGCCGCTCCCGGCGGGGATGGAGCCGCTTGTCCATGCCGTATTCCATGTACTGAAATTCCACCTGGCAGCGGCGGGAGACGGCTTCCTCCAGCACCTCGACGGACAGGAACGTCTCCTGGTTTAAGCCCCGCCAGGGCGCGCCGGTGACGAGCGGACGGCACCGCTCCCGCTGCCACCGGCTCAGGCCCCGCCGCAGCTTTTCCAGCAGCCGCTCGCACTGCCGCTGGGAGATACCCGGAAAAGCGGACACGGCATCCGACAGCAGCCGGACCTCCGACGGCTCCAGGGAGCGGGACAGCAGCCGGTAGCCCTCGCCGTCATCCTGGTACTCCGGGATATGGCAGCCTATGACCCGCAGCCTGTCCAGGGCGGCATACACCGACCGCCGGTCGCAGCGCAGGCCGTATTTTGTCCGCAGCAGGCGGAGCAGCTCCCCCATGGGCAGGGCGTGGTCCCCATCGCTATACTCCAAAAGAATCTGATATACCCGGAAGGAAAGAATGTTTACGGACATAGCGGCACCTTCTTTTTTGATAAGCCATTGTATCATTCCGCGGCGCAAATAGCAACCGCGCCCCTGTACTTGTTTTGGTACAGGGGCGCGTGCTAATATGGGGGAACATGGAGTTGAAAGGGGCGTCAGCGCATAGATGGACAAGAGGCCAACAGGAAAGCGGTTCCTTACGGAGATGGACGATGTGTTTTTGAAACAAAATTATTGGTGAATTTAGATTATCTCTTTAGAAGTTCTTATATGTCGGTATAGCCCGTATTTTCGGGCTTTCCCGGCATTTTAGATATGGGGAGAAGTTCTTATATACCCTCATAACCTTTTAGGTTTTCCCTCTCAATGGTAGTAAAAGAAGTAGTAAATCCGTCTGCGGCTATGCTGCAATCAGCCTTTCCATTTCAGCCTTTGCGGAAGCGAAAGTTGCGTGTGCGTAATAGTTCAGCGTCATGGTGATGTTGGAATGTCCCATGATATACTGTAACGCTTTCGGGTTCATGCCCGCATTGGCTAAGTTGGTGCAGAACGTATGACGCAGGGTGTGAGGTGTCATTACTTTGGGTAAGGCTTCCTCATGGCACTTGTTGTACTTCTTCGCAAGCCCCCGGAACATGGTAGCATAGTTCACATTCGTTTTCGGGCAACCGTCCCGGTTGAGGAAAAGGAAATTGCTGTAACCGTCAATGGTGATCTGCTTCGTTCCCTTGCGGTTCTCCAACACGCGCCCCAACGCTTCATACACTTTTTCACTCATTGGAATTTGTCTGATACCGCTTTGTGTTTTGGGCTTCTCTATGTAGTAGCCTGTTTCCGCGCTCCGTAAAAGCTGGTGGTCTACATTGATTACCCGGTTTTCAAAGTCAAGGTCGGTTTCAGTCAGCCCGCAGAGTTCGGAAATCCTAAGCCCCGTCCCCAGCAGTATGATAACCTCGTCACGGTATTTCTGATAGACGCTATCACTTTGCATAAAGGATAAAAGGCTTTCTTCCTGTTCTCCTGTGAGGGGTACTTTCGGCTCTGTGTCGTCCTCGATCACGGTGTTTAGCTGGAAGTCAAAGGGGTTTTTCCTTATACAGTCGTCCTGTATCGCCGTATAGAACGCGGCTTTTAAGGAACGCTTGTCGTTGCTTATGGTCTTGTAGGATATTCCCTTTTCTTTCATGCGCAACGCCCATTCTTTCGCGTCGGACAGCTTCACACTGTCAATGGGGCAGGAACCAAGTTTATCCGCTTCCAGCAGCTTCATCAGCCGTTCGCGCCCCTTTGTGGTGTTATGCCTTACGTTTCCCCGGTGGCGGTTCTGCTTCGCGTAAAGCTCGCAGACAGTCATTTTCTTTCCGATTGTGTCTATCCCGTCGTCAAGGTCTTTCTGTATCTCTTTTTCCTTTTCTCTAAGGGATATGTCGTCACGCTTCCCGGCTGGGGTCTTGTCCGTAGGTACTAACTTCCACGCATAGACAAATTGCACTTTACCAAAAGTATCGGTATATTTGTAAGCATATCTCCCGTCTTTTCTCTGGCTCTCTCCCGAACGCAAAATGCGGTTTCTATTATCACGTCTTTTCTCCGACATTGTTTTTGCTCCTTTCCGTGTCGGAAAGAGCCTTGATATGCTTACATCTATTATAGCACATTCAAGGCTCCTTTTCACTATCTTTTTCGCTAAATTGCGTCCAGTGTGTCAATGATTTTTTCAAACTGTTTCCTCTTGATCTGAATACGGTTGCCGTTCAAGATCACCCAGCCCGCCGTGGGGGTTTCCTCTGCAAGTTTCCGCAGCTTGTTTTCCCCAATGCGGAAATATTTTGACGCTTCCTCAATGGTAAGCGTGTACTTTTCCCAAATAGGCACATCAGCATTGTTCATTCTATAAATCCCCCTTTCAAAAATGGGTAAAAGGTTAATAGTGAAAAGGGGCTGTGATCGGACGGTTATTAGCATAACCTCATGGGAATTTCACCCCGGCATGGTTCTCAT
>CAMNQF010000083.1 GCA_946548895.1 uncultured bacterium | reverse complement strand
AAGAACGCCAAGGACGGCATCAGCCTGGTGCAGACCGCCGAGGGCGCTCTGACTGAGGTGCACGATATGCTCAACCGCATGGTGGAGCTGGCCACCCAGTCCGCCAACGGCACCTATGACAACGACACCGACCGCTTCCAGCTCCAGAAGGAAATGGATCAGCTCCGCACCGAGATCAACCGCATCGCCGACAGCGCCAACTTCAACGGCATTAAGCTGTTCGACGGCTCGCTGTCCGGCGCGGACATCACCGCTACCGGCCTCGAGGCCAGCCAGATCGACATGGCCAAGGGCGTGGATGTGGTACAGGGCTCCAATGGCGGCGGCTCCAACGGCACCTTTACCATCAACCTGGACAGCGCTTTTGGCGATGGCGACACGCTGACGCTCAACTTTGGCGGTCTGATTGCCGACACTACCAATGGCGACAGCACCGCAAGTAAGGCTTTGGTGTTTGGCACAGACTTCGAGGGCAATACCATCGAAGATCAGGCCAAGAGCATTGCCAAGGCCCTTGCCGGTGACGCGGCCGTTGGCAAGCGGTTTGACGTAACCTACGGCAAGAACTCCGTCACCTTGACGGCCCGGGTGGAGGGCAACCAGCTGACCAGGGCCGCCGGCGAGACCGACGACAAGAATGTGACCAGCACCGTTACCGAGGCGAAAGTGACCGCGAACGGGATGAGTTTGGAAACCACCTGGGATAAAAACAACGGCGATGTTGCCGGTACTTATGTGGCGGGCACTGACGGCACCGCCGGTAATGCTCTGATTAAAGATGTCCTTTTTAACACTACTACTGGCCTGGACGTTTCCAAGGGCGATGTTCTGGAGTTCAGCTTCAAGCTGAATGACGCCGCCGATGCGACCAACGGCACTGTGGTCAAGGCCCAGCTGACGGCCGGAGAGGACTTTGAAGTCGGCGCGAGTCCCGATGAAACCCTCAAAAACATTGCTACCGCCCTGAGCAAGGCCAAGCTGATGGCCAATGAGGACACCATCTTTGACGACACCAAGGTTTCTGTGGGCGATCTATTTACGATCACGACCGAGAAAAACACAGGCGGCTCTGCTCAGAATGATGCTGACCTGAAGTTTGTCAGCAAGGATGGCGCCGCAGCCCTTGGCGCCGCCGCAGACATCAGCATCACGAACCTGCGCAGCAATAAGAAGGTGGACTCCGCCGCTGGCACCGCTGTCGCTACCCCCGTGAAAGCCAGCATCACGCTGACCCTGGATGATGCCACGGGCAGAAATCTGCAAACCGGCCAAGCTGCCGCCGCCAACCTGAACATTGGCGACAAATTGACCTTCAAGGGCAAGCTGGCCGATGGCCGCACCTTTGAGGTCGAGATCGAGGCCGGCAAGGACTTCAAGATTGACAAGGACAATTATCTCGGCGCCACCAGCACCATGGCCAACATCAAGGAACTGCTGGAGAGCGACGCTTTTGAAGTCAAGTTGAGCGACGGGAGCAAGGTCAAGGGTTCCGACATCTTCGGCGACAAGGCCGAGATCAAGATCACCGCAACCGATGGTAAGTTCGAGAGCAACCGCGCGGGTACCCACACCGGCACCGAACTGACCAGCGTAAAGCTGACTCCGGGCGAGAGCACCTCCATCACCGCCAACCTGAAAAACGGCGACCAGAGGACTTCCGCCAACTCCACCATCACCCTCTCCGAGGGCGTGTCCTATGGCGCGGTGGTCGAGGTGGACGGCAAGAAGTACGAGCTGGTGAAGGCCGCGGGCGACGTGTCCAACGCCAGCAACAAGGCGGTCATCGTGGACGATATCAGCGACCTGACCTCCGCCGCCAAAGCTCTGGCCACTGCCATCAAGGCTGACGTGAACGATGAGAACTATAAGGTCACCTCGTCCGAAGGCACTGTTACCATCGCCTCCACCAAGGTTGGTTCTGCCGCTCAGGCTATCGGCGTTGATTCCAGCGGCGACAAGACCACCCAGTTGGAGTTCACCCTTGATCCCAAGAAGATGAAGAGCGGCTCCACCGTCACCATCAACGGCCAGACCTATGAGTTCGTGGATAAGGGCAAGAATGCCAGCGACAAGACCTACACCGCCATTGAGGTGACCGACTTTGGCAAGGAGACCGCTTCCTCCCTGGGCGGCGCTCTGGCTAAGCTGGCCAACGGCCAAAAGAATGCCAGCGTGACCATGGACGAGAACGGCAAGGTCACCGTGCGCGGCCTGGTGGACAGCGAGACCAACAAGATCGTCACCCCCACCGTCAAGTTCGACGGCGGCACCAGCGGCCTGAAGCTCCAGATCGGCGACACCGCCGAGGACTTCAACCAGATGACCGTGTCCATCTACAATATGCACACCGCTGACATGGGCATCGGCGATATCCGCATCGACAATCAGGAGGATGCCGCCAAGGCCATCGACGCCATCAAGAGCGCCATCAACTATGTGTCCGACGTGCGCGGCACCCTAGGCGCCACTCAGAACCGTCTGGATCACACCATCAACAACTTGAGCGTCATGACGGAGAACATCCAGGACGCCGAGTCTACCATCCGCGACACCGACGTGGCCGCCGAGATGATGGCCTACACCAAGAACAACATCCTGATCCAGTCCGCCCAGGCCATGCTGGCCCAGGCCAACCAGGTGCCTCAGGGTGTGCTCCAGCTGTTACAGTGATTCGTCGCAAAGTCCGCTTTGCTTCGTTTCCGTCTATCGGCGAAAACTGTGCGCGCTCCTTTGCTCCTCATCTCCCTACAAAGCCGAAAGACGGCTTTGCGGGGGCCCCAATGAGGCGAGGAGCCGCGTGGAAGCGGCCCGCGGCGCGGCCAATCGGAGCGTGATAACGCCAAAGGCCGTTCTTAGCAAAACCGCATAGACTTCTTAACCTTGGGGGGCGGGCCTTGGCTCGCCTCCCATTCTAACTATCGTGAGGTTATACTATGGCTGATGAAAAAATCAAGCTGCCCATCCGCTCCGCGCTGATCCCGAACTTCTATCAGAGCTTCCATTGCCTGATGGGAGCCTGCCAGGACAACTGCTGCGACGATGGCTGGAAGATTAAATTCAATAAAAAGGATTATCTTTGTATAAAACGCGCCGCGGAGAAAGATTCGGAACTCCATAACCTGGCGTTTCAGGGAATGCGCCGTCTTAAAGAGCAGGCAAATAACACGATGTATGCTGAATTTTGTTTGACAGACGAAGGCCGCTGCGCGTTTCATACAAAAGACGGGTTGTGCCGACTCCAGCAGATATGTGGTGAAAACACGCTGCCCCGGGTTTGTAGAATATATCCGAGACTGTTCGGCTATACGCCTGCCGCGAAGGAGTACTGCCTGTCTCCCTCCTGTGAGGGAGTACTTCAGCAGCTCTGGGACTTGCCGGATGGGATTGAATTCGTGGAAGAACCACTGCCCCAGGCGGAGCAAAGAGAGATATGTATTTCCAAAGGCGAAAACCTCCTGCACTGCTTTGCGCCAATTCGCGCTCTGTGCGTTGATATTCTGCAAAACCGCTCCATGCCGCTCTCCCGGCGAATGCTCTATCTGGGGATTGTCCTTCAGCGGCTTCAAAACGCGGATTGGGCTGACTTTGACCCGGACGAATGGGCGGATAGGCAGAGGAGTGAAGTCACTTCCGTGCCGATGAATGATGAAATTCCAGGAAACAGGGATATGTATTTGATGCAGAATATCAAAATTCTGGATCGAATTAGCCGTGAGAGCGCATGGACTTCCGATATTTATAGTGCGCTGAAGGTTCAGCGGAAAATCACCCTTACTGTAAACAAAAATAATGGGCTTGACCCCGTGCGGATTGATACCATTGGGTATTCCAAGGCTGTATACGAGGATACACTGACAGAATTCCAAGCGGCATTTTCAACGCACGAATACTTTTTTGAAAATCTCATGGTAGCTGCGGCTCTGTTTATAGACTTCCCGAATCCCAGCAGCCGGGAAACCCTGTGGAAAAGCTACGTTTCCCTGTGCAGCCTATACAGCTTTTACTGCTTCGTATCGGTGCTGGGGTGCAAGGAAGCAGCCACAAAAGAGCGGCTGTTCCACTATATTGTCAAGGCCAGCCGGGCGACCTTGCATAACCAAAACCGTCTCAACGGCTTTCAGGATGAGTTATTCCAGCATGACAGCTCTACTTTGGCGCATATGGCGATTCTGCTGCGCTGGGACTGATCCTGCATTGAAAGCATATTGCGTTACGATGCTAACCCGCAGGGCGCACTTTTATACATGGACTTCGCCATGTATAGAAGTGCGCCCTGCGGGGCTTGCGTCGCTGCGCTCCGAACAAGGGTCTTTGTCCCTTGCGCCGCTTCGCGGCTAGCCCTATTCCACAAGGATGCCTTGTATCAGACCATCTGCGCCCGGCCCGGCGCGTACTTGATAAAGACCTCGAAAAGACAGCTTTCAATTTCCCGCTTGCGCTTGTCCTGCGCCTTGGGGGACAGGATATCAAAGCTGTCCAAGGGGACACAGGCCATGCCGAGGCCCGGATGGTCACAGACATCTACGCTCACGGTTTTGACGCTGACCGCAAGCTGATTGCCCAGGAGATGGACAGCGGCTTCTTCTCCAAGGTAGGGACTGACCAGAAGACAACGGAGGCCGACAGTGCCACCATAGACCTCCTAAAGCAGTTGGTACGACAGCACCCGGAGCTATTGACTGAATTGCTGAAAGAGGCCACCGGGGAGCGGAAGCGAAGGGGTAAAATTGGTTAAATGTAGGCAAGTGTAGGCAAAACAGCGATTTTCAGCCCCAAAACGCTGAGAATTTGTAGGCGAAGTATTCAGAGCGAATGAATAAAAAGAAGAATGAGTTTGTAGGCAAGATTGCTCTGAAAAAGTTATAAAAACGCCGGATATTTCACTATATCCGGCGTTTTGGCACCCCGAACTGGATTCGAACCAGCGGCCTGTCGCTTAGGAGTACCTCGGGCGGCCTCCCTACCCGTCATGATTTGTACTGAAATATGTTGAAATATCCTGTGTATTAGATACTTTTTAGCGTACAATGTGCGTTTTCATCCCTACCGTTCCCTACTGAAATTAGACGGTTTTAAAGGGCCATATTAGCAGAATATTAGCAGGACGCTTCTTGCGCATCCCATCTTCCATTTTAATTATTGCAGGAAGGAGACATAAATTCGATGTAAAAAACGCTTTACTCTCCATAATTATCGTTGTAATTTTTGCGATTATGTGATATACTATATAGGTACTGTTGTCATGGAGGTGGGCGTATGTACCGAGCCGCAATCGAAAAGCTATATCGATGGAAGACAAGCAAACGGCGCAAGCCCCTGATCATCGAGGGCGCAAGACAGGTGGGAAAGACCTGGCTGATGAAGGAATTTGGCAGCCGGGCCTATGCCGACACCGTATACATCAATTTCGATTCCAACTCCAGAATGGCGGAGCTCTTTGCCTCCGATTTGAACACCGACCGCCTGATCATGGGGATCGAGCTGTATGCCGGGAAAAAGATCGATGCGGACAACACGCTGCTCCTGTTTGACGAGGTGCAGGAAGTGCCGAGGGCGCTGACCTCGCTGAAGTATTTCTATGAGGACGCTCCGCAGTACCATATTATCTGCGCAGGCTCGCTGCTGGGCATCGCCCTCCACGGGGGAACGTCGTTTCCCGTGGGCAAGGTGGATTTTCTGAGCCTTTACCCGCTGTCCTTCAAGGAGTTTTTGGCGGCGACTGCCGGAGAGCGGTTTGTGCAGCTGCTTGACAGCCAGGACTACCCGATGATCACCCCATTCAAGCAGACCTATATTGACGCACTCAAGCAGTATTATTTTGTCGGAGGTATGCCGGAGGCGGTGCAGAGCTTTGTGGAGGAGAAGGACTTCAACGAAGTCCGGAGCATCCAAAAGCGCATCCTGGCCGCTTACGAACAGGATTTCTCCAAGCACGCCCCCATCGAGATCGTACCGAAGATCCGCATGGTCTGGAACAGCATCCCCTCCCAACTGGCAAAGGAGAACAAAAAGTTTATCTACGGCCTCGTGCGTGAGGGCGGGCGGGCTAAGGACTATGAGGCGGCGATCATGTGGCTGTGCGACTGCGGACTTGTCCATAAGGTCAGCCGTGTGAATGCGGCTGGGGTTCCGCTGAAGGCCTATGAGGATCTGAAAGCCTTTAAGCTGTTTATCGTTGACGTGGGGCTTCTCGGCTGCATGACCGGCCTGCGCCAGCGCACACTGCTGGACGGCAACAATCTCTTTTCTGAGTTTAAGGGTGCGCTGACCGAGCAGTATGTGTGCCAGCAGCTCCAGACCATAGATGACCTGGGTGTTTATTATTATACCAATGACCGGGGCTCTTGTGAAGTGGATTTTATCCTTGACACCGGGGAGCAAATTGTGCCTGTAGAGGTCAAGGCGGAAGTGAATCTGAAGGCCAAAAGCCTGAAAACCTATCGAGAGAAATTTGCCCCCGCAATTTCCGTCCGCACCTCCATGGCAGACTACAAAAAAGAGGATTGGTTGGTCAATCTTCCCCTGTATGCGGTGGAGGAGATTGATAAGGCTGTAATTGAACCTGAGAGAGATATGTAGGCTCCATCTGAATTAGAGAGGCCCTGCGGCGGCAAGCCGTAGGGCCTTTTGTCAGGAACCGGCCTGTTCATCCAACAGCCAGTCGATCAGATTGTACTGCCGGATGCCGTCATAGTTGGCCCCGGCCCCGATTTCATCTAAAGTGAGCAGGATCTTCGGATAGTTGTCATTGATCTTCTGGAGCGGATCAAGTTCTCTTTTCAAGGTGGCATCGTCCAGAACGGAGGCGGCGACCTGGTAGTAGGTCACACCGTCCGAATCCACCGCCACAAAATCGACCTCCTTCTCGGCAAGCTTCCCGATGCTCACCTTGTACCTGCGTCGAAGAAGCTCCAGGAACACGATATTTTCGATGAGGTGTCCCAGGTCTGTACTCCCACCCGCAAGAAGGAGATTCCGAAGGCCTGTATCGACCATATAGTATTTGCCCAGGGTTTTCAGATGCTGCCGCCCTTTGATGTCGTAGCGGCTGGTCTCGTAAAACAGGTAACTGTCCGTGAGGGCCCGGAGGTAGCGATCTACGGTGTTGACCGAGATCTTTCGTCCGGCGGAGCAAAGTGTGTCAGCAATCTTTTTCGCCGATATAGGGCTACCCACACTGCCCGCCAGGGTCTTCACGATACTTTCCAGGACGGAGATGTCATTGATCCCCTCTCGTCTTGCCACATCCTTCAACAAAATCGTGTGATAGATACCCTCCAAATAGGGAACTACGTCGGCGTCCCGCCTGGGAAGCTGTGCCGCATAGGGAAAAGAACCAAACCGCAGATAGTCGTTGAACTGCTCCCGCTTGGCCTTTCCCTGAGCCGCAGTACTCTGGCAGTATTCGCCAAAGGAGAACGGCAGCATATCCACCGTGATATACCGCCCGGAAAGCAAGGTCGCCAGCTCTCCGGAGAGCATGAAAGCATTGGAGCCGGTGATATACACATCTACATTAGGCTTGATGAACAGGCTGTCCACGGCTTTCTCAAAGCCCTTGCAGTTCTGCACCTCGTCGATGAATACATAGTTCTGCCTATCCGGGCACAGACGCTCCTTGATGTAGGCGTACAAGGCGTGATAGTCGTTTAGTGCCTCATACTCCAGAGCCTCCAAATTTACGGAAATGATCTGATCCGGAGCAATCCTGTTCTCCCGCAGCCAGTCGATATAGAGAGCGAACAGGGTGGATTTTCCGCAGCGTCGGACGCCGGTGACAACCTTGATGATGTCACGATCCTTGTTCTCAATGAGCATCGACAGGTATTCTTTGCGCTCAATCATGGGTGGCACCTCGCTTTCGTTTTTAGTATATCATCGGCGAAGTAAAAAAATCAATGTTTTTTCTTAATGCAGAAAAAAGCCGAGAAAATAGAGAACTTTTTCTCGTGAGCGCACTGCGAGCGAGAGGCACATCAGTAGTTTGATCCAGCGCCAGTTGGAAGTTCCTTGCGACCCAGCTTTTTTATAAAGAACGTGTTTTTTATAGCCAAAATTTCTTTTTGGAGTTCAGGCTTTTTTCTTTGTCTGTCTCTGGAAGACAGGCGCTGTCGTACCTGCAATTCCCCGCAATAGAGCGATTCTACATTCTGCTGAGGTCTTCGCCAGAGAACGCAAAGAGAGCAGCCTGAGTACAAATCCTCGGTATACCTTATGGCCCAATTCTGGGTATATGACGTTGCTCAAATCGGCTTGATATGCTATAATACGATAAATCACAGTTTACCGAGGTAGAGAAATGGAGACATACACATCGCATCAGGCCCGATATTTTGCCGAGCAAATTATTCTGAAGCGTCCCCAGTCCAGCTATGACAGCCTTGCCTCCGCCATGTCCGGCGTCAAAGTCGATCTCAACCCTCACCAGGTTGATGCTGCCCTGTTTGCCATGCAGTCTCCGCTGCGTTCCGGCGCTCTGTTGGCGGATGAGGTTGGCCTTGGCAAAACGATTGAGGCCGGACTGATTCTGGCGCAATTCTGGGCGGAGCGGAAAAGGCACATTCTGCTGATTGTTCCCGCTGCGCTCCGTACCCAGTGGCGGGCGGAGTTGAGCGAGAAATTCTACATAGACTCTGTGCTGATGGATTCTTCCAATTTCAACAAGCTAAAAAAGTCGGGCAGATTCAACCCCTTTGACACAGAGGATCAGGTCGTTATCTGCTCTTATAACTTCGCCTCCCGCAACGCTGATGCCCTCCATGCTGTTTCCTGGGATCTGGTCATCATGGACGAGGCCCACCGTCTACGGAATGTCTATAAGTCCAGCAACGTGACCGGTAAACGGCTCCAGGCGGCTCTTCAGGGGCGGAAGAAGCTGCTTCTGACCGCTACCCCTCTCCAGAACAATCTGATGGAGCTGTACGGCTTGGTCAGCATCATCGACGAGCATGTTTTCGGAGATGCCAAGACTTTCCGGGAGATGTATGTGTCTGTCACCAACGCCGACATCCGCAACCGCAACCTGAAAAGGCGGCTGGAGACGTTCTGCAAGCGCACCCTCCGTAAACAGGTCACGGAGTATGTCAGCTATACAGGCCGTCACGCACTGCTGCAGGAGTACAGCCCTACAGCGGAGGAAGAGGAGCTGTCAACGCCGATATGAAATTGTAAGAAAACGCCGAAGAAATTTTGTCATTTT
>CAMNQF010000082.1 GCA_946548895.1 uncultured bacterium | reverse complement strand
ACGCCGCCAGCGTTCATCCTGAGCCAGGATCAAACTCTCAATAAAATGGTATCTATACGGCCTTTCAGCCGCATAAATCACTTTATTGAAGCCAATCTAGCTTCAAGTTAGAATTGATGAGACCCTTCATTCCGCTGTTTCCAGCGTCTTGAAGGACTCAAGTCCTTCTGGTGCTTCGTGTTCTTTCGTTGTTTAATTTACAAGGTACAAACCCGCTCGCCTTCGCGTTCCGGGCGGAGCTTTATTATAGCACCCCGTCCTTCGCTTGTCAAGCCCCTTTTTCAACTTCCGCAAGTTTTTTCTCGCGCAAGCCCAGGCTTTTCATCCTCGCGCCGCGTCCCGCGAACTTTGCCATTTTACCACGCCCGCCGGGGTTTGTCAAGCCCTTTTTTCGATTCCCTCGAAGTTTTCTTGACCGCCCCGCTTCCGCGGAGCCCCTCGCGCCGAGCGCTTTGCTAATATACCAGACCCTATGCCCTTTGTCAACCCCCTTTTTCATCTTTTTTCGATTTTTTCTTCCCCGCCATCCGAACCCATTGCGGGCCGTCCCGCCTGCCGCGGTCCAACACTTTTTCCCCTTGCGAAACTCTCCCGCCTGTGTTAACCTAAAACCATATCTATGACTATTGTAATGTATGCTTAAAAGGAGGCACCGCTATGCCGATCCGCGTCCCCGACTCTCTCCCCGCCGCCGGCGTGCTGGAGAGCGAGAATATCTTTGTCATGACGGAGCGCCGCGCCCTGCATCAGGACATACGGCCCCTGAACCTGCTCATCCTCAACCTGATGCCCACTAAAATCGTCACCGAGACCCAGCTGCTGCGCAAGCTGTCCAACACCCCCCTTCAGGTCAACGTCCAGCTGCTCCAGACCAAGAGCCACACCCCCCAGAACACGGACATGGCCCATTTGGAATCTTTTTACACCACTTTTGACCAAGTGAAGGACAGCCAATACGACGGCATGATTATCACCGGGGCCCCGGTGGAGAATCTGGAATTTGAGGAGGTGGACTACTGGGACGAGCTGTGCCAGATCATGGACTGGACCCGCACCCATGTCCACTCCACCTTCCACATCTGCTGGGGGGCCCAGGCGGGGCTGTACCACCACTACGGCGTGGAGAAGCGCACCCTGCCGAAAAAGCTGTCCGGGGTCTACGAGCACACCATCATCCGCAAGCGGTCTCCCCTGTTCCGGGGCTTTGACGACCGGTTCTTCGCCCCCCACTCCCGGTACACCGAGGTGACCATGGAGCAGCTGCTGGCCCGGCCGGAGCTGGAGATCCTGGCGCTGTCCCACGAGGCGGGGGTATTCGGGGTCAAGAGCTCGGACAACCGCCGGTTTTTCATCTTCGCCCACCCGGAGTACGACGACGACACCCTGGCTCAGGAGTATTTCCGGGACGTGAAGCGGGGCCTGGACCCGGACCCCCCCGCCCACTACTTCCCCGGCAACAACCCCAGCCTGACCCCCGTGGTCAACTGGCGCAGCGCGGGCCAGCTGCTGTACACCAACTGGCTGAACTACTATGTGTACCAGACCACCCCCTACGACCCCAGGGAGATTCCCCTGGAGCCCCAGCACTGAGCCATGCTCCAAATTTCCAATCTCTCCCTCCCCGTGGGCGGGGACGGGGCCCTGCTCCGCCAGAAGGCGGCCAAGGCCCTGGGCGTCCGCCCGGACGATATCTTGGAGCTGTCCCTCTGCCGCCAGTCCATCGACGCCCGGAAAAAGAGCGATGTCCACCTGGTGTGTACCGTCCGCGCCACGCTGGGCGCGGAACAGGAGGCGGCCGTCCTCCGGCGGGCCCCCAGGGGGGTGGCGGCAGCGGCGGACGCGCCCTATGTCCCGCCCGTCCCGGCCCGGGCCCCCGCCCTGCCCCCGGCGGTAGTGGGAATGGGCCCGGCGGGGCTGTTCGCCGCCCTGACCCTGGCCCGGGCGGGCCTGCGGCCCGTCGTGCTGGAGCGGGGCCGGGACGTGGACCAGCGCGCTGTGGACGTAGAGCGCTTCTGGTCCGCCGGGGCCCTGTCCCCCGTCTCCAACGTCCAGTTTGGCGAGGGCGGCGCGGGCGCCTTTTCCGACGGCAAGCTGACCACGGGGGTGAACGACCCCCGCGTCGCCCACGTGTTTGACATTTTCGTGTCCCACGGCGCGCCAAGGGACATCAAGTGGTCCCATAAACCCCACATCGGCACCGACGTGCTGCGGGGCGTGGTGAAATCCATCCGGCGGGAGCTGCTGTCCCTGGGCGCGGAGGTCCGCTTTGGGCACCAGCTCACCGGCCTGGCCCAAGCTGGCGGCCGGCTGGCGGGCGTCAACGTCCAAGCGGACGCGGGCGCGTATTTTCTGCCCTGCGGGGCGGTGGTGCTGGCCCCCGGCCACTCCGCCCGGGACACCTTTCAAACGCTGTACGATTTCGGCCTGCCCATGGAGCGCAAGAGCTTCGCCATCGGCGTGCGCATCGAGCACAGCCAGGAGCTGGTGAGCCGGGCCCAGTTCGGCGGCTTCTGGGACAGGCTCCCCGCCGCCGACTACAAGCTGGCCTGCCACCTGCCCTCGGGCCGGTCGGCGTTCACCTTCTGCGTCTGCCCCGGCGGGCAGGTGGTGGCCGCCGCCAGCGAATACGGCCAGGTGGTCACCAACGGCATGAGCCTCCGGGCACGGGACGGGGCCAATATCAACGGCGGATTTCTGGTCGGCGTCGATCCCGGCGACTTCGGCGGGGACGATCCCCTGGCGGGCGTCCGCTTTCAGGAAAAGTGGGAGCGGGCCGCCTTTGACCGGGGCGGCGGGGGATTCCGGGCCCCCGCCCAGCTGGCGGGGGATTTCCTGGCGGGGCGGCCCTCCGCCGGGCCCCGGTCCGTCCTGCCCACCTACCGTCCCGGCGTGGCCTGGACCGCTCTGGAGGGCGTCCTTCCCGGCTTTGTGCTGGACACGCTGAGGGACGCCCTCCCCGTCTTTGACCGCAAGCTCCGCGGCTTCGCCCACCCGGACGCCGTCCTCACCGGGGTGGAGACGCGCTCATCCTCCCCGGTGCGCATTCTCCGGGACGGCACGTTCCAGTCCCCCGACCTGCCGGGGCTGTACCCCTGCGGGGAGGGGGCGGGCTACGCCGGGGGCATCGTCTCCGCCGCCGTGGACGGCATCAAGGCGGCGGAGGCCGTCATCCGGGGCTGACCCCCCAATTTGGAGGAATCGGTATGACCATTGAGCACATTGCCCTGTACGTCAGGGACCTGGAGGGGGCCCGGGCGTTTTTTGAGCGCTACCTGGGCGGCGTCTCCAACCAGCTCTACCACAACCCCGGCACTGGCTTCCGCTCCTACTTCCTGACCTTTGACGGCGGGGCCCGGCTGGAGCTGATGAGCAGGCCGGACGCCGTGGACCAGCCCCCGGACCCGGTGCGGACGGGCTATATCCACACCGCCTTCCGCCTGGGCAGCGCCGAAAAGGTGGACGAGCTCACCGCCCGGCTGAAGGCGGACGGCTTTGAAGTGGCCAGCGGCCCCCGGACCACGGGGGACGGCTACTATGAGAGCTGCGTCGTGGGCTTCGAGGGCAATTTGATTGAGCTGACCGTGTAGAGCCGCGGCGGCTGGGCCTGGTCCAAGCTCCCTCGCTGTCTGCTTCTCCGCACTTTCCCCTGTCACGCTGTGAAGCGGCCAACCCGCTCGGTCGCTTTCCCGCCGTCTCAGGCAAAATACAGATTTGCTTCGCAAATCTTGGTTTTTTGCCTTCGCTCTGGTCCAAGCTCCCTCGCTGTCCGCTTCTCCGCGCTTCCCGCAACCTGTAATTTACGCCCCGCAACCCAAACGCAACAGCAAATTGGTGGCCTTTCCGGCGGGTTTGCCCGATACTGGGGGCACCCTGAAAGGAGGTCATTCATGATGACATTTGGAGAAAACCTGCAATTCCTCCGCAAGCTCCGGGGCATGACCCAGGAGGATCTGGCGGAAAAAATGGACGTGTCCCGCCAGTCGGTGAGCAAGTGGGAGTCCAACGCCGCCTACCCGGAGATGGACGCCATCCTGCGGCTGTGCGACCTGTTCCGCTGCGACATGGACACCCTGCTCCGGGGGGACGTGTCCCGCCGCTTCGGGGAGGACGCCGCCGCCTGGGACCGGCACATGAACGGCTTTGCCGCCGCCATCGCCGCGGGGGTCGCGCTGATCCTGGGCGGCATCACGCTGATGCTGCTCTTCGTGGCCCTCGGGGCCAGCGAGAACCGAAGCCTGCTGGTCTTTCTGGCCTGCCTCATCGCCGCCGTCACCACCTTCGTCGTCTCCGGCATGGGCCATGCCGTCTTTCTCCGCCAGCACCCAGGCATCGGCCCCCGTTATACCAGGGAGGAGATGAACCGCTTTGAGCGCCGCTTTCCCTTTTTCATTGCCGCCCCCATCGCCCTGATCCTGCTGGGCATCCTGATCGTGGTCGCTATAAACGTGGTGCCCGACCTGGTCTATCTCACCCCGGCTCGCGAGGCTCTGAGCTCCGCCATCCTGCTGCTGTGCATTACCATCGCCGCCACGGCCCTCACCTGGGCGGGCATCCAGTACTCCAAGTACGGCTTCCCCGAGGAACCGCAGACCCCCGCCCAGCGCCTGGCGGGCCGCATCTGGGGGGCGGGCATGGTGGCCGCCACAGCGCTGTATGTGGGCCTGGGCTTGGGGCTGGGCCTGTGGGAGCAGGCCGCCCCCATCGTCTACACCGTGGCCGCCCTGCTGTGCGTGGCCGCCACCATTTGGGTGAAAAAGGACGACGAACCGTAAAGGAGAGCGTTTCATGATTTACCGCCGCCCAAGCTATTACGATACCTTCCGCTGCCTGGGGGGCGCCTGCCCGGACACCTGCTGCCGGGACTGGTCGGTGGTGCCCGACGATGATTTCCTGGCGGGCTGCGCCGCCGCCCCCTCTCCCCTGAAGGAGCGCATCGCCCGGAACCTGGCCGCCGACGAGGACGGAGACACCTGCTTCCGCCTGGACGAACGGGGGATGTGCGCCCTCCTGACCCCCGACGGCCTGTGCGCCATCCAGCGGGACTGGGGGGAGGAACACCTGTGCGCCCACTGCGCCTCCTATCCCCGTTTTATTGAGGAATATGGCTCTTTGACCGAATCCTCCCTGGCCATTTCCTGCCCCGAGGCGGCCCGGCTCCTGCTGGAAGCCCCCCGCTTCACCCTCATAGAGACGGATGACGGCAAAGCGGACCCACCTTTTGACGGAATCGACCGAACCCTGCTGGACGGCCTGGAGCAAAGCCGCGCCCAGGTTCTGGCCCTGCTGGACGGCCCAGGGGGAATCTGGCACAAGCTGCGGCTGACGCTGGCCTACGCCGGACAGCTCCAGGCCCGCATCGACAGGGGGCGGTACGGGGAAATGCCCGCCTGCCCCCTCGTCCTGTCTCCCCCACAGGACAACCCCCGGCGGCAGGCCGCCGCCGTCCAGCTGTTACACGTCTTGTCCGGCCTGGACCCCCTGCGCCCCGGCTGGCCCGCCCTGCTGCGAAACCGCGCGGAACAGCTGGCCCGCTTGTCTCCCGCGCAGTACACCGCGCTGTGCGTCCGCTATGCCCAGGCCAACCCGGTATGCGAACGCCAGGCCGTCAACCTGGCCTGTTATTTCGTGTTCCGCCACTGGCACAAGGCGGTGAACGACGACGCGCTGTACGGCCGTGCCGCTTTCGTGTGCGCCGCCGTGTCCGCCCTGTACCACCTGTGCCTGTTCCAGCCCGGAGAGGAAGCCGCCCTGTGGTCCCAATTCAGCCGGGAGGTGGAGCACGACGAAGACAACCTGAGCGAGCTGATCTGGGCCCTATGCGGCGGAGCCCCCGCCCACCTGCTTTGAGAAAGGAGCCGTTCACCATGCCGGAATATCTCAGCGGACACGTCCATCTGGGGGACGACCTCACCAGCGTGGTCATCCTGGACCAAACCCTGCTGCCCAGCCGGGCGGAATACCTCACCCTGCGCGCGCCGGAGGAAATGGCCGAGGCCATCCGTCTGCTGCGGGTGCGGGGGGCCCCCGCCATCGGCATCTGCGCGGGGTACTGCCTGGCCGCGCTGGCGGAACAGCGGAAAGCCCTGCCCCCGGACCAGTTCCGGGTCGAACTCCACCGGCTGGCCCAGTGTCTGGGCTCCGCCCGGCCCACGGCGGTGAATCTGAGCTGGGCGCTGAACCGGCTGGGCCTGCTGGCCCACGCCATGGGGGCCGCATCCCCCGCCCAAATCGCCGCCGCCCTCCGGGAGGAGGCCCTGTCCATCCACCGGGAGGACATCGCCATGTGCCGGGCCATCTCGGAGCACGGCCTGACCCTCCTCAAGGACGGGGATGGGGTGCTCACCCACTGCAACGCCGGGCCGCTGGCGACCTCTCAGTACGGCACCGCCCTGGGGCCCATTCTGCTGGGGCATGAGCGGGGCATGAACTTCCGGGTGTTCGCCGACGAGACCCGGCCCCTGCTCCAGGGGGCGCGGCTCACCGCCTACGAGCTGGACCAGGCGGGGGTAGACGTGACCCTGATCTGCGACAACATGGCGTCCATGGTGATGAAAAACGGCTGGGTCAGCGCCTGCTTTGTGGGCTGCGACCGGGTGGCCGCCAACGGCGACACGGCCAACAAGATCGGCACCAGCGGGGTGGCCATTCTGGCGCGCCATTACGGCATCCCGTTCTATGTGCTGGGCCCCACCTCCACCATCGACCTGGGCTGCCCCACCGGGGACGATATCCCCATTGAGCTGCGGGACCCGGAGGAGATCCGCTCCAAATTCTACGCCCAGCCCATGGCCCCGGCGGGGGTGAAGTGCTACAACCCCGCCTTCGACGTGACGGACCACTCCCTCATCTCCGGCATCGTCACGGAAAAGGGGATCTGCCGCCCGCCCTACCGCCAGTCCCTGGCGGCGCTGTTCCAGTGAACCGGCCCCGGGAAAACGAAATGAAAAACCGGCACGGTTTCCACCGTGCCGGTCTCTTATTGACAGGAAAGCTTACAGCGCCTGGGCCATGGCCCGGGCCAGTTCCCGCATCTGGGCCCGGTTTTCCTCGCTGGCGGCGGACTTGATGGTGATTTTGGGCTCCAAAATGGTGAGGCCCTTCATCCCCTCCAGCTCGGCCAGCATGGTGCGCAGGGCGGTGGGGCCCCAGGAGCCGTTTTCCATCAGCCCCACCGTGCGGTCCCGGAAGCCCTTGGACTTCAGCCGGGCCAGCAGCTGGGCCATGGGCGGGAACACTCCCGCGTCATAGCTGGCCGCCGCCAGCACCAGGCCGCTGTACCGAAACGCCCCGGCCACCGCCTCCGCCCAGTCCCGGCGGGTCAGGTCGGCGGCCTCCACCCGCAGGCCCTCGCCCTTCAGCATCTCCGCCAGCTCCAGCGCGGCTTTGGCGGTGTTGCCGTGGATGGAGGCGTAGGCCACCAGCACGCCCTTCTCCTCGGGGGCGTAGCTGCTCCACACGCCGTACTTCTCCAGGGCCAGCGCCAGGGCTCCGCCGCTCAAAACCGGCCCGTGGAGGGGGCAGACGGTCTGGATGTCCAAACCCGCCGCCTTTTTCAGCAGGGCCTGGACCTGCGCGCCGTACTTGCCCACGATGTTGAGATAGTACCGCCGGGCCTCGTCCACCCAGGGGGCGGCGGGATCGGTGTCCCCGAAGCGGCCGAAGCCGTCGGCGGAGAACAGGGTCTTGCTCCCGCTCTCGTAGGACACCATCACCTCCGGCCAGTGGACCATGGGGGCCATAACGAAGGTGAGCTTGTGGGCGCCCAGGTCCAGCACGTCCCCCTCCTTCACGGTGAGGGCGCGGCCCTCAAAGCTCCGCCCGGTGAAGGCGGCCAGCATGGGGAAGGTCTTGGCGTTGCCCACCAGGGCCATGCCGGGGAATTTGTCCGCCAGGGCGGCGATGCTGCCGGCGTGGTCCGGCTCCATGTGGTGGATGACCAGGTAGTCCGGGGTCCGGCCCGCCAGGGCCCCGTCCAGGTTGGCCAGCCATTCATTGGTTTTACGGGGGTCCACCGTGTCCAGCACGGCGGTTTTTTCGTCCAGAATCACATAGGAGTTATAGCTCACGCCGCCGGGGACGGCGTACTGGCTCTCAAACAGGTCGATCTCGCCGTCAAAGCAGCCAACCGGCACAATGGCCGGGTCCAGCCGAACGCTCATGGGTATTCCGCCTTTCTTTGGTAGTTCTGATTTCAGCGCCCACTATTTTACTATGCTTTCCGGCTCCCGTCAAGTTTTCCCGCCCCTGAACTCTTGACAATTTCCGCTCCCGGTGATACACTGTGTCCTGTCAAAATGGCCATGACGGAGGAGAGCCCGCGGGGCGGCGCACAGAGAGGGACCCATTTGGTGGAAGGGCCCCGCGCACAGCGGCGGGCGGTACCGCTCCCGAGCCGCCCGGGACGACCGGGACGTTTACCGCACGTTACAGCGGTCACGAGCGGCAAGTTGTCACGCTGCGCCTGCTCGCGGCGCGGATCTAAGCCCTCCGACTCCGCAAAAGCCGTCCGGCCTCTTCAGGGCCTTCCCGCTTTTGCTCCGCTTCGGTCTTAGCCCGCTGTTCGCGACGGCTCCGCGCTTCTTGCAAACAGGGTGGAACCGTGGAATACTTTGTATCCCACCCCTGATTTTATCAGGGGTGGGATTTTTATTTTCCCGCCCCAACACAAGGAGGAATTGTTATGTCCGAGGAAAACAGTCAGTACACCTTCGAAAACGAGGCGTACCGCAAGACCTACTGGCACACCTGCTCCCACGTGCTGGCTCAGGCCATGAAGCGGCTTCACCCGGAGGTGAAGCTGGCCATCGGCCCGTCCATCGACAACGGGTTCTACTACGACTTCGACACCCCGGAGCCCTTTACCGAGGGCCAGCTGGAGGAGCTGGAGGCCGAGATGCGCAAGATCTGCAAAGAGAAGCTGAAGCTGGAGCGGTTCGAGCTGCCCCGGGAAGAGGCCGTGAAGTTCATGGAGGAGAAGGGCGAGCCCTACAAGGTGGAGCTGATCCACGACCTGCCCGAGGACGCGGTGATCTCCTTCTACCGGCAGGGCGACTTCACCGACCTGTGCGCCGGCCCCCACCTGGACTCCACCGGGCGGATCAAGGGCAACGCCATCAAGCTCACCGCCTGCAACGCCGCCTATTGGCGGGGGGACTCCAGCCGCCAGACCCTCCAGCGGATCTACGGCGTGGCCTTCCCCAAGAAGGACGAGCTGGACGAGTACCTGGCCAAGATCGAGGAGGCCAAGAAGCGGGACCACCGCCGCCTGGGCAAGGAGCTGGGCCTGTTCATGTTCCGGGACGAGGGCCCCGGCTTCCCCTTCTTCCTGCCCAAGGGCATGGTGCTGAAAAACACCCT
>CAMNQF010000081.1 GCA_946548895.1 uncultured bacterium | reverse complement strand
GCGGAGCGAAAGCAAAAGCCCAAGGCCAACGCAGTTGGGCCGGGCTTTGCTTGAGACGGAGCGAAGCCGCGCGTCGCGAACAGGCGCAGCGTGACAGCGCAGAAGCGCGGAGCCGTCGTGAGCAGCGCGGATGGAGCGGAGCGAAAGCAAAAGCCCAAGGCCAACGCAGTTGGGCCGGGCTTTGCTTGAGGCGGAGCGAAGCCGCGCGTCGCGAACAGGCGCAGCGTGACAGCGCAGAAGCGCGAAGCCGTCGTGAGCAGCGCGGATGGAGCGGAGCGAAAGCAAAACCCAGGGCCAACGCAGTTGGGCCGGGCTTTGCTTGAGGCGGAGCGAAGCCGCGCGTCGCGAACAGGCGCAGCGTGACAGCACAAGAAGCGGGAAGGGCCCCTGCCCTTCCCGCCTTTTCTACGCTAAAACAGCATAAAAAACCGGGTACAAACCCCTCCCTCTTTGTTTGAGTGGCGCAATTTGCAAAACCTCCGCCATTTTACATTGACAAATCAAGCGTAAAAGGATATGATAGCTTCAATACGCTAAATTATGCGCTTATTTTAGAAGCACCGCGGAGCATGGCTCGTCCTGTGTGGGCGCGGCTGTGCTTTTTTGTATCAAAGGAGGTTCCCAATATGTTGATGAGAGGGTCCCAGATTGTGATGGAGTGCCTGCTGGAGCAGGGCGTGGACACGGTGTTCGGCTATCCGGGCGGCACCATCCTGAACATCTACGACGAGTTCGAGCTCCACGGCTACGGAGAAAAGATCCGCCACTACCTCACGTCCCACGAACAGGGCGCGTCCCACGCCGCCGACGGCTACGCCCGGTCCACCGGCAGGGTGGGGGTGTGCTTCGCCACCTCCGGTCCCGGCGCCACCAACCTGGTCACCGGCATCGCCACCGCCTACTACGACTCCTCCCCCGTGGTGTTCATCACCTGCAACGTCAGCGAAAACCTCATCGGCAAGGACTCCTTCCAGGAGGTGGACATCACCGGCATCACCATGCCCATCACCAAGTGCAACTTCCTGGTGAAGGACGTGAACGAGCTGGCCGACGTGATCCGGGAGGCCTTTGCCATCGCCCGGTCCGGCCGCCCCGGCCCGGTGCTGGTGGATATCGCCAAAAACGTCACCGCCATTGAGGGCGAGTACGAGTACCTCCCCGTGGCGGAGCACCCCAACCACGGGCGGCTGGCCACCCTGCTGCGCCGGTCCAACCGGGACCTGAAGAACCCCGAGCCCGACCAGGGGGACATCGACAAGCTGCTGGAGCTCATCGCCCAGTCCCAGCGGCCCATGGTGCTGGTGGGGGGCGGCGTGATCCGCTCCAAAGGCGCGGTGCCCCAGTTTCGGAAGTTTATTGAGACCCTGGACGCCCCGGTGGGCTCCACCATCATGGGCGGCGGCGCCTGCCCCGGCAACCACCCCCTGTTCACCGGCATGGTGGGGATGCACGGCTCCCACGCCTCCAACATGGCCACCGCGGAGTGCGACCTGCTCATCGCCATCGGCTGCCGGTTCTCCGACCGGGTGGCCACCCACCCCTCCACCTTCGCACAGAACGCCAAAATCGTCCATATCGACATCGACCGGGCGGAGATCGACAAAAACGTCCAGACCTACCACCACATCATCGGCGACGCCCACCGGGTGCTGGAGCTGCTCAACGAAAAGCTCCCCCAGCATGACTACACCGCCTGGAAGGCCCAGGTCTTCGCCCGGAAGGAGCTGCCCCTCAAAAAGGACGGCATCCTCCACGCCCACGAGATCCTGGAGACCATCTCCGACCTCACCGGCGGCGACGCCATCATCGCCACCGACGTGGGCCAGCACCAGATGTGGTCCTGCCAGTACTACCACTTCTCCCGGCCCGGCCAGTTGCTCACCAGCGGCGGCTTTGGCACCATGGGCTTCGGCCTGGGGGCCGCCATGGGGGCCAAGGTGGGCAACCCGGACAAGGTGGTGGTCCACTGCACCGGGGACGGCTGCTTCCGCATGAACTGCCACGAGCTGGCCACGGTGGAGCACTACAACATCCCCGTCATCACCGTTATTTTTGACAACCACACCCTGGGCATGGTCCGCCAGTGGCAGAACCTGATCTACAACAAGCGGTTCTCCCAGACCACCCTGGACCGGGGCCCCGACTTCGTCAAGCTGGCGGAGGCCTACGGCCTCAAGGGCTTCCGGGCCAAGACCCAGGCCGAGTTTGAGGCCGCTTTCCGGCAGGCGCTGGAGGCGGGGTGCGGCTGCGTCATCGACTGCGCCATCGACATCGACGCCATGGTCCACCCCATGGTGAACGGCGGCACCCCGGTCACCGATTTCTTACTTCATTAAGTCACTTTTTCTTGAAAGAAAAAGTAACCGCAAAGAACTTTGATTCGTTACGGACGCGGTCGAAAGAACACCGTCTCCGCCCGGCCACGGGCCGTTTACAAAATAATTTTAGGGGTGAAAATCGCCATGACAGCTACTATCAAGCGCCACACCCTGTCCGTTCTGGTGGAAAACACCGCCGGCGTACTCAGCCAGGTGTCCCGGCTGTTCTCCCGGAAGGGCTACAACATTGAGTCCCTGGCGGTGGGCACCACCGACGACCCGGCGGTGTCCCGTATCACCATCGAGGTGCTGTGCGCCGAAACCCAGATCGACCAGATCATCAATCAACTGCGCAAGCAGTTCTCCGTCTATTCGGTGCGGCTGCTGCCGCCGGAGTCGTCCATTCGCCGGGAGCTGGTGCTCATCAAGGTGAAGGCGGAGAGCCGTGAGGTGCGCAACGAGGTGATCCAGATCGCCAACATCTTCCGGGCGGCCATCATCGACGTGTCCACCCAGAGCCTGACCCTGGCCATCATCGGCCAGGAGTCCAAGGACGACGCGCTGGAGAAGCTGCTGGCCGAGTTCGGCATCCTGGAGCTGGTGCGCACCGGCATGGTGGCCCTGGAGCGCGGCGAGGCCACCATCCGCAACAACGCCAGCAACAAGGTGCGGGATGAGTTCGACTTGGGCAAAAACATTTTGTGATTGTATCACGGTTATCATTCTTTTCCGCACTGTTGTGATATGATGCTTTGCAAAGCGTTCACCCATTGAATTCAATTTATCATATACGAGGAGTGTTTTAACATGGCAAAGATGTACTATGAGAAGGACTGCGACCTGAGCTGGCTGAAGGGCAAGAAGATTGCCATCATCGGCTACGGCTCCCAGGGCCACGCCCACGCCCTCAACCTGAAGGACTCCGGCTGCGATGTCTGCGTCGGCCTGCGGGAGGGCTCCAAGAACTGGGCCAACGCCGAGAAGGCCGGGCTGGCGGTCAAGACCGTCCCCGCCGCCGCCGAATGGGCGGACATCGTGATGATGCTCATCAACGACGAGGTGCAGGCCGAGGTCTATAAAAAGGACATCGCCCCCTATATGACCGAGGGCAAGGCCCTGGCTTTTGCCCATGGCTTCAATATCCGCTACCAGCAGATCGTCCCCCCCGCCGGGGTGGACGTGTTCATGGCCGCCCCCAAGGGCCCCGGCCACACCGTGCGCTCCACCTACGTCGCCGGCAAGGGCGTGCCCTGCCTGGTGGCCGTGGAGCAGGACGCCACCGGCCACGCCTACCAGATTGCCCTGGCATACATCGCGGGCATCGGCGGCGCCCGGGCGGGCGTGATGGAGACCACCTTCCACGACGAGACCGAGACCGACCTGTTCGGCGAGCAGACCGTGCTGTGCGGCGGCGTGGTGGACCTGATGCGCTGCGGCTTCGAGGTGCTGGTGGAGGCCGGGTACGAGCCGGAGAACGCCTACTTCGAGTGCATCCACGAGATGAAGCTCATCATCGACCTGATTAACAAGGGCGGCGTGGCGGCCATGAACTACTCCATCTCCGACACCGCCGAGTACGGCGAGTACGTCAGCGGCCCCCGGGTCATCCCCCACGAGGAGACCAAGGCCCGGATGCGGGCGGTGCTGGCCGACATTCAGGACGGCACCTTCGCGGGCAAGTGGATCGCGGAGAACAAGAACGGCCGCACCTTCTTCAACTCCAAGCGCCAGCAGCTGAAGAAGCACCAGATGGAGATCGTGGGCGGTGAGCTGCGCAAGAACATGATCTGGGGCGGGGATTCCGACCTGGATACCGCGTCCAACTAAGGCTAACAGGAAAGCCCCCGGCTGAACCGGGGGCTTTCCTTATTGATTTGGAATATAAACCAGCACGTCCTCCACCCTGCAATCCAAAATCCGGCAAATATCGTCCAAGGTGGCCGTCGAAATATTTCGGTCGTGCTTCAAGGTATCCAATGTTCCTCTGCTGAAATTATGCTCTTTAATCAACGCATATGTGGTGATATTTTTTCTTCGCATCGTCTCCCACAGCGGACGGTAAGAAATCACAAGAAGCACCCCCTTGCGATTTCTATTATATTTTTCAATATATCGCTTGAATATTCCCGAGATACCGGGTATAACCATCTAGGGGTGACAACATGAATGATTCCGTTTTCGATGAACTTTTTGCCTATTTGATTGGACGGGAAGGTTTGAAGTATTTCAAAAATGAGGAACACCTCAGCCGCCTTATCCAAAATGTCGAGCTGGACGCTCTGCGCGCACTTGACCAAATCAAGCTAATTTTAAACGATGAGACATTAAATGATCCAGAATGTTTTCAAAAGATTGAAAGTACAGTTTACAAGGGACTACACAAGGTAACGGTCTGACGGGCGCTGATATGCCCGTCAGATTTTCCATGTGATGTTCAAGCTGTCGCTTGTGGCGGCAACGGTAGTAATCATCAAATCCACCACCCGTCGCTTGTCGTCAAAGGATACGCTGTCCCAAGTGTCGAGGTAGCCGGAAATCTGGCTGACCTGTTCCGGGCTGATGGCTTCCACCGTCAATTCCGCTATCTTCGCCAAAAGTTCCTGCTTGCGTCCGTCCAGTTCGGCTATCTTTACATTCACATAGGAGAGCAGCACATTGTTTGCGCCCGTCAGACTGTCCACCAGCTTTTCAATCTCGCCGTCCACATGGGCAAGTTCCACTTGCAGGGCGGTGATTTTGGGATTGGCCTTTGCCGCTTTCTTCCTGCCCGTCAGCGTCTTGTAGCTGTCCAGCTTCTTCACCATCTGCTGGTACACCACCGCTTCCAGTTCCGCCGTGATGATTTTCCCACAGCCGGGGCAGCTTTTGTTATCCAGCCGTTTCGTACAGCGGAGGTACTGTCTGCCGGAGGGATTGAAGATACTCATAAGGGCGTATCCGCAGTTCCCGCACTTGATTTTCCCCGCCAGCCATGTATGGGTAGCTTTCCGGGCGGACTGGATTTTCATGTTGTTCATCAGCTTCTTGCGGCACGTCAGCCATATATCCGAGGGGACAATTCCCTCATGGGGCGCAAGCACCAGCATTTGGTCTTTCAGGCTTTGGGCCTTGTCCGGCTTCACGTCCCGGCCTTGATAGAGATAGCACCCGTTCATACCCGTGAAGTCGGCGGCGTCATTGACAAGTACCGTCCCTTGGCTCTTGAAAAACTCGTACACATCCAAGTCCGCCCGCACATAGACGGGATTGCGTAACATCTGCGCCAGTGTGGGGCGTATCAGTTCTCTGCCGTTGAACAGAATACCCTGCTCCGCAAAGTACCGGGTAATGTCCCCGTAGGAGGTTGTGGGCTGGGCGTACATCTCGAACATCAGCCGCACATGGGCCGCTTCCTCCGGGTTCACCACCAGCTTCTTTGTGTTGATACCGTCCATTTTGATAGGCTCCGTATGGAAGCCATAGGGGGCTTTCCCGCCCATTTTGAAGCCCCGCTGACTGCGGGAGTAGTAAGCGTCCGTCACCCGCTTCTGTATCGTTTCCCTCTCAAGCTGTGCGAACACGATACAGATATTCAGCATGGCCCGGCCCATCGGGGTGGAGGTATCAAACTTCTCCGTGGAGGAAACAAACTCCACGTTGTACTGCTGGAACAGTTCCATCATGTTGGCGAAATCCAGAATGGAACGGCTGATACGGTCAAGTTTGTAGACAATGACTTTCGCAATCAAGCCCCGCTTGATGTCCCGCACCAACTCTTGAAACTTCGGGCGGTCTGTGTTCTTGCCGCTGTACCCTTTGTCTGTGTATTCCCTGCAACTACCGCCTTTTAATTCGTATTTGCAAAACTCAATCTGGCTTTCAATGGAAATGCTGTCCTTTTTGTCTACCGATTGTCTTGCATAGATTGCGTCTATCCGATTGTTCATTCTTCGCTCCTTTTCTTAAAAAAGAAACGGAGCTGCTGACAGTCTTATTATACCGCCAGCAGCCCCGTAAATCAATGATGTGGCTGGAAAAACTTACGCCCCGGCTTCCTCTTTCCGCCGCTTGTCGGCGTACTTGCGGAACACCTCATAAAGCTGCTGTTCCAGTTCCCGGCGTTTGGCCGCTTCCTGTTCCGGCGTAAACACCGGGGAGAGATTTTCCAGCGTGATTTCTTTCCCTTGAAAAGTTACGATCTCGGTTTCCTTTTTGTATCTGATATTCTCTATCAAAATCACCTTTCCTTTCTGTAATCCGGCTGCCGCTTCAACTCCGCCAGCACCTCCGGCGGGATACGCTCAACAAGCCGCTGAATGTTGTGCAGCTCGCTTTCCAGCTTCGCCCTCTCCATCGTGTCTTTCATCTTGCCTTTTTCGCTGGCCTTTGCCCTTGCTTCCAATTTTTTGTTTTCTTCCAACAGGTCATGGATTGTAACCTTGTATTTCTTCAACTGCCCGGAGAAATTCTCCATCTGCGGGAACCACTTTTTCAGCAGAGTGATGGCTTCCGCTTTCTTCTTTCCGGCGTTCAGCGGGGTAATGCTGTCCAGCACCGCTTCAATGGCCCTCGCCTGTTTGGAGAGGCTGACTGCCTGCTTGAAAAGCCGGGTGGGGATATGCTTCCGGCCCGTCTTGCTGGCGCTCTCCCCACGCTCCAGGTCGGGGTACTTCTCCACCATATAGGCGTGAAAATCGTCCTGCCACTTCGTCAGATTGGCCCGGTTTCCTATGATTTCTTTAGCGCACAGGCGGTTATCTTTCGTCAGCGGCACAAAGGTCAAATGCAGGTGGGGCGTTTTCTCGTCCATGTGTACCACCGCAGAAACGATATTCTCCCGGCCTACCCGGTCAATGAGGAAGTCTGCCGCCCGCTGGAAGTAGGCCGCTATCTCTTTCGGGGACTTGCCCTTGAAAAACTCCGGGCTGGCGGTTATGAGGGTATCCACAAACCGGGTGCTGTCTTTGCGTGTCCGGCATCCGGCCTGTTCAATTCGTTTCTGAATGAAGTGGTAGTAGCGGCCCTCTGGCTTGACAATGTGGAAATTGTACTTGCTCCGGCTGGTGTCAATGTCCGAGTTGCTGGCGTACTGCTCTTTTTTTCGTTCATGGTGGGCTTCCAGCGGCCCTGCCGGGTGGCCCTTGTGCTTCTCAAATCGCAGAATTGCGTGTTGTGCCAAATCCTATCAGACCTCCTTTTGCGGACAGTTCGGGGGCTGTTTTGGGGGCGGGAGTATAAACATACGGCCCCGCCCCGCACAGCCCGGAAAAGTCCTTGATTTACGGGCTTTTTCCAGCCCTTATTTGTCCGTTTTCCAGCGGCGTTTCCGGTCGCTGGCGTTCTTCTGCTGCCGGTGTACCCGCTTTTTGCAGGCTTCGCAATATTTCGCCCTGTTGGAATGGGGAATGAACGCCGCCCCGCAGACGGCGCATCGCTTCACGCTGTCCCTGTGGTAAATCTCCGCTTCCAGCGCCTTGTCCAGCGGCAAGACCGCCCAGCGGAACCACTTGCAGCAGATGGAGAATGTGACCATCTGCGGGCAGGGGCAGGTGTCACCATCGTCCAGCGCAAGGCAGTTGCCGCCGTCACAGTTGCAGCACTCCCGGCGTATCAGGCTGCTGGCCCGTTTCCTCTGCGCCGGGGTCATGCGGTAGGGGGAGCCGTCCGGCCTGTGCTCCAGCGGCGGCAAATGTTGATAGGGTTTTTCTTTCATACAGTCCCTCCGTTTTTCTTTTCGGTAGCCGTTCTCCCCGAAAGGGCTTCCCGCATTGGCACGCTCCCAAACTATGGGACAAAATGTCCCATACCCTGCTCGTGGCGGCGCTTCTCCTGCCGGGCCGGCCTTTTTGGACGGTCATTGTGTTTTCAAGGTGCGGCTCATCGATGAACTAACCTAAGTCTACACTTAAATGACCGCCTGTGCCGTATATCCAAGAGGTAGGAAATCCGCCCGGAAAACTCCCTATTTCCACGCTCTCGGAATTGTGGTAAAATGATAGGTACAAGACGACAAATCGGACTTGAGGGGAGGTAGAGAATATGCTTTTTAGAAAAAAAGTTGTGTTGACGGAAGAAATGAATCGAATCCTCAAATCTTTCGATGAAATATCATGGTTTTCTTGCTGTGGGCTTTCGTATGATAGACCATCTTATTACCCATACTTTCAAGAAAAAGACCCAAAGCGTGTGGAAAAACTCCTGATGTGTACAAAAAACTACTCAAGTACCGTCTGTCTTTCAAATTTGTTCAAAGAAGGCATCTGCCGTGCAGACACCTTTATTCTGCAAACGGCTGGGTGGAAGTTTTACCAGAATGAGTTCCTGCCGTGTGTGGAAGCCAGTTGGCGAGCTTATGAAAAAAGAGTAGCCAAGGCATATGGTCTGGATTTAAGCTCGGTGGAAAGGAGTTTTCTGCATGACTGTGGCTTTCATGACACAATAGAACTTCAGTTGTGCCGAATGCTACAATATTTACTGGTTGAACAGTACTTTCTTGAAAAGTTTCCTCAGTTCCCTGTGTTTTTCAACAAGATCATCGATATTTACGAGAATGGGCATATCGTGATCGGTTGGAAAGGAAAATTTGCAACACATGAAGTTGATTTGGAAAATGGAAACGGAACACCAATCTTACCAATAGATGGCAGTCTGATTATATGGTAAATCATAATTGATCAGTTTATAGGAGCATTAAATAGAACACCAACTTCCCATTTATCAAGCAGACAAGGAGGGAGAGCATGGAACTATCTATACAAGAACGATTGAAAGACCTGCGTGTGGAGCGTGGGCTGACATTGGAACAGCTTGCGGAGCAGACCCATCTCTCCAAGTCTGCGTTGGGCAGTTATGAAGCGGAGGACTTCAAGGACATCAGCCACTATGCCCTTATCAAGCTGGCGAAGTTTTACGGCGTGACCGCCGACTATCTGCTGGGGCTGTCCGAAACAAAAAATCACCCAAACGCCGATCTTGCAGAACTGCGTTTGAGTGACGATATGATTGAACTATTGAAAAGTGGGCGGGTGGATAATTCCCTCTTGTGTGAGCTGGCGGCGCACCCGGATTTTCCCCGGCTCATGGCCGACCTTGAAATCTATGTGAACGGAACGGCGGTGAAGCAGGTACAGAGCGCAAACGCCATTGTGGAC
>CAMNQF010000080.1 GCA_946548895.1 uncultured bacterium | reverse complement strand
AACTCCTTGAACTCGGCGCACAGCTGGGCGGCCAGGGTCTTGTTGTGGGCCAGCACCAGGGTGGGCCGCTGGACCGCCTCGATAACCTTGGCCATGGTGTAGGTCTTGCCGGAGCCGGTGACTCCCAGCAGGGTCTGCTCGTCCAGACCGTTTTCGATGCCGGACGCCAGGGCGGCGATGGCCTCCGGCTGGTCGCCGCTGGGGGTGTATTCGGACACCACTTCAAACTTGGGCATGGGCGGGCCCCCTCCACACAAAAATAAATAAATAATACGTTCTTATCATAGAACGTAAGTTTTAACCTGTCAACCCTTTTATGGAACAAATATCCGTTGGGCATACCGCGATTTTGAGCATACTATTATATCATGGCGGCAGGCGGCCAGCAAGGTGTTTTCGTCTGAAAAGTATTTAGAATCGCTTAAGAAAAGGGGCCTCTTCCGCCGCCAGCCGGTACACCCCTCCAAAACCGGGCGGGGAACGGGCCGGAATTTCGTGATTTTTGGCCTTGTCTTTTCCGGGCCGGAATGCTATGATTTGTTCCGCGCAAAATAAGCGGGCCCGTTGGCAGGACGCGGGCCCGCTTCGCTATGAAAAAATGAGGTGTCGTTATGGAAATCCTGATCCAGCTGTCCATCTGTCTGGTGGGCGGGCTGCTGATGTCCCGTCTGGCCAAGAAACTGAACCTTCCCGCCGTCACCGCCTATCTGGTGGCGGGCCTGCTGCTGGGCCCCTATCTGCTGGGGGCGCTGGACGTCACCGGCATCGGCTTCCGCAGCCCGGAGGCGGTGGCCCGGCTGGACATCATCTCCCAGGTGGCCCTGGGCTTCATTGCCTTCACCATCGGCAACGAGTTCCGCCTGGAGCAGCTGAAAAGTATGGGCAAACAGGCCATCACCGTGGGCATTTTGCAGGCGGTGGCCACCACCGCCCTGGTGGACGCGGCCCTGGTGGCCCTCCACTTCGCCAACCCGGCGCTGATCTCCATCTCCTCCGCCATCACCCTGGGCGCCATCGCCGCCGCCACCGCCCCCGCCGCCACCTTGATGGTGGTGCGGCAGTACAAGGCGGACGGCCCCATGACCCGCCTGCTGCTGCTGGTGGTGGCCATCGACGACGCGGTGGGCCTGGTGCTGTTCTCCGCCTCCTTCGGGGTGGCCGCCGCGCTGGAGAGCGGGGCCATCAGCCTGATGACGGTGCTGGTGGAGCCTGTGATTGAGATCGTGCTGTCCCTGGGCCTGGGGGCCCTGGCGGGCTGGGTGCTGTTCTGGGTGGAGAAATTCTTCCACTCCCGGAGCAAGCGCCTGTCCATCTCCATCGGCTTTGTGCTGCTCACCGTGGGGCTGTCCATGGTGGAGTTTGAGCTGGGCGGCGTTCACTTCGGCTTCAGCCTGCTGCTGGTGTGCATGATGACCGGCACCGTTTTCTGCAACATCTGCGACTTCTCCGAGGAGCTGATGGGCCGCGTGGACGGCTGGACCGCCCCGCTGTTTGTGCTGTTCTTTGTGTTGAGCGGCGCGGAGCTGAATTTGAAAATCCTGTCCAATCCCATGGTGCTGCTGGTGGGCGCGGTGTATATTGTGGCCCGTTCCGCGGGCAAATATCTGGGCGCTTACGGCAGCTGCGCCCTGACCGGGTGCAGCGACAGCATCAAAAAGCACTTGGGCATCACCCTGCTGCCCCAGGCGGGCGTGGCCCTGGGCATGGCCCTCACCGCCCAGCGGCTCAGCGACGGCGCGATGGTGCGCAGCGTGGTGCTGTTTTCCGTGCTGGTGTACGAACTGGTGGGTCCGGCGCTGACCAAGCGCTCCCTGCTGGCCGCCGGCGAGATCCAGGAGGAGGGCAGAACCAGCGCGCGGAAAAAGAATCCGCCCGTGTCCCCGGTGCAGCTGGACAAGTAACCGCGGTTTTGCCAGCGGTCCCCAGTGGTTTTCCCGCCCCGTTCCGGGCATACTAGGGGCGAGGTGATGACAATGCTCAGCGAAAACCAGCTGCTCAACCACATCTACCAGACCGCCGAGATGGGCCGGGAGGGCATCCAGTCGGTGCTGAAATACACGGACGAGCCCGGGCTGGCCAGCGCCCTGGCCGGCCAGCTCACCGAGTATGAGAAGCTGCAAAACGCCGCCGGGTCCCTGCTCCAGGCCCGGGGGGAGCCTCCCAAGGGGCTGGGCCCCATGGCCAAGGCGTCCTCCGAGGTGATGAGCACGGTGAAGGCCATGGCGGACCGCTCCCCCGCCAACATCGCGGAGATGATGATCCAGGGCTCCACCATGGGGGTGACCAAGAGCCTGCGGACCATCCGGGATTGCGATGTGCAGGACGTGACGGTGCGCCGCCTGGCGGACCAGCTGCTCAAGACGGAGCAGGCCAATATTGAGGAAATGAAGCGGTTCCTGTAAGGCAGAACGAAGGGCCCCTGCGTCCGCAGAGGCCCTTCCGTTTCTGCCTTTGGCTCAATTCAGCGAGCTGGGCCCAAAGCCGTGGGGCAGCAGCTCCTTCAAAGCGGTTTTGCGGTACTTGCCGTCCCCCCGGCCCACCAGCAGGGTCAGTTCCGGGGCGAACTCGTAGAGCATCTGGCGGCAGGCCCCGCAGGGCCAGCAGTAGTCCCCGCCGTTCCCCACCACGGCCAGGGCGGTGAATTCCCTGCGCCCCTCGCTGACCGCCTTGACCAGGGCGGTGCGTTCGGCGCAGATGGTGGAGCCGTAGGCGGCGTTTTCCACGTTGCAACCGGTGAACACCGTTCCGTCGGCGCACAGCAGGGCGGCCCCCACGGGGAAATGGGAGTAGGGCACATATGAGCGCTCCAGCATGGTGAAGGCCAGGTCCACCAGGGCTTGTTCTGTCATGTTTCAAACTCCTTTCCAAATGGTCCCTGTTTGGGCGAGAGGAGCCGGTGAGCCTCCCTGTTTCCCAGTATAGCAGGTTTTTTCCCCGGTGAAAAGGGGAAAACCCGCAAGGGCCGTCGATTTTTGTGGTTGCAATGCGGGGAGGTTTCTGTTATACTATGATAGCTGTCCGATGCCGGGCCGGGAGGCCCCGCGTCATGGAGCCGCACAAAATACAGGCCGCGCCGGAGGCGCGCCAACGACGATAAAGGACTGATTGAATGATGTTTGAGAAGGGAAAACGGGAGCGCCGGAACAGCGAAGAAGACCGGGTTTTTAACCGAATGCTCCTATGGCTGGTGGGCGCCGTGGCGGTGGAGCTCCTGATGCTGCTGCTCCAGCAGGCGTATGTGGTCATGCGCTGGGGCGGCCCGGTGGCCAAGGCGCTGCTTACGTTCTTTGAGGTGTTCTCCATCGCCGGGGCGGTCATCGCCGCGGGCTGCGCGGCCTGGGCGGTGGTCTTTGCCCGGAAGGGAAAGCCCATCCTGCTGCCCTCCGCCATCGGCGGCGCGGCGGCGGCCTTGTGGGTCATCTCCCTGGTGTGCCGGTTCTTCTACGCCGACGGTGTGCGTGTCCTCATGATGCTGCCCGCGGCGGCGGCGGTGCTGATTTTGATCTTCTTCCTCTATCAGCGCCCCTTTTTCTACAACGCCATCCTCACCGGCGGCGGCCTGTTTGCCATCTGGCTCCAGGGGCGGTACTATATGGAGCATCCCAGAATGATTACCGCCTGCTTTGTGGGCGGCATTGTGGTGCTGGCGGCCGCGGCGGCGCTGGCTCTCCAGCTGCGGAAGAACGACGGAAAGCTGGGCTCTCTCCAGGTGCTGCCTGCCGGCTCCAACTATATGATGACTTGGCTCACCTGCGCCGTCACCGCGGCGGCCATGATCGCGGCGCTGGCGCTGGGCGTGGCCCTGAGCCACTACCTGCTGTATGTGCTGGTGGGCTGGCTGTTCGCCCAGGCGGTGTTCTTCACCGTCAAGATGATGTAAAAAGAACCGGCGTCCCCAGGGACGCCGGTTTTTTTAATGGTGGCCGTGGCCGAAGATGAGCAGCACCCCCAGGGCGAAGCCCAGCACGGTGGCCAGGATGGGCCAGCGGGATTTCCACTGGAGGGCGGACTCGGGCAGCAGCTCGAAGAACACCACGTACAGCATGGCGCCCCCCGCCAGGGACAGGGCGGCAGCCAGCGCCGCGGGGGCCTGATTGCCCACGAAGTAGCCGATCAGCGCCCCCAGCACCGTGGGCACGCCGGACAGCGCCGCCACGCCGATGGCGCTCCAGGTTTTGGACCCGTCGTGGAGCAGGGGGACGGCGATGCTCATGCCCTCGGGCAGGTTGTGCAGGCCGATGGTCACTGCCGCCAGCACGCTGGCCAGGCAGATGCCCTCTACCGCCACCGACGCCCCTACCGCCATGCCCACCGGCACGTTGTGCAGGGCCACCGCCGCCGCCAGCACGATGCCCGCCGTGTGCAGGTCGTGATGGCCGCAGGCGCAGTGGTGGGGGTTGCTCTTGTCCTCGTGGTGGGCGCTCTTGTCGATCCAGCAGTTGAGCAGATAGGTTACGGCGAAGCCCGCCACCAGCACCAGCGGCGCCATGGGCAGCCAGGGGGAGGCCTCCATGGCCTCGGGCACCATGTCCAGGGCCACGATGGACAGCATCAGCCCGGCGGTAAAGCTGAGGAGCAAACTGGTTCCCCGGGGGGACTCCCGCTTGACCAGGGCGGCCAGCACGCCGCCCAGGGCCAGGCCGCCCACGCCGGTGGAGGCGGTCAGAAGGGTGACAAACAGAATGGGATTCATGTGTACGCGCTCCTAAAAGAGATTTGCCGGGCCGGCCAAGAAGGCCAGCCCGGCAGACAGCATATTATCACAGCTCACCGGGAAAGGCAAGCAAAATTATCCTTTTCGGAACAATTCCCGCAGGCCGATGAGGATGAGGAAGCCTCCAAAGCATTTTTTCAGGAGGTCCACGTCCAGGGCCGTGGCCGCCCAGGCCGTGAGGGCGGAGCACGCCAGCCCGGCGGCGATGGCGGGGAGGAGGGCTTTTTTCTCCACGCAGCCGTTTTGAAAGTGGGCGGGGAGGGCGGTGGCGGCGGTGGGCAGGAAGTAGAGCAGGTTGACCCCTTGGGCCAGGGTCTGGGGCACTCCCTTGACGCTGGTCATGTAGATGAGCAGCAGGGAGCCGCCTCCCACCCCGAAGCCGGACAGAACCCCGGTGGCCGCCCCGGCCAGGGCGGCGACGAGCCAGTCCTTCATAGGAACGCCCTCACCCCGCCGTACAAAATGAGCAGGGCGAACCCCCGGCGCAGCCAGGTCATGGACAGCTTTTGAAACACTTTTCCGCCGATAAAGCCCCCCGCCAGGCCCCCTGCCAGGTAAGGCAGGGCCAGGGCGAGATCCAGCTGCCCCCGGAACCAGTAGACGCAGGCGGACAGGGCGCACAGCGGCGCGATCACCGCCACCGAGGTGGCGAAGGCCTTCCGCTGCTCCAGGCCGCACTTGCCCGCCAGCAGGGGCACCAGCACCTGGCCGCCGCCCCCGCCAAAAAATCCGTTGACAACCCCGGCGGCCGCCCCCGCCAGGGCGAACCATATGGCGCCGCCTTTTTTTTCGTTCATCACATTCACCCCGGTTCAGTTTGCCGCGGTTTGGTGAAAATATTCTTTGACAAAATTGCTAGAATGTAAAAAATCAATTCTTGCGTCTCCCGGCAAAACCCGGTATAATGTTTCGAGATTTCGGAAAAGGAGAAGTGTTGTGGCAAAATCTACCAAAAACCAAATTATGACGACGCTGGCGGAACTGCTTCGGGAAAAGCGGCTGGACGACATCACCGTTACCGAGCTGGTGGAAAAGTGCGGCATCTCCCGGCAGGCGTTTTATTACCACTTTTCCGACCTGTACGGGGTGGTGGACTACGGCGTTCAGCAGCTGCTGGACGAGCTGGGGGTGGACCAGCCGGAGGAGTGGCGGGCCTCCCTGGAGCGGACCCTCACCCTGCTGCGGGAGAACCGAACCCTGGTGCTCAACGTATACCGGGCCTATGAGCGCAGCTATGTGGAACATGACCTGCGCCGCTGGGCCATGCCCCTGGTGGAGGCCCGCACCCGCCTGGCCGCCCAGAAGTACCGCGTGACGGAGGATCAGGTTATCTTTATGTCCGAGCTGCTCACCCAAGGGCTGGTCAGCACGGTCCTCAGCTGGGTGGAGCGCGGGATGCCCTCCAGCGTCATTGAGCGGATGGATGATTTCGACATTCTGGTGGAGGGCTGCCTGGATTACACCATGGAGCGCCTGGCCCAGAAGAACAAGAAGTGACGCCGCGAAAAGTGCCATATTTCGACAATATTTTACAGCCGGGGACCCTTGTCAAAGTTTTGACAAGGGTCCTCTTTTTGTCTATGGAAGATTGGGCAGGGAAGGGATATCATGGCCATCAAGCAGGGAAGCAGCTGAATTTTTACGTTACCCAAACAAAATCGCGGAAAAATCAAAACATTTGGACCGTATGATTTTCAGGAGACATCGCCGCGAGAGCGGCAAAGAAAGGAATGTGTACAACATGACCATGATGAACAGTGTGAAACGGGCGGGCTTCCGCGCCCTGTACGGCTATCTGGACAAGGACCCGGACGCCAACATCCCCAAACTGATGGACTGGGTGGACCGCTTCGCCGGCGACGGCCCCAACAGTTTCCCCGCCCAACGGGCCGCCTTCCGCAAGGTGATCGAAAACCCGGACAACAACTGGTACAGGCTGATCCGATCCATGTGGACGGACATCGACGGCGAGGTGCGCAAGACCTTCTTTGAGAACTTCATGCTCAACGGCAACCTCATCGGCTGGACCATCCAGGAGGAGGCTCGGGAGCGCTACGGCTGCAACATCCCCTGGGCCATCCTGCTGGACCCCACCTCCGCCTGCAACCTCCACTGCACCGGCTGCTGGGCGGCGGAGTACGGCAACCGGCTGAACCTCACCTTCGACGAGATCGACAGCATCATCACCCAGGGCAAAAAGCTGGGGGTGTACATCTACATCTACACCGGCGGCGAGCCCATGGTGCGCAAGGACGACCTCATCGCCCTGTGCAACAAGCACAGCGACTGCGAGTTTTTGTGCTTCACCAACGCCACCCTCATCGACGAGGACTTTGCCGACCAAATGCTGCGGGTGAAGAACTTTGTCCCCGCCATCAGTGTGGAGGGCTTTGAGGAGGCCACCGACGGCCGCCGGGGGGCGGGGGTGTTCCAGAAGGTGCGGAAGGCCATGGAGATCCTCAAGGCGAAAAAGCTGCCCTTCGGCACCTCCTGCTGCTACACCAGCGCCAACCTGGACTCCATCAGCTCGGAGGAGTTTGTGGACCAGCTGGTGGAGTGGGGGGCCAAGTTCACCTGGTATTTCCACTATATGCCGGTGGGCAACGACGCGGTGCCCGGGCTGATGCCCAACCCGGAGCAGCGGGAGCAGATGTACCACCGCATCCGGGCCTACCGCAAGAGCAAGCCCCTGTTCCTCATCGACTTCCAGAACGACGGGGAGTACGTGGGGGGCTGCATCGCCGGCGGCCGGCGGTATCTCCACATCAACGCCAACGGGGACGTGGACCCCTGCGTGTTCGTCCACTACTCCGACTCCAACATCCGGGAGAAGTCCCTGCTGGACTGCCTGCGCTCCCCCATGTTCATGGCCTACCACGACGGCCAGCCCTTCAACGAGAACCACCTGAAGCCCTGCCCCATGCTGGAGAACCCGGAGAAGCTGCGGGAGATGGTGGCCCGGACGGGGGCGGCGTCCACCGACCTCCAGTCCCCGGAGACGGCGGAACACCTGTGCGCCAAGTGCGACGGTTACGCCGCCGCCTGGGACGGGACGGCGGAACGGCTCTGGGCCTGCGGCCGCGGCTGCGCCGGGTGCGCCCAGCCCTGCCCGGAGCGCAAGGCGGCAAGCTGAACAGGGCGCCGGGCTGAAATTGCCTCTTGCAATTTCAGCCCGGTGTGCTACAATAGGCCGTGACAACTGAATATGACAGTTGCGAGAAATGCAGCAGGCGGGGCCCACGGCCCTGCCCAGGAAAGGAAGAAGCAAAATGCCCAAGTTCAAGAAACGGGCCCTTTTGCTGCTGGCCGCACTTGCCATGCTGGCGGTTTCACTGTACGGATGTGCAGGAGACACGCAGCCCACCTCCCAGCCCTCCGCGGGCGTGGTCGTGAGCGACAGCGGGAGCGAGGCGTCCGCTGCACAATCGGGCGAGTTACCCAAAGGGAACTCAGTCACGGTAGGTATCGCACAGGATTTGAGCAGTCTCGACCCGCAGCTGGCCGCCACGGCCGGCGTCCGGGAGGTGCTGTTCAACATCTTCGAGGGACTGGTGAAGGCCAGCCCCGACGGCTCGCTGACCCCGGCCGTCGCCAGTGACTATGAGATCTCTGCGGATAACAGGACGTACACCTTCACCCTGCGGGAGGGCGTGACGTTCCACAACGGAGAGGCCGTCACTGTCGAGGATGTGGTCTATTCCCTGGAACGCTGCGCCGGATCGGAGAACGATGGAACGCCTCTGGTCTCGGCGTTTTCTAATGTCTCCGGCATTGAAGCGCTGGACGGCGGCCATGTGGCCATCACCCTGGCCGAGCCCAGCACCGAGTTTATCAACGCCCTCACCGCCGCGATCATCCCCAAGGATTCCGGCCCCTCCATCACCCAGACCATGGTGGGCACCGGCCCCTTCCAGTTTGTCTCCTACGCCCCCCAGGACCAGCTGGTGGTGGAGCGGTACGAGGGCTACTGGAACGGGGAAAAGGCCGCCAAGCTGGACCAGGTGACGTTTAAGATCATCCCCGACGTGAACTCCCTGGTCATTGGGCTGAAGGGGGGCAGCCTGGACATGGTGGTCCACCTGCCCAACACCCTGCTGGCCGAGGTGGAGGACGGCTTCACCGTCCACCAGAACACCATGAACATCGTCCAGGCGCTGTACCTGAACAACGCCGTGGAGCCCTTTGACAACGAGCTGGTCCGCCAGGCCATGTACTATGCCATCAATGTGGACGAGATCATTGAGTTTGTGTGCTTTGGCGCGGGGGTGGCCACCGGCACCAGTATGTATCCGGCCCAGACCAAATACTTCATGCCCGAGCTGGCGGACAATTACAAACAGGATGTGGAAAAGGCCAAGGAGCTGCTGGCCCAGGCGGGCTATCCCGACGGTTTCTCCATGACCATCACCGCGCCCTCCAACTATACCCAGCACATGGACACGGCCCAGGTGCTCATCGAGCAGCTGAAGGCGGTGGGCATCACCGCCGAGCTGGTCCCCGTGGAGTGGCAGACCTGGGTGGACGACGTGTACCGGGGGCGGAACTACCAGTCCACGGTGTGCGGCATCGCCGCCGACGACATGACCGCCCGGGAGATGCTGGTGCGCTACATGAGCGACAACCGCAAGAACTTCATCGCCTTCAACGACCCGGAGTACGACAGCGTGATGGCCCAGGCCATGGCGTCCACCGACGACGAAGAGCAGACCAGGCTGTATAAGCGGGCGGAGGAGATTCTCAATGAGCGGGCGGCCAGCCTGTGGATTCAGGACGCCTGCGAGCTGACTGTCACCGACCCGTCCCTGGACGGCTTCACCTTCTATCCCACCTACGTCATTGATATGGCGTCCATTTACCGCAAGTAACTGGGCGCGGAGGGCGCCCCCTGCGGGGGCCCGATCTTGTGGCAGGACCGCCGCAGGCGGTCCTGCCGCTTTTCAGAAAGGGGGCTTGCCCCGTGGCGAAAGCCTTGCTGAAGCGGGTGCTGCTGCTTCTGGGCACCCTGCTGCTGGTGAGCGTGCTGGCCTTTGCCGCCTTCTCGGTCATCCCCGGCGACCCCACCGGCTCCGTGCTGGGGGTGGAGGCCACCGACGAGCAGATCGCGGCCTTCCGGGCCCAGCACGGGCTGGACCTGCCCGTCTGGCAGCGGTACTGGAGCTGGCTGGCCTCCTTCGCCACCGGGGATTTCGGCCGCTCCTACAAATACGATATGACGGTGGCCCAGCTGCTGGGGGACAAGATCGGGGCGACCATGGTGCTGGCGGCGGAGGCTTTTGTGCTGATCGCGGCCATCTCCCTGCCCCTGGGGCTCATTGCCGCCCGGCGGCCGGGCGGCGTGGTGGACCGGGCGGTCACGGTGCTCACCCAGCTGACCATGTCCGTGCCCAACTTTGTGCTGGGCATCGGGCTGATGTACCTCTTTGCCCTGGTGCTCCACTGGTTTGAGCCGGAATACATCCCCCTGAAGGCGGGGCTGTGGCCCCACCTGCGGTTTATGGCGCTCCCCGCCCTGGCGGTGGCCCTGCCCAAGAGCGCCATGACGGTGAAGCTCCTGCGTGGGGCCATCCTGGGGGAGCTGGGCCAGGACTACATCCGCACCGCCTACAGCAAGGGGAACAGCCGGGGCTCCGCCCTGCGGCGGCACGTGCTGCGCAACGCCATGATCCCGGTGGTGAC
>CAMNQF010000079.1 GCA_946548895.1 uncultured bacterium | reverse complement strand
CCCAGGACGGCGGCAACCTGTCCCTGTTCTAAGCAAGCCCGCAAGGCCGACGGCACCCGCCGCCGCTGGTGCAAGTCCAGCCGCCCGGTATCCGGGCGGGCGCTCATGGGTAAACCTCAGGACCCAAAACCACAAAAACGGAGGTACGCAAAATGGCAGCAGTTGAACGAATCATCCCCGGCACCTTCTCCAAGGTCCCAGGCGGATACGAACAGAAGATTGACGAGCGCACAAAAATTTTTGTCCCGGATATGTGCGCGGCCAGCTTCATTCCCGAAACCGGCGAACTTCACGGCTATGCTCCCGACTATGACGCGCTGGAAGCGGCCAAGTCTCCCGCCGTCCATGCGAACAAGCCCGGCGAGTATCCCTACTACTACGAAATGGACCACGCACCGACCGGCTGTGACTTCTCCGCCGACCTCGCCTATTATGGCAAGCACTACTTTCTCCGCCCGCTCCGCGACGGCCTCCCCCGGCTCCACGGGCGCGGCATCACCTACAACGAAAGCGACGGCACCTACATGGTCACGCTCCGCGCCTATGACAAGCTCAAAGAGCAGTACAAAATCATGCGTGAAAGGTGTCTTGACTGACCCGCAAGGCCGACGGCATCCCGCCGCCGCTGGTGCAAGCCCAGCCGCCCGGCAACGGGCGGGCGCTCATGGGTAGGCCCCAGGACCCAAAACCACAAAACGGAGGTATACGGGATGTACTACGAAATCAACGAGGAATCCGCCCGCCGCGCAAACGATATGAACTCCATGCGCGACTACAAACCCGGCAGCGCCACCGCCGAATACCGCAGTGAGGTTGACAAAGCCGCCGCCCTGGTGGAGAGCCAGAAGCAAAAGGTCAGCCCCTTCTACCATGACAAGCTGGGCAGCCTGCTTGACCGCTACGCCCGCCGCCTTGCCGCCTACTACAACGATTACTACCGCAACGAGGCCGCTTGTCCCTCCATCCTCATTTCCGGCGGTAGCAATTTCCCCGTCCGCAAGAAGGAAAAGCAGAACTCCCGCCGTGAAACGCTCATGCACGAGTACAACGAAATCCAAGGCATCCTGTCCAAAATCGAAAGCGTCGGCACCGGCCCCATCAACCCCACGGACCCCCACGCCCGCGAAATGCTTACCGACCGTCTCCAGCGCCTCCAGTCCACGCTTGACCGTGGCAAGGCAATGAACGCCCACTATCGCAAGCACAAAACCATGAAGGGCTTTCCCGGCATGACCGACGAAACCGCCGCCGAAATGGACGAGACAATCAGCCGCGCCCCCTCCTTTGCGCAAACCCCATTCCCCGACTTTGAGCTTGCCAGCCTGCGCGGCAAAATCAAGCGGACGCAAGAAAACCTTTCCAAGCTGGACGGCCTGGAGCAGCACAAGGACGACGCCGCAAACACCCTGGAATTTGACGGCGGCAAGCTCTTCCTGAACATGGAGCAAAACCGCCTGCAAATCCTTTTCGACGAAATCCCCGGCGACGAAATCCGCTCCGCTCTGAAATCCCACGGCTTCAAATGGTCCCGCAGAAATGAAGCGTGGCAGCGCCAGCTTACCCGAAATGCCATTTACGACGCCAAGCACATTTTAGGAATCACCGACACAAAACCGGCCACCGCCGCCAACGAGGGCGACGCCGCCCAGCAGGCCGCACCCCTGGCAACCCTGGAAGAGAACCCGCCGCTGGAGGCCCCCACCGCCCCCGACGGTCAAGCCCTTTTCCCCTTTTCGTGACCCGCAAGGCCGACGGCATCCCGCCGCCGCTGGTGCAAGTCCAGCCGCCGGACAGCTCCGGCGGGCGCTCATGGGATACCCTAGGATGCCCCAGCTCCCGCTCCCGCCGAGCCGGAATGCCCCGTAGGGAAAGGAGGGCAAATATGCTTTCCATTGTGATCACAACGCAAGCAGGTAAAAACACAGTTGAATACCGCATTAAACCGTGCTATAATGCCCATACAACGCGAAAAGGGGGTTTGGGGATGCCAATCAGTGAGAACAAGAAAGCGTCCAACGCTCGGTACACGGAAAAGTGCGACTATATCAACGTCCGTCCCCTGAAAGCGCAAGGGCAAAAAATCCGCGCCGCCGCCGCTGCTGCCGGTCAAAGTCTGCAAGGCTACATCCTGCAAGCCGTAGAAGAGCGCATGGAGCGCGATGCACAGAACGGAGGCACCGCCGATGAATGACGCCAAGGTGTACGCGCCTTTCCGCTGTGCTGCCGCCTTTGCCGACGGCTCCCGGCTGACCTTCGACGGTCTGACCCGTGACCAGGCTCGGGCCACGATGGAGGCCGCAATGGAGCAGCACGGGGACATAGGCTGGTGGGACTGGGTGACAGATGAAAACTACCGCAAGGGGGAGTATCACAAACTCATTCCCCCGCCGCCGCTCCTGCCGTTCCCCATCCTGGACCTGTCCGACTGCCAGACTGAGGAAGAGCGCCAAAAAGCCCTTCAGGACCCTTTTGAAGAGGACGGCAAACCATGACCCGACCACAATGCAAAAAGCCCTCTGGAGGCCGCACAATCGGCTCCTAGAGGGCTTTTCTTCTACCTATTCGCAAATTGTTTTTCCTGCGCCGATTTTTGGCGCGGGGAAGCCGCCGCAGTACGCGCATATCGTCCCCGGGACAAAATGTAAAAATCTCCGTCTTTTTGCATCCGCTTCCGTCATCAATCCATTCTCGCCCATGCGTCGAAAATTCCCTGCCGACTATGGCGCAAAGCTCCCCCTTTGCAACCTCTATACGCGCGCGCGCGAGGCACGCCCCAAAAGCTCGTCCACCATCGGCACTTCTTCCAGGGCTTCTCCCAGCCGATCCATTGCCTTCTCGTGCCACCAGCGGACCGTCCTATCCGGCACCCCGCTTGCGGCTGCAATCCGCGCCCAACTGTACCTATCCCGGTACTTGGAAAAAATCAACCTTTTGTACTCACCTTTTATCGCGTCCAAGCAGCCCTGAATCATATCCCGGTCCATAGTCAGCACGCGGTCCTTGACAGTTATTTCCTCCATCCTGTTCCACACGTTCCTGGCATCTGCCCGCAAGGCCAGCGTTTCGGTCGGATTTCCCGGCGTGGAGCTATGCGGCATTCCATCATAGGCCGCGCCTCGCAAGCCGTCGTATTCCCCCTCCAGCTCCGCCCGCTCGTCGGCCAGCAGTGCGCGCATTGCTGGAATCCCGAAATAATAGGCTATCACCGTTTTCACGTCTTTGCGCCGCATAGTTCCTGCCTCCGTATCAGGTCATTCTTTCTTGCCGCTCTCCACGGTCTCCGCCGGGCCGCCCCGCCGTTTCATACTGCTCCAGGCTCCGCAGGTGATCCAAGTTGCTCATTCTGCCGTCCTCACTTTCGCAGGGCGGCGATTGCCACGGCCAGCGCGTCGGCCCGCTCCATCCATGTGTCCGCCTGCCCGGTTTCAATGCCAAGCATTTCCTCGCAGTACATTTGCAGGTCCTCCAGGATGTTTGCGGCCATCCGCTTGTGCATCGGCTCCTTTTCCTGCTCCGGCGCATCTTCCACAGGCGTGTGAGAGGGCGGCGCGGGGAAATCCACGATTTTTCCGGCGTTTTCCCCAGCGCTCTGCTCTGCCCACTCGACTTTCGGCGCGCCCTCTTCGTCCTCCAGTTTCTCCGGCAGCATGACCGCGCCGCTTTCCGGGCGGTCCTTCGCCCGCTCCAAAATTTCCTTCATCTGCTCCGGCGTAGGCGCTGGCCCCGTCTCGTCCGCTATGACCATCGTAACCCCGCCCGCCGGTATCGGCGGCTCCGGCGTCCGCAATTCTTCCCGCAGGCGCTTCACTTCGTCGATGGACGGCCCGCGCTTCATTGCTCTTGCCCGGTCCAGCGCCGTCAACTGCTCCCGCTCGGACATGGTGGACAGCTCATAGGCCACGGAGATATTGATTTTCCCCTCTTCCAACCACGTCTTGAACGCCGCTATCAGGTGCTTTGCAATGCTGTCATAGCGCCCAATCTGTGCGGGCGTAGTCCCCAACTGCTCGGCAATGAGTTTCCGCGTCTCGCCGGGGATTTTCTCAAACCGGCGCTTCTGGTCCAAAAGCTCCCGCAGGCGCGTTGCTTCCTGCACTTTGTCCCAGTCCGTTTTCTCCCGCTGGCCGTTGGTTGTGATAATCAAAATCGCCTCGTTGATTGCCCGCAGTTCGTCCGCATCCGCTCCCTGCCGTCCCCCGGCCCTGGCCTCAAACTCGGTCATATTCTGCAAGATTTCCTGTTCCGTGTTCCGTCCGATGTCCTCCACCATGCACGGCATCTTCCGATAGGTTTCCTTGCCCTGCTTCACGAGCTGGAGGGAGGCCAGCCGCCGACGGTGGCCGGAAATGACCTTGTACTTCCCGCCGCCCAGCGGCACCACAAGGCCCGGCTGCTTCACACCGCCGGACAGCTCGATAAGCCTGGCCAGCTCGTCGATTGCCGACATGGAATAAAAATTATCCTCGGACGGCACCAGGTCCTCTACGTCTATGTATTTCAGCACGGCGCGTCCCTCGTCGGCCTTGCTCCGCGCCTGGACCGTCCCCCGGCCCTTCTGCAAGCTCATAATGTCGAATCCCACGGTTTATCCCCTCCCTCTCACAATTTCCAGACAGGCTTCGTAATTCTGATTCAGGACCCGAAACGCATCTTCATCCCCTCCGGCGTCAGGGTGCAGAACCTTCGCCAGCCGCTTATACTGCCCCTTGACCTCCGCCTCGCTGGACGGCACGGACGAAAAGCCCATTGCCACAAAACACGGCTCCAGCGGCGGCGCAGCGGGGAGCGCAGGCACCCCGGCCAGCAGCATATCCAGGGTGAAAATCCCCTTCTCCACGGCGCGGGCCAGCCCCTCCAGGGAGTAGACCGCCTCGGCAAACAGGTCCGTCACGTTGGACAGGTTGCGCTTGCAGGCGGCGGACTTCTGGCTGCTGTTCTCGAAACGGTAGACCTTCCCGCCGTACACCATTTCGACAAAGCAGCTCGCGCCGTCCTTTCCCTGGCTCCAGTTGCTTTGATACTTTTTTACGCCCAGCCGCTCCATTACCCGGCCCAGCTTCTTTTCAAAGTCGTCCGTGGACCCGCTATACTGTCTCTTCATGGTTTACCCCTCCTGTTCCTCTTCCCCATATTCCCGCTCGTATTCCTCTTGCGTGATGAAATTTATATCGTCCGGCTCCACAAGCCCATCCAGCCCAGTCATTCGCAAAAGGCCCTCTTTCCTGACGGATTGCACAAGCTCCTGGTAGTCCGGCAGTTTTGTCCCGCCTGGAACTTCAAACTTGATACACAGTCCCGCAGGTGCTGGATTGTTGTTTTCATCAATCGCAAGGCCGTCAATTTCCAGATATATTTTCGCCTCCACGGTTCACCCCTCCTTCCCCTTGCCCGAATCGGTCAAGGCCAGATACTCCGCCGTCAGCTTCTTGTACTGGATAGCGGCCCAGGAGCGGGGTGCAAACGCGCACAGCGGCATTTCCTCCAGCGTGCTTTCCGGCACCTTCGGATTGTAGCTTATGGCCGTCTGGAACACAGGACAGATACCGCTAACCTCCAGCGATTTCCGCGCCTGCTTGAACGGCTCCCTGTTCTGCCAATGGGTAAAGAACGCGCCCCGCAGCGTCAGCCCCGGATTGACGCTCTCCCGCACGGCGTCCACCTGCTCCACCAGGTCCAGCAGACCAGAAAAAGAAAACTCGTCCGGGCGGATAGGGATAAGCACATCGTCCGCCGCCGTCAGCACGTTCAGCGTCACCGTGTCCACCGCCGGGCCATTGTCGATGATGCAGAAGTCATAGTCGTTGCGCACCAAGTCCAGAACCCCAAACAGCACCCGCGCCGTGTCTGTGTCCTGCCGGTCATACAGCGCCCGGTCCGCCGCATACAGTTCCATGCCGGACGTGATGATGTCCAGCCCCTTGCACCCGGTCCTGTAAACGGCCCGCTCCACGCCCTCGGTGTCCAGCGTGTCGTCCAGCAGAAGCGCCGCCGTTCCGTTCTGCTCCCCGTACAGGCGGAAATACCGGGAAGCGTTACCCTGCTTGTCCGCGTCCACCAGCAGCACCTTCTTGTGGTGGACCGTCGCCAGGATGTGGGCCACGTTCGCCGCCGAAACGGTTTTACCTACACCGCCCTTCAAATTGATAAACGCCAGCGTTTTCATTGCTTTTCAGTCCTTTCAAATCGGATTTTCAAGAAACGCTTCCACTCCGGCAATCCCTCGTCCCACTCCCACCATCCCTGTTTCCCGCGTGCAGGAATCGGCGTATCGAACATGATCGGATTTTTCAGGACCCATGCCCAGCGCCCCGGCGAGTAGTCCCCCAGCGCTCTTTCCTGCTCCGTGAGACCGTCTACAACGTCCTCTACGGGGACGCAATCGACAATCTCCACGGTCCCGACAACCGCACCGTAAGCAAGCCCTATCACCCGATTCAAGGTTTCAATTTCCTTGTCATACTTTTTTTCAATCGTTTTTCCATAATTGATTTCACGGTTCATCAATTTGAAAAGTCCGTTTGCGTTTAACCGCTTCTTTCCGGCGTGTACGGCGACGCGGCCCCTGATATTGGTCCTCCTTTGGCGCGTTTCGTACTGCTTCAATCCGGCCACGATTGCGTATGCGTATGGCTGATACACGGTAAAGGCTTTCATTCCTTCGTGCCCTCCCCGGCGTCTCCGCCCTCCTGGAACAGCGGCCCCGGCTCCCGCTCCAGGGCTTTCAGATATTTCCGCTCCCTTTCCGTCTCCAGCGTTTGGCGGCACCTGTAGGCCAATCTCTCCAGCTCTTCCACAAAGCCCGCGTTGATGATGTCATACGGCATGATGATGGCGGCAATCTCCATCCCGTTTTTTGCCACGATGTATTTATTTCCATCGGCGTCCACCCGCTCGAACAGCCGCAGATAGTCGTCCATGTCCTCCAGCGGTGCCAGATACTTGTCCTGGATGAACGTCATACCGTCATTTGTACTAAGCGGCTTCACAATGCGCCCGTCATACTCCACCGTAGGCCAGTTGTCGTAAAGCGCCCGCTCACCCTGCTCCCAGTCCTCCAGGCTGTAGGCCGCCGACACCGGCTGGCGTTTGCTCCGGCACTTCTTCCGCTTTTTCTCCGGGATGTCGAACATGGCGCACACATTGTTCTCGTCCAGGAGCGGCAGGCCGGACAGGAGGTACATGGAACACCCATCCCCCAGCCATTGGCGGATTTCCCCGCCCTCCCGGTTTTCATCGAACAAGAAAAACGCCTTGTTGGCGCTGCACAACGCCGCAACTTTTTTCAGCTTCACGCATTACACCTCCTGAATGTCGATATTGAAACGCTCCTTCATCAGTTTGCGCTTCATAATGTACTCCTTTGTGCGGGTTGCGCGGCTCTTCACGTCCTCCACCACCAGCACCCAAAAACTCCCGTCGTATTCCTCCCACGGGTCGTCTCTTGGTTTCCTGTAGGTAAAATCCGCCCTGTACCGAATGGCCCGCACCCGTCGGCCCTCGCCGTCCGTGTAGGCTTCCTGCAATGTGAAATCAACCTGCATCCGCAGTTCACGGATTTTCCCGGCCCGCTCCAGCGCGGCCAGTTCATCGTACCGGCGCGACTCCTTCTGGCTGTCGAACCGCAGGACGGCCCCGCTGGCCGTCACCCGCTCGGCGGACTTGTTGTGATACTTGGCTGGCTTCTCCGGCCCGGTACTGGCAAGGCATAGGGCAGGCTTGCACTGCTGCTTATTCTTTTCCTGTTCCGCCCATTTCCGCAAAGCCTGGGCCTGATAGGCGGGCGGCAGGTCCTTCACGTCAATAGCCATCTGGGCCGCTCACCCTCCTGCTCCAGCTCCACACAGCGATTTTTTTGTCCTTGTATTCCTTCGTCCTACATCCACAGTTCGTACAAACCACGGAGAAATCATTTTCTCCGGGGAATCCCATAGCGCCCCACGCTGGCCCAATTTCCAAAATGCGCGGTTTTCCCCCGCAAAAAGGGCAATTCGGCAGGTCGTCAACCATCCGCATTTCCTTTTCCAGCCAGTCCGCCGCTTTCCTCAGCGCGCGAATCCTTTTTTCGGTATCCTCCATTACTTTTTTCCCCTTTTCCTCCGCTTCTCCACGCAGTAATCCCGGATAATTTCTGCCCGCTCCCGCTCGGTTGTGTTGGCGATCAGCATACCGTAGCTGGTGTTGCGCCGCTTTGCTTCCCGCACCATGGCGGAAATCGCCTCACTTTCTGTCGCGCACCAGCCGCCCGGCAATTCAACTCCGCTCATGCTTACTCCCCCTTTTTCTGTTTTTCCGCTTTTCCTTTGGCTTGATAAACTTCCCATCTTTCCTGTGGAAACGAGCCATAATGTAATATCCGCCGTTCACATCGTTGTGAAACGCTTCTGCTTTGGACAGGAGATAGCCCGGATACAGCTCTTCAAACCGCGTGCTGTCCTGGATGTTCTCGACCAGCTCCCGCGCTTTCCTCGCGGATATCCGTCCGTCCCTCGCCCTTGGCTCCGGGTCCACCACGTTTTTAGAGGCGGACCACGCCTTTCCCCCAACGGGGGACTTCACGATGTAATGTCCCAGCCCCGCAAGCCCGTTTTCGTCAAACTGGAGGCGGCGGGAGTTGGCGCGCCCATACTCCCACATACTTTCCAGGGCATCCCGGTCTACCCCCCCATTAACGGTGATGTGATGATGATAGCGCCCGCCCCGCTTGCCCCGCTCAGTGACGGCTATGTATTTCAGCGGCGGCAGGCCCAGTTTTTTTCGCAGGCGCTTAATCCGCCGGATGTAGTTGCGCAGATTGCGGACGGCTTTCTCGTCTCCCTCCGGCTGCTCCCCCCGGTAGGTCAGGTGGATTTCCAGATCCTCCGGGGTGAAGTTTGCATGGAGCAAGCGCGTCAGCTTCTCTTTCCTGTGCCGCTGGTTGAGCTTCTTTTGGACCTCCGTGGATGGCTTTCTTTTGGCCCGCTTTCCGCCGCTGTGCTTTCCCGTCTCAAACACTTGAAAGATGAACACATCCAGGTATTCCCCGCAGGTATACATCTTTTCTCTGTATGCGGTACGCATACCGCCCGCACCTCCCCGTGGTCGTTAAGTTACTATTCCATACAAGCCCGAAATGCGCCCCTCGCGCATTTCCCCTCTTGTGTACGTCCCCGGTTTATGGTACAATATACTGTGTCTAGCCTATGCACCCTCCGGGGTGTCAACCCTGCGTGAGCCGTCGGAAGCTCACGCAGGGCGTTTTCTTTTACCCGCTCTCGTTCCAAATTCTGATTGCCTTTTTAATGCTTTGCGTGTATATACGGTTTCCCCTGTATACTTTCAGCGCTTTTCAGCCAACTCAGGTTCTTGCACCGCCGCATCACACACCCCCGCCGCCGTATGTAAACGTCGTTCATCAGCCTCTGGTGAAGCGTGCACCAGGCTGTGGCATTGGCGGGCTGCCTGCCCTGCTTTCTCTTGGCCATTTCACCGCCGGCCCTTCATGTCCCGGACAACCGCCGCCGCAAGGCAGTACAGCACAGGCAGCAGCAAGAAAACCGCCTCCCCGCCGACGGCGAAATACCCCCGCTCCCGCAGGGCGCAGGCCGCCCCGGCCTTATACAGCAGGACCCCGGCCACCGTCAGGATCACATACCGCGCCGCGGCCCTGGCGGTCAGCCACGCAGGCCATGCGCGAGGGTTCGCCCGCTGCCGTCTCGTGGCTTGTCCAATTTTAAGGATTGGCTTCATGGCGTCCCCTCCTATCCATTGCATTTCCAGCCCATTGCTCCGCCATAGCGCGGGCTACGCCGGGAAAGGTCTTAGCCCGCTTTTTTGGATCTCTCTCTTTCCTCCCCTGAAACCGCCTGTAATTTCCGTTTGCATCCTTGCAGCCGCCGTTAATATATGGTGTAACACTACTAGGCCTTTCCGGCACAAAAGGGACGAGCGGCGGCAAGCCCTTCAGCCACAAACAGGTCCGTTTTGTATATTTCTCGCCGAACATCCACGGTTGAATCGCTTGAGAATACGGCGGCAATCCAATCAGCTTCATAGGAGTAGGATTTTCGATGCAGATTCTTTCGCAATCTGCGTTGTAAAATGACATGAAAAACGCTTTAGCCTCCATAGCCTTTTTAAACCGCTCTTGCTGGATTTCTCCATTAACACGCATTCTGACAGATCCAGCTTTAGTCATATAAGTACATGGTGGAAACGCCAGAATCATGTCCCACTGCATTTTCAGAAGTTCCACCGCATCCACCTGCAAGTGCCACTCAGGGTGCCCGCCGGAACATACTTCAATGTCGCATGAGTAGGCTTCGTGGCCCAACCGCCTGAGTTCTACTGTAACCGCCTGCGATTCTTCGCACGCCACTAAGATTCTCATTCCATCCTCCTCTCCAGCTCCGCCCAGGCTTCCTCGGTAAGGGGGCAGCCGCAGTGCGGACAATATTTGATCTGTCTCAGCACCGCTCAAATAACATCAAACAGCGAAATCGTCTCTTCTTTTTCCTCGAACTCCTTCAGGTACCCCACCGCGTCCCGAAAGTAATCGTTGTTCAACTCAATGGTGTACCCCCGGCGGCCAGCCTTCATGGCCTCCAATGCCACTGTGCCCAGCCCCCCAAAGGGGTCCAGCACCAGATCTC
>CAMNQF010000078.1 GCA_946548895.1 uncultured bacterium | reverse complement strand
ATTGCTATCTTGTTGATTTAGCACATCTTTTCTGTTTTTTCAAACAGGCCCTAATCTGGCTCAGAGGACTTTCCTATGATTACGGCGTGGTAGATTTTTCTCTATGAGTTTTTTAAACCCAGAACTTTTTAAAACGTTTCCACTTCCTCGGAGGTATCTCTGTCTTCGCTCATCTTTGCCTCATCCTATATGCCTCGCTAATCTGATGAGGAGAGTAACCGTTGACGGTTGGATTTACATAGGGAATTCAATTCGCACCCCCTGTGGGTGGGGCGAATTGACAGGGTAGGGGTCGCAGGCGAAGCACAGGTATTTCAAACCACGCCCCCCGTGTGGGGGGCGACCTCCGCCCACAAGACGGATTTGGACGCTATCAAGATTTCAATCCACGCCCCCCCGTGTGGGGGGCGACAATTCGCCCAGTTTTGTTTCCGGGGTCAACAACATTTCAATCCACGCCCCCCGTGTGGGGGGCGACGCTCTTATCCAGCTTTGGCACAAACGTGCTGATGATTTCAATCCACGCCCCCCGTGTGGGGGGCGACTCGGGTGATCCGCCCCATACCTCTTTTATAATGATTTCAATCCACGCCCCCCGTGTGGGGGGCGACTGGAAAAGCTGGCGGCGCTGGCGGACAAAAAGGAATTTCAATCCACGCCCCCCGTGTGGGGGGCGACCCAGAACCCGGTCGTACTCCTTCATGACCTCGTTATTTCAATCCACGCCCCCCGTGTGGGGGGCGACTTGCTTAACATAAAAGACACTCCATCTTTCAAGTGATTTCAATCCACGCCCCCCGTGTGGGGGGCGACACCACCTGGCTGGACTGCATGACCATGATGGGGATTTCAATCCACGCCCCCCGTGTGGGGGGCGACGTTAATACTGGCCCGCTCTAAAACGGCCCGCATATCGATTTCAATCCACGCCCCCCGTGTGGGGGGCGACAGAAGCTGCCGCACAGACTGACGATTGGGCGGAATTTCAATCCACGCCCCCCGTGTGGGGGGCGACACCCAAACCGGGCTGGCCGCTGATAATTGCCATATTTCAATCCACGCCCCCCGTGTGGGGGGCGACAAGCTCCTGGCCTCAACTCAGAACGAGATTGAGATTTCAATCCACGCCCCCCGTGTGGGGGGCGACAACAGCTTCTTATTGGATAGAGCCAGCCATCTTTTATTTCAATCCACGCCCCCCGTGTGGGGGGCGACTAACTTTTTGCTCACATCTATTCCGAAATCACCCGATTTCAATCCACGCCCCCCGTGTGGGGGGCGACACTTACGCCTTTTTTTGTGGTAATATACAAACCATTTCAATCCACGCCCCCCGTGTGGGGGGCGACAGCGGGCGCGGTGGAGGGCTCCCAAACGGACTTATTTCAATCCACGCCCCCCGTGTGGGGGGCGACTACCGTTGGCCAGTACACCGGCCTGACCGACAAATTTCAATCCACGCCCCCCGTGTGGGGGGCGACGGATGAGGATGCAACAGAGGACAGGCCGATCAAGGAATTTCAATCCACGCCCCCCGTGTGGGGGGCGACTCAGCAGGGCAGGTATTGGGTCAAATTTGCGCATATTTCAATCCACGCCCCCCGTGTGGGGGGCGACCAGTTGGAAAAAATACTAACGCAGTATTACAATATTTCAATCCACGCCCCCCGTGTGGGGGGCGACCGGTTCCGTCCTCGCGGCTGTAGCCGCCGTTGCGGATTTCAATCCACGCCCCCCGTGTGGGGGGCGACCAGCTGGCGGCGGAGGATTTGGGCCGGTTTGACGATTTCAATCCACGCCCCCCGTGTGGGGGGCGACATTTTGAGACGTCGGGGCTTGAAGCTGACTATCATTTCAATCCACGCCCCCCGTGTGGGGGGCGACAAGAATTGCGGGCTCTCTCACGCCGGAGTTGATTGAATTTCAATCCACGCCCCCCGTGTGGGGGGCGACCTTAGGCTTATGCGTGATGCCTTAAGGCTTGCAATTTCAATCCACGCCCCCCGTGTGGGGGGCGACAGCAAAAACAGCCAAAATTTTAAGCCGTTTTTACAACAATCAGACAATTCTCGGAAATATCGCCTTCTATCTCCCATCAATTTTCAAAAATAGGGTCATCTGCTCACAGAAAATACCCCAAGATCTGGTGCGAAACTATGCAGATTTTCTGTGCGCTTACGCTTCGCACCTAAAGCATTAAAACATCCTTCGGATCGTAAGATGCCTTTGCTCCAAAATGCTCAATCTTGTTCTCATAGCGGTTTCCCAAGTAGTAAAACCGCAGGCTGTCTTTTTCTGAATCCATGATTTTGCACAGCTTTGCTTGCAGGCTACGGCACTGTGCCGCGTCCAGCAGGCACTCAAAGACAGAGTTTTGCACACGCTGGCCGTAGTTGACGCATTGTTTTGCAATTTGCCGCAGACGCTTGCGGCCGGCGGCATCTTCGGTGTTCACGTCATAGGTAATCAAAACTAACATGATATCACTTCCACAAAAAGGGCGGATAGGCGTCAAGGTCGTCCCGGAGATACCGTGCCAGCAGAAGCGCCTGGATGTAAGGGATTATCCCCCATGGGAGCTTTTCGCCCAGATAGGGATGGGTCAGCGTCTCTTTTTTCTTTTCCTGCCAATACTTTAAAAACGTTTTCCTGCCTCCGTCGGTCAACAACACCGCGCCGCTCTCCATATATTGAAAATCTGTCGCCTTGACCTGGCGGTTATTGATCAGGGTGAGTACAAAGCGATCCGCCATGCAGGGGCGCAGTTCCTCCATCAGATCCAGGGCCAGGGAGGTTCGGCCCGGGCGATCTCGGTGCAGGAATCCTACATAGGAATCCAGCCCCACGCTTTCCAGGGCCGAGGCACAGTCATGGGCCAGGAGGCTGTAGGCAAAGGAGAGCATAGCATTGACAGCGTCCAGCGGCGGGCGACGGCTGCGCCCATGGAAGAAAAATGTTTCCTGATCACCTAAAATCATCTCATTGAACACACCAAAATAGGCGGAAGCCCCAACCCCCTCCAGACCCCGCAACTCCTCAAGCGAAGTTATCTCTTTGACTTGGGGCAGCAGCCCGTAAATCTGCTGTGACGCGGCGGCCAGCTTCTCGCTGTCCACCCGCAGACCGTGATCCCGGCGGGTGCGCTCTACGCTCCAGCGGGCGTTGAACAGCTTGCCGAAGATCATGGTACGGCTGATTTGGCAACACTGGGCAGGGTCATCGGTAGTACGGTACTGTTTCCGGCGGAGCAGGACGTTCCCGTTTTCCTTCCCGCACACCCGGGCCAGGAATTTTCCTCTTGGGGTGCAGAAAGCCAAACCGATCTGGCGCTGGGCGCAGGCCCCCATCAATGCAGGGGATGCCCCGGCATAAGAAAACGTGATGATATTTTGCAAGGTATGCAGAGGATAACGTGCTGCCACTTGTTTATCCCGGTTTGCCACCACGTTTTCTCCGTCTAAAGACAGGTAAATATCCTCCGAGAGGATGTAGAGGGTATTGAGCAAATGTTTCATTGCAACTCCTCCAGGTTGGCGGCCAGGTAGTCCATAACCTTCTTGCGGTTCATCAGCTTGGGCAGGCACAAATCCTTGAGGGAGCAGGCGTTGCACGCCTTGAAGGGCTTGACCTTTGGGGTGTAGCGCCTTTGATACAGCTCATGCATCTCTGACAGACTGTCTTGAACCTGCCCCCGCAGTTCGGGCGTAAAGGCAACCACCGTCCGGCGGTGGGGCTCCCCGTAGTAGAGCGCCCCCTCGGGCACAGCGCAGCAGAGCATCTCCTCCAAGCACATGGCCTGGGCGCACAGCTGAAGCTCGTCAGCGCTGTGTTCCTTGGGCCTGCCCCGCTTGTACTCCACCGGGTAGGGCAGCCACAACCCCTCCCGGCCCCGCAGGGGAACCCCGGCGGGGTCTTTGAAAAACTCTACCGCATCGCACTGCCCAGAGATACCCAGCTCCGCCGAGTGGATGGCCAGCCCTCTGACGGTCAGCCGGTCGCCGCGGCTTTCCCGGAATCCCTGGTCATGGACGCGCTCGTGCATGAGATGGCCGTCCACGGTGCGGTAATTCTCCGCCCACTGGTTCTCGATGTGGATCAGCGCCCACTGGCGGCGGCAGAAAGCGAAGTGCTGCAAGCCGGACAGCTGGAGCCAGTCCTCCTCTTTAAACTCCATCGAGAATCTCCGGCTCCAGCCCGGGCAGAGGCTCCAACGTGATCTTGTAATCCTCCGCGCAGGTGGGGAGACCGTCAGGGACAACCAGCTCAGCCTGGACCGAGCGGTGGACTTTGGCGGAGGAATATTGGCCGTCTTTGCAGTTGTGGCAGAACCAGTAGAGCTTGACCACCTCCATGGACCCCTCCGGCCGGGCGGAGGAGGCGTCGTTGACAAAAAGGGTGCGCAGGCACTCCTTCAGAATATCGGCGTCCTCCTCGGTAAAGCCGGTCCTTTCCGCCAGCTGGACGTTGATGGAACCCTTGATTTTATAAAGGCCAAAGCGGACAAAGTGCTTCATGCCCATAGTATCGGAGGTACGGCCTTTTTCGCCACTCTCACCGTTTACACTTTTGGTGATCTGCATATCCTCCACCTGTACAGGAGACAAGCTGACGCCCTGGTGAACAGAAACCGGGCCCCGCACACCGATGGACATCCCTTTGGTGTCTTTAAAGGCAAATACTTGACCGAAGGCGCGCACATCCAGCCAGGTCTGACAGGCCTTTTTCGCGTAATCGTCAGAATTCTTGAACTCCTTTGCTTTTCCCAAAACGGCGGAAGCCCGTTCGCTGAGACTGCCACAGCCGTCATCGCATCGGTCGGCGGACTGAACGAACACGGCCTGCCCCAGATCCTGCATTCGGTTGCGCAGCTTACGCTTGATGCACACATCGCTCATCTCCCCCAGACCAGCATAGTCTGTGCGGGGGCTGTTGCCGTTGAGGGGGTCTCCGTTGGGGTTTGCCATGGTGACGGCAGCAAAAGCTACAAAGTCAATCTTGTTTTGCAAAATACCCATCCTAAAAAATCCTCCTTATTCCTCTGGCTCTTGTTTGTCAGTTTTCTCGGTGCGGTAGGCACGTTGGTGGTAGTAGCCCAGCAAATAGATATCATCCAACTTCTGGTTCAAACTGCTGTCTGAGACGGACAGTTTGCCCACAATCTCTTGGGTCAACTTTCGATAATACTGGCACAGGCCAGGGCTGAGCTGCTTATAATAGGGCTCCAACTTTTCCTCCAATAGCCGCCAAGTCGTCATGGGCCGCAGGGCAAAAGCCTTCTGCATCCGCAGGGCGTTGGTTTCCCGTCGGTCTTCATTGGTATAGGCGCTGTTCTCCACCGCCTCCGCAATGGCCAGCAGGCGGCCAAATAGATAGCTTCGGTCGGAACAATTTTTGTCTAACGCCATACCCCACTCCTCCTTTGCATTGTCATAGTGATATTTTCGGATGGCCGCGCAGGCCGTAAACAGTAGCTTTTGCCGGTTTTCACCCTCATAGAGCAGAAGATGGGAGGCTTTTTCCATCAATGCCCGTTCGATATCCAGGGGAAACGGCGCTCTGTCCACCCGGCAGGCTACCAGCCGCTGCATCTGCTGTTTCAAAATGCGGTCATCGGGTTCCGTCTTCCCGTTTCGGGGTGTCCCAAAGGCCCAGCTGACGATTTGAAATAGGGAGGGGGACTGAATCCCATAGGAGCCGTTCTCCCAGCAGCAGGTGGCTTCCCAATCATGCAGCCGATCCAGAAAGTCGGAGGCCAGCAACTCGTTGTAGTAGGTGACAGCCAGACGGCCCGTGGTGGCTGCGTCAAATGCGGCAATGACTACATCCGCCGACCGGGGCAGTCCCTCCTTCCATCCGGAGAGGGCTTCACGAAGCCGCTTCCGATATTCGCTTGGGTTGGCCGTCTGCTGCGCGGCTCCCTTTCTGCGGCCCATTGAGCCAGTCACCTTGGGGATTGGGATACCCTGGGGATTCCAACACAAAAAGGTCCGCCCGCCAAAGGGGACGCTCTGGTTAGCCACCAGCCACCGCAGGGCGCTGTGGGCCTTTTGGGAGGCGGCATAACCCACCGTCGCCGCCTGCGCCGCGTCATCGAACCGTCCCCGGTATGTAAAGCCGCTGGAGTCATTGGCGGAAATCAGCTTGGAATTACCGTTGATGGGGATAATCCCTTTTGGATGCTGTCCGGCGGGAACTTCCATTTTCCCGGAAACCATGCACAGTAAAAGCGGCGTGTCCGCCCGTTTTGCAGCGGTGTAATCGATAAATGCCCTCATCAGCGTTTTGTCCTCCCAGCAAGGGCCGTTCAGTCCTTCGCCCAAGCCGTTGACCTCCCAGCAAACCATCGCCTTTTCCTCTGTGGCAACACCTACCCGATCCAAATCTGCCAAAATCGTGCCTCCCTGCACATACTGCAAAATGGCATGAAGCTTTGGATGGGCGAAGGATGAATTTGCCCATGCGGACAGTTGTGAAACATAGCATTCGTACTCCACCTGGTTTTGAGGTAGCAGATACCGCAGATAATCGCATAGAGGGTGCGGTAACTCCGCAGCCTTGACCGTCCGCCCCGCTGATTCCTCCGTTGCGGGTATGATAATTTTTGGGGTGTCCTTATTCAGCGCCTGAGCGGTGACAAAGTTTCCGTTTTGATCCAAGGTAATTTTGATTTGCGGCCGCGCCATGATGTGGGAGGCGGGCGCCAGCGGCTCCTTCTCCTTTGTATATACGATCCCCGCTCGGTGGGACATGGCGTCATAGGTCTCCACGGCCTTTTGCAGAAGCCCCATCACTCCACCCCCCAAAATTCCCGCAGGCCGGAGAAATTCTGAAGTTCTGCGCCAAAGGACTTGACCTCCATCTCCCGCAGGGGTTTGGTGAGCGCACAATCTTCCGGGCGAGGAAAGGTGATAATTCCCTTTTTCATGACTGGACGCCAGAACCGGGCGGTCATCTTCCCCTGTGTCTCGGGAGAGTAGGCCTCGTCGGCGTAGGTGATGCCGTGGTACATCAGCCCAAAGCCCAGTTCCGGCAGTGCGTCATAGGCGCCTGCCCCTTTGCCAAAGGCGCAAGGTTCCACATACCCTTGGCACTCCCGGGTGCCGAGAAAGATATCCCGGCGTCCCCCTTTTTCAATCATCCGCTTGGCGATGTTGTGGTGCTTGTTTTCATTGCGATCCCCAGTGAGTTCAGGGCGGTTTTCGTTCCATTCAAAGTGAGCGCGCACTTGATAGCAGCAGTTTTTCAAATAGGTGTAGTAGGACAGTTCGTTTTTGTCGTCTTGGTAGTGGATGGGGCGGATGCCTTTCACCTCGGTCTGGATCTGGTTCATGACCCGGACCGCGTCGATATACCAGACCAGCGTAGGCTTCCAATAAACAGAAGACAGGATGCCTTTTAGCGCTTCGTAGGTGGGCACCTGATAGCTGCATTTTTCCCCGCTCACCCGCATGATCGGGTCTGAGAACAGGGCATACGCTCCGGTGACCTGGAACTCCACGATGTTTGGATGCTGCATCATATCACCCCCAAAAAGTCAAGATTAGATTCTTCCAACGAAAAGCCGGTTTCCGCATGGTAATGCCCATTGAGCCCCAGTACCCCGCCTTGGAGCGGGATCAGGTTGTGTTCCTTGTTCAGACGGTCAATCTGATATTGGTACAGCGATACGGTGTAGGGCTTTGCCTCCTCCAGGAGGGAACGCAAATAGACTGGATCCCGCTGGGCCCGCTCACCGCACAGCATCTCAATAAGTGTCTTGCCTGCCCCATAGGGGACGATCACATCCGTGGTATTCTCCTCAAAGACCTGGAACAGGGAGCCCGCCAGCCGGAACGCTTGGTTGAAATAGTACGGCCGCTCCTGGGCGTAGCGCTCATTCATCGACAGGAGGGAAAACAGGGACGGGTAGTCTTGAACTGTATAATCATGATGCCCCTTTGGTTCTCTGCGGTACAGTGCGCGGTAGTAGTATCCGATGGCTTCACTGGAATCCAAGCGGCCATCGTACCGCGCCGCATGGAGCGCAAATTCGCTCAAAAGCTCCTGGGTGGCGGTTTTACCCCGTTCAATGTCGGGCAGTTTGGCAAGGGATTCATTCTGGCATTCCACCAGATAGACCGGGGCCAAAATCCCCGGCCCGGCCTCGCCGTTCCGGTTGCAGCGCCCCGCAGCCTGAACCACGCTGTCCATTCCGGCTGTGAGCCGGATCACACAAGCAAAGGAGATATCCACGCCGGCCTCAATGACCTGGGTGGAAATACAAACCACTTTTTGCTCTTTCTGTCCCAGTACACAGTGCAGCTTGTCCAGTGTATCCCTGCGGTGGGCCACGCACATGGCGGCAGAGAGCGAAAACAGGGCATAATCCCCACCTTTTAGTAAACTGTACAACTGCTCTGCCTGCTCCTTTTTGTTGCAGACAATGAGCAGGCTGCCTGCGCTGTCCAGTTTTTCCACGGAAAAATCAGCAATCCGTTCCAAGGACATCGCCCCGGCATTTCGGATCTCCGTCCGTTGAAACACCTTCCAAAGGGCCGGCTCATAGGGGACAATTTCTAAGATGGGGGTATGAAGCGGGTGTTCGATCCGTTCTGTACAGGGCTGGGTGGCGGAGCAGAGGACGATGGTTGCCCCGCAGAGTTCCGACAAGAAGTTTACCGAAAGGGAGAACAGGGACAGCATTTTACTGGGAACGGTCTGCACCTCGTCAATAACGATAACGCTTCCGCACAGGGAGTGGAACCGCCGGATGGCCGTGGTTTTTCCGGAGAACAGGGTGTTCAGCAACTGAACCAAGGTTGTAATAATGATGGGAGATTCCCAGGTTTCGGTGAAAAGCTCCCGCTCATCCAGCTGCGGGCTGTCTTTCTCTATATCTACTAAATTAGAGTGATGCTCTAAAATAAGGCTGTCATCCTGAATGTAATCCCGGATCACTGCCGCATTTTGCTCCAAAATACTGAGCAGCGGCGAGGTGAAAATGATTCGCTGTTTGCCATACTTGCGGGCATGGGCCAGCGCAAATCGGAGCCCAGACAAGGTTTTACCGCCGCCGGTGGGAACGTTGAGCCGAAACACGCCGCCAGGCTGTTCCGCCGCCTGCTTGCATTGTTCCGAGATCACGCGCCGGGCCCGATCAATGGATGAACTTTGGGGAAGTGTGTCCAACTTAACCTCTTCCCGTGTCAAAAGGACAGACCACAACTGTTTCAATTCCTCACAGGTTCGGATAGAAGGGAACTCGGCGCCGTCCATGAAAATTGCTGTGTCTCGCCGGTCCCCTTCAATCACCGCAGAGAGCAGCAGCCGGGAGAGCATCCCAGAATAAAAGGCCGTCTCTTGATCATACCGTTCATCACTGGCTTCGTCCCCGGTCATCGCGCAAATGTGTTCCAGAATCGGAGCCAGTTCGTTCAGCGCCGCCTGAAACCGCTGATCCAGTTCCTCCTTACTGGCGCAAAAACGGAAAAAGCTCTTTGACGCTTCCTCGTAGTCAATGCCATCCTTGGTCAATCGGTACTCAAAGCCGTTTTTGCCCCGGTCATCCACGCAGTCAAATAGGCCATGATGACTGCCGGAGGCCAACGCCAAAAGCTCACAGGCCACATCAGAAAAATCCTCAACGCCCGCACGGAAAAATCGCTCCAGGAGCAGACGCACCCCGGCGAAAGTGTGATTCACACTGCCTCGCTGACCAATCTGATCGACCAGATACTTCTGAAAGCTCGCAGTGTATTTTCCCGCGTCATGAACCAGCCCCGCCAAATATCCACTGGCAGCCAAGGAGACAGGCTCCAGCGCCTGCGCGGCATATTTTGCGGTGCTGCGGCAATGTTCCTTAACCGTTTGGACGGCGGTTGTCTTTCCAGATAGATCCCTCCGGATATGAGCCAAATACTCACCCATTTGCAGTCGCCTCAACTTTGTACAATTGATGTGGAAGCAGATTTGTTACTATTATACACCATGCCATAAAATGGTTCAAGTGAACTGCTCCAAGATTAGGAAACAATTGCAAAAATCATGTGGCAGCAAGGTTCCGTTCCCCAAGAGAACACATCAACTGCGGTTTAAAACTGGGTTTGGTTATAAAACCAGCCTTGCGGTAGTTTCAGGCAAAATCCCCTTTCTTTTTTGACTTATCTATGGTATACTGTCAAAAGAAACACTATTAGAGTTTGTTAAGGATCGGAGGCAAGCCAGCATGGAAGTCATTCGGAAGTTTATAGATGCTAACAGTTTGATGTCTATTATGACCCTGCCTGAGACATTCAGGAACCAAAAGCTTGAGGTTATCGTGCTTCCTGCCGATGAGCAAACGCCTGTAAAGCAGGAAGAAAGCACTCAAGACATCGTCCAGTCCTTGATCGGCGCTATCCCGCATACGAGCCTGTCCCTAAAAGAGTTAAGAAATGAGAGGCTTGAAAAATATGAAGCTCCTTATTGATACCAATGTGGTGTTGGATGTCCTGCTCAAACGGGAGCCGTTCTTTCGGACGGCCGCAGATGTACTGAATCTTTCCCGGAGAAATGATGTACAAGAGTATATTTCTGCTTCTACGGTGACGGATTTATACTATATTGCCCATAGGCAGCTCAAAGACAAGACTGCGGTTAAAGACCTTATAAAAAAGATCCTCCAGATTGTAGCGGTTGCAGCGGTATCTGAGCGTGAACTTATCAACGCTTTAAAATTGGACTGGAATGATTTTGAAGATTCTGTCCAATATTCGGTCGCCTTTCTCAATGAGATGGACGGACTTGTAACGAGGAATTCCAAAGACTATGTGGACGCTGAGATTCCGATTTGGGAACCAGAACAAATACTTCAGAAATTTTCTATGGAACAGTAGAAACATCGGAGACTCTCTCGTCTTGTTCTCCTTCGTATTGTTTTATTGCCCCTCCACCTGCCGCAGTGGCCCTCCCCCTTTACGCGGTGGGCGGGGTAGAGAAATTGCAAACAAGTTTGCAAACCAGTGCATGCGCTTGCACAATGAACTGCCCCAAAAATAGTGAACATGGTTAAAGGGTCAAGGAAAGGTCAGGAAACAGCAAGCGCCCGCATTTCCAGAGGGGCCATATCAGTGGCGGTTTGAAGCCGGGTATGGTTATAAAACCAGATGAAATCATCAATCATCTTCTTGGCCTGTTTCCTGGTTTGAGGTTTTCTCCTGTAGATATGTCAACGCCGATATGAAATTGTAAGAAAACGCCGAAGAAATTTTGTCATTTTTC
>CAMNQF010000077.1 GCA_946548895.1 uncultured bacterium | reverse complement strand
GGGCCAAGCTGACCTGCGCGGCGCTGACCTGAGCGGCGCTGACCTGAGCCGCGCTTACCTGGGCCAAGCTGACCTGCGCGGCGCTGACCTGAGCGGCGCTGACCTGAGCCGCGCTGACCTGAGCCGCGCTGACCTGCGCGACGCTGACCTGCGCGGCGCTTGCCTGGATGATTCGTGCTGGCCGCTTTGGTGCGGGGCCACAGATGTTAAGATAGATGACAGGATCGTTGCCCAGCTCCTTTTCCATCTCACGCGCCTGGACGATTCAGTCTGTTCCAGTGGAGTCAGAGAGGCTATGTCCCATATTCGCAGCATGGCTATAGCTGACCTGTTTTGTGAGTACCGCAATGACGTGCCCAAGCTTGTAGAGGAATAATCCATGTGCACTCGTCACACCGACGCTATCTTGGCCCAACTGGCCGCCGCTGAAGCGCGGGCGCAAGCCCTGGAAGAAGATAACCGCCACTTGCGCGCCATCCTGAGTTTGCGCGAGGAGCAATTCCGCGAACTTGATCCCGGTTACTATCTCGTGTCCCAAGGCTTTGAGTTTAACGGACCGGGAAAAACCCAGACCGAGGCTGAACGTAGCGTCAGCGACTACACCGCTGATGGCGACTGGTGCTCTCTTGTCCTGGTCATCCGCCATTACAAGGCTTACGAGCGGCCGGACGACAACGTGGGCATCTACCACCCGGCGACGCTGTTTCCGGGGCCACGGGAGGCCGCCTAGGGGGGGCAAATGTGGGCTGAAATCTCGCCCCTCGCCAACTGGCGGGGCTACGCATGGGCCGTCCTCATCGTCATGGTGTGGGCGGCCTCTAATAATCTGGAGGTGATATTATGACCACCATGATTTTGTACCACGAGGGGCAACGCGTGGTTTTTGAGGGCAGCATGGCCGAGGTGTTGGAGCAGTTGCGCGCCTGGTGTCCCTCTGGCCTGGCCGTGGAGGTGTTCAGCCGGGGACGGCGGCAGTGACGCGGGAAGAATGGCTTGAGCTGCGCCGTTCCGGGATTGGCGGTTCGGACATGCCGTCAATCCTTGGCATCTGCCCGTTTGGCGGCACGCCATTCGGCGTATGGCAGGCCAAGGTTCATGGGGCCTGTGACAAGGAGCCCACGCCAGATATGCAGCGTGGCAACTTTCTGGAGCCGATCATCCGCGATTTATACCAGCTGGAAACCGGCTACGAGGTACAAATACCAGGCATACAACGGCATTTGCATGAGACATGGGCTATCGCGAGTCTGGACGGGCTGATACTCCCCGGCCCTGACGAAAACGGACTTCCCCGCCCACCCGGCGTTCTTGAAATCAAAGCTCCGAAAGCAAGAAAATTCTATGCCCTGGAGGATGAGGGCGTACCCGCGCATTATCAAGTACAGATACAGCACTATTTGGGCGTGACAGGGCTGCAATGGGCGCATTTCTGCGCCTGGAATGCGGATGCCTTCAGGCTGCTGATTGTCCCTGTTCAGCGCGATGACGACCTTATCCGCCTCATCTGGGATAAGGCGCGCAATTTTTGGGAACGCCATGTGCTGACGCGCATCCCCCCGACGGATGCCCATCAAGCTGAACTTGTCTCCCTTCCTCCGCTTGAAGCCAGGCTGTGCGTCATGGACACGCCGGAATGGCAAGAGGCGTCAGACGCCTGGCGCGAGGCCAAAGGCATAGCCATAGAAGCCGATGCTCATGAAAAACAGTGCCGTGAACAGCTTGTGCGCCTCGCTTTGGCATCAGGGCAGTCCAAAGTCAAAGGTAATGATGTTTCTCTCAGCATTGACAAACATGGCGTCCCGCGTGTGCGGGACAGCCGAAAGGAGCAGCTAGTATGAATGTCATGCCTGAAGTCATGACTGACAGCGTCCCCGCCGTCCAGAATGCCCCGGCCCCGGCGCTCATTGACCCCGCCGCCATGGCCGCGGCCGAAGAAGCCAAGGCTCTGGTCCAGGCCGCATACACCATGGCCTTGCACAGGCCGCGCAACTACATGCAGGCGCGGCAGCGCATCCTTGACGCCTGCAAGCGTCCGTCTTTTGCGGCCACCGTGGAATATTCCAAACCCGTGGGCAAGGGCACGGTCAAGGGGCCGTCGATCCGTTTCGCCGAACTGGCTGTGCAGCAGTGGGGCAACATCAGGGTAGATACAACAACCACGTTTGAGAATGACGAGATGCGCAAAATCCGGATTCAGGTTTTGGATCTGGAAACCAACGCCTGTTTTGGCCGCGTCATAACCATCAACAAAACCATTGAACGCTCTGACTCAAAGGGCCGTGAGGTGTTGCGCGAACGTACCAACTCCTACGGCAAGCCCGTGTATATTCTCAGGGCCACTGAGGACGAGCTTGCCATCAAGGAGGCCGCGGCAATCTCAAGGGTGGTGCGCAATGAGGGCCTGCGTCTGATTCCGCAGGATATCATTGATGAGGCTCTGGAAACCGCCCGCGAGGCGCGGCAGGGCGTCGTCAGCGATCCGCAGGAGCGCATCCGAAAGGTTTGTGACGCTTTTGCTCAGGTGCGCGTTACCCCTGATGATCTCTCCCACTATCTGGGCTGCCCCATCGACAAGGCCAGTCCAGCGCAGATTGATGACCTTCAGACGGTCTATACCGCGATCAGGAGCGGAGAAGCCAAGTGGGGCGACTATGTGCAGCTGAATGACGACAAGCCCGCAGCGGCGACCACTGAGACAGCCGTGAAACTCAAAGAAAAGCTGCAAAAGGCAAAGGCTCCGCACCAGGATGTTGTCCCTTCGCGCTATCCGTGCCCACGCAAGGAAGGGGCATTGGTGGAGGACGATGAATGCTTCCACTGCCCCGAGCGCGACGGGTGCCGGGCCCGATAACATCTCTCCCCCCCAACGCCGCGCCCGCCCGGCATAACAGGCGGGCAAAAATCATTAAATTCATACAAAGGGGGATCAATGAACATTGATGATCTGACCATTGGCGAAGCAAAACAACTCGCAAAACTCTTCCCCGCCGAAGATCTGTCCGTAAAAACCTCCATTCTGGACAACTTCGCCAGCGGTGAAACCGTTATCGTCCGCACCTACTCGGCGGGCGTCTGGTGTGGTAAGCTGAGTCGAAAATCCGGGAACGAAGTCATCCTTGCCGACGCGCGCCGTATGTGGCGCTGGTGGTGCAAGGAGAGCATCAGCCTGTCCGGAGTGGTGTGCTACGGGATTGACCAGGCCAAGAGCAAGATAGCGTCTCCGGTTGAGCAGGTGTGGCTTGAGGCTATCGAAATTATGCCCATTAAGGGTGATGCCGCCAAGAGCGTCATGGAGGCACCCATTGTCCAAGCTGAATAATTTAGCCGGCGACGGCGACGGCTCCGGCTACGGTTCCGGGTCCGGGTCCGGCTCCGGCGACGGCTCAGGCTCCGGCTTCGGTTCCGGACCCGGGTCCGGCTCCGGCGACGGCTACGGTTCCGGCTACGGCTCCGGTTCCGGGTCCGGGTCCGGCGACGGCGACGGCTACGGCTCCGGTTCCGGGTCCGGGTCCGGCGACGGCGACGGCTACGGCTCCGGCTTCGGCGAAGGCTAACCAAAAATGTAAGGCCGCCCTGGAATCCGGGGCGGTTTTTTGTTTCAGGTACGCCGCCTTACCCCGCGCGAGTGTGAAAGACTCCAAGGATTTCCCGACGATTATACGCTGATTCCCTACCGGGGAAAACCGGCGGATGATTGTGCCGATGGCCCACGCTACAGGGCGCTGGGCAATTCAATGGCCGTGCCGGTCATGCGCTGGATAGGCCAAAAGATCGCAAATGTCTGACAAGCACAAAGTTTCTCCTGGCAAACTTTCATCTCAACCACATAAGGAGAAGTGACAATGATCGAGCTCAATGCGTCCACCATCGCGGGGGGCGGACTCGTGGAACGCCTCAACGAGGAAATTAACAAAGCCGTGTGCAACTGCCTCGACGTCAACACCGAGGCCAAAAAGCAGCGCGTCGTCACGCTCAAGATCAAGATCAAGCCGGACGAAAGCCGCTGCTTCGGCGAAGTCCGCGTGGAAACCTCGTCCACGCTGTGCCCGGCGTCGCCCATCGCCACGTCCATCTTCATGAGTACGGACCTCAAGACCGGCGAGGTGTCGGCCTCCGAGGTGGGCAGCGGCGAAAATCCCATGCAGGAAATGCTGCCCGGCGTGTCCGGATCCATGCCGGGCAAAATCACCTATTTCGCGGACGGCAAGAGCGCCAGCGCCGGGAAATAACTCAAAAGGAGAAAAACAGATGCTCGAAAAACTCTATCGCGCCATCAGGGGGGATGCCGCGCCCGTCATTGTCAACGTGACCGGACGAAACTATTCTGACAAGGAATTGCATGCTATCCATGCGCCGCAGCCTGGCTCCATCATCGTGTCCACCCTCACGGGGCTGACGGACTACCTGATCACCAATGTGGACGGCCTGGAACGGGGCAAGCTCATTTGCCATGTGGACAGTCCTTCGGAAGTATCCATCCGCTCCGCCCTGCTCGGCGATTTCGCCGACCGCGCCTGCTATATTCGCGCCGAACTCGACCAGCTTCAGCTTCCCTTCAATAAGTGGATGGACGGCGAGTCGTTCAACATCGCGCTCCAGTCCTGCTTCTGCGAGCCGGAGGGACTGGCGGCCACGGACAAGGGGCTCGTTCTGAAATACATTTCCAGCGTGGTTTCCATTGCTGAGGCCGCCACGGCGGACGACGGCGTCACGCAGGCCGTGACCGTCAAGGCGGGAATCTCCAGCAAGCACGTTCAGGCTCTGCCCAACCCGGTCACGCTGCGGCCCTTCCGCACCTTCACTGAGGTCGAGCAGCCCGCGAGCAGCTTCATCTTCCGCTGTCGCCAGGATAACGGCGCGATGCAGTTCAGCCTCACGGAGGCCGACGGCGGCGCGTGGCGTTCCGAGGCCATGCGGAACATCAAGGCCTTCATGGAAGATGCTGTGCCCGGACTGAACGTCATCGCGTAATCCGGCCTTCGCTCCCGCGTCCGTGGAGGCCCCGGCGAGGCTCTAGCCGGGGTGGAGTGTAACGGCGGGGCGATTAACCAGCGTCCTCAAACCTCCGATCTGAGCAGCCCGCCGGGCGGCGTTGTAGCCCGGCATCAACCGTCAACACTGAGAGGACTGCATGCTCGACTGCATCAAATCTACTTCAAGGGCTGGGGCAGGAAAGGCAAAAAGGTCCCGGCCCTGCTCGACGGTAAGAGTGGCTCCAGTTCCCGGAGGCCCGATGAACGACGCAGCTATCCTTGACCCAAGTGAGGCCCCGCCCGGTTACATCGCGGTGCTGAAAACAGATGCTTGTCCAAAGGACAGCAACGAAAACTGCTGCCGTTTTTGCGACTGGCGCCCTGAATGCCAGAAAGGGAGTCACACTGCGCGTTGCATGCCATATCCTGTGGTACTTACAGACGGGAGTCTGTGGATGCGAAAGGACGGTTGCAGCGTCGTCTTCAAAAAAGTTGAAATTCCGAAAGGTGAGGAGACGCACCATACCTGATACATCCTATGCCTTTGTGGACAGGATATGTTCAAAATGCAACGGGGAAGGACATTATCCCCATAATCCTTGGCATATCTGTCCTCGATGCAATGGAACCGGCAGCATTGGCAGCTTTGAGGGACTGGCAGACATCTTCCCTCAGTTCCATCCCACGCCGTTTTCCAAGTCTCTGCGCGCTACCAGAGAAGGGCGCAAGGTCTCACTGCGGGAGCTTGCCATGCACATTGGCGTATCGGTTTGTCGCCTGAGTGAGATTGAGCGTGGATTTGGGGACGCGCCCACGGCTAAGGAAGAAAAGAAAATCCGTGCATGGATGGAGGCGAATGATGAATGACAACATCGACCTGTCCCCATGGTTAGAGGGTTGCCGCCCGCAAGGCCGTGGAGGAACAATGCAAAAAATAATCTTCCCCGCTCCCGGAAGTAAAGAGGCCATTGCCAAGGGCTGTACATGTCCGGTCTGGGATAACTATCACGGGCGCGGATATGGCGGAGATTGGCGAACGTATGGCTGGGTTATAAACGCTGATTGTCCGCTGCACGGGGAGAGCGTGGATGAAGAATTTCAATGTCAATACGGCCAATAATGACGAATGGCTTACACCCCCGGAAATCCTTCGGGTACTTGGGCCGTTTGATCTCGACCCTGCCGCTCCCGTCGTCCGGCCATGGGATATGGCTGTCAGGCACTACACCAAGCTCGACGATGGCATGGCGCAGCCGTGGGAGGGCCGCATCTGGCTCAATCCGCCCTATGGCCGGGAGATGTTCCGTTGGCTTGCCCGACTGGCCGAACATGGCAGCGGTCTCGCCCTGATCTTCGCGCGCACGGAAACAGTTGGCTTCCATGAGCAGATATGGGCCAAGGCGCATGCCACCTTCTTTTTTCGTGGCCGTTTGCGCTTCCATCAAGTTTCCGGCGAACGCGGAGGGACGGCCAACGCGCCCTCGTGCCTGGTGTCATACTCTACTTCTGACACTGCCCGGCTCCAGTCGGCCAATGCAAAAAACCTGCTGAAAGGCAGGTTAATCCTTTTGAGGTGACCATGAAATTCCCTTCCGAACACTACCCCAACCCCGGCATCCAGCACACGCGCTGCGTACTGGCCTTGACGGCGGTGCAAGCCTGCCTCGAAGTATTTCACCCGGCGGCGGACTGCGACACGGCTCTCAAGCGGCAACTGGCCAAGATTAGCCGCTGGATTGAGGCCTGCGCCCAGCAGACTCGTTGCAAAAAATTGTCCGCAGGGGCCAAACGCGATCTGGACAAGAGATTTCGCGTTCTCCAACGATATATGATCACCGAAGATATGCCGGACGAAACGCGATTCCGCCGCTGGGCCGCCCTGATCTGGGCGGCCCTCACTTTTGTGGAGGACGCCTGCAACACCTGCCCAATCTACACGCGCGGTGGCGGAAACGAGCACTGGCGCTATCTGCGCCAGACCGTCAACACGCTGGCCGAAGGGCTTCGCACCCTAGAGCCGGGCATGGACGAGGACGGCACGTCTATTTACATGGAGGCCGCATGATCAACAGCAACACCGCTGAACAACGGTTATCCGAAATCGTCGCCTTACTCGCGGAACGGGAACGAGAGACGAAACGATTACAGGCGCTGGATCTACGTATAGCGGAATTGGCAGGATTTGTCCCAGAAGGACAGATGCGAAAGCCATCTAAGAAAAATCTTTCCCCCAAAGAATTTAAGAGGGGGTGCGGAGTACGGGGGTAGAGTATGAGCATTGCCCAAAGGGCTGATGGCCGTTGGATTGTCAGATACAAACCTAAGGGGTCGACAATCTGGAAACAAAAGACTTTCCGAGATGAGCAAACCGCACGGGCCTGGGAATCAGAACATCTAGCCTCACTTGGAGAGCAGGAAGAACGGCTCACACTTGGCGAATTGGCAATGCTCTATTTTCGTAGTCGTCCAGAAATACATTATGAAACCAAAAAGGCTATTGTTTATTTCCTTGCTGGGCACGAACGAAAAGATGGGTCTCATTCTCTTGGTGTAGGAGAATTTCTTAGAGACAAATACGCTGAATCTCTCAATCGGCAGGACTTGGAACGAATGCGCGAGGGTTTTCGCGCTCAGGGCACCAGCAACGCCACCATCAACAAATATCAAGCATATATTCGTGCAATTCTTGCCTGGGGTGTAGATCAGGACTTAATACATCTGAATCCTTGGCGTGATTACAAGCGTCTGAAGCATGTCCGCCCCGTGGACCTCTCCACTGTTGATGATCTGCGGAAATTGTTCCCTTATCTTCCAGAGTTTTTGCAATGGGCGGTAAAAACCGCCTTTTTTCTTGCTCTACGTCCTGGGCGAGTAGAGCTTTTTAGTCTGACATGGAACGCCTTTGATTGGCGTCGTGGTGTTGTCATTATTCGGCAAGGCAAAAGCGGACGGCTAAAAACAGTTATTCCCCATCCGGCATACATGGATGAGGCCTACCAGAGATATAAGCTGGATATGGCAGCCGGTATCCCCCTTGTCTGCCACCGTGGAAACGGACGACGCGTCTTATCCTACCGCACAGCATGGCTTAACGCCTGCCAGCGCGCTGGGGTAAGAATGCGTCCATATGCCATTCGCCATATCGCGGCCACGGAGATGCTTGCACGCGGAGCAGACCTCGCCGCTGTGGCCGCGCAGCTTGGGCATAGCAATGTTGCCACCACAGGCGGTACATACGCCCATGTGTCTCCAGGAAGCCAGGCACGCGCGGCAGCGCTTATGCCGAGCCTGGATGATGATCCAGAATCAAAATAGTTTGGTGCAGATTTGGTGCAGATTTTGGCCCCCAAAATGGGAGGAACGTAAATGCAACCCACTGATATCATTCATGGTGCGAGAGGGGGGAGTTGAACCCCCATACCATAGGCGCTGGATTCTAAGTCCTAAATGTTCTTTAATTATTTCATATTTTTATATGAATCATGCACCAAGCGCCGTGGTGCAACTTCTCTTTTTTCCCATGTGCCCAAGGGTACATCCTCAGCCCGTCCTGGACTTTTCTCTTTCCTCATTCTCCGAGGAGAAACTTCCCCGTGACAACACATAATGTCAAAGGAGCGAAGTCGATTTTTTTTATGATCATCCGCGGAAATGGTGCGACCGCAAAGACGCCTTCCCCTTCCTCTTTTCTTCCCTATCCGTCCGGGTAATTCCCCATCATTCCCAGTAGATGATATTCAGAATGTTTAATTTTTTATAAATTAAACGTAAATTTATTGACAATTAAAAATATGGAGAGTATGCTTAGAGCCAACAAAAGGAGGATTTATGACCGCCGATAATAAATCTGTTGCCTATCGTTGGGGTCAGGTCTTGGCTCTTTTGGATGCCGCGACACCGCGCGGGCTTAGCCCAGGGGTATTCAATACCGCCTTGACTGCTCCTGCCAATAACTTTGCGCAACTCATGCGCAAGGCCTTACCGCTACCGTCAGACATCGACGACCTCATGGGCAAGATACTCTCAGATATCCAAGCTTGGCCCGAAAATCTTAGTCTTGTCGAACAGGGGGACGCGCAACTTGGCTATTATCATACGCGTCCAACATTGCCAGAGCACAAGAAGCCAACTCGTGGTCGGCCCTCTAAGCGTGAGGAAATAGACTGGGATGCTGTGGATTGGGATAAGAGTGATGCTGATATATCTGACGATCTTGGCTGCACCCGCCAAGCTGTATGCCAAATGAGGGCAAAGCGTAGCATGACAAAAACCATCCAAGCTGTTCCAGTCGATTCCAGCCGCCTGGAAGGCATCTGAAACAGGGTTGACAGCTTCTTGCGGACAAAAAAATTTGATTAATTTTGAAAAAAATATTGACAATAAATCAAGATTGCCCTATTGTGTTTTCAACGAGCAGCACAAAAGGGAGATTTTGCCATGACCGCCACCGCCCCCCAGACCAACGACGCCGGGTTTGTCCGCTTCAATGGCCGTAACCCCTCTTACAAGGGCGACCGCTACACCTGGGTGCGCTACAATGCCGACACCAGAGAGATGACCCTTAATCTCTCTCAGAGCGGCGGACTTAGCGACGCCTACAAGGACGAGCTTGCCGCTTTTTGTGCCGTCTACGGGATTGACTGGGACGCTATGCGCCGTGGCGACCGCGTGACTGTTACCGTGCCTGAGCCTGCCGAGGAGGCTGCCGAACGGGCCGCGCTGTGTAGCCTGTGATGCATTGTTGGATGATACCGTGGGCAGGATGTGCCCATCTTGCGAGATGGAGCTCGCCCGCAACCTGCCGTAACCCACAACCCCATAGGGGGATATCATGACAATAAAGGTAAAAAACGATTTACACGGCACCGAGGTGGCCGTAATGCCCTTGGAGACATACGCCCTTGAGAGTGATCAGATGTGCGCGGTCATACCGTTTACCGAGTACGAGCGCGCCAGAGAGGCGCTTTGCGGCATGTCTGACTGCCGCTGTGGGAAGGTGCCGGACATAGGCTTTGACGACAACGGGACAAGGTATGTCCTCAAGTTTAGCGACGGCCCGACAGTAAGATGACCACTCCCCCAAAGGCTACATGGGGAGGACGCCGCCCGGGGGCAGGACGCAAGCCGGGCGTGCGTCATCCCCGGAGCAAGGAGGCTCGACAGGTGACGCTTAGGCCGGAGCTGTGGGAGCGTATCGACGCCGCTCAGGCGGATTTGGGGCTGACACGCACAGCGGTCTTTGAGGCGATGGCTGAGGCATGGTTGGCAAAGGGCGCTGACAAGGATATTTGACCTGGCAACGCATGAGGCAGTGCAATCATGATTGTCTTACACCCAGCCTGCAAGCAGTGTGGAGAGCCCTTTGAGGGCGGTGTCCGCGCCCTGTACTGTCAGTCTTGCCTTAAAAAACGCGCCAAAGGGCAAACCGGCCCGCTCCCTGATGATGAGCGGTTTTGCCTTGTTGGTGGGCCATATCTGGCCCCGGATGTGCGCCCCGGAGACTGGCTTGAGGATGCCGAACGCGGCTCTGTCCAGGTTGGCGGATACACGCAGACGGCCCGCATTCCGTGGCCCCGGCTTAAAAAGACCGGAAGAGCGTCGCTTATTCTCTGTGGAGATCTGATTCGGGCCATTCAGACCGAGAGTGCTTTGGCCATCGGGTATTGGTGGGGAGTGAGCGGGTCCGTCATTGCACGCTGGCGCAAAGTGCTTGGCATTGACCAGGTAGGCACGGAAGGCTCACTTCGACTCTATCAAAAGTACACATTCCAAAAACTGCCGGAGGATGTTGCAGCGCGCGGGCGTAAAAATGCCCTCTCGCCAGAGAGCAAAGCCCGCAGGTCCGCTGCCATCAGCGGCAAACCCGTATCCCCTGCCGTTCGCGAAGCCCTGTTGAGCGCTGCCAAGCGTCCTAAAAGCGAAGAGTGGATTGAAAAGCATAAAGCGAATATGCAACAGCAGTGGCAAGATGGCCTGAGAAACCGTACTCCAGTCTGGACAGCCGAAGCGGATGCGCAACTGTTGACCCTGCACCAACAAGGGCTGACCGCCAGAGAAATTGCACAGGAAATGGGCAAAACCCGCAACAGTATCTTGTCACGGCTGCACCTTCTCCGCAAGCAGTCCTAGCCTGTATTTTTAGCAGCCCTGAACCGTGCGTGGTGGGGGCGTCTCTAGCGCCCCCACCTCTGCCCAAAATGTCATCTACTCCGGTTTGATCCCCCGCCCCGGCGCGGCATTGACCGCCTTTTTGCGCAGGCGGAAGCGGGTGTGCTGGTA
>CAMNQF010000076.1 GCA_946548895.1 uncultured bacterium | reverse complement strand
GGCGGTGTTCTCCTTTGTGGAGGGGCTGGACTGGACGGGCAAGACCATCCGCCCCCTCTGCGTCCACGACGGGGACGGCATGGGGCGCAGCGAGGCCGAGCTGCGGCGGCTGTGCCCCACCACCCGTGTGGATGAGGGCCTGCCCCTCTATGGCGGGGACATCCGGCACAGTCTGGCCGCCATTGAGGACTGGCTGGACGGAGAAACCTGGCAGAAAACTATGATTTAGGAGGAAATCATCATGGAATTTGTCACATTGAGCAACGGGATCAAAATGCCCCTGGAGGGCTTCGGCGTGTTCCAGGTGCCCGACCCCCCGGTCTGCGAGCAGGCGGTGCTGCACGCCATCGACAGCGGCTACCGCCTCATCGACACGGCGGCCGCCTATGGAAACGAGGCGGCGGTGGGCGCGGCCGTCAAGAAGTGCGGCCTCCCCCGGGAGGAGCTGTTCATCACCACCAAGCTGTGGGTGCAGGACGCCAGCTATGAGGGGGCCAAGGCGGCCTTCCAGACCTCTTTGGACAAGCTGGGGCTGGATTACCTGGACCTGTACCTCATCCACCAGCCCATGGGCGATTACTACGGCGCGTGGCGGGCCATGGAGGAGCTGTACCAGGCGGGCAGGGTCAAGGCCATCGGCGTGTGCAATTTCTACCCCCATGTGCTGGCCGATTTCTGCGAGACGGTGGAAGTGAAGCCCGCCGTCAACCAAGTGGAGCTCCACCCCTTCTTCCAGCAGGAGGACGCCCTGGCGCTGATGAAGGAGTACAGGGTCGTCCCCGAGGCGTGGGGCCCCTTCGCCGAGGGCAATCACGGCATCTTTACCCACCCCGTCCTCACTGCCATCGGGCAGAAGTACGGCAAGAGCGCCGCCCAGGTGGCCCTGCGGTGGAACGCCCAGCGGGGTGTGGTGGTCATTCCCAAGTCTGTCCACAAGGATCGTATGGAGCAGAACATGAATATCTGGGATTTCACCCTCAGCGATGAGGATATGGCCGATATCGCCAAGCTGGACATTGGACACAGCGAGATCGTGGATCACAGCAGCCCCGCCTTTGTGAAAATGCTCCACGGCATGAAGCTCCACAACTAAAAGGAGCGGATTTATGCTGGATATCCTGCACCGGGAGTTCGTCTATCTCTGGTATTACTTCGAGCTCCAGCTCCGGCAGATCTTCCCCTACTGGGTGCTGGGCATGGCCGTCGGCTCGGTGGTCTCCGTGTTTGGCAAGGGGGCTATCCACCGGCTGTTCGGTTCCATCCAGGACAAAAAGCTGGGGGCGCTGGGGGTGATCCCGGCCAGCGCCCTGGGCATCGCCCTGTCCGCTGCCTTTCAGCGGTACGTGCCCAGCGAGCTGGTGGCGGATCTGTTCGGCCCTCAGCGGGGGTTTGGGGTGCTGATGGCGGCCACCATCGGCGTGCCGCTGTACACCTGCGGCGGGGGTACCATTCCCCTGCTGATCCAGTGGCTGGCCGACGGCATGAGCCTGGGCAGCGCGTCCGCGTTCATGATTACCGGCCCGGCCACCAAGATCACCAATTTAGGGGCGCTGAAGATCGTGCTGGGGGCAAAGCACTTTGCGCTGTACCTGGCCTTTGTGGCGCTGTTCTCCCTGGCCACGGGGATATTGGTAGACCTGATCCTCCCACTTTAAACAATAAGGAGCGACCCATATGAAAAAAATGTTTTCCATCCTGGCGGCGTCCGCGCTGCTGCTGTCCCTGCTGTCCGCCTGTGGGCAGCGGCAGGGCTCCGTCCCTTCCACGGCGCCCTCCGCGGCCCCGTCGGAGAATACCGGCACAGCCCCCGCGCCCAGCGCCTCCCCGGACGCCGGTCCCACAGACGGCGCCTCCATCACCACCAACGGCGGGGAGGTCATCGCCCTGTCCGCCCTGGAGCACCAGGCCGAGAGTGGTTCCACCGTCTACTACATCTCGGACATCACGCCGGAGGCCATGGTGGCGGTATATGACGCGCTGGAGTGGTCGCCCACAGGCAAAGTGGCGGTGAAGCTGTCCACCGGCGAGCCGCCCAACAGCAACTATCTGCGTCCCGAACTGATTAAAGATGTGGTGCAGGGCGTGGATGGCACCATTGTGGAGAACAACACCGCCTACGGCGGCTCCCGGGCGGAGACCGCCATGCACTACCAGGTGGCCCGCGACCACGGCTTTAATGATATCGCCGACGTGGTGATTTTAGATGAGAACGGCTCCATGTCTCTGCCTGTAAACGGCGGGTCTGTTTTGACTGAGAATCTGGTGGGGCCCACTTTGCCGACTATAACTCCTACCTGGTGCTGTCCCACTTCAAGGGCCACGCCATGGCGGGCTTTGGCGGGGCCATCAAGAACATCTCCATCGGCCTGGGCTCCGCCGAGGGCAAGTGCCTGATCCACACCGGCGGCAAGAGCCACACCAGCCCCTGGGGCGGCGACCAGACCGCCTTCACCGAGTCCATGGCGGAGGCGGGCAAATCCGTGTCAGACTACCTGGGCGGCGGGGAGCGCATCGTCTATATCAACGTGATGAACCGCATCTCCATCGACTGCGACTGCGACGGCAACCCCCACGAGCCGGACATCCACGATATCGGCATCCTGGCCTCCACCGACCCGGTGGCGCTGGATCAGGCGTGTATCGACATTGTCAGCCAAGCCCAGGGAAACGAAAGCCTGATGCAGCGCATTGAGCGCCAGAAGGGCATCCACACCCTGGAGCACGCCGAGGAAATCGGCCTGGGCAGCCGCAGCTACGCGCTGGTGGATATCGGCAAATAAGGAGCGGAAATGAAAAAGAAACACGTTATTATTTCGTCGCTTGTCCTTGTCGTGGCCACGGCGGCGGTGATATGGCTGGTGACCGGCGGATAGCCATCCTTTATGCCGCCTATCCAGGCATCGCTTCCCCAGGACGCCGCCAGCTATGGGGAGGCAGAGCGACAGGTACTGGACGCCTCCCGGCAGTTCTGGACTGCCATGGAATATGTCGAGCCATGGGCGAAATGGACGTGTTCACCTTCGCCGGCAACGCCCTGCGCCTCTTCTGAAATTGAGCCGGACGGTTGACACAGGTCGCGAACATAGGGTAAACTGGAGCAAAGGCAGGTGGGCGCCGTGTATAACCCCCAATTAGACACCTTTATTCGGGTGGCGGAGGCGGGCAGCTTCAACAAGGCCGCCGAGGAGATGTATATCTCCACCCCGGCCGTCATCAAGCAGATCAACCTGTTGGAGCACAGCCTGGATGTGAAGCTGTTTCTGCGCACCCATCGGGGGCTGGCCCTCACTGAGGCGGGGAAATCCCTGTATGGCGACGCCAAGCACATCATTCAATATAGCCACGAGGCGGTGGTGCGGGCCAAAAACGCCATGCAGACAGGCGACAACGTGATCCGCATCGGCACGTCTCCCATGACGCCGGGGCAGTTCCTGCTGGAGCTGTGGCCCCGCATCCAGGAGCGGTGCCCGGATATCAAATTCCGGCTGGTTCCCTTTGAAAACACTCCGCAGAACGCCCGGGATATCCTGCGAAACCTGGGCCAGAACATCGACATTGTGGCGGGGCCTTTCGACCAGAATTTCCTGGAGGATCGCCGGTGTGCTGGGCTGGAGCTGCTTCAGGCTCCCATCCGCTGCGCGGTGTCCATCTACCATCCGCTGGCGGCCAAGACCGCGCTGGCGGTGGAGGATCTGTACGGGGAGGACTTCATGCTCATCCGCCGGGGCTGGAACAGCTATCTGGACGCCATGCGGGATGAGCTGTGGCAGCTCCATCCGAACATACACGTGGTGGATTTCGACTTTTTCAGCCTGGACGTGTTCAACCGGGGGGAAAACAGCAACAGCGTCATGATGACCATCGACGAGTGGAAAGGCATACACCCTCTGCTGAAGACCCTTTCGGTGGATTGGGATCACAAGATCCCCTTCGGGCTGCTCCACTCCCCTGAGCCCTCCCCGCCGGTCCGGCAGTTTTTGGACGCGGTGCAGACGCTGTACCGCTGAACATCAAGCTTATCACGATCAGACAGCCGGAGCCCGAATGGGCTCCGGCCGTTTCGTTCTGAAGCCGAACAAAAAACAGAGGCCCAAAGGGTCATTTGCTCCTCTGGGCCTCTGCTCGACTATAACTCAAAGGTTAAAACCTTATAACTTATCGGAACTTCTCTCAAACCCTGGCTGGGGTTATAATGGAGGCAGTTCAAAAGAGTGTGTTTTCCATGAAAAAAGTAACCGCATTATTGTTAAGCCTTACAATGCTCCTCGCCCTCGCCGCCTGCGGACAGCCGGGGGCCTCGGCCTCACAGCCCGCCGCGTCCAATCCGCCGGAGACGGCGGGGCCCACTTCCACTCCGCCAGAGGAAGCCCCGGATGTCTCCACCGCCCAACCAGAGCCGGCGGACACCCCGGACAGCGAAACAGGCAAGACCTTGGTGGTCTATTTCTCCGCCACCGGCAGCACCCAAAAGGTAGCTGGATACATTGCCGACGCACTGGGCGCCGATCAATTTGAGCTGGTTCCCGCCGAACCCTACACCTCCGCCGGCCTGAGATGGTCCAACGCGGACAGCCGGGTCAGCCGGGAGCATGACGACGAGTCCCTGCGGGATGTGAAGCTGGCCGCCAACACCGTGGACAACTGGGCGGACTATGACACGGAAGTGGGTATCCTCAAATCTCTCAAAGAAAACCAATAATCCGAACCCATCTCCTATCGGAAAAAGGTTCGGATTATATGGGTTTGGTACGGGTAGTGGGGGTCGAACCCACACGGATCGCTCCACAGGAACCTAAATCCTGCGCGTCTGCCAATTCCGCCATACCCGCATATGGGCGGCGGGACAGGCCCGCCGCTCTCAATTACCAAACCAAAGTCGCAAAGTAGTCGTCCGGCGTCTCGGCCCGGCGCATCAGCTCCACCGAGCCGTCCTCTTTCAACAGCAGCTCCGCCGAGCGCAGCTTGCCATTGTAGTTGTAGCCCATGGAGAAACCGTGGGCACCGGTATCGTGAATCACCAAAATATCTCCGGGTTCAATTTCCGGCAGGGCCCGGTCAATGGCAAACTTATCGCTGTTCTCACAGAGGGAGCCTACTACGTCGTACACGTGGTCACAGGGGGCGGCCTCCTTGCCCAGCACGGTGATGTGGTGGTACGCCCCATACACGGCGGGCCGCATAAGGTTCGCGGCGCAGGCGTCCACCCCGATATACTCCTTGTAAATGTGCTTCTCATGGACAGCGGTGGTGACCAGATGGCCGAAGGGGGCCAGCATAAACCGCCCCAGTTCCGTGAAAATGGCCACATCTCCCATGCCGGCGGGCACTAAGATCTCCTCGTAGGCCCGCCGCACCCCCTCGCCGATCACCGCGATGTCGTTGGCGGGCTGATCCGGCCGGTAAGGCACCCCCACTCCGCCGGACAGGTTGATGAACGCCACATGGCATCCCGTCTCCTCCGCCACGCTGGCGGCGGTCTCGAACAGAAGCCGGGCCAGGGCGGGATAGTACTCGTTGGAGATGGTGTTGGACGCCAAAAAGGCGTGGATGCCAAAGCGCTTGGCCCCCAATTCCGCCAGACGGCGGAACGCCTGGGCCAGCTGAGGCCGGGTCATGCCGTACTTGGCCTCCCCCGGGTTGTCCATCACCTGGAAGCCCTCCTTGCTCTCCCCCAGGGCGAACACCCCGCCGGGGTTGAAGCGGCAGCAAACCGTCTCCGGCACACGGCCCAGGGTTTTGTACAGGAAATCCACATGGGTCAGGTCGTCCAGATTGATATAGGCCCCCAGCTTCCCGGCCAGCGCAAACTCCTCCGCCGGGGTCTCGTTGGAGGAAAACATAATCTCGCTGCCGGAGAACCCGCACCGTCCGGCCATCATCAGCTCGGTGAGGGAGGAGCAGTCCACGCCGCAGCCCTCCTCCCGCAGCAGCTTGAGGATGCCGGGGGTGGGGGTGGCCTTGACGGCAAAATATTCCTTAAAACCCGGATTCCAGGCAAAGGCTTTTTTCAGCCTCCGGGCGTTTTCCCGGATGCCCCGCTCATCGTAGATGTGGAAGGGCGTGGGGTAGGTCTTGGCAATTTTCCTGGCTTGCGCCAGAGTCAAAAAGGGCTTCTTCATCTCTCTGTCTCCTCAGATGGATTTGCGCCCCTTATCATATCGGATTTTTCCCGAACTGTCAACCGTTTTCCGGCGGTTTCGGATTGCCATACACCTTTCCCTCCACATAGGCCATCATACGGTTTCGCAGCCAGCAGAACACCGCCAGCCATAGGGGCGAGATCAGCACCCACAGCTCCTCAAAAGAAAGCTTCACGGACACGGCGGTTCCGGCCAGGATGCTGACCGCAATCAGCCAAATGTTGTCCCGCAGCCATTTCCTTTTGAAATACTCTGTGCTCTCTTTCACGGAGAAGCTGCTCTCCCGCACCGCCGCCACCAAATTCTCATCCGCCTGCTTGCGGAACTGCTCGTCGCTCAAACGCTCCCCGGCCAGCAGCTCGTTGACGCTGACCCCCAGTTCCTCCCCCAGGGGGACCAGCAGCTCGATGTCCGGCATATAGTTGCCGTTCTCCCAGCGGGAGACAGTCTTATTCGTCACCCCCAGCTTCCTGCCCAGGACCTCCTGAGTAATCCCCCGCTCCTTACGCAGCCGGGCGATAAATTTGCCCACCTTTCTCTGATCCATAGCGGTCCCTCCTTGGTGGGAGCATACCATGCCGGGGGTGAGAATTCCTCCCCACGGACAGCGAATCGGAATTTTGACTGGGACAGCCCGCTCAGGAGCCGCAGTGGTGCCCGCCGCCGCAGCCATGGCTGCCGCAGGGCCCGTCGTGGTGGTGTTCGCCGTGGTGGCTGCACTGAACCTCCGGGTCATAGTCCAGCCGCCCGGCCGCCAGGGCCTCCGCCGCCTGGTCCGCGCTGCCGGACACGCCGCCGTACAGCCGGATGCCCGCCGCCGCCAGCGCCGCCTGCGCGCCGCCGCCGATGCCGCCGCAGATCAGCGCGTCGGCGTTCAGCGCGCTCAACACCCCCGCCAGGGCCCCGTGGCCGCTGCCGTTGGTGTCCACCACCTGGGAGGAGACAATCTTCCCCTCCTCCACGTCGTAGATCTTAAACTGCCCGGTGTGGCCGAAGTGCTGGAAAATCTGACCGTCCTCATAAGTAACCGCGATACGCATCATACTTTCTCCTTTCGATTCCGCATATTGTTGGCGGTAGCGCCGCTTAAAGCAGCCGCCGCAGCCCGCGCCCTCACCGCCGCACAGCATGAAGTCGCCGCCCTCAATGCGCAGAGGGAGCCCGTCCACCAGAAAACGGGCCAGCTTCCTCCGGGCGGCGGCGTATATCTGCTGGACCGTGGTCCGGGCCACCCCCATCCGGGCGCCGCATTCCTCCTGGGACAGCCCCTCTTTGTCGATGAGGCGGACGGCTTCGTATTCGTCCACCGTCAGCACCACAGGCTCGGCCCGGGGCGAAACACCGGCGGGGGCAAACTCCAGCGTGCCCGGAAAGTGGCACACCCTTCTGCATTTTCTCGGTCTCGGCACAGTACCGCCCCCTGACGCGGATGATACATCCATTATACCTCATTTCCGGCATATGTCAATAACCTTCGGCGAACTTCGCCGGACCGGCAAAGGCCGCCCGGACTTGGCTGTCCGAGCGGCCTCTGTGCGTTTGCGATACGGGTTTCTGATTTCGCTGCCTTAGAATTCCAGGTTCTTGCCGTCCTTGTCGAAGACGTGGCACACGTTGCCGCTGAAGGTAAAGTTGATCTTGGCGCCGTAGCCGAAGGTCTCCTTGTGGTTGCCGGACAAGTCCACGGTGGGGACGATGATGACCACGTCCTTGCCGTTGGCGTTGGCGTGGAGGTGCACCTCGCTGCCCATCATCTCGGACACGTCCACGGTGGCGGGGATGCCGCTGTCGGCCAAGGCCACATGGCTGGGACGCACGCCCAGGGTGATGTCCTGCGCCGCCACGTTCTTGGCGGCCAGGGCCTTCTGCTTGGCGTCGGACAACTCGACCTTCATGCCGCTGACCTCAACACCGTACTTGCTTCCATCCTTCACCAGCTTGGCGTCGAAGAAGTTCATCTGGGGCGTACCGATGAATCCGGCGACAAACAGGTTGGCCGGGTGGTCGAACACCTCCTGCGGGGTGCCGATCTGCTGGATGAAGCCGTCCTTCATGATGACGATGCGGTCGCCCAGGGTCATGGCCTCGGTCTGGTCATGGGTGACGTACATGAAGGTGGTGTTGATCTTCTGGCGGAGCTTGATGATCTCGGCGCGCATCTGGTTGCGGAGCTTGGCGTCCAGGTTGGACAGCGGCTCGTCCATCAGCAGCACCTTGGGCTCGCGCACGATGGCGCGGCCGATGGCCACGCGCTGGCGCTGGCCGCCGGACAGGGCCTTGGGCTTGCGGTCCAGGTACTGGGTGATGTCCAGGATCTCAGCCGCCTCGCGCACCCGCTTGTCGATCTCGTCCTTGGGAACCTTGCGCAGCTTCAGGGGGAAGGCCATGTTTTCATACACGGTCATGTGAGGATACAGGGCGTAGCTCTGGAACACCATGGCGATGTCGCGGTCCTTCGGGGCGACGTCGTTCATCAGCTTGCCGTCGATGTACAGCTCGCCGCCGGAGATCTCCTCCAGGCCGGCCACCATGCGCAGGGTGGTGGACTTGCCGCAGCCGGAGGGGCCGACCAGAACGATGAACTCCTTGTCCGCGATGTCCAGGTTGAATTTCTGAACGGCGATGACGCCCTCGTCCGTGACCTGCAGGTTGGTCTTTTTCTCGGGCTCGCCCTTCTTCTTCTTGGACTTCTTCTGGTCGCCGCTGTGGGGATAGATCTTCATGATGTTCTTCAGGGACAAACCGGCCATAGTACCCGACTTTGATGGAGCGGCCTCCGCCATCTCCACCTCGCTCCCGGGCGCATACGTCCCGGGAACCTTACGACAGGTCTCCACACTGCCGCACCGCAAGTCGAAGCGGTGTTTTTTCCTCCTTTTTTCAGTACCGCGCACTATTTGTAATGGAGTAGTCCGCGGCCCGTCAAATTACGCGCCCTCTCAGGCGCTGGTATGGAGAGGCGGCGCTCTGGCCGCCAAAGCCATCAAGCGGACGGGTCAAATCTATGGGTTCTCCGGGGCCTGGGCCCCGTCCCGGAATTTCTCCTCAATCTGAAACGCCTGGTCCAGGCCGGGATAGATCAGGAACAGCGCAGGCAGCGCGGGCAGCCACAGGTTGGTGACAGGCAGCAGGCTGAGGGCGGCGGAAAAAAACCGCAGGGACAGCAGGATATACGCCCCCAGGAAGGCCAAGGCCGCTCCCGTCCGGGGCAGCTGGCCGATGAACAGCAGGGCGGAGTTTTTAATCAGCACCCCCAGCGGCAGCTCCATCAGCGCCAACTGGGGCCACAGGTAAAGGTTCAGGCCCAGCAGCAGGGCCATGCCCAGCACCAGCGCCGCGGCAACTGCCAGCTCCATTTGGAGCGCCCCGGCGTGGAACAGGAGAAAAATCTGTACGCTTAACAGGGCCCCGCCCAGGGCCCCGGGCAAAAGCGCCGCCTTGGCGCTGCGCCTCCAGGCCTTGCGGTAGGCCCCCCAGCCGGTGATGGGGTCGTCCCGCAGGCCCCGCAGCAGGGCGTCCGCCAAGGCGCACAGCTCCGGCCCGGCGGCGGCCCCGCCTATGAGGCCCGCCAGCGGCGCCAGCAGCACCGTGTGGGTGGAGATGGCAAAAAACATCCCCGCGAGGAAGGGAAGGCAGCCCGCCAGCGCCAAGAAACCCGCCCTGAAGTTGTCCCAGATATCCCGCCGGACAATCTGCCACAGCCGGGGAAGGCCGGTCTTTCGCGGGGCATCCGGGGAGCGCTCCGGCTCCAACCCGCCGAACCTCGGGAACAGACCCACAGCCGCCGCGCCCCTTCCTCTCAACCGTTAACATTCCGCCTAAAGGACCCCATGGCGGTCCTATCCTTATCATTAAAACCATAGCACAGCGCAGGCCAAATTGTCAAGAGAAACCGCGGGAAAATCCGCAGTTTTTCCGCCTGGACTCCCGAATTTTCCCAGGCTTGGCCCCAGTCTTCCCCGCTGCCAGTTCCGCCAGGAATTTTCCCTGGAAATCTGCCTCTTTATTCTTGACGCGGGAGGCCGGACAGGATATAATTCAAGTGTTGCTATCGACATTTTTTTAACAAATTTTGTGAATAGAGCGAAGGAGGAGCTGCCATGCGCCAATACGAGACAAAAGTCCAGCAGCTGAAGGACCAGGTACTGACCGCCGTGGCCCGTCTGGCCTGGAACGACAAGCTGCAGACCAACGAGATCCTGGACATACCCGAGGAGATCGTCCCCGGCCCCGAGGCCCATATGCGCTGCTGCATCTATAAGGAGCGGGCGGTGGTCACCAGCCGGGTGAAGATGGCCATGGGCGGGGACCGGGCCAACCCCAACCTGGTGGAGGTGCTGCCCATCGCCTGCGACGAGTGCCCCGTCACCGAGATCAGCGTGGGCCCGTCCTGCCGGGGCTGCATCGCCCACCGCTGCGTGGAGGCCTGCCCCAAGGGGGCCATACACATTGAGAACCACCGCTCCGTCATCGACCACTCCAAGTGCGTGCTGTGCGGCAAGTGCGTGGCCGCCTGCCCTTACGGCGCCATCACCAAAAATATGCGCCCCTGCGAGCGGGGCTGCCCCGTCAAGGCCATCTCCATGGGCCCCGACCGCAAGGCCAGCATCGACGCCACCAAGTGCATCTCCTGCGGCGAGTGCGTGGTGCAGTGCCCCTTCGGCGCCATCATGGACAAATCTTACATTGTGGACGTGATCCAGATGCTGATGGGGGCGGAAAAGTGGGGCCTCCACGTGTACGCCATTCTGGCCCCCGCCTTTGTGGGCCAGTTCAACTGCACCCCCGGCCAGATGGTGTCCGCCCTGAAGGAGATGGGCTTCTACGACGTGGCGGAGGTGGCCCTGGGGGCCGACCTCACCGCCAAGGCGGAGGCCGCCGAGTTTGACGAGCGGGGCGGCGAGCCCATGACCTCCTCCTGCTGCCCGGCCTATGTGGCCTTCGTGGAGCGGCATATGCCCGACCAGGTGCCCCTGGTGTCCACCACCCCCTCCCCCATGGTCATGCTGGGCCGCTACCTCAAGGACCGGGACCCCCTGGCCCGGGTGGTCTTTATCGGCCCCTGCGTGGCCAAGAAGCGGGAGTTCCACCTGGGCCGCACCCGCGCCTCCATCGACCTGGTCATCACCTTTGAGGAGCTGTACTCCATGATGACCGCCAAGGACATCGACGTGTCCAAGATGCCGGAGGCCCCCTTGGACCAGGCCAGCAGCTTCGGCCGCAATTTTGCCGCCAGCGGCGGCGTGGCGGCGGCGGTGGGCCAGGCGCTGAAGGAGATGGGCAGCTCCGTGGAAGCCCGGACCCTGCCCTGCTCCGGCATCGACGAGTGCAAGATCGCCCTGCTGAAAATGTCCAAGGGCCTCCTGCCCGAGAACTTCATCGAGGGCATGGCCTGCCAGGGCGGCTGCGTCCAAGGCCCCGCCGTCATCATGCGCAGCCCCAAGAACAAGGCCGAGGTGGCCAAGCACGCCAAGCAGGCCGGCGACCGCACCATCAACGGCGCGGTCAACGCCGCTGGCGGCGGCGAGGACGGGCTCCATACCAGCGAGAAAAAGCCCGGCGGCGCGGTGGAGGCCAACCGGGTGTAACCGAAGCGATACATAAGGCCGCCCGGGACATCCCGGGCGGCCCCAGCTTGTCGAAAAAGTCTTTTCGACAAGCTGAAAGCGATTTTTTGAACAAAGAAACGTTCAAAAAATCGGTTGATTGAACGTGAAAGACACCCCTCCTGGGTTTCTTTCACACTATCTTCCTTCCCGATCACCACACGGTGCGCACTTTATTGACAGACTGAGGCCGCCCGGGACCTCCCGGGCGGCCCTCTTTTTCCCGCCAAGCCCTTGCAATCCCGGCGTTTTTCCTATATAATACTTTGACTTGAGAAAATCACCAAGGGAGTGTTCGCATTGAAGTACGATTTCGCCGCCATCGAACCCAAGTGGCAACGCCGCTGGGAGGAGGCCAAGGTGTACGCCGCCGAGGACAACAGCTCCAAGCCCAAATTCTACGGCCTGGTGGAATTCCCCTATCCCTCCGGCCAGGGCCTCCACGTGGGCCATCCCCGCCCCTATACCGCCATGGACATCGTCACCCGCAAAAAGCGGATGGACGGATACAACGTGCTGTTCCCCATGGGCTTCGATGCCTTCGGCCTGCCCACGGAGAACTACGCCATCAAAAACCACATCCACCCCGCCAAGGTGACAAAGGACAACATCAAGAACTTCACCTCTCAGCTGAAAATGCTGGGCTTCGGCTTCGACTGGGACCGGGTGGTGGACACCACCGACCCCAGCTACTACAAGTGGACCCAGTGGATCTTCCTCCAGCTCTATAAGCACGGCCTGGCCTACAAGGCCACCATGCCGGTGAACTGGTGCACCTCCTGCAAGTGCGTGC
>CAMNQF010000075.1 GCA_946548895.1 uncultured bacterium | reverse complement strand
CATAATTACATTTTTTCCTCGGCGTTTTCTTACATTTTATCACTGGCGCTGACACATCCAGCAGGTGAAAAACCGGGGGCAAAAGCCCCAATACCACGTGGAAGATGACCACCCCGGCATTGTCAGCCGGGAGGACTTCCGGCGGGTGCAGGAGCTAATCGCCGCCAGAAAGGAGCTGTTCTACCGCGGTTCCAAACCGTCTGATTCGATCTACACAGGGCATATCTTCTGCGGACATTGCGGCTGTGTCTGCCGTAGAAAGGTAACACGGGGGATAATCCACTGGGTCTGCAACCACCGCAACGACAGCAAAGACCTGTGCCCCGTCCCTCAAATCCCAGAAGCAGCACTCACCGCCGCAACCCTGCGTCTCCACAACAAGCTGGCCCTCCATGGACAGGAACTTCTTCAGCCCCTGCTGGATCAGCTTCGGGAAATTCGGGAGCGTGAACTCCGCTCCAATCAACGGCTCTCCGACATCGACAAGGAAATAGCGAACATCTCAGGGCAGAATTTGGTGCTTATCCGGCTGAAAAGCAAAGGGTGCATCGATTCTGCCCTTGCCTTATCCCAGGCCGACGAGCTGGGCCGCAAACTGCGGGATCTGCGCCGCCTGCGCCGGAAGGTGCTGGAGGCCGCCGATGGGGACGAGCAGATCCAAACCACGGAGGCCATACTGGACTATTTGGACAGTGCCCAGTGGCAGACCGAGATCACGCCCAACCTGTTTGAAAACCTGGTGGAGAGGATCACGGTGGTTTCGGCAGACGAGGTGCGGTTCCGGCTCCTGAACGGGCTGGAACTGGCGGAAAGGCTGGCGTGAATCATGGCATGGCAGAGAAAAACACCCTTCGGCTACATGATCCGGGACGGGCTGATCCAGCCCCATCCTGACGAGGCCGACGCGGTGCGGTACATCTTTAGGCAGTATCAGGCCGGGGCGTCCCTTCTGGCCATTGCGGAGGATATGACCCGGCAGGGCATCCGCTACCACTCGCATACGGCTGAATGGAATAAAAACATGGTGAAGCGCATCCTGGAAAACACCAAATATATCGGCGCTGGCGGCTATCCCCGGTTGGTGCCCGACGAGGACTTTTCCGCTGCCCAACGCCTGCGGACAGAGCGCAACACCTACGCCCCGCTCTCCACCGATATCCGGCCTATCCAGGGCAAGGCGGTGTGCGGCCTGTGCGGAATGAAGATGATTCGGGGCAACCGCTCCCATGGCCTGGTTCACTGGAAGTGCCAAAACCCGGACTGTGGGCAGAGCATCTCCCTCAACGATGAAGCCCTGACCGAGTTGGTGGACGCCCAGCTCCGAGGGCTGGCCCTGACCCCACATCTGCTCACCGCGCCAGAACCCACGCAGAACGAGCCGGACTTGGATGCCATCCGGCTCCAGAACGAGCTGACCTTGGCCCTCAACCGGGGCTCCGAAGGCCCTGAGTACATCAAGACACTGGCTCTCGCTGTCACCGCCCAGCGATACGGACAGCTCCCAGACTCCACCCCGGCCCATGACATGGAGCAGCTTCGGGCGAGGCTGGAGGAAGGCCCCGCCGATGCCGGCGCGCTGGCGGCCCTGATGTCCGTGGCGGTGCGGGCCGTCCGGCTCACCCCGGACAAAAACGTGGAATTAGAACTGGTCAATGGCCAGATTATCGCAGAAAAGGAGGCGCAGAGCGCATGAACGTCCAGCAAAAAGCGCCGAAGAAGGTCACCGTCACCCAGCCGGACCCCAAATATACGCAGAAGGACATCCGTAAGCAGCATTTGCGGGTGGCCCCCTACTGCCGGGTGTCCACCGGCAGCGAGGAGCAGCAGACCAGCTTCACCGCCCAGATGGAATACTACACCCAGCGCATCGCCGATACCGAGGGCTGGACGATGGTGCGGCTCTATGCCGACGAGGGCATCACCGGCACCTCCACCAAGAAGCGCACCCAGTTCAATAAGATGATCCGGGATGCGGAGAAGGGCAAGATCGACCTGGTCATCACCAAATCCGTGTCCCGGTTCTGCCGCAACACCCTGGACGGGCTGGAGTACATCCGCAGGCTGAAGCGGTGCGGCGTAGGGGTCTATTTTGAAAAAGAGAACACCAACACCCTCTATATGCCCAACGAGATGATTCTCACTTTCCTGATGAGCCAGGCCCAGGCCGAGAGCGAATCCATGTCCTCCAACATCCAGTGGGGCTACCGCGCCCGGTTCAAGCAGGGCATCGTCCACTATAACTTCAAAAACTTCCTGGGCTACCGCAGGGGCGAGGATGGTGAGCCAGAGATCGACGAGGACGAGGCCCCCACCATCCGGCGCATCTTCGCCCGGTACCTGATGGGCCAGAGCGTCGGCCAGATCTGCCGCGACCTGACCGCGGATGGATGCAAAACGGCCCGGGGCAGCACCCAGTGGAGCGACCACACGGTGCGCCATATTCTGCAAAACGAGAAGTACATGGGCGACGCCATCCTCCAGAAAACCTTCACCCTGGATCTGTTCAGCCGCCAGCAGGTGAAAAATGAGGGCCAGCTCCCCAAATACTACGTGGAGAACGCCCATCCGGCCATCATCGACCGGGCTACCTTCCAACGGGTGCAGGAGGAGATGGCGCGGCGGTCCAGCCTGCGCAAGACCTCGGACAAGGCGAAAACCGAGCAGGGCAAGCACAGCGGCAAATACGCCCTGAGCGGTCTGCTGGTGTGCAACCAGTGCGGCAGCCCATACCGCAGGGTGACCTATATGCCCCGCGGCAAAAAGCGGTATGTCTGGCGGTGCATCAACCGGATGGAGCATGGCAAAAAGATTTGCAAATGCGCGCCCACCCTGGATGAGCCGGATATCCACACCGCTGTCACCGCCGCCATGAACGAGCTGTTCCGGCAGCAGGCGGCGCGGCAGGTGCTGGCGGACTGCGTTGCCGCCGCCCTGGCGAGGACGGACGGCGATACATCCCTGCCCGCTGTGGAGGCCAAGCTGCGGACGCTCCAGGAGGAGCAGATGAGACTGTTCCACCTGGCGGCGGAGGCCGGGCCGGAGAACACCGAGTACGACGACCAAATCATGGAGGTGAGCGCCGCCATGACCGCTCTGCTGGCCCGCAAGGGTGAGCTGGAGCGGGAGTGCCCCGCCGATGCCGGGTGCGGCAGCCGGGTACGGGTCATCACCGGCACATTGGAGCAGACGGACAGCTCCATTGAGGAATTTAAGGATGACACCGTGCGGCAGCTCGTCAGCAGCATCAGGGTGCTGGATCGGGAGCGGTTGTCCATCCGCTTCAAGGATGGAACGGAGATCGAGCAGATCATCGAATGTGTGGGGAGGGCCAGCGCATGAGTAAACTATATATAACGGGCGATTGCCACGGCGAATTTCAGCGGTTCACCACAAAGAATTTCCCCCAGCAAAAGGAAATGGCTCGGGACGATTACGTGATTGTTTGTGGCGACCATGGCGGCGTATGGGCCGAGGAACAGGCAGATGGACGCAAGCTGGACTGGCTGGAGGCCAAGCCCTTTACCACCCTGTTCGTCTGCGGCAACCACGAGAACTTCGACCTGCTCAGTGCCTACCCGGAGAAGGAGTGGCATGGCGGCAGGGTACATGAGGTGCGGCCCCATGTCCTCCATCTGATGCGGGGGCAGATATTCGAGATCGGCGGGCTCACCTGGTTTACCATGGGCGGGGCCGCCTCCCATGATATCGAGGACGGCATCCTCGACCCTACCGCCCCGGACTTCGAGCGGCGGTACTGGATGCTGCGGCGGATGGGTGCCCGCTTCCGGGTGCTGGGCCGCTCCTGGTGGCCCGAGGAGATGCCCAGCGAGGCGGAGTACGCCGAGGCTGAGGCCAATCTGGAGCGGGCCGGGTGGTGCGTGGACTGCGTCCTCACCCACTGCGCTCCAACCAGCATCGCCCAACGGATGAACCGGCACTACCAGCCGGACAGGCTGACAGACTTTCTGGAAACGGTGCGGCAGCGGTGCCAGTTCAGCCGGTGGTTCTGTGGGCACTACCACATCAACCAGGTGATCGATGAGCGGTTCGTGATCCAGTGGGAGCAGATATCAAAAATAGAAGCAGACAGCATTTAAACCGACAGTACGGCGTCCCTCCAGACAGGAGGGGCGTCGTTCCACATAGTAGAAAGCGGAATGATAATCGTAGGCCCCGGGTTTATATTTCATCCCCTGGCAGCAAATACTTGATCCATTACACCATCCAGTCCGCAGCCCCGCGGACTGAGAAAGGACTCGAAATGAGCAACCGTCTGAGCATGGAGCACTCCCCCTACCTTCTCCAGCACGCGGACAACCCGGTGGACTGGCGCCCCTGGGGATCGGAGGTATTTGAGGATGCCAAACGTTCTGATAAGCCCATTTTCCTGAGTATCGGCTACTCCACCTGCCACTGGTGCCACGTCATGGCCCATGAGTCCTTTGAGGACAAGACGGTGGCGGAGGCCATCAACGCCGCTTTCCTCCCCGTCAAGGTGGACCGGGAGGAGCGCCCCGATGTGGACGCGGTGTATATGGCCGCATGTCTGGCCATGAACAGCTCGGGGGGCTGGCCGCTGACGGTGTTGCTCACCCCGGAGCAAAAGCCCTTCTGGGCGGGAACCTATCTTCCCAAAGCCCAGCTTCTGCACTTGCTCTGCGAGGCGGCCCGCCTGTGGCGGGAGGATCGGGCGGGGGTGCTGGCTGCCGGGGAAACCCTTACCGCCCACCTGCGGCAGGAAGGGCAGAACCGACCCGGCGCGCCCAGCCGGGAGCTCGTCCAGCGGGCTGTTGGCCAGTTTGCCCGGAGCTTTGATAAGCGGTGGGGCGGGTTTGGCCCCGCGCCCAAGTTCCCCACGCCCCATAACCTGATTTTTCTGCTGCGCTATGCCCGTCTCACCGGGGACAGTCACGCCCGGGAGATGGCCCTGCAAACCCTGGACGCCATGTACCGGGGCGGCCTGTTTGACCATGTGGGCGGCGGGTTCTCCCGGTACTCCACCGATGGGCGCTGGCTGGTTCCTCACTTTGAAAAAATGCTCTACGACAACGCCCTGCTCGCGCTGGCCTGCACGGAGGCATTCCAGCACACCCGCCGTCCCCTTTATGGGCAAATCGCCCGCCGCACGCTGGACTATGTGCTGCGGGAACTGTCCGAACCCCAGGGCGGCTTTTGCTGCGGCCAGGACGCGGACAGCGAGGGCGTAGAGGGGAAATATTACATGCTGACCCCCGATGAACTGGCCCAGGCGTTGGGCGGGCCGGATGCAGAACGCTTCTGCCAATGGTACGGCATCACCCGGGAGGGTAATTTTGAGGGCAGAAGCATCCCGAACCTGCTCGACCAGGCTCAATTCGATCAGGAGCCGGCAGGGATGGCCGTTCTTCGGGAGCGGGTGTATGCTTACCGCTTGAGCCGGACGGTACTTCATCGGGATGACAAGGTACTCACGGCCTGGAACGGGCTGGCGCTGGCGGCACTGGCCCAGGCGGGGCTGGTACTGGACGAGCCCCGGTATCTGGACGCCGCCCGCCGGACGGCGGACTTCCTGGCCGCGAAGCTCACCGCCCCGAATGGCCGGCTGCTGGCCCGCTGGCGGGACGGGGACGCCGCCCACTCCGGCAAGCTGGATGACTACGCCTTTTACGCCTATGGGCTGTTGGAGCTGTACGGCGCGGTGTTTGATCCGGCATATCTCGCCCGCGCCGCGGAGCTAACCGGCTGCCTGCTGGAGCTCTTTTTCGATGGAAAGCACGGCGGTTTTTATCCCTACGCCTCCGATGGGGAGCAGCTGTTGACCAGGGCAAAGGAGGCCTACGACGGGGCCATGCCGTCGGGGAATTCTGTGGCGGCGCTGGTGCTGTCCCGGCTTGCCCGACTCACCGGGGAAGGGCGCTGGCGGGAGGCGGCGGAGCTTCAACTGTCCTGGCTGGCGGGGGCGGCGCGGGACTACCCGGCCGGACACAGCTTTGCCATGCTGGCCTTTTTGGAGGAGCTGTGGCCAACGATGGAACTGGTGGTGACCGCACAGGGAGTGCCGGAGGAATTGCAAGCCTTTCTGTGGGAAAACCCCCGCCCGGAGCTGACGGTGCTGGTCAAAACGCGGTCAAGCGCCGGTACGCTGGCAACGGTGGCTCCGTTCACCAGGGACTACCCTGTCCCGGAGCAAGGGGCGCGGTACTACCTGTGCCGGAATGGGGCCTGCGCCCAGCCGGTGGACAGTATATCAGCGTTGGAAACCCTTTCGCGGGGAATGGCCGAGCCAAAATGAAGGTAAAACGAAACCCACCCCCATGTGAGGGTGGGTTTCATTTGTCGCGTCAATCGTCGCCCCGCAGAAGGTTCTGGGCGTAGTCCTTCAAGCTGGCAAAGGAATTGACGCTATCGGATCGGGTGCTGATCTGTTCCCTGGCGTAGTCCGGAAGGGTGTCAAAGTAGTGCTTAGCCTCCGGTTCGCTGCGCAGCAGGGCGTTTAAATCGGAATAGTGCTGCATTGACGAATCACCTCGATGATATCGTTTGCGGTTCGCGTAGAAAGTATGCGGCCTATTGAAGCTCCTGCAAATCGGCGGCGGGCAGATCGTTTTCTACATTATCCCGCGCCAGGTCGTTGTCAATGACCGGGTAAATCTCCGGCGGAATGGGGCGCTCAGCTTGATCCGGAACCAGCTGTGAGATTTCTGCCTTTTTCTTATCCATAAAGGTCACCTCGGCAATAGCTTTTCCGAAAGACTCAAAATCATGCCTGCTGGGGCAAAGGACTCCAGCCTAATCTGGTTCGGCCTGTCAGCAGCGAAGAACAAATATTTGATTAAATTTCCATACTCGAACATATGGACAAACCGTTTTCTATGGTGTATACTGAGATCAGCTCACATCAATGTTAGAAAGGGGGAGAACTTGTGCCGGACAGGGTCTACATCGCCTGTGATCTGAAAAGCTTTTACGCATCGGTGGAATGCATTGAGCGCGGCCTGGACCCTCTCACCACCAACTTGGTGGTGGCGGACAAAAGCCGGACGGAAAAGACCATCTGCCTGGCGGTTTCCCCCTCCCTGAAAGCCTACGGCATCCCCGGGCGGGCGCGGCTGTTTGAAGTGGTGCAGAAGGTGACGGAGGTGAACGCCCAGCGGCGGCGGAAAGCTCCGGGACGGCAGTTCGCTGGCTCGTCCTGGAGCGATCCGGAGGTGAGACAGCACCCTGAATTGGCGCTGGATTACCTGGCGGCCCCGCCCCGAATGGCCCATTATATCCAGTGGAGTACCAAAATCTACAACGTCTATTTGAAGTATGTGGCCCCCAGTGACATTCACGTGTACAGCATCGACGAGGTGCTTATGGACGTGACCAACTACCTGCCCACCTATCAGCTCACCCCCAGGGAACTGGCCCGGAAAATTGTGCTGGACGTGCTGGACACCACCGGCATCACCGCCACGGCGGGCATCGGCTCCAACCTCTACCTGGCGAAGGTGGCCATGGACATCTGGGCCAAGCATACCAAACCGGACAAAAACGGTGTGCGCGTCGCCGAATTGAACGAGTTGAGCTACCGCAGGTTGCTGTGGGAACACCGCCCCCTCACCGACTTCTGGCGGGTGGGCCGGGGCTACGCCAAAAAGCTGGAGGCCCAGGGATTGTTTACCATGGGCGATATCGCCCGCTGTTCCATTGGGAAGCCCACCGACTATTACAATGAAGAACTGCTCTACCGAATGTTCGGCGTCAACGCGGAACTGCTGATCGACCACGCCTGGGGCTATGAGCCGGTCACTATGGCGGACATCAAGTCATACAAGCCGGAGGCGAAAAGCGTGGGTTCCGGCCAGGTGCTTACCTGTCCCTATGATTTTGCCAAGGCCCGGATGGTGGCCTGGGAGATGGCGGATCAGCTGGCGCTGGATCTGGTGGGCCAGCGGCTGGTCACCGATCAGCTCACTCTCACCGTGGGCTACGACATCGACAACCTGCGGGATCCTGACCGCCGGAAGCAGTATCAAGGCGCGGTGACCACCGACCGCTATGGGCGGCAGATTCCCAAGCACGCCCACGGCACCGCCAACCTGGAAGGATACACTGACTCCGCCAAGCGCATCACGGCGGCAGCATTGGAGCTGTTTGACCGCATCGTAAACCGGGATCTGCTGGTGCGGCGGCTGTACCTCACCGCCAATCGGGTAGCGGAGGAAAGCTCCGTTTCCACCGTGCCCGCCATGGAGCAGTTGGATCTCTTTACCGACGCGGAGGTCGCGCAGGCAGAGAAAGCGGCGCTGGCCCGGGAGAAGAAGCTCCAGGAAACCATGTTAGGCATCAAGAGCAAATTCGGCAAGAACGCCATCCTGAAGGGCACCAACCTGGTGGATGGCGCCACCGCCGCTGACCGCAACGGGAGGATAGGGGGTCACAAAGCGTAATGGGAGCCTATGACGATATCATCAGCTTGCCCCACCCCACATCGCCCAAGCATCCCCGTATGCCTATGATCGACCGGGCGGCTCAGTTCACCCCGTTCCAGGCCCTGACGGGTTATGGCGCGGCTATCCAGGAAACGGCCCGGATCACCGGGGAAAAGGCGGAGCTTACCGAGGAGGAGAAAGCTGTGCTGGACGAGAAGCTGCGTTTTCTGGCAGGCACCGGCAATGAAGCGGCCTTTACCTATTTCCAGCCGGACGGCAGGAAAAGCGGCGGGGCCTACGTCACCGCACTGGGTGCGGTGAAAAAGCTGGAGCCATTGGAAGCGCGGTTGACCCTCACCGATGGAACCACTATCCCGATTGAGGATATTCTGGAGATCGAGGATGGAACATCCGCGGGGTTTCCCTTGAAGGAGGAAATGTTATGAACCAGGCGGAACGTAAAACGGTGATAGAGCGTATATACGCCTCCTTAACGGAGCGGGGATACCGGCCCGTGGATCAGATTATCGGCTATATCCTGACAGGTGACCCCACGTACATCACCAATCACAGCGGCGCAAGACAGCTGGCGGCGGAGGTTGACCGATACGATCTGCTGGAAGATCTGCTCCGGGCCTATCTGACCACTGATGATGAAACAGTTGGGCGCTCTGCATAGGCCAGAATCTTATGCAGACGCCTAAAGCCGGTTCGTTGTTTTGACGGCAGGCCAATCCCCTTGCAGGGTTTGTGTTCTCCGCTGTACGGCCTTTTGATTTGCAGTTATGTATACTACATATTGTGCAAAACATGGAAAACCTCACTACAGCTTGAACCGCGATGGCCGGAGTGGTATACTGTTGGCAGATAGGAGAGTGGAGAACATGGTATTCGTCTGTGAGCATTGTCACTTTGAATTAGAGGCCGCAGCTAAACCCTGCCAGTGCCCGGACTGTGGAAAACTCAACCGCATCCGCATAGCTACCTCGGGTGAAAGCAAGGAGTTCCAGGCCCGGAAGCTGGAGGACGTCTGGCAGGATTCTGCGCCTGCCTTGGCTGGCTAAGAAGCAATTTTGCTATAGGTCTTTTTATTGATCTGCTACTAAAGGCGCACGCTCTGATTGTTAGAAACGGAGCGTGCGTCTTTGCTTCTAAATGCGTGAAACTGTAGTCAATCTGAACTGATGGAGATACCTCTCGACGCAGGGCAGGAAGTGTGTTATACTGGGAATAATAGAAATTGCCAGTGGGACATAGCGATCCATTTCAGAAAAGAGGCGTCAGGATGATCAAAGCGGTTTTCATCGACTATATGGGCACCACTGTGGACGAGCACAGCCAGGAGATGGGAGAGATCGTCCGCCGTATCTGCAAAAACAGCGCCGTCCACGATCCCAAACAGATCCAGCGGTTCATTCTGGAGAACCGCCGCCGCTATGAGGCGGACAGCTACCTGGACAGTTATCTCACGGAGGATGAGATCGTGGACCGGCTGATCACAGATATGGAAGCACAGCTTGACCTGGCGGATGATCCCGCCGCCCTGCGGGAGTTGATACGCCGCCACTGGGTCAACGCCCCGGTGTTCCCGGACGCCCGCGCCTTTTTTGAGCGCTGCCCCGTCCCCATCTATATCATCACCAACAACGGCCTGCCGTACATGGAGCGGGCCTTAGCACAAAACGGCTTGCACGCCGCAGGCGTGATCAGCGCGGATACAGTCCGGGCATACAAACCCCACAGGGAAATTTTTGACGAAGCCCTGCGGTGCAGCGGCTGCACACCGGGCGAGGCCGTTCACATTGGGGACTCCTACGACACCGATGTGGCCGGGGCTCGGGCGGCCGGCATCCGGCCCATGCGGCTTCTGCGGGGCCGGATTGGGCATGACGGCGTGGAGAGCGCCAATGATTTGCTCCAGGCGATGGAGCTGATTTTCAAAATAAATTGAGGAGGATTCCACCATGCGGAAAAACTTTGGAGCCAAGCCCTACACCTACCCCCAGCCGGTGTTCATCATTGCCACCTACGGCCCGGATGGCACGCCGGACGCCATGAACGCCGCCTGGGGCGGCATCAGCGAGGCCAATGAGCTGTCCATGTGCCTGAGCGCGGGGCACAAGACCACGAAGAACATCCTGGAGCGCAAGGCGTTCACCGTCAGCATGGCCGACGCCGCTCATGTGGCGGAGTGCGACTATGTGGGCGTGGTGTCCGCCAATGATGTACCCAACAAGCTGGAAAAGGCCGGATTCCACACCACGAAAAGCGAGTTCGTGGATGCGCCGCTCATTGACGAGCTGGCTATGGCGGTGGAGTGTAAGCTCCTCAGCTATGACCCGGAAAGCTGCCGCCTGGTGGGTGAGATCGTCAATGTCAGCGTAGACGAGAGCGTTCTTACCCCGGATGGCAAAGTAGATGTGGCCAGGCTGGCCCCCATTGTGTTTGACCCCATCAACAGTGCCTACCATGTGCTGGGCGAGAAGGTGGGCAATGCCTTTCAGGACGGGATGAAACTGAAGTGACAGACTATCAAGCCCTGAATGCCCAGCTCTCGGCGCTGATCCACGGCGTACCCCACCAAACCGCCAATCTGGCCAACGCCGCGGCCCTGCTCTACCATACACTGGACGGTCTCAACTGGGCGGGGTTCTACCTGCTGGAGGGCAGCACCCTGGTGCTGGGCCCCTTCCAGGGTAAGCCTGCCTGCATCGAGATCCCGGTAGGACGGGGCGTGTGCGGAACCGCTGCGGCAGAGGGCAGGACACAGCTGGTAAGGGACGTCCACCAGTTCCCCGGGCACATTGCCTGCGACAGCGCGTCCAACTCTGAGATTGTGGTGCCCATTCGGACGGACGGAAAAGTCATTGGCGTCTTGGACATAGACAGTCCGCACATCGGACGCTTTACGGAGGACGACCAAGCTGGCCTGGAAGCGTTCGTGGGAATTTTAGAAGCGGAAGTCTGGCAATAAAAGAGGCAGTATATACGGCAGGCCGCTAAGAACGTTGTGCTGTAGCGTTTTCTCCAAAAGCGATTTTGCCACATTGAGCCATGATGGGTTGACAGGCCGCCAAGACAGGCGGCCTGTCAATTTTATATATAAAGTTCATAAATCCAGTAAGCCACAGTGATTTTTGTCACTGTGGCTTCTATTTTGTGAAAGGGGCAATTTCGATGAAAGATATTGAAAAAAGCAAGTCCATCCGGGCTGGTTTGCAAAAAGGCTTCCGGAATGGCACCTCCAAGATGGCCCAGCGCAGGTGCTACGGCTACGACACCGGCTCAGAAGGCGAGTTGGTCGCTAACCCAGATGAGGCAACTGTTGTCCGTTGGATTTTCGACTGTTACCTCAGCGGTGACAGCTTGGGCAAGATTGCCGCTGGGTTGGAGAAGCAGGGCATTCCTTCCCCTACAGGCAAGCCCAAGTGGAACCGAAAGGCTCTTAATAAACTGTTGTCCAACGAGAAATATACTGGCCGGGTACTGCTTCAGAAAACCATCAGTGTTGGCAGTTTCAAAATCAAAAACGATGGCTTCATGGACAGATATCTTTACTCTGATTCCCATAAAGCCATTATTGCTGATGAAACGTTTAAGGCAGCGCAACAGGAAAAAATGCGGAGGAAAAATAACCTAAGAGAAGAATTAAAAATGCAGATATCTTTTTAGATGCAAAAACGGCACTTCACATACAACAATTGGAGTGCTTTCGCGAAACGGCGCTACCAATTGCTTATTAAGGGCATACGTCCCTATGACAGAGGGAGTCTGCTTACAGGCAGACTCCCTCAACAAAATGCAGATGTTTTAAAATGAAATAAAGTCCCACTATGAATGTAAAGAACCTATATAGTCGACAACAATAAATTTTTCTCGACTTATATAAAAAATTGTGCTACAATAAAAACATCTTCTAATCAACAAAAATATGAAAATTTTCGGATAGGTTATCAGAAATTCAGCTACTTAAAGAAAAACCAATTAATTTGAGTGCATTAAAATTAACTATCTCACAAGGAACAAATTTAAAATATTTCTTCCAAAGATTTTGTAATTTCCAGCCCTAACCTTATGTAACTCGGCAAATGGTGGCAAAGCCTTGATTTTCAGGCGTTTCTGCCATTTGCCGTTTGGGAGAGTTGTTCGCATATCTCGGCGTATCCCGGCGTGACTTTGCGCTGAAACGTAGTACGGAAGTAG
>CAMNQF010000074.1 GCA_946548895.1 uncultured bacterium | reverse complement strand
GCTGCCTGATCCGCAATTTTGGCGAATATGACGCAGACCGAGTGACCATCTACGAGGACATTTGCGCTACGGCCAAGGGCTACGAGTACCTGTGTGAGATGGCGCTCCGCAAGGGCGGCGGTGCCCATGCAACGTAAAAAGATGACCCTCCGCTTTGACCTTGACCACCCGGAGGACAGGCGGGCGTGGGAGTACCTGCAAGGTCTGAACCCGGCGTCCATGAACAAGGCGGTGCTGTCCATCATCAACCAAGCGGAGCTAACCAGCCGTATCCAAGAGATCGTCCAAAACACCATCCGGGAAGAACTCGCCGCCCTGAAACAACTGCCTGTTCAGCCTGTTCAAACAGAGCCAGGGGATGACGATGGGACAGACGACGCCATCATGGGCTTTCTGGATAGCTTCATGTGACGGCAAAAGTGCCGTCACTTTTTTGCCCGCAAATGACCATGACGGCAAAAGTGCCGTCACCCGCTGAAAAAAGGAGGTGTTACCCCATGCCGGTGAATGTGCCCCGCAGCAAGCCCCCTCCCAAACCCGCCCGCCGTGTTTCTCCAGCGGAGTGGGCGTGGCTCAACCGCATCAACCGCCAGCTTGCCTATGACGAATATATGCAGGCCAAGCGGGAGTTCTGGCTTGCGGCCCGCCCCGCCAGGGGGGAATCCGACCGGGCTTGAACCTACACCGACCGTTCTCCCGCGCCGCAGGCGCAGAGGGCGGTATTGTCCAACAAGCAACGTCTTTGCTACAGCAAAGACAGCTTGACAGGGGCTTGCCGCCCCTATGACCCCGCATTTACAACCGACTTTCCAGAAAGGAGCGTTTCATTTTGAGAAAACGGAACTGCCGCGTCGTCGTCTATTTTTCCAAGGACGAGCTGGACGCGCTGACGAAAAAAATCCGCAAGTCCCACCTCTCGCGGGAGGGCTTCATCCGTGCGGCTGTTGCCGGTAAAGAGGTCAAGGACGGGCCGACCGCCGATGTGCCCGCGCTGATCCAGGAGGTGCGGCGCGTGGGGAGCAACCTCAATCAGATTTTGAAGCGGGCCAACTCCATCGGCCTGCTGGATGTGCCCCAGCTCCGCAAGGATGTGGCCGACCTCCGCACGGTTGAGAAACTGATCGTGGACGCCTACACCATGCCGGACTGATATGGCTGTGACCTCTATCTGGCCCATCAAGGGGCGGGTGGACAGAGTGATAAACTATGCCCGGAACCCGGAAAAGACCACCGAGGGCAGCTATGAGGAATTGGCGTCCCTCCACGCTGTTGACAATGTTCTGGAATACGCCGCCAATGACATGAAAACCGAGCGCCGCTCTTATGTGTCCTGTCTGAACTGTGAGGAAGAAACCGCCGCACATCAATTCATCGAAACGAAAAAACTATGGCAGCGCATATCAGGCCGGGATAAGATGGGGGGCCGTGTCTGTTTCCACGGTTATCAGTCCTTTAAGGCTGATGAGGTTACGGCGGAAGTTGCCCATGAGATCGGCGTCAAACTGGCGCAGGAGTTGTGGGGCGACCGCTTTGAGGTGGTGGTGGCGACCCACTGTAACACCGGCCATTATCATAATCACTTTGTCCTGAACTCCGTTTCTTTTGCGGATGGGCTGAAATTTGACAACACGCCCGCCGACTACGCCCGTATGCGGGAGGTGTCAGACCGGCTTTGCCGGGAGTATGCCATCTCCGTCATTGAAAACCCCGGCGGGCGGGCCAAAAATTACGCAGAATGGCAGGCGGAGCAGAACGGCAAGCCCACCCACCGGGGCACTATCCGGGCCGACATTGATCGGGCCATCCTCGCCTCCACCACCGAGCGCGACTTCCTCCGGGTGATGGGTGAGATGGGCTACCAGCTCAAAATAAGGGGCAAGGGCGGCAATCCCTTGAAATACCCGGCGCTGAAACCGCCTGACGCTGGCGGGTACTTCCGTTTCCACAAGCTGGGCGAGGGCTACACGCTGGACGAGATCAAGGAGCGTATTCTGCACAACCTCCAAAAGCAAGTCCCATTCCCGGAGATGGAGCATCGCCCGCCCCGGCGTTACCGGGTACAGGGCAAACCCCGGAAGAAAATCACCGGCCTGCGGGCGCTGTACTTCCGTTACTGCTATGAATTGCACATCATCGTCAAGAAACCGGCATCCGTCAAGCGGGTGTCTTTTTTGTTGCGGGAGGACATCGCCAAGCTGGACAGGCTGGATGCGGAAACCCGGTTTTTGGGGAAACAGCATATCAGCACCATTGGGGAGCTGACCGCCCACCGGGAAACGGCGTCGGCGGAGATCGACGCCCTGACCGTCCAGCGCCAGGAACTCCGAAAGGAACTGCGGCGGCTCAACCGGCAAGGCGACCCCAAAGCCGTGGACGAGATGAAGCAGAAGATCAGCGCCCTGTCCAGCCGGATCAGGGCGGCACGAAAGGAGGTGGTCTTATGTGACGGCATCGCCCAGCGTTCCGGGCAGGTCAAGGAAAATCTGGAACGGCTGGTAGAGCAGAAGAAAACCGAACGAAAGGAGCTGACACAGCATGAGCTATTCAGGCGACGCGGCGGAGCAGGTCGTGAGGCTGTCCCTGGAAACAGGTGAGGTGGCGGTGAAGCTGGCCGGTGAGGGTGCCAAGCAGCTTGCCATCCTCTTGTACGCCATCCTGCGGGAGCAGAAGAAAACCAAGGGCAAGACCCGGCTGACCAATATGCTCCGCAGCGGCAAGGAGCTGAAGGTGTTCGCCGTGAAGGACAGCGACCTCCAGCTTTTTTGCCGGGAGGCCAAGAAGTACGGCGTCCTCTACTGCGTCCTGAAAGACCGGGACGCCACGGACGGGCTGACCGACATTATGGTGCGGGCCGAGGACGCCAGCAAGATCAACCGCATTTTTGAGCGGTTTAACCTGGCTGCGGTGGATATGGCCGAGGTCAGGCAGGAGATCGAGCGCAGCCGACAGGAGCAGAGCGACGCCCCGGAAACGCCAGCGGCGGCGGAGCCTATGTCCGATCAGGAGGTAGACGATCTGCTGGACGCCATGTTCTCCTCGGCCCCGGAGCCGGGGGAAGAACTGCCCGCCCCGGAGCGCACCGCCCCCGAACAGGACAAGGACGAGTTTTTGGAGGCGGTGCTGGGTGGCCCTCCCACCAAGGAGAAAGGACAGACCGAAAACCCCACCGAAGCCCGGAACGAGAAATCCCGTCAGTCCGGGCCTACCTCAAAGCCCAAAGAGCCAACCGCACCGGGTACTTCTGATCCGCAGGAGCGTTCCCGCCCCTCTGTCCGGCAGGCATTGAACGACATTAAAGCGGAACAGAAAGAAAAGGCGGCGAAGGGCAAGGAGCAGTCCAAGCCCACCAAGGGGCCAAAACACAAGGCCCCGCGAAAATATAACCCCAAACGATTAAAGGAGCGATAACGATGCCGAACTATGATGATCTGTTCACCACCCAGCCCGCCCCGCAGGAGGAATTTAACAAGGACGCATGGGCGGCGAAAAAGCAGGCGGAACGCAAAGATGTCTACCTTATGATCGACACTTATGCCCATGAGATGAGCATTGACGGCGGTCTGTTCCAAGGTTATCTGGACGTGCAGGCCCGCTTTGACCTCTACTCCGTGAGCAACGCCATCCTGATCGCCGCCCAATGCCCGGAGGCCACCAAGCTGGCCGACTTCGACACCTGGAAGGCCGACGGCGTGTACGTCAAGCGGTGCCAGGACGCCATCACCATCCTGGAACCGGGCAAGGAGTACAAAAAGGACGATGGCAGCAGGGGCGTGTCTTACAATGTCAAGAAGGTCTTTGACATTTCTCAGACCAGGGCCGAACAGCGGCCCGCCCCCGCCGTGGCCCGCGATGAGCGGCTGTTGCTGAAAGCTCTGATGAACAACGCCCCCTGCCGTTTCGCCATCTCCAATGAACTGCCGGAGGGCGTCAACATGGCCTATCACGCCGAGAGCAACGTGATCTATGTGCGGCAAGGGCTGGACGCCCCCACCATCTTCCGGGGGCTGGCCCAGGAGCTGGCCCGCGCCCACATGGACAAGGGCGGGATCGCCTGTGAAAGCCCCGACTTTACGGCGTACAGCGTGTCCTATCTGCTGTGCAAGCGCAACGGCGTGTCGGTGGAGGGCTTCTCCTTCCAGCGTATGCCGGAGAGCTACGCCATGATGGACGCCAAGGCGCTCCGGGCCGAGGTAGCCACCATCCGCGACATGGCCGGTGAGATCACCGCTGATATGAACCGTTTCTTTGCCGCACAGGAGAAGGCGCAGAAAAACCGGGACGGCGGTGCGAGGTAAGGAGGGCGCTTTATGCGTGATGAAAAACGTGTGGTCACGCTGAACGACTACGAACAGCGGCTTATGGTACGGGGCCTGACTGACTTCCGCAACGACGCCCTCCGGGACGGCAAGCCCACCGAGGATTTGGACGGCCTTATCCTCAAAGTGATAGATGCCCCCACCAAGCGCCAGAAAAGGAGGGCTGACCGTGAGGCAAGATAAGTTCTCCAAGACCCACCTGACCCTCTACGCCTGCGGCATCATCCCCGTGGTCTGGCTGGCCCTGCTGCTGGCCCCCTATGTGGGCGGCGGTCTGCTGGGGCTGGTGCAGTACGGCGGCGCGGCGCTGAACGACCCGTTCCACATCGTACTGTGTGGGGACAGCCTGAAAACTGTCCTCATTTTTCTGCTGTGCTATGGGCTGGGCATCGGTATCTACCTCTCCACCGACCGCAACTACCGCAGGCGGGAGGAACACGGCTCCGCCAAGTGGGGCAGCGCCCAGGCCGTCAGGAAGAAGTACGCCGACAGGAAAGTGACCGAGAACAAGATACTGACGCAGAATGTGGCTATCGGGCTGGACGGACGCAAACACCGCCGCAACCTCAACATTTTGGTGTGCGGCGGCTCCGGCGCTGGCAAGACGAGATTTTTTGCGAAACCCAACATCATGAACGCCAATACCAGCTTTGTATGCCTCGATCCCAAGGGCGAGCTGCTGCGGGACACCGGGAACCTGTTGAAAGCCAAGGGCTACGACATTAAGGTGATCGACCTTATCAACATGGAAAAGAGCTACTGCTACAACCCCTTTGTGTATCTCCGCAGCGACAATGACATCCAGCGGTTGGTGACGAACCTGTTCAAGAACACCACGCCCAAGGGCAGTCAGAGCCAAGACCCCTTTTGGGATCAGGCGGCGCAAATGCTCCTGCTGGCGCTGGTGTTCTATCTCCACTATGAGGCCCCGCCCGATGAACAGAACTTCCCCATGGTCATGGAGATGATACGGGCCGGAGAAGTCCGGGAGGACAACGACGAATTTCAATCGCCGCTGGACGAACTCTTTGACCGCCTGGAAATGCGGAACCCGGAGCATATCGCCCTGAAATACTACCGCAATTACCGTTCCGGCAGCGGTAAGACCCTGAAATCCATCCAGATCACGCTGGTGTCCCGGCTGGAAAAATTCAACCTGGAATCGCTGGCCGGTATGACGCAGACGGACGAGATGGAGCTATGGAGTTTGGGCGAGAGAAAGACGGCCATCTTTGCCGTTATTCCCGACAATGACTCCAGTTTTAACTTCATCGTGGGTATGCTCTACACCCAGCTATTTCAGCAGCTTTACTATCAGGCGGACGTGGTACACGGCGGTAGATTGCCCGTCCATGTTCATTTTGTGATGGACGAGTTTGCGAATGTGGCTTTGCCCGACGAGTTTGACAAGCTGCTGGCTACCATGCGGAGCCGGGAGATCTCCGTGAGCATCATCATCCAGAACCTCGCCCAGCTAAAGGCCCTCTTTGAGAAACAATGGGAGAGCATCGTGGGCAACTGCGATGAATTTATCTATCTCGGCGGAAATGAGCAGGCGACCCACGAGTACGTTTCCAAACTGCTGGGCAAGGAAACCATCGACACGAACACCTACGGACAGTCCAGGGGGCGGAGCGGCAGCTACTCCACCAACTGGCAATTAGCGGGCCGCGAATTGCTTATGCCGGATGAAGTGCGTATGCTGGACAACCAGTACGCGCTTCTTTTTATTCGCGGGGAGCGACCCATCCAGGACTTCAAGTACGACATTCTGAAACACCCCAACGTGAAGCTGACCACAGATGGCGGGGCCGAACCGTACCGGCACGGCGAGGACACCCACAGCATCGCTTCTATCCAGTTTGACCCGGAGCTGCTGAAGCAGGCGGCGGAGGTGGAACTGGACGCCGGACAACACCACTTCATTCTTCTCACCGAGGAAGAATTGGAGGAATATATCAACAGTCATGGAGGTACAACAACATGAACATTTTCAAGAAGAACGAGAAGAACACCGGGAACCGACTGCCCACGCCCAACAAGGTGAAAAAGGGCTTCCGCTACTACTGCTCCCTGGTGGCGACCGTGGCCCTGATGGGTTGCTGCACCATGACGGCATTTGCCGCCGAGGGCGGCGACCCCCTCACCGTCATCAACAACCTGTCCACGTTCATCTTCGGCCTGATCCGGGCCGTGGGTCTGATCCTGCTGGGCTGGGGCATCGTCCAGGTGGGCCTCTCCCTCCAGAGCCATGACCCGTCCCAGCGTTCCAACGGCTTCCTGACCCTGGCGGGCGGCGTTATCATTACCTTTGCAAAGGAGATTTTGACCCTTATCACCGGCGGCTAATTTCGCAGAGTTATCCGAACACATGGGGCAGGCCCGTCAGGGCCTGCCCCTAAAAAGGAGGTGCTTTGCGTGTCGGATAATTGGGTAGTCCAGAATTTAGAGAACGCTTTGGAGGTCTGGAACGGCAAGTTGAGCGAGATATGGCAGCTTATCACACAGTCGCCCCAGGACTTCAAGGGCGGCGCGATCTGGGACGTGGTGTCGAACATCCACGGGGCGCTCCAAGCTATCGGCTACGCCCTGTTGGTGCTGTTCTTTGTGGTGGGCGTGGTCAAGACCTGCGGCAGCTTTGTGGAGGTCAAAAAGCCGGAACACGCCATTAAGCTGTTCGTCCGCTTTGCGCTGGCAAAGGCCCTTATCACCCACGGCATGGAGCTGATGCTGGCCCTGTTGAGTATCATCCAGGGCGTAGTGTCCACCATTATGAACTCGGCGGGCTTCGGCGCTCCCAACTCCACCGTCCTGCCCGCCGAGATCGTGACGGCCATTGAGGACTGCGGCTTTTTTGAGAGCATACCCCTATGGGCGGTGACATTGATCGGCGGGCTGTTCATTTGGGTGCTGTCCTTCGTGATGATTTTGAGCGTCTACGGGCGCTTTTTCAAAATGTATATGTACGCTGCGCTGGCCCCCATCCCCCTGTCCAGCTTTGCCGGGGAACCCAGCCAGAACGTGGGCAAGAGCTTCTTGAAAAGCTACGCCGCCGTCTGTCTGGAGGGGGCCGTCATTGTGCTGGCCTGCATCATCTTTTCTGTGTTCGCCAGCTCCCCGCCCGCCGTTGACCCGGACGCGGCGGCGGCTTCTATGGTGTGGAGCTATATCGGGGAATTGGTGTTCAATATGCTTATTTTGGTGGGCAGCGTCAAAATGTCCGACCATGTTGTGCGTGAAATGATGGGCCTATAAGGGAGGACAGACAATGAAGCGATTTTATGTTTTCAAAGACGGAACGCAGGTGGGCAGCACCGCTACAAGGGAGCAGGCAATCCGCATGATCCGTCAGCACCAGGAGCTTGAAACCCATCCGCTTTTGAAGGCGGAATTTAGCATCATCGCTGGGGAGGAAGAATTTATCCCCTACCCCTCTAAGCAAAAGACGCCCCGGAAAAAGAGTGGGATGGAGCGATAGGAGGTCTTATTTTGGAAGTCAAAATCAACCGTGAAATCCGCAATTACACGGAGAGTATGTTTTTTGGGCTGTCCCTGCGGCAGCTCGTTTTTTCTGCCCTGGCGGTGTGCGTGGCCGTGGGGCTGTACTTTCTGCTGAAACCCTATGTCGGCGCAGAAACCGTGTCCTGGATGTGCATTGTGGGCGCGGCCCCCTTTGCCGCCCTGGGCTTCTTCACCTACCACGGCATGACGGCGGAGCAGTTTATTTGGGCGTGGCTGCGCTCCGAGGTGCTGGAACCCAGGGAACTGCGCTTTGAATCGTCCACGCTGTACTACGACATTTTGAAGCCCAGCATGGAAAAGCGGGAAAAGGAGGAATACAAGCGCCATGATTAAGAGCATCAAGACCATCATGCGGCAGGATCGGGAGCCGTACCGCATCCCCCGCAGGGTGCAGGACGTGATACCCATTCAATGCGTCTGGCCGGACGGCATTTTTAAGGTGGGCATCAAGTTCTCCAAGACCTACCGTTTCACCGACATCAATTACAAGGTGGCCAGCCGGGAGGACAAGGAAACCATGTTCCTGGCCTACTCGGAGCTGCTGAACGGCCTGGACAGCGCCGCCACCACCAAGCTCACCATTTGCAACCGCCGCCAGAGCCAAGCGGACTTTGAGCAGTCTGTCCTCATGTCCATGCGAGGGGACGGCCTGGACAAGTACCGTAAGGAGTATAACCAAATGCTCATTGACAAGGCGACCGGGGCCAACGGCATTGTCCAGGAGAAGTATGTCACCGTGACCGTCTACAAGCGGGACATTGAGGACGCCCGCGCCTACTTCACCCGGATCGGGGCCGACCTGACCGCCCGCTTTGCCGCCCTCGGCTCCAAGTGCGTGGAGCTGGACGCCGCTGACCGGCTGCGTATCCTCCACGACTTCTACCGGGCCGGGGACGAGGGCAGTTTTCATTTTGACATGGCGGATATGGCCCGAAAGGGCCACGACTTCAAGGACTATATCTGCCCGGACGGGATCGAGAAGCACAGCGACTACCTGAAGCTGGGCGACCGCTATTGCCGGGTGCTGTTCCTGAAGGACTACGCCAACTATATCCAGGACGAGATCGTGGCGAATCTGACCGACCTGAACCGCAATATGATGTTGTCCATTGACATTCTCTCCGTGCCCACGGATGAAGCCGTGCGGGAGGTGGAGAACCGTCTGCTGGGGGTGGAAACCAATATTACAAACTGGCAGCGCCGCCAGAATCAGAACAACAACTTCTCCGCAATCGTCCCCTACGACATGGAGTTGCAGCGCAAGGAGAGCAAAGAATTTCTGGCCGACCTCACCACCCGCGACCAGCGGATGATGCAGGCCGTCCTCACCCTGGTTATCACCGCCGACACCAAGCAGCAGCTTGACAGCGACACGGAAAAGATACGCTCCCTGTCCGGGCGGTGCCAGTTGGCCGTTTTGAAATACCAGCAGATCGACGGCCTGAACACCGTCCTGCCCATCGGCACCCGGAAGATCGACGCTTTCCGCACCCTGACCACCGAGAGCCTTGCCGTGTTCATGCCCTTTAAGGTGCAGGAGATCATGGACAGGGGCGGTATCTACTTCGGGGAGAACGCCATTTCCCACAACCTTATCATGTGCAACAAGGCGAACCTGCTCAATCAGTCGTCGTTCCGGCTGGGTGTCCCCGGCTCCGGCAAGTCGTTCAGTGTGAAAGAGGAAATCGCGTTCCTGATCCTTAACACGGACGATGATATTCTTATCGCAGACCCGGAGGGGGAGTACGCGCCCCTCATTGAAGCGATGGGCAATATCGGCTCCGTGATCCGGGTGGCCGCTGGCGGGAAAGACCGTTTGAACGCTATGTATATGGTGGACGGCTACGGTGAGAACAACCCTATCGTGGTGAAGTCGCAGTTTATCATGTCCCTGGTGGAGCGCATCGACCCCAACGGCGTGGGGGCCAAGCAGAAGTCTATTATTGACCGCTGCACGGGGGACTTGTATGAAGAAGCGGAACAAAACGGCACCGTACCCACCCTCGCCGCCCTCCGGGAAAAGCTGATGGAACAGCCGGAGGATATGGCAAGGGAGATTGCCCTGGCCCTGGAGCTGTTCACCACCGGCTCCCTTGACATTTTCGGCCATGAAAGCACCGTTGACCTGGACAAGCGGGTGGTGGTGTTCGACATCCACGGCCTGGGCGAACAGTTGAAGCCCATCGGCCACCTTGTCATTACCGACACCATGCTCAACCGCGTCACCCTGAACTGGAAGAAGGGCAAGCGCACCCACGTCTTTATTGACGAGTTCCATGTGATGTTTGAGAACGAGTTTTCCGCCGCCTTTTTCAACTCCGCGTGGCGGCAGTTCCGCAAGCGCAACGCCTACCCTACCGCCATCACGCAGAACGTGGAGTATCTTTTGGACTCCGTTCAGGCAAGCACTATGCTGTCCAACTCCGAGTTCATTGTCATGCTGAATCAGGCGGCAAGCGACCGGGAAAAGCTGGCCCGCCTGCTGAATATCTCCGAGGAACAGATGGGCCACATCACCAACGCCCCCGCCGGGTGCGGGCTTATCAAGTACGGCTCCGCCCTGGTGCCCTTTGTCAACCGTTTCCCCTCCAATACGGAGTTGTACCGCTTGATGACCACCCGGCCCGGTGAGGGCCGCTTTTCCGGGGGACGGGCTTAATGCCTGTCCCCCTCTTTTTATGGATGGAGGTGTGAAAATGCCATTGAGAATCAAGCCCTGCCACCTGCGGGCCGCGAGGGATTATGTAGGCCGGTATCACCGGCACAGCATCCCGCCCGTAGGCGGCAAGTTCGCCGTGGCCTGCTATGACGAGGACGATCTGTGCGGCGTCGCCATTTGTGGCCGTCCCGTCGCCCGGTATCTGGACGATGGGCTGACCCTTGAAATCCTGCGCTGCTGTACGGACGGGACGGACAACGCCTGTTCCAAGCTCTATGGGGCCTGCTGCCGCATTGGTTTTGATATGGGCTATGAGCGCATCGTCACCTATACGCTGGCATCCGAAAATGGAGCATCTTTGCGGGCCGCTGGCTTTGCCTTTGACGGCGTGGCCGGGGGACGGGAGTGGACGGGCCAGCGCCGCAGGGACTACTATGTGGCACCCGCCGAACTGAAACGCCGCTGGATGAAAAGACGGGCAGGTGAGCGGCCATGAGCAAGATCAAGACCCGCGAGAAGGGCAAGGACATTAAAGTGCTGGATAAGTCCGCCGTTGTGGGGCAACGCATGAAAAGTGCCTTTATCCGCTCCAAGCGAAACGCTGCGGCGCTGATGGACGACCGGCAGGCCACCCCCAGCGAGTACGCCGAGGATAAGGTGGAGTTTGCCGCCGACGATCTGGCCCATGATACGGCGAATGTGGCCGTGTCCAGCACAAAGACGGCAGTACGCCAGGGGCGGAACCTGTTCCAGCGCCAGCGGGAGAAGCGGGCGGCGGAGAAACGCTGGGAGAACACCGCCCCCACCGAACAGGCTCCCGCCCCTGAATCGTCCCAGGGTATGGCCCCGGAGGGCCAGCCCCCGCAGCGGAACAGCGGTACAACCCCGGAGGGACGGCTCCCGCGCCAGCGCACCGATCCGCCCAGGGATGAACAGCTCCCCCGGCAGCGCACCGGCCCCGCCCTGGATAGACGGCTCCCACGCCAACGAACCGGGACAGCCACGGAGCGCCAGCCCCTCCCACGGTATGAGCGCACAGCGGAGCGGCCCCCGGCCCATGCTGACATTGAGCGCCCCGCCGATACTGTAAATTCCCTTGTAGAACGTGGGCGGGCCTTTGCCAAGAAGCAGGCCGCAAAGTGGGCCGAGCGGAAACGGCAGGTGAATAACCGGGCTGTTCAGTCCGACCGGCCACCACAGGTAAAGCCCCAGGACGCAGTTAAAGCGCCCCGGCAGATGGAAACGGCGATCAATACCATGGAAACGCCCGTAAAGACGGCGAAACGGCCCGCCCAGGCTATGGGGCAGACCGCAAAGGCCACCGGCAGGGGTGCAAAGGGCACCGTCAAGAGCGCCCAGCGGATGGTCAAAACGGCACAGCGCACCGCAAAGGGCACCGTGAAAACCGCCCAACACACGTCTAAAACCGCCATCAAGACCGCAGACCATACGGCAAAGGCGGCGCAGAAAACGGCCCAGGCCACCGCAAAGGCGGCGAAAATGACCGCCCACGCCGCCCGTGCCACGGCCAAGACCGCCGCCACCACCGCGAAAGCCGCCGCAAAGGGCGTTTCCGCCACGGTAAAAGCCATGATTGCGTCCGTCAAGGCGCTTGTGGCCGCTATCGCCGCTGGGGGCTGGGTTGCCATCCTTGCCATTGTGATGATCTGCCTGATAGGTTTGATTGTCGGCTCCTGTTTTGGTATCTTCTTCTCCGGGGAGGACAGCGGCACAGGACAGACCATGCCCACCGTTGTCCGGGAGATAAATCAGGAGTACGAGGGAAAGCTGGAAGAAATCAAGAGTGGCACCGCCCATGATACGCTTGAAATGTCCGGCTCCCGCGCTGTCTGGCCGGAGGTGCTGGCGATATACGCCGTCAAGACCACCACCGACCCGGACAACCCCCAGGAAGTCGCCACGATGGACGACAGCAAAAAGGAGCTGTTGAAAGAGATATTTTGGGCTATGAACGAGATCAGCAGCCGTTCGGAAACCGCCACTACCACCCAAACCGTGGAAACGGATGATGGAGCGGGCAATATCATTGAGGAAGAAGTCGAGGTAACGACAACGACCCTCTATATCACAGTGACCCACAAGACCGCCGATGAAATGGCGGACGCTTACAACTTCACCGCTGACCAGCGGGCGCAGCTTGCGGAGTTACTGGCTGAAGAAAACCGCAGTATGTGGAGCAGCGCCCTATACGGCATCGGCGTGGGTGACGGGGAGATCGTGGTGGTGGCCCTCTCACAGATCGGCAACGTGGGAGGCCAGCCCTATTGGTCATGGTATGGCTTCAACTCCCGCGTGGAGTGGTGCGCCTGCTTTGTCAGTTGGTGCGCCAACG
>CAMNQF010000073.1 GCA_946548895.1 uncultured bacterium | reverse complement strand
TTGCTGTTTCCTGACCTTTTCTTGACCCTTTAGCGTTGTTCACTATTTTTGGGGCAGTTCACCCGACCCACTTTTTGACCCACATTATTTTGAAGGAAAACAGAACAAAAACTCCCGAAATCCAGCGATTTCAGGAGTTTCTTGGAGCTGCTATCCAGATTTGAACTGGAGACCTCATCCTTACCAACTGATTGCCCGCCCTCGAAACACCTCCATCCGGCGCTTTGAGGGCATTTTTGTTCCGGAAAAGCGGAGGCAATGGTGCTTTCCGCTCCATTGCCTCCGCCCGCTCGTTTCCTGTTGTGGGTCAGGTTGTGGGTCACTCCGCCCTTGCCTTTCAGAAAATATCCGCTTTTCGGGAAACTGCATCCGCCAGCCCCTGATGAGGGTCCGGCGGATGCTGAATGAGGAATATAGAATCGCCAAGTTGCTTGACGTTCTTTTTATCATTGCCGGGGAAGGCATATCCATCTATCCCAGCGCCCCATGGGTGCGCATATATATCAGGAACCTCTGTTTCGCCTCCAGTACTTTTCTCCGGCTTAACGGCAAAACCTCCCCGTTAGACAGACGTACCTGTCCTTCCTGGATCAGCTGGATATGCTCACAGTTCACCAAGTAGCCTTTATGGATACGGATAAACCCTTTCGGCGCCAACTCATCCTCCATTTCCGACATGGGTCTGCGCAGGGCAATGGGTTCCCGCTCCCCCGCGATGTGGAGCATCTGGCAGTTTCTGGCCCCCTCCAGATACAGGATATCCTTCAGTTCCACCAGCCGCACCGTATCCCGCTGCTCCAACACCAATCGGTCCGGCAGGGTTCGTTCCGCCCTCTGACTGAGGAACAGGCCAATGGCGTCGGGCAAATCCTCCAGAAAGTGGTTCTTCCGCACAAAGCCCAGGGGCCGAACCTTCAGCGAATCGAACACCTTGTCCTCCCGGCTGGAGATGTAGATGATCTCGGTCCGGCTGTTCTGCTCCCGCAGCTCCTGTCCAAAGGCGATCCCGCTCGTTTGGGGCATATCAATATCCAGCATCAGCAGGTCAAAGACGGTCACCTCCATCCACCGCCTCAGCTCGGAGATGCTGACGCAGGAGGTCAGCTCGGCGGGGGCGCCTTCCCGCGCCAGGGTAGACCTCACCGCGCTCTCAATAATGGCAAGGGCGGTTTCCTCGTCGTCGCAGATGGCGATTTTCAACGGCTCCATCCGTCACACCTCCGTTGCTACCAGCATCAGGTCGGAAAGAAATGTCTGATTCTGAATATCATACTGGACATATCCGTTGCACCGCTCCGCGATGCGCTGGATCACCTTGGTCCCATAGCCGTGCAGCTCCCGGTTCTCCTTGGTCGTGCGCAGCCGCAGCCGGTCTTTCGCGTCTATGGAGGGGTCCACCGGGTTTTCCATATGGATAAACAGGTACTCCCGCTCCTGCCGGAGCTCCAGCTTGACCACGGGGGACGGCACCCCGGAGGCCGCGCTGGATTCAATGGCGTTGCTCAGCAGATTGTTCAGCAGGGCGAACAGGTCCGCGTCCTCCACCGAGAGCTTCGGGGGCACCGCCGTGCGCACCTCTAAACGCACTCCCTCCAGCTTCGCCACCGCCAGATTCTGATTGATCACCGCGTCGATCACCTGGTTGCCGCAGCTGATCTGCCGCAGGGAGTCCAGGGAGATGCCTGAACGCTTGCGGAGGTATTCTTCCAGCTCGGCGTATTGGCGGTTAGACACCAACATTTCTATATAGGCGTCGTGATTTTTAATCTCGTGGCGCAGGAGCTTCAGCTCCTCATAGCTCTTCTGGGACAGCTGCAAAAGCCGCTGTTGGGCCTCCAGGCTGGCCTGCTGGGCCAGCAGCTCCAGGTTCCTGCCGTAGCTTCGGTTGATGGCGTAGAACATGACGTAAAACAGCAGGAGCATCCCCAGCAGCACAATACTCAGCACGAAGTAATATGGCTGATAGCCCGGCTCAATGCGCCAGTTTGCCGAGGAGACGGCCCCGAACAGGGCCATGATGGCCACGCCGGCCACATAGTACCGGGGAGCCAAGCGGAAGTCCTCAATGGCGAACCGCCGCAGGACCCAGACCACGCCGCCGTAGGCCGCCGACATCACGGCGACGGACAGCGGACCGAATTTCACGCCGCTGAAGCCGAAAATGGCGACGACCAGGATCCACGCCGCCCAGCCCGCGCTACCCATCACAAACCGCTTGGCCAGGGGATACCTGCTGCGCAACGCCCCGTACAGCAACACGAACGCCGTCTGCTGGATCTGATTGAGGTAGCTGTCCCCCAGCAGGGCGAAATAGATCCCGCTGAGCAGCTCCATTCCGCACCAGCAGGCCGCCAGCTCAAGCCCCTTCCGCACAAACTCCCCGGGGGTGCGGGGAAGCTCCCCCAACAGCAGCATGACGCCCAGAAGGAAGGCCGCATATAGCACCAGCGTGTACGGGTTTGTCACGGCCCAATCCCGATACTGCGCGAGAACTCCCACCACCGCAAAGCACCGCCTTTCAAACCAATTATAGCAGGACTTCCCCCTGTGTGTCAAAGCGGGCGGGCCGCTCACCCAGCGAAGGGTGGGCGGCCCGCCGTGTAATTGCGCGTGGTTCTGGTCAGTTTCGTTTCATAAAGCAGGAAACGATGTAGGCCAGGGCGCTGGCCCCCATCACCGCCAGGATGGCCGCCACCAGCTGGATGCCGCCGGTGGAGTTGAACATGGTGATCCCGTTGAAGTAGTCCAGAAAGGTGGGGATGCTGGCGATCAGGTAAGTGCTGAAGGCCAGGCCCAGGAACACCACGGCCAGCAGGTTGAGGGGATCGGCGAACCGGCTGGCCAGCAACACATAGAGCACGCCGCACCCCGCCGCCAGGGCCAGATAGAGCAGCACCGCGGAGGACGCGCCGGCAACGGCGCACAGCACCAGGGCGCACAGCGACAAAACCGCCGCGGCCAGGTCGAGCTTGCTTCCGATGGTGTGAAGGGACAGTTTCATTTACTTGACCTCCTTCTTCTTGCCGTCCTTGACCAAGGCGAGTCCGTACAGCGCCACAGACGCCGCCGTCAACACACCCAGGCCGATCTGCAGCCCGGTCAGCGCAGTCCGCCACCAGGGGGTCACGGAGACGATGGTGGTGTTGGAGTCCAGGCCGTTAATGAGGTTGGTCTTGGTTTCGGCGTAGATCTGATGCTTCACCGCGGTGCGCAGAGCGCCGAGCAGATTGCCGTCGTCGTTCTCCGTGATCTTGGCGTAAATCACCGCGTCGCTGGTCCCCCCCGCGTCATAGGTGCCGCTGTTGCCATTTGCCACGGCGGGGGCGGAGTCGCCGCCGGGACCTCCGCCCGGGCCGCCCGGGCCGCCATCCGGACCACCGGGGCCGCCGCCAGGACCGCCCTCACCGCCCGGGCCGCCGGGAGGAGGCCCAAAACCCGCCATATCCCAGCACCAGTAGTCCAGGCCGTTGGTGATGTTCTCCGCATAGTGGGTCTTGTAGTTCATGCCCACCACCGCATCGGAGCAGACCACGCCTTTGAAGTCCCACTCGCCACGGAGCAGGTCGTTGAGCACCGCCCCGCAGGAGCCGCCGTAGGTCAAGCCGACCCGGTTGAAGGCGGTCATCACCCCCAGGCACCCGGCCTTGCTGTACGCGCCCTCGAAGGCTCGCATGTAGATCTCGCGGATGGTCTGCTCATTGGCGAAGGTGGCGATGCTCTCCCGGCGGTACTCCTGGTCGTTCAGCGTCAGGTGCTTGTAGCCCAGGATCACGCCGTACTTCTGGCAGTTTTCCGTCATGAGCTGGCCGATGTAGTAGTCCAGATTGGCGTCCTCAGAATAGTATGCGTTGTTGCGCCCGCAATATTGAGTTCTGTGGAAGTTGGGACCGCCGGACCAGATCTCGGTGCAGCCCATGAAGATACCCTCGTTGCCGGTGAGCGCTGCCCGGGCCGCGATGCGCTCCTTGTCAAAGGTAGCCGCCATCAGGGGGGAGGAGGGCCATACGATACCGGATTTGTCGTTGGCCTTGAAGTGAACCTGCTCCAGGCAGTCCATGTCGTCGCCCCGGTAGGAGGCGGGCAGGCCCACGCTGGTCAACTCGACAGAGCCGTTCTGATCCGGCAGGATGGAGCACATCTCCTCGATGGTCAGCTGATCGATAAAGGTCTCCCACAGGGGGTCGCTGTAGTCCACGTCCTTCATAGCCACAAAGGTGAGGCCGGAGCTGACGCCTTGGGTGAAGTCGCTGACAGAGGGAGAGTCGGCGGGCTTAGAGTAGTTCTGGTCGTCCAGCTCCGCCATCATCTCCTGGGTGGCAGTGATGGCGATGGGGGCGGGATAGGTTCCCTCCCAGTCATTGCGGGAGAGATAGGTCACTGTGCCGTCGATCCAGTGGTTCACGTCGGCGCTGTCGAACAGATTCGTCACCGCCGCGCCGTTGTTGCGGGAGCGGCTGTAGGTCTCCGCGTCCAGGGAATCCTGATTCCAGGTGTAAGTCTTGGCCGGGTCGCCGGAGGCGGAATTGCCCAGCACGTCCACCATGCCGGAGGCCCCCTTGGCCGCCAGGATGTTGTTCAGCGCATCATGGGCATCGTCGCCGATGGAGAGGTAGTAGTCGCCGGCACTGAGGATATAGGTCTTGGCCTTAGTGTAGTCGTAGCTGGCCAGCAGGTAGCGCTCTACCTCGATTTCCAGAGTCTCGGAGGCATTCGGCTCCAGCAGGCCGGTCTTGTCGAAGGCCACCAGCTGCACCGCCGCCTTTTCCACCCGGTTGGCCTTCTCATAATCGCCGTAGGGAGTCTGGGCGTAGACCTGCACCACGCTCTTACCGGCGGTATCGCCAGTGTTGGTCACAGTCACCTTCACGGTATAGGTGTCGGTGTCCTCGTGGTAGGCCACGCTGTCCAGCTTCTGCTCGAATGTGGTGTAGCTCAGGCCGTAGCCGAAGGGATAGCTCACTTCGTTGGTGTAGTTCCACGCTCCGCCGCTGGAGGCCCCGGCGGTGCCGGAGGCATTTCCCTGCCCCAGAACCGTGTCCTCGTAGCGGGTCTCGTAGTACTTGTACCCCACGTAGATGCCCTCGGCGTAGATCATGTAATAGGACACGTATTTGGCGTCATCCGCGCAGTAGGCCGTAACCTCGTCCAAATTGGTCCACTCATAGGTGTTGGTATTGGCGTTGACAATGGCTGGGGCGGACAGGGAGTTCACTGCGTAGGTGTCGGGCAGCTTGCCAGAAGGGCTTGCCTTGCCGGTGAGGACGTTGGCCACGCCGGTGAAACCCACGATGCCGGGAGTGCCAATCCACAAACAGGCGTCCACGCCATACTCGTCCAGCCAGCCCAGCTCTATGGCATAGTTGGAATTGACCAGGACGATGATCTTACTCAGGTTCCCGTCCTCCTTTTCCGCTTTGAGCATGGACATCATGTCCAGCTCGTTGCGGCTCATAGCCAGCTGGCTGATCCCCTCGCTGGTTTTCAGCACCGCGTCGCAGTCCTCGCTGGCCTCGCGGGTCAGCAGCACCACGGCAGCGTCGCCCTTCCAGCTCTGCTTCAGCTGGTCTGTGTAGAGGCTGGCGGGGGCCTCGCCAATCACAGGGTCGGTAACGCTCTTCACCCGGCTGACCCCGCTGTTCTCATAGGCGGAGATCAGCTCCTGGTTCACATCATAGACCGCCTTCATGGCCCCCACGTAGGTGACCAGCTCCTGCATGGAGTTGCCCGTGCTGTGGTAGCTGTAGTTGGGGTTGACGGTGTTGTTGCCAAACAGGGACACGCCGCTCCCCTCGGCCAGGGGCAGGGCGTTGTTGTCGTTTTTCAGCAGGACAACGCCATCCTCCGTTTCGCCGATCGCTTCCTGGGCGGCGTCGGCCTCCAGCTGTTCCAGGGCCGACACGTCGTAGATATCGGTGCCATAATCGCTCTTGTAGTAGTTGGTGTCCTGGTTGGACGCCGAGCCCTTGATCACCTTACTGGTGGAAACACCCAGCACGGTGTTGATGCGTCCGGCGTAGCTGTTGGCGATGCCGCTGCCAAACGATACCACGATCAGCAGAAAGGCCAGTACTGCCGACAGCCCGCGGAGCACTTCTTTTTTGATCTTGCCCACTTTTTCTCCTCCTCGTCTAATATGTCCTGCTACTGCCGCAGGTGATAAGGAGATTATATCAGGCAAAATGGACTGTGAGCATTTGGGGGACAAATCGCCGCGTCCGGCGGCTAAATGCCTTTCTGGACGTGCAAAGCGGTCGCCTAAACGGGACAAGCGGAAGCGCGCCTATGACCAGCCGTCCACATCCAAGGGAATCACCGCATATCGGTGTTATTACCCAAGATTCCTATTCGCTTTGGCCTGCTGTAAATTGCACCAGTGTCTACAAAGAGAACACGGCTGCATTCTCAGGAAATTCTATCGGTCATTCAGCTTCTCCTTGAGCTGATTGATAATTGCCATCTGCACCACTTCATCCGGCGTCAGCTCCAGCTTTTTGATCGCGTCGTCCCGCTCCTCCGCCGCCCGCTCCGCCCAAGCCTTGAACTCCTCCCGGCTCATGTTCCCCTTCATGAACCGGGCATAGTATTTTTTGTACGCCCGCTTATACAGCTTCCAGGTGTCCTCGTCCTGGATCTTCTTCTCAAAGACCGCCCGGGCCCCCATCAGCCGGCACGTCCGCTCCGTCTCGCCGGGGGCCACGCGCTCACAGTACAGAGACCGCTCCCCCTGCTCGTGGAAAAACCACTTCCCGCATAAGCGGCACTGGCGCGGCGCATTCCCATGCAGGATGGCCTTCCCCAGTTCTACATAGAGGAAATCCCGCAGCGCGGGAAACGTGTACCGCTCCACCAGCACGGCGGACTTTGGCTGGATGTGATAGCCGTAATTCAGCGTACACGCCGCTGAACTCGCCTTCAACTGGCGCCCCATCTCGTCCGTGATCTCCCCCAGATCGATGTAAGGCTGGAGGTAGTTGCCGAACACCTTCAGGTACAGCTCCAGATCCCCCAGCAAGGTCTCCCTATCCTCCCCTGGAGCCGCAAAATCCTCACCGTCAAAAAAAGCCGTCACCGCCTCGCCAAATCGAAATGGTCCTTGATCCCCGATCCAGTATTTCGTGTTGCCAAAGTCCGCGGTCAGCGGAAATGTCAGTTTGGGAAAGTCCATAATCATTGCCTCCTCTCAGATAATAGACTATCGGCTTCAAAAAGGCTGTTGACAATCCTCTTGGATTATGTTACCATTGGGATGGTTCAAAATAGACTATAGCCCATATCCCTTAGAATGTCAATAGCCTCGCTGAGATTTTGGGCCGACCGCACCTCGACAACTGAATACCCACCACCGAAGATCATACTCCCTGGGCAAAGTACCGCCGAAAATTTCAATACGAGATATGCGTACCAACAGGGGGAAAACGCCGCAGTGAGATTCTGGGACAGGAACGGGTGCGGTGTGTGGCCAGCAAGAGCAGATGGAATCCACTTTCCCTTCCATCTGCGCCCAAAATTCATTGAAAGGATAAACAAGTGAAAATTTCTGAGTACAAAAATCATGACGATCTACCGCTGTTTCTCAACGCGGCAACCATAGCAAAGGTACTAGGCGTCGCTCCGTCCAGCAGCTATGAATTGATGCACGAAGCGGACTTCCCGGTTCTGAAAATTGGCAATCGCTTGGTCATCCCCAAGGAAAAGTTCATCCAGTGGGTGGAGCAGCACACACAGGGAGGTGCTGGCTAATGAGGAAACACCGCACCCCGTTCGGCTGGCTCCGGCGCAATCCGCACCACTACCGCTTCCCAATCCCCAACGCTGTGTGGGAGTACCAACTCAAACCGATTGCGTTCGTGATCCTGTCTTATCTGTGCTGCCACACCTCCCATGGCGGCGCAGATGCTCCTTCCCTGGCAGTGATCGCAAAGGGAATCCACAAGTCAGAGGGTACTGTGCGGAAGTACCTGTCTGCCTTGGCAGATACAGGGTTAGTCACGGAGCAATGCTCCCTCGCCGCTGATTTTCTCTCCGCTGAAAGCGGGAAGTTTTTCACCCTCCCCAATGAAATCTTCCTGCTGAACCTTCCGCCTTCTGCGTTCATGGTGTACAGCTATCTGCTGCTGATCGAGGATCGCCGGACGCATACCTGCCATCCCAGTTACAGCACCATCGCTGCCGCCATCGGAATCTCCAGGAACACTGTGATAAAATCCATCAGCGTCCTCCTGGAGAAGCACCTCGTCACCATGGAGCACAGCCAATACCTCGACCGGCGCGGGATGAAGTGGAACGGCAACAACCTCTACACCATCCTTCCAACGCAGAGAGCAGTGGATGCATTCCACCAGCGGCAGCTCTGTCTCCTGGAGCTGGAAGCCCAACGCAGGAAGCTCCGCAGGCTGCAGGAGCACCGAGTCTGCCAAGGAGCTCCCTCAGCTTCCACCAATGGAACCCTCGTCTCATGAACCGTCAAGACAGGCTCCGTCCCCCACAGGCCCCATCAAAAATGGGCCGCCCCGTGTTTCGCGTTTTAAGGCCGTTTGTGCCCATCCTGCGGGTCGGGTAACATCCGTGCACCTCTGAGAGCGTGAAACGCAGTGTTGGCCCCCCGTGTGCCCCGCTGTGGGCAGGTGTTGAAAAGCCCTCGGAAGCAGGAGGCAGACAGGGCCACGAAACCCGTCCAGCCACCCCGTCACTTTTCAGCCCGGTTTTTAGGGCAACCCAGGCGTTCGATTTTTGTGCGGGATAAATTTCCCTCACAGCTTCCCGCAGTGCGGACAGCCCCACCACCGTACCGTGGGAGCGCCGGGTGAGGGCAGTGCAGAAGCGCCCCGTTGGGGCGGATGCCTACCCTTTTGGGTAGGGCAAGCATCGCGTCCGGCTATACGCCGACCGCACTCGCCGGGGCCATACCCCGGCACCCCCTGCCCCCTGAAGGGGGAGAAAGGAGTTTAATGCAGAAGAAGAAAACCGAAATTATCACCGCCAGGATGGCCCCGGCGGACAAAAAGGCCATCCATCAGCGGGCCAAGGCCGCAGGCATGACCGTCACGGATTACCTCACCACCTGCGCCCTCGGCAAGGAGATTGTCCAGGTGGACGGGCTGAACGATCTGCTCTCTGAGCTGAAAGCCCAGGGCCGCAACCTCAACCAACTCACCACACTGGCCAACATGGGGCGGATCACCGTCTTACGCGGTGATGACCTCGTCCAAGAGTATGCCAGACTGTGCGATACGCTGGGTGCGCTCATTCGGGAGGTGCGCTGATGGCGACCTTCACCGCGATCCAGTGCAAAAAGCAGTCCGCCAGTTCCATGCGCGGCGTGATCGACTACGTAGAGCAAGAGGAAAAAACCTGCTGGGGTGATGCGTGGCTCGTCACCGGCAGCGACTGCGTTCCCCAATCCGCCTTCATCGAGATGCAGATGACCAAAGAGCGTTTCCACAAAACAGGAGGGACACAGGTCTACCACTTCGTCCAGTCCTTCTCCGCGGAGGATAATATCACACCCCAGGAGGTCAACGCCATCGGTCTGGAATTTGCCCAGCGGCAGTTCCCAGGCTTCGAGGTGGTGATCGCCACCCACGTTGATACCGGCCATCTGCACAACCACATGGTGGTGAACAGCGTCAGCCACAAGGATGGACACAAGCTCCATCAAAGCCCCAGCGACCTTCTGGCGCATCGAAAAGTGAACGATGAAATCTGCCTCGCCCACGGCCTTCAGGTGCTGGACGAGTGCGAACTGCGTACCAAAAAGAAGCGCATGAAGCCCGGTGAGTACCAGGCCGGCCTGCGCGGCGACAGCTGGAAGCTGGATCTCATCCAGGCCATCAACGAGGCGCTGGAATACTCTATCACTCGGGAAGATTTCATCACCAACATGGAAATGGAAGGATATGAGGTGAACTGGACGCCAAACCGGAAGCACATCACGTTCACCTGCCCCAACGGGCGCAAGTGCCGGGACAGCAGCCTCCACGATGAAACCTTCCTCAAGGAAAACCTGGAGGCACTTCTCCTCTACCGCCAGGCCACCGGCTTCCGTCCAACCACTTCGGAGCCGGACGAGGGCTGGATGGGTGAGCTGGCCTCCGGGTGGTTCCAGGTTCTGGCCGATCTGGAACGTGACGATGAATGGCAGCTCCCCGCGCCGCCCACCTGGACGGACAGTAAACAGCGCCGCAGAGAGGCCATCAAAAAAATGGCTATGGGCCAGAAGTTCAGCGGCGATCAGCACTGGGAGCAGACCATGTGACCCCCGTAAAATCTGCGCCACAGAAAACAATAGGGACGCCCCTGCTGTGCAAAGTGCTTCGTTTGCGCTACAGTTTTTCTCCACACTGTTCCCCCGATTGTTCTTGACTTCCCGGCGCTCCTTCGGCATGGTTGTGTTTGCGAAACGCACAACAAAACCGAAAGGGGATCAGATCATGAACAGGAAAAAAGAAGCGGTATTTATGGGGCTCGGCATCCTCGCCGGCCTCGCTTTGAGCGGCCCCGCCAGTGCCGCCGTCCAGCAGCTCACCGCCACACCCACCACCCAGACCTTCTACCTGGACGGCCAGCGGGTGGACATGACCGCCTACAGCATCGGCGGCAACAACTACGTCAGGCTCCGGGACATCGGCAAAGCGGTGAACTTTGGCGTAACCTACAACGCCGCCACCAACTCCGTCCACATCGACAGCACCCAGCCCTACTGGGAGGAAACCTCAACAGTACCGTTCGCCCCCACGGAAGAAAGTGTGCAGGCCGTCCTGGCGCAGCTGAAACAGCTCTACCCCACCGGGACAATATACCCCACGCCCTACCGTTCCACCAGCGGTGGGCCCTACCACCGGGGGACCCACTGCTCCGGCTGGGCTACGCTGTGTTCGGACGCCGCGTTTGGCGGCCTTCCATGGCGGAGAGTAGACAACCCAAGTTGGGAGCAGATCCGCTCCGGCGACCTGATCCGCTATGACAACAGCGGAAACGGCCACGTGGTAGTTGTAATCAGTAAGACGGACGAGTACGTCAAGGTCACCGAGAGCGGTCTCAACAACCATGCCCGCTGGGGCGGGCAGTACTTCAAGTGGTGGCTGGAGGAGCAGCCTGGGTATGCCCTCTACACACGCTATCCGGAATAGGCGCTCTCAAGCAAAAGCGGGCGGCGCTCCACACCTGCGGAGCGCCGCCCAAGTGGTTTCCCCCGTGTTAGCCCCTGTGCGGCGGTTTGTGCCCCTTTCATAGAGCAGATGGCATCCGTACCCCTCGCGCATATGAACCGAGCTGTCGGCCCCTTTGTGCGCCGCTGTGGCGAATTATGAATTGCACCAGTGTATACAAAGAGAAGCCCAGCAGCACGCCGAAAAAATATGTGTCTGTTCTGATAACTCTCGCCGATGCCCATGGCTATTTCCGCCAGCCTGTGGTATGGTGTGTCGCTACAGGAGGCGAGAATCATGCGAAACACTTTGGAAGATCTCTACTACGGCAATATAGCACCCAACGCGCAGGACATGGCGCCTAATTCAGAACTGAAGCGGGCAACGGACCGGGTAACCCGTTTCGAAAACCAACTCACGGAGCGGCTTGATGAAGCCGGACAAGCGGTCTTGGCAAAACTCATAGAATCTCAGCACGAGATCGACGACATCACGGCGCTGGAGAATTTCATCCTGGGCTTCCGGCTGGGAATTCGGATCATGGCCGAGTGCATGGACGAAAACGATGGCGATATCAGAACTGGAGGTGGATAAGATATGTCAAAGCGTCGTGCCAACGGTGAAGGAAACCTGCGGAAGCGTTCAGACGGCCGCTGGGAGGGCCGGTATACCGCGGGTTACGATCCTGACACCGGCAAGCGCATCATCAAGAATGTGCTGGGCCGTACCCAGGCAGAGGTCAAGGAAAAGCTCAAGGCTGCGGTGGAGCAGGCCCAGCAGGTGGACATCACCCGTACCGACGAGTACACCGTGACCACTTGGCTGCGTGCTTGGTATGACCTGTACGCCCAGCCCAACATCCGGCAGGCCACGGCGGACCGCTACAAGCTGATGATCGAAACCTACACCATCCCCCGCATCGGGAAGATCAAGCTGAAGAAGCTGACCTCCCGGGATCTTCAAAAGATGTACAAAAATCTGATGGAGTATGGCCGGGTGAACCAGCGCAGCGACCACGGCAACCCCGGTCTCAGCAGCACCACGGTGCGCAGCGTCCACCTGATGCTCCACAGCGCGTTTGAGCGGGCAGTGAAGGAACGGCTTATCCCCCGCAACCCCACCGATGACTGCATCGCCCCCAAAGTGCAGAAGGTGGAGATGAAAACCCTGCGACCCGAACACCTGAAGTCCTATCTGGATGCCGCCGATGCCCGTGGGGTACTCCCCATGTTCTATCTGGAGCTGGTAAGCGGCCTTCGGAAGGGCGAGTTGGTGGCCCTCCTCTGGGATGACCTGGACATCCAGAACCGGACAATCTCGGTGAGCAAGCAGTACATCAAGAACCCCAGTGGGAAGCTCACCCTCTCCCGGCCCAAAACCGAAACCTCAGTGCGCCGGGTATCCATCCCCCAGGAGGCAGTAGACCTGCTGATCCAGGAGCATGAGAAGCACCCGGAAAACCCGTATATGTTCCCCTCGTCCACCACGGGCGAGATGTACTACCCTGACTCCGTGGTAAAGCTCCATGAGAAGATTCTCAAGGACGCTGGGCTGGAACACATTCGCTTCCACGATCTCAGGCACACCTTCGCCACACTGGCCCTACAGAACGGCGTGGACATCAAGACGGTTTCCAGTATGCTGGGCCATTACGACGCGGGGTTCACCCTGCGCACCTACACCCACGCTACCCGCCAGATGCAGAATCAGGCAGCGGAAACCATGGGAAACTTCATGGCCCAGATGATGTAAAGTCAAACTCACAACACCCAAAAAGCACCGGGCAGGAAGGCCAAACTTCCTGCCCGGTACTCTTTAAACCTTTCCGCACATTTCGCCGTGTGGGTCAAGTTGTGGGTCACCCAGCCTGTGCACTGGTCCGTAAAAAGTGGACAATAGACACAAGGAGTGCGAAGCAGTAAAA
>CAMNQF010000072.1 GCA_946548895.1 uncultured bacterium | reverse complement strand
AAAAGTGGCTAAAAATAGAAAAATCCGCCCGAAACCAACGGTTTCAAGCGGATTTGTGGTGGACGATACAGGACTCGAACCTGTGACCTCCCGCACGTCAACGCCGGAATGGAATTTTTTTGCGTTATTTATGGCACTTTTTAGTCGCTTCTGTTCGGTTCCAGTTGCTTTCTAATGGCGTTTAGTTGTGTTGCTTCCGAGTGTTCCGCACGCGACTGTGGTCAGTTATGTGGTCAAACGGGAAATGGGCCTTATTGTCAACAGTCTTGCGCTGGCTATAAGGCCCGCTCTGTTAGCCTAAACAGGGAAAATTTTACTACGCTGTAATCATACTAGGTTTTGCCGCTGTCCAGAGGTTCGCCGGTATGTGGCATCCCTGCGGTTATCCTCCGGCATAACGGACTGCGTTGCAGATGCTGATGCCGATAATCACCAGCATCAAAACAACAAACAGCCGATCCAACAGGCAGTCGCTAAGCTTTTTGTTCAGGGTCCGGCCGAGCATTCCGCCGCCGATTCCCCCAACCACCATCAGTGCTAAAACCGCAGGGCGAAAAGCGGGCACGTCACGCGCAGCTAAGGTAGCAATCAGGTTGAACAGCTGACCAAAAAAGATGATATACAGGCTGTTGGATGCGGCAGTCTTGGTGTCCATGCTGAAGAAATAGTACAGCACCACCAGATTGATTGGCCCGCCGCCAATGCCCAAAAAGCTGGACATACATCCCAAAGCCAGACCGACCACTGCACAAATCGCTTTGTTGGTCACTGTTAAGGTATGAATTCGGTTTTTGTTGACGGTGTAAATCAGGGTGCAAACAGTGACTATAGCCAGACAAGCTGCTTGTATGGTGCCCACCCCGTTGGAATTGTGGAACAGGGCCTTCACATATGCAAACAGACGGCTGCCCAGCAGGCCGCCCGCCGCAGCCCCTAAGGCCAGTGGTGTCCCGGTGGACAGGGATACCTGCCGCTCCTTTGCCAGCATGGAACGTCCCACGGAGTAACAGCTCATGGACAGCACCGTGCAGCCGGACAGAAAGCTGATCGTGGTTACTTTCTCTAGATGGAGCAGATCCAGCATCGGCTTGATGATGACGCCGCCGCCGATGCCGCAGATAGCTCCCACTGTACTGGCAAACAAGCTTACCAGGAAAAAAATAAGCATGGATGCCCCCGCTTCACAGGCCACAATGCCCGTTGGTGCCGTCGTAGGGCTGGTCCTTCATGCACAGGTGGACAGCGCCCACCTTGAAGGTCTTGGGCAATGCCAGGATGTTGGGGTTGGGCCCCACAAATTTCTTCTTCGCGTCCTCCAGCGCCTCCTCGAAGGTGGCCCGGGTCTTGAGGCCCATGCCGCGGGCAATGCCCGGCTCCTGGGCCCCTACGATGTAGATGGCGGAGGTGTTCATCTCCGCGATGTGCCCGCAGCTCATCATGGAGAATCCGTGGAATGGGTGGAAGGCGTTGCAGAAGCGGTACTTGCGGATGTACTCCTGGTTGGTGGCGAAATACTCGCCGTAGCGGTTCATGTCCGGCAGGATATTCATGTAATCGTGCTGGAACAGCTCGTACAGCTCCCGCAGGTAGGGCCACCGCTCGTCGTGGAAGTACCCGTTGCAGATAGACGAGCAGATGATGACGCAGTTGTCCTTCATCACCCGCTTGTGGCGGATGACCTGGGCGGACAGGGCCTGCATCATCTGGATGGGGTTGGTGCCCATGCCGTCGCCGTAGTGGAACGCCTGGGGCATCCCAAACACCATCACGTCGTATTTCTTCTCCGCCCAGGGCACGTAGGTGCGCTTGTCGGCAATCTCCCAGGAAATGGGCATCATCTCTTTGGCGTAGCCGGAGAAAATGGCGATCTGCCGGGAATAGGTGTCCAGCACCGCGTCGCAGCAGAAGAAGGGGTGGCCCATCTTCTCCTCCATCCACATCCCGATCTCGTCGAACTTGGTGCGCATCAGGTTCTTGCCGGACACCGGGGTGAAGTCCGGGCGGTGCATCACGTCGGGCACGTGGTGGCTGGCGATGGACCGCCAGTGGGTGATGCCGGTGGCGCAGTGCTTGTAGCCCCCGGAGTAGCCCCCATAGGGATTGCCCTGGGTGTGGCCGATGAGGATGGGGATGTCCGCGTCGAACACGTACTTGTTCATCAGCACAGGGTCGCCCCGGCGGGTCTTGCCCAGGTCCACCATGTGGTCATAGTCCTCGCTGTCGTGGGAGGTGATCTGGTTCGTCCAGTAGAACTCGTTGAACAGCTCCTCGCCCAAAATCTGCTTCATCTCGCCCACGGTGGCCCGGGGATGCAGGCCGTTGGAGAACAGCAGCAGGATGTCCTTCTTATCCACCCCGGCGGCGTACAGCTCGTCGAGACACGCCCGGATGGACACCTTCCGGTGGGCGGTGGGCTGGCAGCCGCCCTTCACGATGTCCGGGATGACGAACACCACCGTCTTGCCAGGACCCGCCAGCTCCTTCAGCGGGGACATCCCGATGGGGTTGCGGATGCTTTCCAGGGTGGCGGCGTACAGGCTGTCCCAGTCCTGGGGCAGGCAGGGCGGGTCGGGGACGGTCTCCCCGGGGATGAACACGTCGGTATTGTCGGGCAGGTTGGCGGCCATCAGGCCGTGGCCGTATTCAAACTCTAATTTCATGTGCGCCCTCCTTTTTTGGTCATCCTTTTCTTTTGAAAAAGAAAAGGATGAAAAGAAAACTTTTAGCCGCGAAACTGCGTTTCGCGTTCACCTTTATTCACCGAGATAGAGACGGATGATTTCCAGATACTCCTCGGGATAGAAGCCGATCTCACCCTGGAAGCGGGTCAGGGCGATGAGACCGCCGTCGATCTCGTCGATGGAGGCCAGCATGGCGGCGTTGTCCGCCTTCAGGCCCCCGCCGTACACCACGTCCATGCCGCCCGTGCGCTCCTTGACGAACCGGGCGATCTTGGTGATATAATCCTTCCCCGCCGGGGTCTTGCCCGGCCCAATGGACCACACCGGCTCGTAGCCGATGACGGCTTTGCTCTTGTCCACGCCGTCCAGCCCCGCGTCCAGCTGCTCCCCCAGCACCTGCTCCCACTGGGGCTGCTCCTCGCTGGTCTCGCCGATGCAGTAGAGCACCGTCAGCCCGGCCTCCTGGGCGCATTTGATCTCCTGGTTCAGCAGGCGGTTGACGGCGCTCATGTCGGTCACGCCCGCCTCGGCCAGAATCCCTTTCTTGTCGTTGCGCTCCTCGCAGTGGCCGATGAGGGTGGACGTACACCCCATGGCCTTCACGATGGAGGCGGGCCGGTTGGTGGTAAAGGCCCCGAAGTTGCCCCCCACCGCCGTATTCATGCGGTACACCCCCTGGCTGCCCAGCCGCACGGGGCTGCCCTCCGTCAGCGCGGACACCGCGCTGATGAGATGGGCCTCCGGCAGGTACTGGACAAACTCCACCTTGGCCGGGTCGTACTTCCGCAGCGCCTCCTGGGTGCCGTTCACCACCGCCGCGCCCCAGTCCTTCACCGGGGCCAGCCGGTTTACACCGCCCAGCTCCACCGGCACGTCGAACCGCTTCAGATTTAAATAAATGTGTTTCATATATCCACTCCGTCCATAGCTTTTGGTTAGGTGGCCGGGCAGAAACGTTTTAGATTTTGCCCGTGCCCGTCAGCGAGCAAAAGTTCTTTTTGATTCTTTTTCCTTCAAGAAAAAGAATGCACAACAGCCCTTACCGAAGCAGCGCGTACTCCGGGAAATCCCCGCCCATCAGGGGCATGGCGTAATCGAAGAACCCACCGGCAATCTGATTGCCCTCCACGATCCACTCCAGGGGGAACTTCTTCTCCACGTTGGCCACTTTATCCAGCGGCACCAGGGACAGGCTGCTGGAATAGGCGGGCGTCCGCGCCGCGTTAATGGCCACCATGTAGCCGCTCTCCCCCGCCAGGGCGGACTCCACCGCGAACCTGCCCACGGCGTAGGCCTCCTCCCGGTCGGTGGAGGACTGGTAGGGAATGCTGGCCCGGCCCAGGAGCCCCGGCTTCTCCGCCCGGGACTTGAGGCCCAGCTTCTGGATGATCTGATCCGTGATGTGCTGGGCGGTTCCCCCGGGCACCGTATGGCCGAAGCCGTCCACGATCCCCGTGTCCGCCAGCGGCTTGCCGTCCAGACCGCAGATGCCCTCGCTGACGGTCACCAGCAGGCCCTTCCCCTTGGCGTAGGCTTTTTCAATGTCCGCCAGCATCCTGTCCTCGTCCACCGGGACTTCTGGCAGATAGGTCAGCACCTGACAGTCCGTCAGCCGCCCGGCCAGGGCGGAGGCGGCGGTGACCCAGCCCGCGTTCCGGCCCATCAGCTCCAGCACCACCACGTGGATGGGCAGGCCGGAGGCGTCCAGGGCCAGCTCGGCGGCGCTGAGGGCGGCGTACCGGGCGGCGGAGCCGAAGCCGGGGCAGTGGTCGGTCAGGTCCAGGTCGTTGTCCATAGTCTTGGGAATGCCGATGACCCGGACGTCCAGCCCCTCCTTCTTGGCCAGCTCGTTCACCTTGTTGCAGGTGTCCATAGAATCGTTGCCGCCGTTGTAGAAGAAGCAGCCGATATCGAACTTTTTCAGCGTCTCCAGTACCGTGGGATAATCCGCGCCGGTGAGTTTCCGCCGGCAGGAGCCGATGGCGGAGGCGGGGGTGTGCCCCAGCTTGGCGATGGTGGCGGCGGGCACGTCGGTGAGATCGATGAGATCCCCGGCCAGGATGCCCTCCGCCCCGAACCGGGCAGCGTAGATCTTCCCGTCAAAGCCGGCGCTCCGGGCGGCCTCCACCACCCCCTGGAGGGAGCAGTTGATGACGGCGGTGGGGCCGCCGCCGTGGGCCACTAAAAGATTTTTTCCCATGCTCAGATCCCCTTGGCGCGGTAGCGCTCCGCCATCTCGTCCAGGGAGACGTTCTCAATGAGGGGGGCCTTGCCCACGCTGTCGAACTCCACGATCAGGGTGCCCACGACCTCCTTCGCGCCCCGCTCGATGCAGTCCACGATGCGCCCCACGTCCTCGTCGGGCACATTGCCGTACATGACGGTGTCCATGATGGGCGGGAAGAACACCCGGGGATCAAAGGCGGCGGGGTTGTCCACCAGCAGCTTGTAAATGCCGCCGATGGAGGCGCTGTCCCGCAGAGCGGGGCAGTCCCGGAACAGCTCCCGCAGGTTGCGGGTGACCGCCAGCCGGATGTCGGTGTCCACGTTGATCTTGCGGATACCCAGCTTGGACACCTCTTTGAGCTGCTCCTTCTTGATGCCGTAGGCGTCGTGGATGTCGCCGCCCAGGGCGTTGATCTCGCTGACGATGTACTGGGGCACGGTGGACGAGCCGTGGCTCACCAGGGTGCCCTCGATGCCCTCGTGGAGCATACACTCCTTGGTGGCAATGGCGATCTCCTTGCGGATGACGGTGTCCTTGCCCTTGTTGGCCCCGTGCTTGGTGCCGTAGCTGATGGCCAGGGCGTCCACCCCGGTCTGGCGGAAGAACTTCACCGCGTCCATGGGGTTGGTGTAGGTGGAGTTCGCGGCGAACACGTGATCCTCCACCCCGGCCAGCACGCCCAGCTCGCCCTCCACGGTGACGCCCCGCTCGTGGGCGTACTTCACCACCTCCCGGGTGAGCTCCACGTTCTCGTCAAAGGGAAGGGAGGAGCCGTCGATCATCACCGACGTATAGCCGCCCGCGATGGCGGCCACGCAGGAGTCCATATTCTTGCCGTGATCCAGGTGGAGGGCCACCGGGATGGGGCTGTGCTCGGCGTACTTTTTCACCGCGTTGGCGATGTTCAGCGCGCCCTTCTTCTTGTCCTCCAGGGTGCCCTGGGCGAAGTCGGTGCGGCCGCCCATAAAGGCGTTGGCCAGATCCGCCCCCTGCAGGATGGCGGCGGAGCGGAACATCTCGTGGACCTCGATCACGGCCTTGGCCTGGCAGACCGCGTTGACGTTGAACGCGCCCTGGGCGTAGTTGTACTTCTCGGTGGCGTCTAAGATCGCTTTCATTGGAACCAGAGACATAAAGCAGGACCCCTTTACATTTTTATTTTTTAATAAATTTAAAAAATATATTGTATAGTATATACGGGGGCATCCTGTTTGTCAACTTCTTTTTTGGCACAAACGCAAAATAAAATGTGGTTATCGTGATAAGTCAACAAGGCCCAAGATATAGTGCCGGATGCTGGGACAGTAAAAAAGATAGAATAGCCGCACCAAAGAAAGGAGGCGGGGAAGATGAGCCAGCAAGAAGGGATGGGCTTCAAGGAGTTCCGACAGCGGTTCCAGACGGAGGAAGCTTGTGAGGAATATCTATTTCAGCAGCGCTGGCCAGATGGCTTTATCTGCCCGAAATGCGGCGGAACAGGCTGTTACCGGCTGTGCGGACGCCGGGAATCTACCTGCAAGCACTGCCACCGGCAAAACTTGGTCACGGCGGGGACTGTCCCGCATCGTACCCATCTTCCGCTGACGATTTGGTTTTGGGCAATCTATTTGGCCGCTCGTGATAAGAGGGGCATTTCGGCAGTTCAGCTTTCTTCGGAGCTGGAAATAGCCTATAGCAGCGCCTGGTACTTATTGCACCGTTTGCGTAATGCTATGGGCCAAAGAGACCAGGATTATGTCCTTTTCGGCATCGTGGAGTTAGACGACGCCTACTTCGACGCACCCAAATCAAACGGGAAATGGGGCCGTGGGACAGAGAAAACCAGCGCACTGGCCGCAGTGTCCCTCTTAGAGCAGGGGCATCCCGGCTTCTTCAAAATACAGGTTTCCAAACTGGATGCGGCGGCAGTGCGTGCCGTTGTCCGGCGTGCGTTCGTAAGGAACCTACCATGGCTTGGGCAAAAAGCATCTGCAAAGCTACTTTGATGAGTTTTGCTTCCGTTTCAACCGCCGCTTCTGGCCCCACCAGCTTTTCCCCAGGCTTGTCTGCGCTGTGGCTGCCTCCAACATCTTGGGTTATGGTGACTTAACGCGATAACCATAAAATGAAATAACAAAAGCGGTTGGCAGATCATTCTATAAACGGGATAAGAATGATCTGCCAACCGCAAAAACATTTGCCACGTTGATTGACAACTATACAGTAAATCGTTTGGGTTCGCAGGCTGGAATAACCAAATTCTTTTTACAAAGCGTTTTCCAAGAAAAATTCCTTTACCGCTATGGACGCGGCTCCTCTAGCGCCCCGATATGCGTCATAGGGCAGAAAGATAAATCGCGTGCGTTCCTTTCCTATGTTTAAGGCGAGCGTCCTGGTCTCATCCAGCAGTTGAGCGCGGTTTTGATCCACACTAAATATGCGCCCATCCACAAGCACGGTTTTTGGGCTGACCAGATTAATTACATTGGCTAACTCCGCGCTCAAATATCTGATGCAGCCATTCAAAATACGCCCCACGGTCTGATCCCCCCGCCTTTGCGCCTCAAGGACGTGTTCAATGGTCAATTTCTCTGGGTCACTGCAGATCTCGCTCAAAACGTTCGGTACACCGTTATAGTACAAGTTCGCCCTACACTGGCTCAGCACCGCCTTCTCACTGGCCAGCGCCTCCAAGCATCCATAATTCCCGCAGGTGGTACACAGGGGGCCGTCCTGCTTGACAATCGTGTGGCCGATCTCGCCCGCTGCCGCAAACTCGCCGTAAAGCGCACTTCCATTTATCATGAGGTGGCACGCGATGCCATAGGAGACATAAAAATAGGCCACAGGATCGCCCAAAAGCATGCGGTCAAACAAGTCCGCTTCGATGATCCTGGCTCTCACATTGTTGTCCACCTTCACCTGGATTCCAATCTTTTCGGAGAGATCCTGCGCCAAAAAATGGCCGTCCCACCCGCTGCGGAAGGTACTGTTGATCTTCCCTGCGGCGCCGTCAATGAGACCGGGCATGACAACCCCTACCCCCAGCACCTTATTCTTCGGCTGCTTTGCCGCACGAATAAAGTTAGGTATACTTTCCACAAGCATTTCCATCGTGGATTCATAGCTCCCCATGTCGGTGTAAGTGCTGGTGCTGGTGGCCACGGTTCTGCCCATCAAATCAGTCAAGGCGTAACTGATCCCATATGGTCCCAAATCCACACCGCAAAAATAGTGTGTCTCTGGCACAAATTCCAACTTGACCGGCCGTCTGCCGGGGCTTCGTTCCATATCCCGCCTCTCTTCCAGATCCGGCAGCTCCCGCAGCAACCCTTGGGCGATCATGGGGTTTACACTGGTCGTGATAGTTGGAGAGGTAAGGGAGAGCCTCTGAGCAATCTCGCTGCGGGAAATGGGGCTGTATCGGTAGACCATCTTTTTGATCAAACTGACATTTTTCTGCTTAATCAGCGGCAAATTTCCGCCTTTTTCAATCATGAGGGCAATCCCCTTCCAAGAGACGTGAATCACAGGCCGAAGCTACTGTTCGGACCCATTCGAATCTGTCCTGTGCTGTTTGCTCTGATTCAGCGCACAGCTTTATTCTCTCACATAAGTATATGGACTTGCCCCCTAAAAATCAACCCTGAGATTCAAAAAGTCGTCAAAATTATTAGTCCGAAGTGGAAATCTATCAAAATATTTCCATTTATTACGTTTCAGTGCTCCAGGTTTTGCCATTTCTTAAATAGATTAATACATTGAGATGTCAATTCAAAAGTACAATTATTATTATGCCCAATATTTTAGGGAGATTTAGAAAATTTTTAATTCTAATTGACAAAACCATCCCGTTATGTTATTTTTTAAATTAAAGAAATATTTGTTTGCTTTCGGGATATGTCCCGCGGCAATATTCCCCCGCTTCCAGCCCATACAATCAAGAAAGGATGAAGAAAATGAAAATCAAACGGTATCTCGCGCTCCTAACCTGCCTCGTTCTGGCTTTCGGACTCCTGACCGGCTGCAACAGCGGCACCACCGGCAGCTCTGATCCCGGTACTCAGAACATCAGTCAGGCGCCCTCTGTCGAACCCAGTGCAGACGTTACGCCCGAGCCTGCCTCCACCCCTGAACCCGTCACTCTGAACCTGGCCTATATGCCCAACTACGGCGCCCTGTGGGCTGTCATGTCCACTGAGAAAAACGGCTACTTCGCGGAAGAGGGCATCACCGTCAATCTCGTGCCGTTCGATGCCGGCCCCGCCGAAATCGCGGCCATGGAGGGCGGCTCTATCGACATCTCCTTTATCGGGCACGGCGCCCATAAGCTCTGCTCCTCCGGTCAGGCAAACATTCTGCTGATTCAGCAGCTGGGCAATGCCGACTGCGTGATTGGCCTGAAATCCCACGGGGTGGAGTCCATTGCCGACCTGAAGGGTAAGACCGTTGGCTATGCCCCCGCCACCTCCTCCGAGATCATCCTGAAGCTGGCCCTTGAGGCCAACGGCCTGTCCATGGACGACATCCAGGCTTACGCTATGGAGGCCAGCAATATGGTGGCCGCCGCCTCCTCCGGCAGCGTGGACGCCATTGCCACCTGGTCCCCCGCCTCCCTGCAGATCCTGGAGCAGCTGGGCGACGACGGCGTAAAACTGTGCCAGAACGTGGATTACTCTGAGAACTCCGTCTCCCCCGGCTCCTGGGTGGTCAACCCCAGCTATGTGGAAGGGCATCACGATGTTCTGGTCCGCTTCCTGCGTGCCATGTACAAGGGTCTGGATTACGGCTCCAAGAGCGAGAACTACGAGCAGGTGGCCGAGTGGTGCGCAGAGCTGATCGGCGCCGATAAGGACGCGCTTTACCAGCAGCGGGGCGACGGTTACTGGTACAACTCCTCCGAGGTCGCCGATATGCTCTCCAGCAATGAGCTCATCGACATCTACACAGTTCAGCAGAATATGTTCGTCAACTCCGGCGATGTCGACGCAAGCACCATGCTGAAGGTGGAGGACTTTGTCCTGACCGACCTGATGAAAGAGGCGCTGCAGTAAATGACCGGGAGGCCCTTTGCCCGGACGCCAAGCTCTATGGAAGCCAAGTAATATATTACGGGATTCCCTCCTCCCGTCATGAGGCGGGAGGAGGGAATCCCAATCACAAGCCAAAATTGCTTTGTCCCCGCCTGCGCTCAGGACTGAGGTATTCTATATTCCTCTGTTCTAATTAATCAAGAAAGGCGGTCGTTCCACCGCCCGCGCCGGTGTATTAAGGTGCCGCGGCAGCTGGACGGCTGGCAAGGTGGTCTCTATGCCGAAAAAGAAAGACAACGATATCATATCGAAAATTCCAAAATGGGTCTGGCTTCTCCTGTCCCTGCTGGCGGCGGTTCTCCTGTGGACCGCGCTGTCGCACAATCCGGCTACCGCCAACAGCTTCTATCCGCTCCCGAAGGTCTTTGCCTCCGCCAAGACGATGATTGACCGGGGCTTTTTGTTCCAGGACATTGCCAGCAGTCTTATCTCCGCGGGCATCGGATTTGCGCTGGGCTTTCTGTTCGGCGTGCCCGTCGCCTTCCTGATGGCCTGGTACCGCCCCGTGCGGTATATTCTGGAGCCATGGATTCAGTTTGTCCGCAACATCCCCCCGCTGGCCTATGTGCCCCTGGTCGTAATCTCCGCAGGCATCGGGCGCAGGCCGCAGATTATCGTTATCTGCCTTGCGACCTTCCTGACCATCTGCGTCACTGTGTTTCAGGGTGTAATCAATGTGGACGAGACGCTGATCAAGGCGGCCCGGGTGCTGGGCGCCAACGATACGGTTCTGTTCGTCAAGGTCATCTTTCCCGCCACCACCCCCTTCATCATCACCGCAATCCGTCTGGGAATCTCCGCCGCCCTGACCACCCTGATTGCTGCTGAGTCCACCGGCGCTATTGCCGGCCTTGGTATGCGCATCAAAACCTTGGCCACCCTATTCGACACAGCGCCCATGCTGCTGTACATCATCATTGTCGGCGTCATCGGTATGCTGGCGGAAAAGATCCTGAAGTTCTTTGAGAGGAGGCTGACCTCATGGCAGGAGAAGCGAGAGATATAAAAGTTCAAATCAAGAACGTGGAGAAGGTCTACGAGGGGCGGAACGGGAAAACGGTAGCACTCAACGGGGTAAATTTGGATATCCGCGAAAACGAGTTCATCTGCGTGGTCGGCCCATCCGGCTGCGGCAAGTCCACTCTGCTTAATATCATCGCCGGGCTTTTGGATCCGTCTGCCGGTGAGGTGCTGGTGGATGGCGTAAAGGTGGTCGGCACCGGAGTGGACCGGGGTGTGGTATTCCAACAGTACGCACTTTTCCCGTGGCTGACCGTCAAGAAAAATGTGGAGTTCGGTTTGAAACTAAAAAAAGACGTCACCCCACAGCAGCGGGAAGAAATCGTCATGAAGTATATCCGAATGGTAGGTCTGGAAAAGTTTGTGGATTCCTACCCCAAGGAGCTTTCTGGCGGCATGAAGCAGCGGGTGGCCATTGCCCGTGCCTATGCAGTGAATCCCTCCCTGCTGCTCATGGATGAGCCCTTCGGCGCACTGGACGCCCAAACTCGCACCCAGCTCCAGACCGAGCTGTTGCGGACTTGGCAAGAGGAACAGAAAACCTGCTTCTTCATCACCCACGACGTGGAGGAGGCCATCCTTCTGGCTTCAAAGGTGATCATCATGTCCGCCAGACCCGGCCGGATTCGCGAGATTCTTGACATCAACATCCCCTATCCCAGAAACCAGGAGACAAAAACATTGCCTGAATTCACCAAGCTGAAGAACTATATCTGGAATATTGTGTACAAAGAGTATCTGGAGGTGCAGCAATGACACAGATATATTATCAATATGACGCTGGAGAATTGTTGAAGGCCCCGAAAATTTCTCTCGAGGTCAGGAAGGACAATGAGACCGTATTTCGCGCCATTGCCGATGAAATGGTGGACGAGATTCAGCGCAAAGCCGCCTTGGGTCAGACCTGTGTATTGATCTGTCCGGTGGGTCCTGTGGGCCAGTACCCCTTCTTTGTGGAACGGGTGAACCAGGAAAACATCAGCTTAAAGCACTGCTGGTTCATCAATATGGATGAGTATCTGGATGATGAGAAAAACTGGGTTCCTATAGACCATCCGCTGAGCTTCCGCGGCTTTATGGACAGGGTGGTATACAGCCAGATCAAACCGGAACTAAACGTGCCGGAGGAGCAGCGCGTATTCCCCGATCCTCAGAATCTTTCCTATATCCCGGAGCTGATTGAGACCCTCGGCGGCGTGGACGCCTGCTTCGGCGGCATCGGGATCAACGGGCACCTGGCCTTCAATGAGGCCGACCCCGCCAAAACTCCCGAGGAGTTCATCTCCCTCAAAACGCGCGTACTCGCCATTACCCCCGAAACACGGACCGCCAATGCCATTGGGGACTTCGGCGGGAACCTGGAGGATATGCCGAAATACTGCGTCACCATCGGATTTCACGAGATATACCACGCGCGGAAGATCCGTTTGGGAGTTTTCCGGGACTGGCACCGCGCGGTCGTCCGCAGAGCGGCCTATGGCGCGCGTACTGCGGCATTCCCAGTGTCCCTGCTCCAGGGGCGTGAGGATGTGCTGATTCGCATGACGGAGAAGGTTGCACAATGAATATGTTGATTCAAAATGGCACTATTCTGACGAATTCCTCCCGCAGCCGGTTAGACATACGAATCGACGGCGGCGTCATATCCGAGCTGGCCCCGTCCCTCTCCCCTCGGCAGGGGGAGGCCGTCATAGACGCCGCAGGGCTGTATGCCGCACCGGGGTTCCTCGATATCCACACCCACGGCGGGGCCAATGTGGATGTGAACCACGCCTCAGAGGAGGATTTAGAGAAGATTTCGGTGTTTTTCGCCTCCCACGGCGTCACCGGCTGGCAGTGTTCGATCCTGACGGATACGGAGGAACAGACCTTGTGGTGCATCGGGCAGGTTCGCAAATATATGGACGCCGGCCATCGCGGCGCCCGCCTGCTGGGGATTCACTTGGAAGGGCCGTTTCTCAGCCGGGACTATCGCGGCAGTATGCCGGAGCATCTGCTGCGGACGGAACTCGACGTGGAGCTGATCCGCCGGTACCAGCAGGCGGCAGGCGGGCTAATCCGCTATATCACCCTTTCCCCGGAGATCGCGGGCACCCCGGGGGCGATCCCGGCGATTCGCGCCATGGGCATCCACACGGCGATCGGCCACAGCGGAGCAGACTATGACACCGCTTGGGCCGCGATCCGTGCTGGCGCTGAGGCCGCCACGCACACCATGAACGCCATGCTGCTGCTGCACCAGCACCGGCCCGCCATCACGGGCGCCGTGCTGGAAAGCGACGTATTCTGCGAGGCCATCTGTGACGGTGTTCATCTGCATCCCGGGACAGTTAGGCTGATCCTGAAAACCAAAGGGCTTGATAGGGTCGTGGCAATCACCGATTCTATTATGGCGGCGGGGCTCCCGGACGGTCAATACAAGCTGGGTGTCAATGACGTTACGGTGACCAATGGGGATGCCAAAATCACCGGAACCGATATCCGGGCGGGCTCGACCTTGACCATGGATCGTGCACTTCGGAATCTGGTTCGGTTTACCGGCCGTGAACCGGAGGCCGTGCTCCCCTTGCTGACGGAAAACCCCGCGAAGCTTCTGGGACTCGCGTCCCAAGGCAGCATCGCCGTCGGGATGCGCGGAGATATTGTCCTGCTGACCCAAGAACTGATTGTGGACCAGACGATTGTCGGCGGACAGTGCCAGTATTCCCGCCCCACAAAGGGTTAAGGCCGCTGAATCCGCAGGAAAAGGCGGGTTCAAAAATATTTAATGTGGTTATCCCTTTAGTTCAGCCAGAGGAAAAGGCCGGAATAAGGGACAGA
>CAMNQF010000071.1 GCA_946548895.1 uncultured bacterium | reverse complement strand
AGAACGGCCTTGTCTACACCGTGGAGGGCAACTCCGGCGATAGCTGCCGGGAGAATCGCTACGCCATAGGCCATTATGAGATTTACGGGTATGGCACCCCAGCCTACTGACCCCGCAGACGCATAATTTTCGCCCTGGACTGACTGTTTCAGTCAGCCCAGGGCGGCTTTTTTCATTCCTCAAACAGCTTTGAAACGGGAACTTCCAGCGCATCCGCGATTTTGAACAGCGTTTCCATCGACACGCCAAAGACCCGCGTGGGGCTTTCAATTTTAGAGACATACGACCATGACCGCCCAATCTTATCTGCAAACGCCTCCTGCGTCAGCCCCAGCAATTTGCGGTAGTATTGCACCTTCAATCCGAAGCGGATGTACTGCTCCCGATATTCCGTTTCCATAGCGCACCCCTCTTTCCGATAAAAGGGTAACACGAAAACGGGGATTTATTTAGAGAACGTGATTGCCATTTATAGCAATACAATGATATAATAGAGCAATCACAGGTCAAGTGATCCCATCGTCCGGCGAACGGGCGGGCACAAGGAGGTCATGCGATGGGGAAAACCTGCTTTTTTATCGGCCACCGGGACGCGCCGGACAGTCTGGCCCCGGTACTGGACGCCCTGGTGGAGCGGCATATTGCGGAGTATGGCGTGGGGGAGTTTGTGGTAGGACGCTACGGCGGGTTTGACGCGCTGGCGGCAAGCGCGGTGAAGCGGGCCAAGGTGCGCCACCCGGACGTGCGGCTGGTCTGCCTGCGGCCCTACCACCCAGCGGAACGGCCTGAAAAGACACCCAGCGGCTTTGACGGCTCCTTTTACCCTCCGGGGATGGAGCGAGTGCCAAGGAAGCTGGCAATAGTCCGGGCCAACCGCTACATGGTGGACAACAGCGACTTTCTGATCGCCTACGCATGGCACCCCGGCAACGCCCGTGAGTTGGTAGAGTACGCCCAGCGGCGAGAGCGGCGGGGCCTGCTGCGAGTGGAAGTGCTGGGGAGACAGTAACAGCCCATTATGTGCCCGCCCCGGCGATCCTCCGCTCCAGATCGGCCTTGACCTCGTTAAAGCCGTGGATGGGAACGGGCAGCTTTTCGCCCGTCACCATTGTGACCTCATACCGCTTGATAGCGGTCACATACCGGGTATTGACCGTATAGGCGCGGTGGATGGAGCAGAAGTCAAAGGGCAGCATTTCATTGAGCTTGTAAATAGGCAGCTCGGTCAGGATCACCTTGTCTGTACAGTACAGCTCCGTTTTCCGTCCCTTGCTTTTGACATAAAAAATCATGTGGGGTTGGACGTACAATGTCTTGATCCCCACGGGGATGGGGATGCGCTTTGTCTCCGGCATATTCAGTATCACGTCCCGGACAAACTGATAGGCCGACATCTGCAATTTCTGCGCGTTGGCGTTTACCATCGGAGGGCTGACGAACTCATATCCGGCATGGAGCAGCATCAGCTTTGTCTCTCCGGCGACGATCTGATAGACAAAGGTATAGATACCCGAGATCGTTGTGCCTGGGCTTTCCGAGCTTGCGACCGCCACCTCCGCTACCACCGCCCCGCTGCGGGCGTTCAGCGGCACGGGGTAGTAGTCCTCCCGCAGAATACGCACAGGAATGGGAGCGGTGTAGTCTTTGAAGTAGTCGCGGATCGCCTGATCGCCAAACAAAAGCCGCTCTCCTGTTCCCAGCCAGACGCTCCCGGAACACAGCCGGGAAAACCACGGCTCAAAATCCCCTTGATAGTACCCACGCACGATAGCGCGGGTGATCTCCACGGTATCTTCCAATTTCGCACTCATGGCAAAAATCACTCCCTTCCCCTCTATGATACAGCTCCGGCGCACTAAATGCAACGATTTTTTGCGTTCCATGACACGATTTTGTATGTTCGTTCTACCCCTATTGACAACGGCAAAAAAGTTGTTAAAATGGGGGTGGTACACTATCAAAACGCCGCCTGTGACGGCGATTTGTGCAGACAGAACGCCATCGACAGGGGGGCTTGCCCCCCTGTCCCGTAGGGGAACCCTACGGGACGATCTTCTCTGAATACTTACTTCTTTTTTCGGAGGCTGCGACCATGAAGAAAAGATTATTAGCCGGTTTCCTGACGGTTACGATGCTGGTAAGCCTGTTCCCCATTCCCGCCCTGGCGTTGGAGGGGGAGCGGCCAGAATGGGCGGTGACGGCCTTTGACCCGCTGGACGAGGGTACGGCGCTCCAGACCGTCTCCCAGGGCGGCGGGGAGCCTGTCATGCCCGACACCCTGACCGCCTGGGCCTATCACATTGAGGACGATACGGATGTGACCGTCTCCCCGGAGGAAACGGAGCAGACGCCCACGGAGGGAGAACAGCCCCCGGCTAACGAACAGGGGCCGGACATTCAGCAGATCACCATTCCCGGCGTGACCTGGACGGCGGAGCCGGAGTACGACCACAACACCCCCGGCGCGTACATCTATACCCCCGTCCTGCCCGCCGCCTACGCGGTGGACGAGGGCGTGGAGCTGCCCGCAATTACCGTCACCGTGGAGGCGGCGCGGGAGCAGACCGCCGTGGAGCGGGTGCAGGCCCTCATCGACGCCCTGCCCGACCCGGAGGGCATCACCCTGGACAACGCCGAGGATGTGGCGGCGCAGCTTGCCGCCATTGACGAGGCCAGTGAAGCACTCACCGGGGAAGAACAGGCCGCGCTGGATTTTGCCCGGTACGAGGCCGTCATGCTGGCGCTGGCGGCGCTGATGGACGATGCCCCGGCACTCCTTGCCACGGCAAGCAACATCAAGTATTTGGATTGCGACGCTAACGGGCAGAACTGGACGACCACGACCTGTTCCAGCGCCACGGTGGTGGAGAGCAGCACCACCACATGGGGAGCGGCGGGACAGACAACATGGTATGTTGTCAACAGCGACGTTACCTTTTCCAGTCGTATCACCGTCAACGGCACCGTTCACCTGATTTTGGCAGATGGCTACACGCTAAACGCAAAAAGCGGCGCCATCAATGTATCCAGCGGCAAGAGCCTGACCATCTACGCCCAAAGCACCGGGGCCAACATGGGCCAACTTTCCACAACAGGAAGAAATGATCAGGCTGGCATCGGTAGCGGTTTTTTGGAGGCGAGTGGCACCATCACCATCAACGGCGGCAACATCACGGCTAATGGCGGTAGCGGTGGTGCGGGCATCGGCAGCGGTTACAAAGGTGAGGGCGGTACCATCACCATCAACGGCGGCACTGTGGTAGCCACTGGCAGTCATAGCGGTGCGGGCATCGGCGGCGGTCTCGGAAAAGACGGCGGCACGATCACCATCAACGGGGGAACCGTGACGGCCAGAGGAGGCGATTGTTCTGCAGGAATCGGCGGCGGTAATGAGGGCGGAGGAGGCACCATCACCATCAGCGGCGGCACCGTGACGGCCACTGGCGGTGGAAACAGTGCGGGCATCGGCGGAGGATACTTGGGCGGAGGAGGCGCCATCACCATCAGCGGCGGCACCGTGACGGCCACTGGCGGTGGAAACAGTGCGGGCATCGGCGGTGGTAATAAAGGTGCGGGCGGCGCTTTTTCCACGGGTGCGAATGGAGGCGCGCTTATTTCGGCATCCTCTATCAGCGACCAAAGTGGAAAGGAAAACTGGAGTGGCGTAATTATTCAAGGGAACAGCGGAGAGGCATACGGTAATCCTACCCTCACAGGTGATGCAACGATCCCCTCCGGCAAAACAGTTACCATCCCGGTGGGCAAAACCCTGACCATCCCCGAAGGGGTAACGCTGACAAATGACGGAACCATCACCATTTCTGGGACACTGACAAATAATGGAGCCATTATTCAGAATGGGACAATAAACGGAAGTGTCGGCGGCAACGGCGGATATGGTGTGTGGGTGACGTTTGACGCCAACGGCGGCAGCGCCGTCACGCCCAGCAGGATTGTAAATATCATCAATGGAGACTATCAGTTTCCCGCAAGTGATCCATCCAAAACAGGCTACACCTTCGACGGCTGGTACACAGCGGCCAGCGGCGGGGAAAAGGTAGAGAGTACCACCACAGTAACAACCCCATCAGCACATACACTCTACGCCCACTGGACTGGCATCAAGTCCACTGTGACCTTTGACGCCAACAAGGGCAGCGTGACCGCCGCCCCCAAAGAAGTCACCTATAACGACACCTACGGCGAACTGCCCACCCCTACCCGGAGCGGCTACACTTTTACGGGCTGGTACACAGCGGCCAGCGGCGGGACAAAGATAGAGAGTACGACTCAGGTGACGATCACGGCGGCGCAGACCCTTTATGCCCACTGGACGGAGAACAAGTCCCAGGTTACGGTGACGTTCTCCAATGCAAACCCAGCCTATGGCGACACCATCACCATCACCGCCACCATCGCGGCGGCGAACACCAACGGCCTGCGGGCGGCGGCACAGGACACCGTGACATTCTCCCTGGACGGCACAACCCTCGGTACGGCGAATGTTTCCGGCAGTACGGCAACGCTGTCAGTCACCCTAACCGGGGAGAACTGGAAACCCGGCAGCAAGACCATTACCGCCGAATTTGGAGGCTCCTCCGCTTATACGGGCAGCAACGGCACAGGTACTTTGACGGTGCAGAAAGCCACGCCGACAGTGACCCCGCCCACCGCAAAAAGCCTGACCTACACCGGCGCGGCACAGGGGTTAATCAGCACAGGCAGCACCACGGGCGGCACGTTGCAGTACAGCACAGATAATTCAACGTGGGGAACCAGTGTCCCCACCGGCACCGACGCCAAGACCTACACCGTGTATTACAAGGTGGCGGGGGACGATTGTTTCAACGATGTGGCGGTGCAGAGCGTGACCGTCACCATCAGCCCGAAATCCATCACCGGCACCATCAGCATCACCGGCACCGCCACAATGGGCGAAACCCTGACGGCCAACTACACCGACAGCGGCGAAACCGTGAGCTATCAATGGTATCGGGGCAACAACCCCATTTCCGGCGCAACCGGCAATGCCTATACGATTGTTGCTGCCGACGTGGGCCAGACCATCAAGGTGACGGTCACCGGCACAGGGAACTATAACGGCACAGCAACATCAAGCCAAACCGCCGCCGTTGGAAAGGCCACGCCCACCGTCAGCCAATGGCCCACCGCCAGCGCGATCACCTACGGGCAGAGTTTGAGCGACAGCAACCTGACAGGCGGGACGGCCAGCGTAGCGGGTACTTTCACCTGGACGAACACCGGCACCAAACCCGCCGTTTCGGACAGCGGGACAACGCAGTACGATGTGATCTTCACCCCCAGCGTGGCGGGGTACAACACCGTCACCGGGGGCAAGGTGACGCTGACGGTCAACAAGGCCACCCTGACACCCTCGGCCACCGCCAACGGCAAGACCTATGACGGCACGACAGACGCCACCGGCACCATTAGCCTGACCGGGGCGGTGAACAGTGAAAGCCCCGCCGCCAGCGGCACCTTTGCCTTTGAAAATGCCGACGTGGGGACGGGCAGAACGGTGAATGTGACAAACATCACCCTGACCGGCGATTGGGGCGCAAACTACCGACTCTCCAGCGACAGCACGACAACAACGGCTACTATTGATCCAAAGTCCATCAGCGGGGCCACTGTTGAGCTGGGGGACAGCCTGACCTACACCGGCCAGCAGCAGGAGCAGGTGGTACAATCCGTGACGATTGGCAACCTGACCGCCACCTATACCGTGTCCGACAACCAGCAGACGAACGCGGGGACGTACACCCTGACCGTTACCGGTAACGGCAACTTCACCGGCACCCTAACCAAAGACTTTACTATCGCCAAGGCCACGACCAATAGCATCACCGGCCTGACCTGCGACAACATCGTATTTGGAGGAACGCCCAGCCCCACCGCAACGGCCACGTTCGGAACACCCACCTATTCTTATAGCAATCAGCAGAGCGGCACATACGGGGTGTGGAATACCTCTAACGCCAAGGGTACATGGTACGTCAAAGCAACCGTAGCGGGCACAGACAACTATAACGGAGCGGAGCAGATCATTTCTTTCCAAGTCACCGCCCAACAGGAGGCCACGCCCAGCGCCAGTATTGATTACGGCGCGGAAACGCTGACCGGCCTGACGGCAGGGGCCAGCTATTCCATCACCCCCACAGGGGGCACAGCGGTCACAGTCACCGCCAACGAAAACGGCACGATCAATATTCAATCGGGCTGGTTCGGCAAGACCCTCTCCATTGTCAAGAAAGCGCAGAGCGATGACTACTCGGACAGCGCGGCGCAAAGCCTGTTCATCCCGGCCCGGCCCAACCGCCCCACCGTTCAAGGCGTGAACGAAACCTTTTCCGGCGAGAATGACGGCCAGATCACCAGCACTTCCACGGCTATGGAGTATGGCACAGACGGCGATAGCTGGACAGACTGCGGCGGCACTTCCGTTACCGGCCTCACCCCCGGCACCTATTATGTGCGGACAAAGGCGGTCACGGGGCCGTCCCCGGCCTCCTTTGCCAGTGACTACGCCACCGTAACGATCCAAGCAGGCCCGCAAAGAACCTACACGCTGGAAGTCACCGCCCCTGCGTTTACCGCCGCGACATACGGCTACACCCAGCCAGCGGCCCAGGCAATCACCATTACCAGCAAAGGCAACAGCGCCGCCACCATTTCCAGTGTGACCGTCAGCGGCAGCGACTTCACCATCGGCGGCTCCGGCAACAGCGTGACGGCGGGCAACTCCATCACTTCATGGACGGTTCAGCCTAATGCGGGGCTGGGCATGGGGACACATACCGGCACGATCACCGTGACCTACAATAACAACGCAACAGCCACAGCTACGGTGTCGTTCACGGTCAGCAAGGCCGCTCTGACTCCCACCGCCAGCGCCAACGGCAAGACCTATGACGGCACGACAACCGCCTCCGGCACCATCAACCTATCCGGGGCGGTGAGCGGTGAGAACCCCGCCGCCAGCGGCACCTTTGCCTTTGAAAATGCCAACGCGGGGACGGGCAAAACGGTGAACGTGACAGGCATTACCTTGACCGGCGATTGGAGCGCGAACTATCAACTCTCTACCACCAGCATAACAACGACGGCCAATATCACGCCAAAGCCCATCACCGGGGCCACCGTCACCCTGGGGGACAGCCTGACCTACACCGGCCAGCAGCAGACGCAGACGGTCAGCAGCGTGGAAATCGACGGCCTGACCGCCGCCTATACCGTGTCCGGCAACACTGGCACCGATGCCAAGAGCTACACTCTGACCGTTACCGGCACCGGCAACTTCAACGGCACTCAAACGGCGCAATTTACCATCGCCAAGGCCACGACCAACAGCATCACCGGCCTGACCTGCGGCAATATCGTGTTTGGAGGAACGCCCAGCCCCTCCGCAACGGCCACGTTCGGAACACCCACCTATTCTTATAGTAATCAGCAGAGCGGCACATACGGGACGTGGGATACCTCTAACGCCAAGGGTACATGGTACGTCAAGGCAACCGTAGCGGACACAGACAACTATAACGGAGCGGAGCAGATCATTTCTTTCCAAGTCACCGCCCAGCGGGAGGACACGCCCAGCGCCAGTATTGACTACGGTACGGAAACGCTGACCGGCCTGACGGCAAGGGCCAGCTATTCCCTCACCCCCGCAGGGGGCACAGCGGTCACAGTCGCCGCCAGCGAAAACGGCACGATCAATATTCAACCGGGCTGGTTCGGCAAGACCCTCTCCATTGTCAAGAAAGCGCAGAGCGATGACTACTCGGACAGCGCGGCGCAAAGTCTACCTATCCCGGCTCGGCCCAACCGCCCCACCGCGCCGCTGACGCTCACCAAGGCGGCAAACAGCATTACCATCACCAACAGCTATCCCAACTGTGAATTTTCCGCAGACGGCACAAGCTGGAATGATACCGGGGCCTTTACCGGCCTGACGGCGGGAACGGAGTATACCGTCCATGTACGGGTAAAGGCTACGGCCAGCACGTTCAAGTCGGACAGCATGACACAGGCTGTCACCACCGTAAAAGCGGACGGCTCCACCACCGTAAAACCCGGCGAGAGCGCGGAAATTGGCACATCCCCGAAAACCACCGTCACCAACGACGGGGAGAAAATCACCATCACCACTGGCGGCACGACTACCACCGTTACCCCAGCAGGCGAGGTTGAGGTGGGCACGGGCGGCGGCGTGGCCGTCCCTGGCGGCTCCACCGTGAAAACCGGGGACGACGGCCCGGAGGTCAAGCTGCCCCAGGGCGGCACCATCGGCGGCGATGGCGGCATTACCGTCCCAGGCGGCGGCACCGTCCAAGTAGGCACCAGCCCCAGCACCACCATCACCGTCCCGGAGGGCGGCGGCACCATCCAGCCCAAACCGGGCGGCACCGTGGATGTTCCCAGCGGCTCCACCGTCAAGACCGGGGACGATGGCCCGGAAATCACCATAGGGCCGGGGAACGGCGGCACCGTAGGCGGTGACGGCGGGATCACTGTCCCGGAGGGCGGCACCGTCCAGGTCGGCAAAGACCCAGCTACCACCATCACCCCACCCACGGGCGGCGAAGTGAAGCCCAAAGGGGACGGTACAGTTGAAGTCCCGGAGGGTACTACCGTCAAACCTGGTGGCGGCGGGCTGGAAGTCACCGTAGGGCCGGGGAACGGCGGCACCGTAGGCGATGACGGCGGCGTGACCGTCCCTGGCGGCGGCAAAGTCACAGTAAAGGGTGATCCTGACGATACCACCATCACCCTGCCCAGCGGCGGCGGCACCGTCAAGCCCAACCCGGATGGCACCATCCCCCTCCCCGGAGGCTCAACAGTTGAAAAAGGCGGTACGACTACCGATGTCCCCGATACTGGCGGCACCTATAACCCCAGCACCGGCTCTGTGACAGAGAATGTTCATACAGTCACCTTTGACAGTCAGGGCGGCTCCGCTGTCAACTCTGCTACCGCGACCCATGGGGGAAAGGTGGTAAAACCCGGCAACCCCACCAGGAGCGGCTACACGTTCGGCGGCTGGTACAAAGAGAGCGGCTGCACGACTGCCTGGAACTTTGACACCGACACCGTGACCGGGGACATTACCCTCTATGCCAAGTGGACGCAGAACAGCGGCGGCGGGGGCGGCTGGTATAATCCCCCCAGCGTCACTACTTACCCCATCACCACACCGGCCACGTCCTCCCACGGCAAGCTGACTGTCAGCCCTGTCCACGCATCACGCAATACCACCGTGACCATCACCGTGACCCCGGAGGACGGCTACCGCCTGGGCATCCTCAACGTCACCAGCGGCGGCAAGGTCATACCCCTGACGGAAAAAGGCAGCGGCAAGTACACCTTTACCATGCCAGCGGGTACGGTCAAGGTGGAGGCCACCTTTGTACCGGCTGAAACACCGGGAACGACCTGGATCAATCCCTTTGCGGATGTGCCGGAGGGCGCGTGGTACTATGATGCGGTGCGGTTCGTCAGCGAGAACGGTTTGATGGGCGGCTATGGTAACGGCCTGTTCGGAGTGAACGACGACCTCTCCCGCGCCCAGCTCGCTCAAATCCTCTTTAACAAGGAGGGCAGGCCGGTTGTCAATTATCTGCTGCAATACGGCGATGTGTCCACCGGCACATGGTACACCGAGGCTGTCCGCTGGGCCACCAGCCAGGGCATCGTGGGCGGCTACGGCAATGGGAATTTTGGCCCCAACGACCCCATCACCCGTGAGCAGTTGGCCGTCATGCTCTGGCGGTACTCCGGCAGTCCAGCGGCCACGAACAAAGAGCTGCATTTCAATGATACGGATGAAATCAGCGGCTTTGCGCTGGAGGCCATGCGATGGGCCGTGGAGAATGGCATTATCAACGGTTACGGCAACGGGCGGTTAGGCCCCCAGGGACAGGCGACACGGGCGCAGGTGGCGCAAATGTTGAAGAACTTCCTGGAAAACAGGGAGGACGAGGATTGACGCCCAGGCGCGTACATTTTCCCTTATATCAATAGCTCCAGCCGTCAACCGGCGGCTGGAGCGGGGATATAAAAATTCATATCAGGGCCGCTTATGAGGCAGAAAGGAAAACTGATGACAAACAGCATGGAAGGTTTGTTCGCAATTATCAACGGACAGCAGCATCTTTTGAATCCATCAGATGGACAATACTATCCCATCGTAGATGAACGTGATAAGTGTACGGGAAGTGAGGAACCAGATCTGACGGTTCAGGAGGAACTGGACAAGTTTCTCAAATTGACTGGAGGGGACGATTATGTCAGGTACGGTGTCTTTTACAATGAAGCCTATAAAAGACATTTCCGAACAGGAACCGTGCTTGCGGCGGACATAATCTGTCCTCAGTATCCAGGTGGAAAATTTGACGCAATCATGTTCCTTGTTGCGGGAAATCGGGCCGAAAAATGTATTACACCTGCGTTTTGCTATACCGCGCAGAAACCGGGCTACCTTATGTTGAAATGCGAAGGGAGCCCCACCAAAAGCATACACAGGCTGGATGACTATATCGGTGAAAGAGAGATTGAAGGAAAGGTCTATCGGGTACTCTCAATTCAAACACAAACATTTTTGAACGAAGCGCAGGAGAATTTGTGGGTGAACCAGTTTTTCATATATAACCACAAAAATAACAGCTATTTGCTGATTGACAGCAACGAATATGAGGCAACGGAAGGAGAACAGAAAACAGGAGAGATATGTACCTATGGGCCGTGCTTGGCTTCACTTTTGACCCAACCCTACAACGGAAATCCTGTCGGCGTTTACAATACTTATCTGCGGGAGCGGGATGAGTGTGGCGTTTGGTCGGAGTTTCATCTTCTGACTGATGATATGAGCTTTATTTATAGTTCACCGCTTCACAAGGATGTGAAGCCGGTATTCTCCCAACCAAATTACACCTTTGCATTGAATTAGGTGCCGTAAGCAGGCGGCTTGAAAGGAGAAAGGATACCTATGCCACAAGAATCTAACAACCTATATAAGACGATCAATGATGTACCACATCTCTTGAATCCATCGGATGGACAATATTACCCCATCTTGGATGAACGGAAAAGGTTTGCAGACAGCGGGGCATCTGATTGTGCAACGCCGGAGGTGGCGGAGTTCGAGAAGGAATTTGACGCGCTTGCTGCTTCAGGTAAAAAAGAAGCCGACCTCTGTCGGTATGGAATTTTCTACAAAGACAGCTATCAGCATAATTTCCGCACAGGAACAGTGGTGGCAACTGATATTATCTGCCCTCAAGTGGCAGGCGGCGACTTCAGCACCATAATGCTTCTTGCCGCAGGAAACCGGGCTTCAAAATCTGTAATGCCATGGCTTATGTATGTACGGCAAGCAGGCTACATTCTGTCATTGCGTGACCAATCAATTTCTAAAATGGTGCTAAATTTCAATGCCAGCACCTTACAAGACTACTTGACTGAAAAGCAAATTGAAGGAACTACCCATCAAGTGCTTTCAATTCAAAGTCAAACATTCCTGAAAGACCCAGCACAGGGAGGCCAATGGATCAATCTGTTCTATATGTATAACCATAAAAAGAATGTTTATTCTTTGATTTATTCCAATGAATATAAGGCATCAGAGGATGAGCAAAAAGTGGGGGATGAGTGTTCATGGGGAACTTTCGTTCATGCTGTGTCCATTCACTCGTTCAGAACAAACCCGCTTGGGTTTGACAACACCTATTTGCAGGAACGGGATGAGCAAGGAGTATGGTCAAATTTTCACCTGTTGACACCAGATATTAGTGACAAACACCAGTATCCGGGAGTTGAGATAAACTTGGCATTCCAGCATCCCAATTATGGCTTTGCGATTAACTGAACGGCGTTGCCTAAAGCGATAGGCACAACGACGGAAAATTTCATAAACTGATAACCTCCAACTTCGTTTTTGTATCAAGAGAATCCCGCTAATAAGGCGTCAAGGGAGCTATGCCCGCCCCCTTGACGTCTTTCTTTTTTTCATGTTTTCGGCAGGTGATAACCAATGATTTGGCCTTTTGCGCCGCCTGACTGGTCTGTTTGGCGGTATGGACAAGCCCCTCCCCTATATTTTTCGCAGAAAGCGTGGACGACCGCAAGGTTGTCCGCGCCTCTTTTTTTCCTCGACATCCTTTTACAAAGTCCCCTATCAAATCATAGGGAATTTTGTAAAGAGCTGTCGGAACGTGTCTACGAAAATTTCCTGAAATGGCCCGTGCCCGAACGGAATCGAAAAATTCTACATTTTGACGGGAAATGGCCCCGGTGCCGTGGCCCGCCTCCAGTCTGAATTTTCAAAAATTCAGACTGGAGGTAAAGGAAAATGGCAGACAGCCATCCAAAAAACCTTGATCCCCGGCCCAAGCGCCGGAGGGATGAAGAAAACCCCTATGAGATATACACCGCTGGCATCAATACCGCCCACCCGCGTTACTTTCTGGCGTTTACAGACGGCGGCAAAGTAAAACGCTGGATGGAGATTGACAAGACCCTGTTCGATGCGTTCAACGAGTTTGAGCTGGACGATCTTTCTTTTTTCAACGAAGTGGACAGGCACTATGAGAAATCCGATGTTACGGAAGCGACGCTGAACAAACGGGCCGCAAAGCCCCAGGAGAGCGTGGAGGAAGCCGTTTCTCAGCGGATGGAAGTGGACAAGCTGCATCAGGCAATCGCCCAACTGCCTGAAAAGCAGCGCCGCCGTCTGGTGCTGTACTATTTTGGGGAGTTTACATACGAGCAGATTGCGGATATGGAGGGATGCACAATTTCGCCAGTCAAAAGGTCTATTGAGAAGGCAATCGAGAACTTGAAAAATTTTTTGATTTAGGGGGGGCAAATTTCGCGTTTGAGTGAGGAAACAGGTGAAGGACGATGGAAAGCCCTTCACCTGTTCCTCGTTTGTGCGGTGAATGGGTTTGACCTTTGAAAACTTCATACCCATTCATCAAGCACAATCCCATCGCCGCAAGCCATTTTTGACGCTGCGCCAGGATGTGCCGGACGCCGACAGCGGGATGCCACACTATCATTTCGTCCACGGTCTGCCGTCCGGCATGGAGCGAGAACCAGCGGCCATGAAATACCGGGCGGCTCCCGGTACGGCCACGACCGGCGATGGGGACAATGAGACTCCTGTTCAGTCACAGTCCGAGCGTGATAGCGTTTTCCAGCGTGAAGCCGTCGCAGGCAATGAGAGCAGCCGCATGAGAACCATGCGGGGGTGAAATTCCCGTGGAGCTGGTCGCCGCCAGCCACTTGATGACTTCCCATAGCGGGCCGGGGTGTCATGGACAAATAGGCTTGCTTTGATATAAGCCGGACAGCGGGACGGGTTTATGGAAACGAGAGCGTTCATGCTCCGCCAACCTTGATATGTCACGCTGTCTGGCTCCTACATAGGCGGCGCAGGCCGTCTAATTTTTATGGGAGGTCAAACACCATGAGCAGGACATATTTGCGCGGCGACCTATATTACGCCGACCTGGGCCACGGGATCGGCTCGGAGCAGAAGGGCACCCGGCCCGTTGTTATCATCCAGAACAACGTGGGCAACAAGTACAGCCCCACCGTTATCATCGCCGCTATCACCAGTAAGGCCAACATCAAGGCCAAACTGCCTACCCACTACTACCTGGATGCCGGGAACGGGCTGGCACAGCCCTCGCTTGTCCTTTTGGAGCAAATTCGCACCGTAGACAAGCAGCGGTTGTCCGGCTACATCGGCAGACTGGACGAGAAGCATATCCGGGGTATCAATCACGCCCTGGCGGTCAGCATCGGCCTGATCGAACCCGTACCCCCGAAACTGACCC
>CAMNQF010000070.1 GCA_946548895.1 uncultured bacterium | reverse complement strand
TAAGCCTGTCTGTAAGCTCTGCGACAAGCTGGTACTGTCTCAGTCTGTCACCTTCACCGGCGGGGATCTGATCGTCAACCTGCCCGCTGGTGCGTACAACAATGGGTGCAAGTACTGTATTGTGATCGCCCAGGCGATTCCCGCGGCTACCACTATCAACGCTCCTGTGGTCGTCACCATCGGGACCGGGACGCAACAGTACCCGCTTACCAATCGATGCTGCGCTCAGGTCACCGCCTGCGGCATCCGCACTCGGACCCGATACTCCACTGTGGTCTCCACCAGCGCCACAGGAGGGACGTTCCGGTTGCTGGGCAATACTTGCCCCTGCCCCACCAATGATCTGCGGAGTATCAATGGGACGGCGCCCGCCGAACCTGCTCCTACGACTTAAGGAGGACGCCACATGGATAAATACCTCAAGATGCGGCTCATGCGCACCGCTCAGCGCCGCGAGGACGACCGCCAGGGATACGACCGCCCTGACATGAGGGACGGCTACAGAGGCCCTGAGAGCCGTTTCCGGGACCGTGACGGCCGGGAGCATTATGACGACGGCCGCTTTGCCCCTATGAGTCGAGGCGGCGAGTATGGAGGTCAGCCCATGGACTGGAGCGGATATAGCTATCCGCGCGCTGACCATATGGAGCCTTATCTCCATCATGAGATGGGATACCCGATGTCCCCCTATGTCCCGCCTGTCTATCAGCGGGGATACCAGACCCGTGAGGACTACCGCCCCATGAACAAGATCGGGTTTTCGGTCGATGGGGAGATGGAGCAGATCCCTCAGGAGCTGGGGCATAGATATCATATGCTTGCCGGGTACGAGGACCGGGAGGAGATGGTCAGACGTCAGGGGACTGGATACGATATGACCCGTCGGCCCAGGATGGCACCTGTGTTCAACCGCCAGATGGCGGAGGAGTGGACCGCTCAGATGCGCAACGCCGATGGCACCAAAGGTCCCCATTTCTCCACGGAGAAGGCAAAGGAGGTCATGAGCCAGTATAATGTCGATTGTGATCCCACGCTTTTCTGGGCTGTGATCAATTCCCTGTATTCCGACTATGATCCCGCGCTTAAGAAGCACAATGCTTCCAGTTTGGCGCTGTATGCCTGCCTGGCTAAGGCGTGGATCGAGGATGAAGACGCGGTCAAGGATAAGGCGGCGGCGTACTATGCTCATGTCGTCAAACACTAAAAAAAGCCGGGAGATGTATGTCTCCCGGCTTTTTTGTGATTTTTGCAACCTAATTATTATTGTACCAAATTAGTCTATCCTGTAGGAACATATATATTAGTACAACTACCCGCGAAAAATTACGCGGGGAGAATTATCCCCATCGAGGCGTATCTCCTGGATGACGCCGCGCCAGAAATCACGCCGCTCTGCTGTGCTCAATGTGGGGTAGAGGGAGGATAAGGCGTCGGACAGAAGCTGACGAAGGCCTTGGAAGTCTGGTGTTTGGGGCGGTTCGGCCTCCTGCGCTTCCTGGAGCTGAGCGGAGTATTTTGCCCAGTCCGCGCGATATTGGTCCATGGTGATGAGCTCATTGATGTACAGATCCTTCAGCCGCTCCATCTTGCGCTGGACCGCGGCCCGGTCGAACTTAGGGCGCTTCATCCGGGCGGCCTCGATCTCCAGCTGGGCCTCCCAGTCCGCCAGCTCTGTCAATATGTTCAGCAGGAGCCACTGCTCCAGCTTCTCCTCGTGCATCTGGGCGCGGTGGCTGCATCTGTGATAGATGGTCGCGTTGCGGCAGCGATAAGAGCGGTACTCATTCGCCCGCTTCGCGCCGGCACAGCTGCCGGACATCTTGAGCCCACACTCCGCGCAGACTACCAGCCCCGAAAAAATGTAGATCCGTCCGCTCTCGTTCTGCCGGACAGAGCGGCCCTCCAGCAGCGTCTGGATAGCGTCAAACTCCGCCGGAGGGATCAGCGGCTCACAATAAGACTGATTGTCACGATACACCCCTTTGTACAGCGGATTGCGCAGCATCTTCCGGACGGTGTGATCCCATAAGACGATCCCATAGGTCTCTCTGATATGAGCCATAGCGCCGCCGATAGAGCCGTGTGTCTTGTAGTGGGCAAAGAGCTCCCGGACGATGTCCGCCGTCTCCTGGTCTGGGACGACATGCTTATCCTGGATCCTCAGACCCATGGGCACAGAGCCGGAGATCACCTCGCCCCGGGCCACCTTGCTGGCAAAGACGAATTTGATGCGGTCGCTGTCCCGGTCGCTCTCATCCTGAGCCACCGACAGCCGGATATTGATATACAGCCGGCCGTTGGTGGTCTCGGTGTCATAGTGTTCCTGGGTGGTCTTCCAGGCCACGTTGTGGGCGTCCAGGATCTCCTGGATCTTGTAGTAGTCCGCCACGCTCCGGAACCAGCGGTCCAGTTTGATGAACAAGATCACATCGATCTTCCCGGCCTTCACGTCCTCCATCATCCGCATGAACTCCCGGCGGCTGGTGAACTTCTTCCGGGCGCTCTTGCCCTCATCCACATATACCCCGGCGATGGCGTATCCGTTCGCCTTGGCGTACCCCTCCAGGTCCTCCCGCTGGGCCGGGAGCGAATACCCTTGCTTCGCCTGCTCCTCGGTGCTGACCCGGATATACAGCGCCGCCCGGCGGGGAGCAAGATCCGCGCTTTTTTGCCTGGACACAGAGATTCCCCCTTTACAACACAAAAATATGCGGTATAATAGAGGGGTAGTAACGTCCGGCAAGATCTTACTACCCCTTATCCGCTCCCGGTGCGCCAACACTGGGGGCGGTCTTTATGTTTCGTGTCCAAGTTGGACACGCTTCTGGTGCTTTGATATAGGGACGATCGTTATGCGCATTTATCGCAGGCTGTGTATCCCTTTGCCCTGGCTTCGGAGATCGGTATGGATCGGGGAGAGCTCATGTTACTGCAGCTGCTGCTAAAATGATATTTTTTCCCCGAACCCGTGACCCAAACGGTTCGCTCAATCGACTGTGTATCAGACGATCCAGGGGCGGTCTTGTCCTTGTACCTGTTTTCTATGATCATCCCATTCCTGACCGAGAGCATCACCCCGCCATCCTGATCGACAAGATAGAGCATGGTGTTTAGAGTTGAGATCCCCAGTTCATCCGTTGTTCGAGCCTGGGCAGAGATGAGATCGAGCTGGAGCTCCTCCCAATTTTCAGGGGCTTCGGAGTGGTCTTCCCGGTCGCTGGCCCCCGCCGCAGTGACTCTGATCTCATAGCGCTGGGTCTTATCCTCTAAACTCACCAGGTCCAGATCGAACTGCTCCGACAAGTATGTACTGGCCCTCTCTTGCAGCTCCTCCTCTTTTGGCCGTTTGGAGCTGCCTTGGCTCTGTTCCGTCGCCGATCCGGCACCATCTTCGGCTTTGGGGACCAGGATCAAACTTTTGCCCGGAATGATCTGATCCTGCTGAGGGCTCTTTTCAGCATCACTGTGACCAAATATCGCACCTATCGCAGCAAGCACGACAATAGACCACAACCATGGACTTTTGGCGATCGACTTTTTCCCGCCGCCTGATCTTCTCCGCATCACGGGTCCCTTCCTCTCTTTCTTCAAAGCCCAATAAACCGGACTTATCGTATTATCTTCCTGTGATATCTCAAAAATTTGTTCTTGACACATGGAAACGTTAGTACTATAATGGCCCCACTACATAACAAGGGGGGCACACGTCATGTCAAGAGATGAACTGATCAGTGAATTGCTGAAACTGCTGGAAAAAGCAAGTTTGCGGGAACTGTGTGGCCTGATAGAATTTGCCAAAAGCTACATCAAGTAAATATTCTTTCAAGTAGCCGGCCCTTCGGGGCTGGCTTTTTTCATTTCCTCCACCAGTTCCCAGGCTTTTTTTTCCAGAAGGGTCCATTCCTCTGGCGTCATCCGGGACAGTACAGACATCAAATGCCGCCGAAAATCCGGAGCTCCGTGCATGACATCTCCCATGAAGGCAAATAACCGATCATCTGGAGCGGTCTCCACAAACATGTCTCCTTCCCCAGTGCGGAGCCACGTCTCATTCACGCTAAATTCGCGGCAAATTGCATCAAGCAATCTATCACTTGGGTTCCTTTTCCCGTTTGTGAGCTGAGTTACATACGATTGATCTACCTTGATTCTGTCCGCAAAATTAACCTTCTTAAGTCCGAGAGTGTCAATAAGTTCCGAAAGACGGTCGCTAAAGTTGGAATCCAATGGTATCACCCCCTTTGCATGTATGCTATCACAAAAAAAGGGCTGTGTCAAGAAACATTTAAATTTCTGCTTGACAAATAGGGCATAGCCATGTATTATTATGGCAAAGTCAAGAAGGGGGGCGTGAACACAGTGCCTGACAAAAAAGATGTGCTCCAGTCTCTGGGCGAGGCTTGGAACCAGATGAACGACGAGACCAGGGCCTACCTGATCGGCTACGGCGAGGGCTACATCGCAGCCCGTCAGGCCCAGGCCGGGGCGTGAGGGAGGGCAGGAGGAACAAAGGAAGGGAGGTGAGCGGGGTGGAGATCATCATCAAAGCAAGTCTGGATGAAATTGCCGCCCTTGTGCGGGAAACACAAGAGCGGCAACCCCAAGAGGACTCTATGCATGTAGGAGCGATCAAGAGGGCACCTTGTGTGGACATCGGCTTTTCCGGGGAGATCAATCGTCTTGTAAGGCTTCTTCAAGCCAAAGATGATACAGAGCGTGGAAAAGCCCCAGATGACCAGACATAGCGGACAAGTTCCCAGCCATAACCTAGAAGAAAGGAGGCGGTCGCCATGGAAGGAACGTTCGTGAACAAACCTAATGTGCAGCTGATCTATGACACGATAGCCAGGATCGTTGGGGAGAAGTATGGGGTCAAGATCACTATGACTGCCATCCCGAAAAAAACAGAGGAGGAGACATTATGAAGGAGATCAGCGACATCACGCGCCGCTTCCTGGCGGCGCATCAGGACAAGCAGGTGGATGTGATCATCAAGAACGGCTATCAGGTCCACTGCCGGCTCATCGGCTGGGACAGGTGGTCCCTGCTGGTGGAGGTGGACGGCGCGGAGCAGCTGGTGCTGCTGGATGCGGTGTCCACCATCGCCCCGAGGAGGTGAGGGGCGCGTGTGGGACAAGCTCAGGCGGGGCCGCCCCCGGCTGTATGAGGCCATCGAGTGGGGCGTTCTGGCGCTGTCGGCGGTGGCGTTTTTGCTGGCGCTAGCGGTATACATGGGGAGGTGCGGCTAGATATGGGCGCATGCACCCAAGTTGCGGCCCTGGCGGACCAGATGCCGGCGGAGCTGGCGGAGCGGTGCAGTGGGGACAAGCTGTGGACGGCGGTGCGGCTGGGCCCGCACACCTGGCAGGCGTGGCTGCGGGACGGCGAGGTGATCACCGCGATGGTCATGCCGGACGGAGCCGTAAAAATGTGGGAACAGGGGGTGGATCGGATGTATCGTGAGATCGTGACGGAGCGGCGTGTGCGGGCCCGGCTGGCGGTTTGGTTCGGGCGCCGGCGGGTGGACCACGTGGAGGCCGCAGGGCCCGACTGCTGGCGGGCGCGGCTCGTCGACGGCGGGCTGGCCTACGCCACCGTGGAGGAGGACGGTACCATCACCATCAATGAGGAGGTCCCGGTGTGCTAAGGGAAAAAGTGCCCCGCACAGCGACCAGGCTGTGCGGGGCGGGGGATGCAATGACAATCAAATACATGCCTAGTATAGCATCCCCGAGAGAAAAAATCAAGGGGGTATAGATTTATGGTGCCTGATGATCTGCGGGAGAAGTGGGAGCTGGTCCAGGCCAGGGCCGAAGTACTGTTCCTGGCGGACCACGGCGGTGGTCACCCGGACTGTCTGTCCGGAGACGGCATGACCCCAGCGGACCGCCGTGTGACCCTGCGCCGCCTGGGCTTTCGGGTGGCTGAGGAGTACGAGATGCCGGGCCGGGACTGGGACGAGCTCCAGCCGTGGGTGCGGCTGACCAACGATGTGGCGGTGAGTTTGGCAGACGGGTTCGTCAGCCGGGCAAAAGCGAGGTAGTCGAATGAGCCTGCAACTGAAAGACTGTACCAAGTCGGAATTGCTTTTTGTTATCCGGCAATTGAGGTTTCATTGCGGCTCCAGCGGAGAATATTACCTTATGCAGGCTCTTGGTGACGTGCGGAGGCAGCGGCTGGAAGCGATCTATGCAAAGGCGTCCAGACTATCCAGCCTTTCGGCCAAAAAGCGGGAAGAGTATATCGAAACGTTGTCCCCATATGAGGGGATGAAACTGAAGGACATCCCGCTTTCTGTGCTGGAGGAAGCTGATGCCGCGATAAAGGAGGCCCAGGAGGCAGATCGGAAGTGGAACGCTCTGATGCGGAGGGTGGTGAAGCAGTATGAGTGAGTCTACATACAAGTCCGGGCGGAAGAAGGGCTTTGTCGTACTCTACCGCGCCGCCGCCCAGGACGCCAGGCTGACGCTGGAGGCCCGAGGGCTGTTCGCCCTGATGGTGAGCCTGCCTGACAACTGGGAGTATACGGTCTCAGGGCTGGCGGCCAAGGCGGGCTGCGGGAAGGACAAGATCCGCCGGCTGCTGAAGGAGCTCCAGGATGTGGGCTACCTGATGCGGGAGCAGAGCCACGACCAGGGCGGGAAATTTTCCGGGAACGTCTACGTTTTGCAAGACGAAGCACCGTTGTCAGGAAACACCGACGACGGTGATAGCCGTCAACGGTCAGAGCCGTCAACGGAAAAACCGTCGCCGGTTTTTGCGACACAAAAGAATAAAGAAGAAAAGAATCCCGATTCCAAAGAACCCCCTAAAGCCCCCCAGGGGGCGGCTGAGGGTGAAAAGCCGAAACGGGCCAGGCGGGCGAAGTCTGTGCCGGTGTGGCAGGCGGAGAAGTTCGAGGGGTTCTGGAAGGCTTACCCTCGGGACGAGGACCGGGCGAAGGCGGTGAAGGAGTGGGACAAGCTCCCCCAGGACAGGGAGCTGATGCAGTATCACGGCGGCAGCGAGGACGCGCTCCTGCTGGCGATCTCCCGGGGGCTCAAGCGCCACCTGGAGAGCCGGGCGTGGAAGGAGGACGTTGGGATCCCCTACGCGTTCCGCTGGCTGCGGGATCGGAGGTGGACGGAGAAGTCCAAGCAGCGTCCGCCCGAGGCTTCGCTGTTCGCCTCCCCGCCGCCTCCCCCGGAGCCCCGGACCTTCCACACGGAGATCGTTAACGGGGAGGAGGTGGTGATCTACGATGAGAGGGATCGAGGCTGAGCAGGCGGTGCTGGGGTCGGTCCTCATCGACTCCCGGTGTCTGGGGGCGGTGGCCCGGGTGCTGCGGCCCCAGGACTTCGGCCTGGAGCTCCATCAGGGCATGTACCGGACGATCCTGGCGATGGACCGGGCCAGAGAGGCCATCGACCCAGTGACGGTAAAGGACCGGGCCCTCAAGGCCGGGGTACAGGTATCCAGAGGATACCTGGTCCAGCTGATGGACGTCACGCCCACAGCGGCCAACGTGGAGGAGCACGCGAAGATCGTCCGGGAGGAGGCGCTGCGCCGTGGGGTGCTGGAGCTCTGTGAGCACATCAAGGCCGAGACGGAGGCCCACGGGGATATCCGGGCGCTGCTGACAGATACCGCCCGGCAGGTGGCCCAGCTCCAGGAGGAGGGGATGGAGAAGGACCTGCTCAGCCCGGACGAGGCCATGATGGCGCTGTACCGACACCGGGAGCGGATCGGAGACGGGACGGCCTTCGTCCGCACCGGTTACCACGACCTGGACGAGCGGCTGGGCGGCGGGCTGCTGAACAGCGGGATGTATGTCCTGGCGGCCCGGCCGGGCATGGGGAAGACCACCCTGGCGATCAACATCGCGGACCGGGTGGCCCGGAGCGGGAAGGAGGTCCTGTTCGTCTCCCTGGAGATGGAGCCGGAACAGATCGACGCCAAGCGCGTTGCACGGGAGACAGGGATCCCGGCCGACCGGATTCTGATGGGCCAGCTGACCGAGGAGGAGGAGCGGTCCTTCGCGGAGGCAGCGGACGTGATCCGGGGCCTGACTGTGCATATCAACCGGCGGGACACAGCGACAGTGGACCAAATCGAACGGATGGCGCGGCAGGTCAGGGGACTGGGCCTGATCGTGATCGACTACATCGGCAAGATCCTCCCGGATACCAGAGGGCGGGCGCCCAGCCGGGTGGAGTACATGACGGAGATCTCGGGCGCGATCAAGGACCTGGCCCGGCGGTATCGGGTGCCGGTGCTGGTCCTGTGCCAGCTGAACCGGGCGCCGGCCAGCCGGGCAGACCCCCGGCCGATCTTGACCGACCTGCGGGACACCGGTGCGCTGGAGCAGGACGCGGACGGGGTGATCTTCCTTTACCGGCAGGATTATTATAACGAGACCAAGAAGACGAAGAAGTCCGACCTGAACGTGAACGTGGCCAAGAACCGCCACGGCGCCACCGGGGACTGTACCATGGTCTTCGATATGGAGGCCAGCAAGATGATCACATCCCAGTACCGGCCGGTGGCCAGGCGGAAAGAGACAGAACAGCTGGGACCGACGAAGCAGACTTGGGAGATGTTGAGCGAACAGCTGACTGTCCCTTTTGACGAAGGAGGAACGACATGAAACAGACAGATAGACAGGCGGTGATGGATCGGCTGAGTGGTGCGGGGCAGGTGACGCCTGTCCTGGCGGAGGGCCAAAATACCGCTCCGGACACGGTCCGGGATATCGACACCATCACCGGAGAGATCCTAGAAGCAAAACGCGTCGGCGGCGAGGCGATCCTCACCATCGGCCGGGGTCTGATCGAGGTAAAAGCCCAGCTTGCGGAAGGGGACTGGCTTGACTATTTATCCGAAATAGTGGACTTTTCTCCCAGGACCGCACAGCGGTTCATGCGTCTGGCCCGAGAGTGGAGCGATGCGACAGCGCTGTCGCATCTGGGAGCCACCAAAGCCTTGGCGCTGTTGGCGTTGCCGGAATCGGAGCGAGATGAGTTCCTGGCCTCGGCCCATCAGGTGGACGGGAAGGAGAAGGCGGTCTTCGATATGACCTCCCGGGAGCTGGAGCAGGCCATCAAGGAGCGGGACGAGGCCCGGAAAGCGGCGGAGTCCGCCCAGGTGGAGGCAAAGATCGCGGCTGAGGCTAGGGATGTTATCGCAAAGGACCTGACGCTTGCCCGTGAATTGCTGGACCGGACCAACATCGATAAGAAAGCGGCTGATGATGCTGTGACTGCTCTGGAGAAACAGCTGGCGGAGCTGAAGGCGGCGCCGGTGGACGTGGCAGTGATGGCGGTGGACCAGGAGGCGCTGGACAGGGCCCGGGCTGAGGGCGAGGCCGCCAAGGCCCAGGAACTGGCCGATCTCCAGGCTAAACTGGACAAGGCCAAGACGGCGAAGACCAAGGCGGAGGAGGAACGGAAAGCGGCGTTGGCCGCGTCCGATTCGCTCAAGGCCCAGTTGGAGGCGGCGGAGAAGGCGCGTCAGGATGCGGAGAGCAAGGCTCAAAAACAGGCCGCTGGCGCCGACCCGGACGTCGCCGCATTCCGAATCTACTTCGACCAGGTCCAGGAGACGGCGAACAAGCTGCGGGGCCTGCTGATCAAGGCCCGGAAACGGGAGGACCAGGTCGTCGCTGACAAGCTGGCCAATGCCCTGAACGCCCTGGGGGACGCGATGAAGGAGGCGGCGAAATGAGCAGCTGGTATGAGCAGGCTCAAGATAAACTAGAGAAGGGAGCCGGGGAGGTCAAGGGCCAGCAAGCAGGCGTCATGAAGTCCGCTGTCCAGAAGACTTTGCTGGACTTCTGCCGGCAGGAAGAGGAGTTTGCCCAGGCGGTGGTCCAGGGCGGCAGCTTCGCCGACTGTATGGCCGCAGTAGCAAAAGGCGTAGGGACCTGCATCTCCGACCTGGATGCCTATAAGCGGGCCGTGACCTTCTACTTTCCCGGCGCGGAGGTCTCCGTGGTCATGCGGATCGACCTGTGCGGGAGCGTGCGGGGAGAGGAACCGGCGGAGAACGGCCTCCTTCGGCTCAACTTCGACGATCTCCTGTGAGGTGGGCGGTATGGCAAAGTGCAATGTGGACGCCATCGCCGGCGCGGAGCTTCTGAGCCGCTTCTCCAGCTTCCTGACGGTGGAGGAGGAAGACCAGGTCAAGCAAAAGTTCGCCGGCCTGTGCTTCTACGAGACTTTCGGCCGACGGGACTACCGGGAGTGCTTTTGCACCAAATGTGAGCAGCCCTTCACCGTAGAGAAGTATAAGGACCGGGACTTCTTCAAGGAGCACCATAATGACTGGACTTCTTGTCCAATATGCGGAGAAGAGGTGCAGCTGAAGAGCCTGGGGCGGATCAAGAAATTCTCCAGTCTCCGGGAGACAGTCCCGGCGGTCTTCCTCCGGGCGGACAAGGAAGGGGCCCTGCTGATCTCCGCTGGGCTGGCCACCCGGAAGATCTCCGGCTGGAACGACCTGTCCCCCTATGTGGAGTGGACGGAGAAGGCCCGGTATTACCTGGCCCCCGGCCGGGCGATCGGCTGGAAGCGATCGATCGACTACTATTTTGGGATGATGATGGGCCCCCAGCCCTGGGTACAGATGAAAAGCATCTGCAAACCATTCCAAAGCAATCCTTATCGTTGCATCAGCGACCATTACTGGCTGTTCGGGCTGGAGGCCCTGGAGCGGTCAAAATTCCGGTACTGCCAGATCCAGGAATGGTATCAGGAGGAGGCGGGCAGCTGGCTGAGCGAGTCGGACAGTAAGGTCCGGCTGTGCGTCGAGTATCTGGCTGAGTACGCTCTCCACCCCCAGATGGAAATGGCAGTGAAGCTGGGGCTGACCTCGGCGGTGACCGACCTGTGCGAGGGCAGGAAAAACCACAGGGATCTCAACTGGAGAGCAGACAAGCCCTGGGATCTCCTCCGCCTGAACAAAACAGACGCCAAAGGATTTTTGAGACAGCCCTCCCTGCCGCTGCTCCAGTGGATCCACCGGGAACAGAAGGCATGCCCAGGCATAGCGGCCCGGGATATGATCCAAATATGGGCGGCCGCCGGCTCCGCCGCCCAGGCAGAGAAGCTGGCGTCCTGCGCCCTGCGGTGCCAAGTCAGCGCCCAGCAGGCGCTGCATTATCTGGAGCGCTGGCAGGGCGGGACGGTGGCCCAGGGGGCGGAGCTTTGGTACGACTACCTGGATATGGCCGGGAAGCTGGGGTATGATCTGGGCCGTCCCGATGTGCGGATGCCTAAAGACCTGCGGGCGCGGCACGATACAGCGGCCCAGACCCTCCAGACGGAGGCGGATGATAAGGCAGCCAAGGCATACGCCAAGCGGCTGAAAATGCTGCGGGAGAAATATGAGTTCGAGCTGGACGGTCTGAGGGTGGTGGTCCCGGAGACGGCCAGGCAGATCGTGGAGGAGGGCAAGATCCTCCAGCACTGCGTGGGGGGCTACGCCGCCCGGCATATCCAGGGCAAGACCACGATCTTGTTCCTGCGGCGCTCCCGCCGGCCGGAGCGGTCCTACATCACCATCGAGATGTGCGGCACCGGTCAGACCGATATCATGCAGGTCCATGGATACAAAAACGAGGGCTATAGGGGATCTGTCAGCCCCCGAAAGCGGTATGAGCACTTTTTGTCCGTGTGGCAAAGCTGGCTGAAGGCCGGGAGCAGACGGGACCGTCAGGGCAGGCCGGTCCTGCCACAGGAGACGAAAGGGGGCGCGGCCTGATGCTGACGATCACGATCCAGGTGGATCGGCCGCCTGGGCAGGCGATCGGGATCAAGGAGCAGCTGGCCATGGCCCTGGAGCATATCGGCGACGCCCGGGTGGTGTCGGTGACAGAGACCCACCCGGAACAGATGAGGATAGGAGGTAACGATGGAACGACTGACTGAGTACACCCGTATTGCAGGTGTTTTGGTAGGCGACTTGAAGGTTGGAGTTGACGAACAGAAAGCGTTTGACCGTCTCACCGCCTATGAGGACACCGATCTGGAGCCGAATGAGATTACCACAGAACCCTATGGGTGTGTGTTTTACTGCAACCGAAAATGTAACCTTGACGGTGATTTCTGTGCCGAAGGTCCTGGATGTCCCCATGAGCTTATGGCGGAGGATGCAATGCACCTCTTGGAGATTTCCCAGGCCGAGAAGGACGGGCGGCTGGTGGTGCTGCCGCCCAACGACCCACTGACCCTGGAGGAGCTTCGGGAGATGGGCGGGGAGCCTTATTGGCATGTTGGTTTACAAAAGGGAAGCGTACCACCACATTGGAATATTCTTGAACCATTTGCTGCAAAGCATATTGAAAATTTCTATTACGGAAAAAATTGGTTGGCCTACCGACGTAAGCCGGCGGAGGGAGAAAACTGATGGGATGTAGATATACAGAAGTCGTGGACTGTCTGGATCATTCCCGGTGCTCCACCTGCGGTTGGTGTCCAGATGTCAGCCGGAGGCGGCGCGCGATGCTCCGGGATGCTCAGAGTTCGAGACGGCGGGTCGTGCAGCAGCTGCGGGACTATCAGAAGCAGTACAGCCAGCGGTGCTTCGCGCCGCTGGCCCTCCAGATCGGGGGACGGGTGGACGAGGCTCTGCTGAGAGATATCAGCGCCGGATATGTCCCGTGGTTGCCGGAGGCCGATTGGGACCGGATCGGACAGGTCCTGGATCTGGTCCTGGGAGAGGAGAGATAGGATGGCGAAACTCTTAAAACAGATCCAATGCGGCCGCCTGGTGTGTGCGGTGGCGTATACGATGCCGTCGGGCGGAGACTCTCCCCGGGTCCGGGCCCAAAAACAAAAAGCAAGCACCGCCGCGCGGGAACGACTGAATGCCCGCACATCGTTCCAGAAACTGGAAAGGACATTGGCCGCGAATTTCGACGATGGGGATCTGTATATCACACTCACCTTTGACGACGCCCACCTGCCGGAGGACCGGGATCAGACGGTCAAGAAGATCAGACGTTTTTTGTCGAGGCTTCGGGCGGCACGCAAGACCAAAGACCAGCCACTCCGCTATATCTATGTGGTAGAGGGGCACTGCCCAGGTGGACGGCCGCATGTCCATGCTGTGGTCAACTCTACCGGTGACGATCTGGCCGACATCAAACGGCTGTGGTCCTATGGGGACAACGTCGAGGTGCGGCGGCTGACCTTTGGCAGAGACTATACCTATGAGGATCTGGCCAGCTACCTGACCAAGGAACCACGGGAATGGGGCCATCCACAGGTGGGGGAGCGGACCTGGGTCCCCTCGCTGGGGCTGGCCAGACCGGAGCCGAAGACAGAGCGGGTGCCGGACAACGTGACATTGACTGCTCCGCCCGATGCTCTGGTCGTATCTAAGGAGGGGCCGATCACCAACGGATATGGTGAGTGGTGCTGGATCAAGTATCTTTTGCCCCACGCTCCAGGGGCCCGAAGAGCCAAGGCCCGAAAGAGACAGCGGAAAAAAGAATAGCTTTTCTATACTTTTCTGTCTTGGGGGTATATATATTTTCTGGACATCAGGAGAGAAAGAAGGTGAAATGCTTGCAAAGGATGGCGAGCTATGTTAAACTGGTCGTGACAAATGGATGGGTCACTTGTCCAGTCTGTAAGCGTAACCGACGCCTGCTCCGGGTCGATCCCGAGACTGTGGCGCGGAGACTGCCAGTCTATTGCCGGGACTGTAAACGAGAGATCATCCTAGATATCGACAGAGGCCAGAGCGTTGAACGCCGGAGCCCATGACCGACCAATGGTCGGATCGTGGCTCAGGCGTTTTGTTTTTCCCGGAGGTGATAGCCCGGGAGGAGAGTGAGGCTAGGCCGGAAGGGAGCGCGGCATGAATTACAAGCCAGCCAGGTGGCGGCGGCTGAGGGAGCGGGTGCTTCGTCGGGACAGATACCTGTGTCAGGAGAATGCCAGATATGGCCGCATGGTCGAGGCCACGACGGTCCATCACATCTGGCCTGCGGATCTATACCCAGAATTTGCCTGGTGCGAATGGAACCTGATCGCGCTCAGCGCAACGGCACACAACGCAATGCACGACCGGGAGACCGGTAATCTGACAGAACTGGGCGAGGCGTGGAGGAGAAGGACCCCCCCACCCTCTAGGGGGTACTTTAGTACCCCCTAGGGACAGATCGGAAGAGCG
>CAMNQF010000069.1 GCA_946548895.1 uncultured bacterium | reverse complement strand
GCTTTCAGCGTGTAGCCCTTTTCATGGAGCGGCAGGCCGCTCTCCAGAACGTCCAACAGGATAAGGCCCCGATCCTCCGGCAGTTCCACGCCGGGAATGTTAGTCCAATACAACCTTTGACGGCTTTGGGCGGACACAAGGGCGGAGTTTATCAAAATGGGTTCCACGCCCAACTCCGCCGTGATCTGTGCCCGTATCGCCGGGGCCATGCTTTTGTTGTTTTCGTATAAATAGAAGTCCGGCCCGTACCGTTCCCTGGCGATCAGGTAGTTGCGAAACAGCTCCCAGCCCAGGCCCTCCGGCTTTGTTTCCCGGTTCCGGGTCTGCGCTATGCTCCAATGGGTGCAGGGGGAGCCGCCCAGCAGAAGTTTCATTTACTATCACGCTCCCTCAAATGCAAAACGGCCTCCAGTTCATTCACTGGAAGCCGTCTTTGCCGGTTTTATTTCAAATGCTCTTTTACCGGGCGTCGCCCCGGTCGTGGTGCTTGGGCTTGATGGGCTGGCCCTGCTCGTCATAGTTTTTCGGGTCGGCGGCGGGAACTTCCCAGCCGAACATGGAGCCAGCCAGCATCGCCGCCGCTTGTGCCTTTGTCACATTGATTTGTTCATTGTACTCGTCCACGATGGCCTGGGCATGGGCACGGTCATGGCCGTATTTGCCGGTATGGAAATAGCCGTCCTCGCCGTGCTTGATGGTAATGATCTCGTCACCGCTGGGCAGCACAGCATAACACCTTTCCGGCAGGCCCGGACGCAGGGGGATCACCTTGCTGCTTCTCTCTTTCATCCATTCCGCAAACTCCCGGACATGGTAAAAGCTGCCGTCAATTTCAACGTGGCAATCGTCGATATACCGGGTCATGCAGTCAAGGTTTGCGCCCTCGCTGGTGATGATCCGCACCATATCGCCATCGGCCACCCTGAATTTCTCCTTGCCGTCCGGGGTGATGAAACGGATACCCTTTTCAGCCTGTTTCATGTGCTGGTCAAGCAAATCCCGGCGATAAGGGTAAATATAAACGTGATTATCATCCCCGGTCGGGATACAGCGGATCAGGTAGGAATAGCCCTGGGTGTCGGCCCGGAACGCATATTCAAAGTCGTTGCGGAAACTCCCCTCTGCGTGGTCAAGGCAGTAGACGGTCATCGTGGCACGGTTTTTCAGTACATGGCCGTACCGCTCGTCAAAGCGGAGCATATCAAGCACCGTGTTGAACTCAGCCTTAAACTCCGGCGTGTTTTGGGAGCGCACAAAGGTTTGCCAGCTCTTGAGGAAGATAGAGCCGCTGTTGTCCAACTCCCCCCATAAATAACCCGGATTTCCGCACCGTTCGCTGATCTGAGCGCGTTGTTCATAGGCAAAAAGCCGCTCCGCTGGGGTCGCGGGCCGCAAAGTCATATCCATTACCGCTCACACTCCTTATCCGGCTCCTTGGGCTGCCTTTCAGAAGCCCTCGCCCTCCGCTCCATCTGATACCTTACTTCATCATTGGCACGGCCCAGCAAGTCCTTTTTCGCTTCCAGCAGGTCGGAGAAGTAGTGGCCCCAAAAATAGTTGTCCCCACCCTTGCAGGCCCAGGTTACATACATAGGGGGATCGCTGTCCATCTTGCCAAATACAAACTCCATTTCCCCGACCTGGATGGAGTCGGTAATGACATAGCCCTGGTTTATTCTGTCATCCATATCAGCGTCCCTCCCTGTCCTTGGATTTCTTTTCAGCCTGTCGCTCCTGCCGAATACACTCCAGGTAGTGCTTCGCCCACTTGGGCAGATTCTCCGGCGCGATAACGCCGAGAATATCACTCCGCTCAAAACGGGAGGTTTTGCCGGAGTACAGTTCCGTGCAGGAACAGGCGGAGCCTCGGCTGTTGGGAGAAGCGCCAAAACCGCCGTTGCAAAGGTGGAGTTGGCAGGTAGCACGGCGGTATTCCGGGCGCAGCACCTCCGGCTTGATAACGACGATTTTCCCCGGAGGTCGTGCTGGTGGCCGATAACCTCACAGCCCTCGGCGGTGATGGGGGCGTTGGGGATACCCTGGATTTTCGGGCCGTTCAGGTCGATGCGGGTTTTCTCCGCCTGCTCCGCCACGCGCTCCCCAAACAGCTTTGCAAGCTCCGGGTAGTCGTCGCTGACCATGACCTCCGTGTAATTGGCCATCAGGCCGTTGTTCTGGCAGAACGCACACATATAACGCTCATCGCCAACAACTGCCGGATTTTCCCCCAGCACGATCTCCCGGTCGCCAATGTGAAGCGCATGGATGATAACATAATCACCGGCCATGCGTTTCTCCTGATCTACGCTCATTTGATTCCCTCCTTATTCAAAATTTACACCGCCCTGCGTTCCGTAGGCAAAGGGCGGTGTATGTAAGTAATATAGAAAAAACCATTTTATTTTCAGCAGGCTATCAGCTTCGTCAGAAGCTCATTTACCGGGGAGGCGTCCCGGCCCTGGGCGGTCAGCTTGTTTCGCCAGTCCAGCAGATACTTCCGCGCAAGCCGGTATTCTTCGTCAGTCAGTTGGAGATAGACTTTTTTCTCCCGTTTGAATATCCATTTGAACATTTGAAACAGCTCCTTTCACCACCATAGTACAAGAAAAAACAAGCGGTTTCAAATGTGCGAATGGGTATGTAAGTGGCCCGCTGTGCGGGCCACGGGGATGGTGCTTAATAGCCTGTGGTGGGCAGGCGCTTGGGGGGAGCGTAGACCTTCGTCACCCAGCGGGTGGTCGCCATGATCCACTGTCCGTTGTAGATGCCGCCCACGTCCGCCTGGTTCACGAACTGACTGCCGCCCTTGGCCCAGGACACAACGGTGCAGTCAATTTTGGGCGCTTCCACCTGCCGGAAGTTGGCGGGCACGACGCCGAACACGAACATCACTTCTGTGACGTACTCGTTGGACGCCAGCCGCAGGGCCACGGGGGACGCCTCCAGCACATAGTTCTGCTGGGTGTTCAGGCTGTCCGCCAGCACACGGTAGTCGGCCCCGGAGAGATTGGTCTTGTAGACGATCTTGTAGCTGCCAGCGGCGTTGTAGGTGCCGGTGGTGATCTTCGCCAGCCGTACCGCCTCCACGGGCAGGGTGTCCCTCCAATAGAAAGAGGTGAGCGCCGTGGTGGAGTTGTTGCCGATGTTGGAGAACGTGTAGCGGATGTTCTGACCGGGCATGACCTCGGCATAGCCGGTTTTCTCAATGGACACGTTGGTGTAAAGGCTCTTGTTGGTCATAGCCGCTTTGACGATCTGCCCAGCGTGTTCGATCTCCACGTCGATGGGGGTCTTGTCCAGGGCGTAGAAGTCCGCCGCCTTGGATTCCACCACCTTGTACCGGTCCAGGGGTAGGGGCTTGGACACGGCCACGCCGTTCTTATCGGTGCGGATGGTGTCAACAAGATTCCCGGTGCGGTAGTGGTAAATCTCAAACACGGTGCCGGGAATGGGGGTGCCAGCAGGCCAGCCGTTCATGCTGTTGTAGTCGGCGCTGGTCTTGGTCACTTGGATTTGCCCGGTGACGGCGGTGTTTTTCCAGGTGATGGTGGTACAGCCGCCGTACTCCACATAGATGGTCTTGGGCTGGGTGTCCAGGATATAGCCGTCCGCGCACTCGATCTCCCGGACGGTGTACTTGCCGTCTGCAAGCCCGCCGTCCACATAGACATAGCCCTCGTTGTCGCTCTCATAGACGCCCACGGGGTTGCCCTTGGCGTCAGAAAGCAGGAACTTCACGCCGTAAATCCCCTTGCCGGTCACGCTGTCGATCTTGTGGATGATGGCGCTGCCGGTCTGCCGGTTGGTGATCTCCAGGGTGGCGGTGCCGCCGTCCTTTACCTCGATCTGATAGGGCTGACTGTCCAACTGATAGCCCTTGGCCGCTTTCAGCTCCGTCACCTGATACCAGCCCTTTTCCGCTTCGGGCAGGGAAATGACGCCGGAGCGGTCGGTGGTGTAGGTGCCCATGATCTCCCCGTTGAGCTTGCGGATTTCAAACTGGACGCCGCTGATACGCTCCCCGGTTTCCTCGTCCTTTTTGATGATGGTCAAACCGCCCACCTTCGTGTTATACACGGTGATGGTCTGCGTGTCGGTGGGGTTCACCTTGACCGTCTGCGTCTTGGTGCCCTCGTCCATCACATATCCGGGCAGGGGCTTGGTTTCCGTGATGACCAGGGTGCCCACAACGCCGGAAATGCGGATTTCGCCGTTGGCGTCCGTCTTGTAAAGGCCCTTGCTGGACAGGTGGCCGTAGTCGTCGTCCAGGTAGCTGCCGTCCGAGTAGGTGATCTGGAACTCCACCCCGGCCAGCGGCTTCCCGGTCTGCTTGTCCAGCTTCTTCACCACGATGGTGCCCTGCTTGGCGTTGTAAAAACGGAGGGTCTGGACTTCGCCGGACTTGATAAGGATGGACTTGGGCTGGCCGTCCAGGACGTAGCCCTCCAACGCCTTGACCTCCCGTGCGGTGACGGTGGTGCCGGGAGTCAGGTCGTTCAGCACGATGCGGCCATTCTCATCGGTGATAAACTCGCCATTGGAATTGCCAACAACGGCCCCGCTGCTGTCGGTGACAAGGAAAGTGACGCCTTTCAGCGGTGTAGTGGTGCCCTCGATATACTTCTCGATCACAAGGGTCGTGCTGGGGGTGTTGGTGAAATGGACGGTCTGCGTATCGTTGGGGTTCACCACCACCGTCTGCGTCCGGGTGGCCTCGTCGATGGTGTAGCCGGGGATGGTGGCCGTTTCCGTCACCACCAGCGTCCCCACCACGCCATTGATGGTGATTTTGCCGTCCTTGTCAGTAAAATACAGGCCGTTGCTGCTGATCTGTCCGTTTTCAGCCGGTACAAACTCCCCCGTGGAGGTAGTCACTTTGAAAGTGACGCCCTTTAAGGGCTTCCCGGTGAGGGAGTCCCGTTTGTCGATGACCAGCGTCCCGGCCTTGGAGTTTTTCACAATGACGGTCTGCGTGTCGCCGCCCTGCCCAATGACTACATTGGTGCTGGCGCTGTCCATCACATAGCCCGTCGGGGCCTTGATCTCATTCAGTACATAAGCGCCGGGGGCGAGGTTGGTGATCTTGATTTCCCCCTGTGCGTCCGTGGTAAAAATACCGTTCTGCGTCAATGTGGACGAGCCAATCACACCGTCCAGCCCCACTTCACACCCTGCGGCGGTGGTCACGCGGAACTCTGCGCCGCTCAAAGGCAGGCCGGTGGCGCTGTCCCGCTTCTGGATGATAATGGCCCCTTTCGGCTGGTTTTTGAACGTGAGGGACACGGTGCGGCCCTCCTTGATCTGCACCGTTTGAGATTGGGTGTCGAGGATAAATCCAGCGGGGGCGCGGGTTTCCGTCACCACCACGCTCTTGCCAGGGGTCAGGCCGGTGATAAGGATTTCTCCGTTTTCATCGGTGCGATACACACCATTACTGTCGCCCACAACGGTGCCGTCCGCATACAACACCTTAAATTCGGCGTTCTGCAAGGTGACGGAGGGATTAACGGAGCATACCTTTCTGATAAGGAGCTGGCCGTCCGGGGCATTGGTGAAGCGGACAGTAACAACGCTCTGTTCCCCGCTGTCGGCCAGCATGATTGTCTCGGAGGACTGGATGATGTTGTACCCGTCCGCTGCGTCCACTTCCTCCAGCACATAAGCACCGGGGTTGAGGCCCGTCCACATGGCGGTGCCATTCTTCCCGGTGACTTTGGTGCCGATGACGGTGCCGCCTGTGCCGCTGGTGCCGCCCAGGTAGCGCAACTGGAATGTGCAACCGGGCAGGGCCGCGCCGGTCACGCTGTCGTACTTCTCAACGATCACTGCGTTCTTGGGCACGTTCTCAAAGGTGATAACCTTGCTCTCACCGCCCTTGATATAAAATTCCTGGGTGGCCGGTTCCTTGATGGTGTACCCTGCGGCGGGTTCCAGCTCTGTCACCTTGTACCAGCCGTCCCGCAGCAGGTCAACGAAAAACTGGCCGTTCTCGTCGGAGAAGAACGTCCCCAGGCTGTTCAGCTCGCCGGTGGTCGTGTTGTTGGAGCCGTACCAAACCTCAAACTTGGCCCCCTTGATGGGACTGCTGGTGATGCTGTCCACCTTGTTTACCGTCAAGGTGGGCTTTTTGTGGTTCTCAAAATAGATGGTGTGGTCGCGGTTGGGATAGAGGGTCACAAGCTGGCCGGGGGCGTCCATGAGCCAGGGGGCCGGGACAGACTTCTCACTCACCTCGTACACTCCGGGCAGGAGGTTGGTCAGGGTGGCCCTGCCGTTGGCATCCGTCTTGATCTCGTCCACGCTGTGGCCGTCCGCCGCCCGGACGGTGAAAACCGTATCGGGGATGGGGTCGCCGGTGTCGGCGTCCTTTTTGTAGACGATCAGGTTGGGCCGCTTCTGATTCTCGATGGTGATGGTGCTGGTCTGGCCCGGAAACAGCTCCACATGGTATTCCTGCAAGTCGAGGATGTGGTCGGCAACGGTGGCCGTTTCCTTAATGGAGTACACGCCGGGTTCCAGCTTGGCGATGTTGATTTCACCGTTATCATCGGTGATACGGTCAAGGTAATGGGTGCCGTCCTCAATGCGGGCGATGCGGAAATGGACGCCGCCCAGCCGGGTGCCGTCCGAGCTGGTCTTGATAAGCCGCAGGGCGGGCTTGGGCGTGTTGGTGAAAACGAAATTTGCGTTTTCATCGGGATTGATTTGAACGACGCGCACAGCATCGTCAATCAAATACCCCTCCGGGGCCTCCAGCTCCCGCACTTCGTATGCGCCGGGGGTCAGCTTGGACAGGTCGATCTCGCCGTTAATATCGGTGGTAAACTCCTGCCGGTAGGAGCCGCCCACCAGCTTGAACTCAAAGCGGACGTTGGGCAGGGATTTCATGGTGATGCTGTCCACCTTAATCAAGTGGATGCCCGGTTTCAGGGAATTGAAAAAGACCAGCTCCCGCGTCTGCGTGTCACCGGCCTTCAATTCGATCTGCTGGGGGGTGCTGTTCACCACATGGGCGTCATCCGTGGCTACCTCTTTCACAAGGTAGGTGCCGGGGTCGAGATCATAGAGGAAAATCTCGCCGCTGGCGTTGGTGGTGTACTCCCCGAACAGGTCGCCGTCATGCCAGACCTCAAAGGTTACGTCAGGCATGGGGGAATTGCTGGTCAGGTCGTACTTCAAAATGCGGAGGGCGGGCCGCGCCCGGTTGGTGACGGTCAGCACGGGGTCGTCCTCGGTGGCCGGGTCATACGGGTCGATGTGGATGCCGTGGGGCGTCTTGTCCAGCACATACCCGGCAGGTGCGGCGGTTTCCACGATCTCAATATAGGCTTCTTTCTTGATGCCCGTCACACGGGCCTCGCCGTTGTCATTGGTGGTGACGGAGGTAATGAGCTTGCCGTCCGCGAACACATCAAAGGTGGCGTTGGGCAGAGAAACGCCGGTCTGCTCGTCCACCTTGATGATGGTCAGGCTGATGTCCCGCACGTTTTCCCAAACGATGGTCACGTCCTTGGTGCCGTCCCATTCCACCGTTTCCACGCGAGAGGATTTCACATAGCCGTCCGGGGGCGTCTGCTCCGTAATGCGATAGGAGCCGTAGGGCAGCTCGTCGCCCTCAAAGGAGATGGTGCCGTCAAAGCCGGTGATGCCGGTTGTCAAATAGGAGCCGTCGATTTGTTCAAAGCGGAACACCGCTCCCTGCAAGCTGCCTTTGTTCTGCGCGTCCACCTTCTTGACGGTAAAGCCATGCTCCACATCATCGGTGACGGTCAGATACTCCGTGCGGCCAGGGGTCAGGGTGACGTTCATGGGGGCCACGATCTGATACCCCTCCGGGGCGCTGGTTTCTGTCAGCGTGTATTTTTCATCGGCGGGCAGGTCGCGCCACACGATCTGCCCGTTACGGTCTGTGGTGCCGGTGACGGTGGTGCCGCCATCGCCGGTCAGGGTGAACTCGGCCCCCTCCAGGGGAGCGCCCCCCGCACCGGCCTTGATAACTTGCAGGCTGGCGGTTTCGGTTTCCTCCGTGCCGCTCCACTTAAAGGGGATTTGGGCGTCCAGGGTGGTGTAGCCGGGGTCGGAGATGATATAGGACTGCTCCGACGCGGCGGGGTTGTAAGCCAGGAAAAGGTTATACTGCGCCACGCCGCCCGTGGCCTTGATGGTAAAGCTGCCCTCATCGGGCACATTGTCCACGGGGAGGCAGACCTTGAATGTGCCGTAGTATTCCGAGCCGTTGGAGTTGAGATTGGTGTTGCGCTGTCTGCTGGTATCCACCAAATAACAGGTGGCCCCATTCTCCTGCGTAGTCTCTAACGGCGAATTGTTCTCTGCCACAAAGATGGTGCCCTGGGGGGCGTCGGTGGAGTACACCTTGGTCTTGCGCCCGTCGATCCAGGTGGAGGTGGCGGAGGCCAGATACACGACACGGGTATAATACTCTTTCCCGTTAATGGTTTCTTTCTTGATGCCGTCCTCGTTGTCCTCGGCAGCGCCCTCCAGACCGTACTCGTTGAGGACTTCTATCCCCCGGATGTCTTTATCTTCCTCGGCCCGGAGGGACAGGCCGGTGTGGAGGCTTTTCGTCCAATGCTGGGACAAACTCAGGATGGCCTTCACGCTGTCGAAGATACGGATTTTCTGTGCGTCTGCGGTGGGCGCGGCGAGGGTGTCACGGCCCGCCGTAAAGGAAGTGCCGGGGATGGCAAGCTGGCCGCAGGAGGCCCAAATCGCCAACTGCGTGGCGTACTTGTACTCATCCTCGGTCAGCGCGTTCACGCCCCGCACATCGTCCTGGTGCAGCTCCTTAAACTGTTCCAGCGTTCGGTTGGGGTAGCCGCTTGCGAACACGCCCATCGTCTGCGGGTTGCGGTTGTAAGGCTGGACGGTCAGGGCCTTGGAGGGGGATACCCCTCGTAACCCATGGTTGACGCAGTAGGCGGTGCCAGTCAGACCGTCGTTGCTGGTGTACTTCCAATAGCCGCCGCCGATGGAACTTCCCTTGGTGGTGCCCAGGTACTTGCCATACCCGGCCTGTTGGATGGTGACGGTGCCGCTGCTTTCCAGGGACGCGGCGCTGGCGGGGACGGCGAGGATGCCGAACAGCGTAGCCACCACCAGCAGCATGGACAGCAGGCGGTTGAAATGTTTGTGTTTCATGGGTTCTCCTTTCTTTCCGGGCATAGGAAAAGGCAGGCTGCTTTCACAGTCTGCCTATCCGATGCGCTTGTTCAGTTGTCTTACTTTGTGCTTCCGGGGACAAACAGCTCTTTCAGGAAAGCCGTCTGCTCCGGCGCTCGGTCTGGATGGTTGGGGTAGGTTTCCCGAAGCAGCATGGAATGGCTGCTCGTCAGGTCGTTCAGGGACACGTCCACATGGAGCCACTGGCCGTCCACATAGACCATGTTCCAGGTGTGGTTGTCGGTGCTGACGGTAAAACAGGGGATGTCAGCCGCACCGCACAGGAACTTGAACGCTCTGGCATAGGAGCCGCAGGCCGCTTGAAGCTCCCCGCTGTGCTGGGCAAAGGTGCGGGTCACGCCTGCCGTCTTGCCTTTCTTGTAGGTCAGCAGGGTACACAGGTAGTCGTTCAGGTACTCCACCTTTTCGCTGTCCGTGTCCAGCTCCGCCGTTTCCTCGATGATGGGCTGGATGAAGTCGAGGGGCGCTTGGTAGTTTTCCGGCATGGCGGCAGACACGGCGAAGTAGTCCAGGTATTGCCAGTAGTTGGTGAAGTTCTCCGGGACATGATGCTCATACCGTACAACGCCCTCCATCCGGCCCAGCAGATTCTTCACGGCGCTGTATTCGCTGTCGCCCACCATCGTGTAGGCGGGGGCGGTGTCGCTGGTGCCGTCCACCAGCGTCTGACGGATGGCGTTGTAGAGCGCCCGGTCATAGGTGGCGGTGAACACATCCGGGTTGGCCTCCTGGGAGAAGTCCTCCCGGCTCCATTGGGCGGCGCTGATGACATAGGGTTCCGGCTGGGCTTCTGCGGCGTGGGCCGGAACGCTCAAACCGGCGATAAGGACGGTGCAGGCGATCCCGGCAAACAAGCGGTTCAGACTGTTTTTCATTATGAACGACCTCCTGTTGTGTATGTTGGGGGATTTGCTGTCCCAACAGTACCACAAGGGGGGCAAACAGTCCAACGTGCGAATACCTTTTCAGCGGGTATCAGACCTCCACGGCCCGGACAGCCCAGCGGTAGGCGCTCTGGTTGCGGACGCAGGTAAACAGGGTGACGCAGTTCTCGGCGGTGGGGGCCAGCAGGGAGTTGTCTGTGTCGCTGATCTTGTTCACGCTGGTGACGGCGTAGGTGCGGGTGCCCAGCCGGGTGGTCAGGGTGATGGTGTCGCCCACGTTCAGATTGTGGATTTCCCCAAAATAGCAGTTGGCCCCACGGTTGTGACCGGCGATGGCGCAGTTGCCGTCCCAAATGCTGGTGTCCTCAAAGTGGCCCGCGCCTTTTGCGAGGGTCTTATCATCGGTGCCTTGATAGACCTTCACGTTCACGTTCAGGCTGGGGATTTTCAGGACAGCCAGATAGCCGCCGCTGTAATAGAGGTCGGAAGTGACCTCCGTATAGCCGGTGGAGGGGGCGGGGGTCACTGTGCCCCCGGTGGTGGTGCCGTTGCCGGACACGATACCGCTGGGAATGGTGTTGAAGTCGGGCGGGGCGACGGTGACGCCGGTATTGCCGTTGATGACGGCCCCCTCGCCCAGCATATAGCCGGGGGCCAGATTGGGGGTCAGGGGGTTGCCGGTGTTCAGGGTGTAGGCGGTGGGGCTTCCGAACGTGGGCGGGATCAGGGCCGCGTTCTTGCTCACGTCCACATTGGGCAGCTCGCCCCGGTCAGCCGTGACAACCGGCTCGATGGAGGTGGACTTGCCGTACTCCGGGTCGCCGGGGCCATCGATGTCGTATTCAAGGGCGCTGGCAGGGACAGTCAGGGCCAGGGTCAGACACAGAACGGAAAAAAGGGTGGTCAGTTTCTTCATGGCACATTACCTCCTGCGTTTGATGAAGTAGAACGCTCCGCCGCCCAGCAGCACCACCACGACAACCGCCACCACGGGCAGGACGTTGTTCTTCTCGCCGGTGGGGGCGTCAGTGGGGTCAGTCGGCTCGGTGGGAACGGTGGGGTCGGCGGGGTCGGTCAGGCTGGGGTCAGTAGTGTCGCCGGGTTCCTCCGTGGGGTCGGGTTCCAGGGCGGTGCCCTCGAAGATCGCCACATAGCGGATTTTATTCAGATTGATACGGCTGACGGTGCCAGCGTAGTCGGCGGTGACGGTGTAGCCTTTCACATAGGAGCTGGTGGCGGAGCCGGAGTAGGAAGCTACGGCGGTAAAGTGGCCGTCGCCCTCGGTCTGCCAGTTGACGGTCTGGAGGGTCAGGGAGTGGCCGTTGTCGCTGATGGACTTGGGGATATACTGCGTGTCCTGGTTAGCAAGGCCGGGGTAGGTGCGGGTGGCGGTGACGCTCTTGGTGGAGCTGCCATACCCGGCCACCTCCACCTTCACGGTGTCCAGCTTCAGGGCCAGCGTCCCGGCAAGGCCGTCCTCGGTGATGAACTCCTTTGTCTGCGGCAGGAGGGCCAGCACAGCGCCCATATCCTTGCTCTGGCTGGGCACGGACACGGTTTCCGTGTGCTGACGGCTCTCGTTGGCGGGGAGTTCCTGTTTCAGCAGGTCGGTGAGGGTGTAGTGATAGCCCTCCTGCTCAAAGTCGGAACGGGGAATGCCAGCGGGGTCGTCCTCCGGCCCCAGGTCGTACATCTTCCTGATCTCGCCGCCGTCCTCGCTCCGGGTGACGGCGGTGGGGTAGCAGGGGGACGGCTGGGCGGGTTCAGGCGGGTCGGCGGCAAAGGCGGCGGTGGTCATGGTCATGGCAAGGGCCAGGACGCACAGCAGCCGCGCCGCATGGGTGATGGTTTTCTGCTTCATAAAAAATTACCTCCATGTTGTTGATTTTGGGCGTAAAAAAAGCCCGTGGTGTCCACGGGGTCAAACGCTGTCCTGTGTTTGATGGTTCGTGCGCTGGCGCGTTTCTTTCCAAAGGTTTTTACCGGCTGAAAAAGGATGGGCAGGTCTTTCTTTTCAGCAGGTACAGCAGGTTTGGAGGGGGAGAGTGTGAGAGGGGGAGGGCGTGGAAAATGCCAGGGCCGCAAAAGGGCATACTGCCCCCCAGGTGTAAAGTTCATCGCTCCCTCGCCCTTTCCCGCCTGCGGTACATCTCCAAAGCCTTCACAATGGTGTCCTCGATCTTCTGTGCGGGCGTCCCCGCAGGGAAAAACTTGTCAATGCGGTTCCGGGGTATCTTGAATTGCTCCACCTGATTGGGCTTTTCCTCCTGCATGATGGAGAGGATCACGTCGGGGTTCAGCTTGCCTTTCTCGGAAAACTCCCGCATTTTGATGGCCTGGGCGTGGGAGGGAGTGCAATCCTCGCCCTCCATGACCTCCAACAAAGCGTTCTGCTCGTCCTTTGACAGATAGGACAGCTCCACGGCGGGGCGCAGGGCCATTTGTAACTGGCCCTTTTCTTTCAGCACAGAATTGTCCACCATGTCCAGCAGTTCCGGGGCAAGGTTTGTCAGGCGAATATAGCGGTGAATTTGGTTTCGACTATCGCCTGATTCCTCTGCGATAATGTCAAGAGTTTGCTTTCCTCGAAAATTCATCCCCAGTGGGGATGAATTTTCTTTACTTGGTCTGCCAGCCTGCCGCCGCATAGCGTCCAGTTTCATTTTATAGGCAAACGCCTTTTCTGACGGCAAGACCTGTTCCCGCTGGAGGTTGCTGTCCACCATGATAATGATGGCTTCATCGTCGGTCAGCTCCCGGACAATGCAGGGCACCGTGGGCAGTTCCGCCAGCTCCGCCGCCCGCTTGCGCCGGTGGCCGGATACCATTTGATAACTGCCGTCCGGCATGGGGCGTACCAGGGAGGGCACAAGAATACCGTGCTGTTTCACGCTGTCTGCCAGTTCCATCATGCTCTCATCCATCCGCACCTTAAACGGGTGGTCGGGAAAATCGTTGATTTGAGCGGCGGGCAGGTCGATCACATAGCTGCGCTGGGCGTTGTCCCGTTCCTCCTGGGTGGTGAACATACTATCTACTGAGGTCAGAAGTCCGGCTGCGCTCTTTGCTGCCAATGTCCAGCACCTCCTTTGTCAGTTTGCGGTAGGCGTCCGCCGCCCGTCCCCTGGGTTCGTACTGGAATATGCTCTTGTCCGCTGTGCTGACCTCCGCCAGCCGCACCGTCGCCGGGATCACCGTGTCCATCACGGGCAGGTGCCGTCCGAAGTTCGCCTTGACGCTGTTCACAATGTCCTTGCGGAACGTGGTTTCATTTGCCATCGTTAGAAACACGCCGCCGATTTTCAGCCGGGGGTTGATCTGACGCTGGATGCTCCGCACCGTCCCCACCAGCTCCGTCATGTCCTCCGCCGCCAGATAGTCCGCCTGGACGGGGACAAGAACATAGTCCGACGCAGACAGGGCGTTGATAACCAGCATCCCCAGCGAGGGACGGCAGTCCAGCAGAACATAGTCATAGTCCCGCTTTACGCTGTCCACATACTGACGCAGCACCGTTTCCCGGCTCATCACGTTCACCAGCCCAACCTCCACGGCGGACAGGCTGCGGTTCCCAGGCACGAAGTCAAAGCCCTCATGGTGGTGCATGATCTCCGGGTGGTCGCGGGGCATCGTCCCGGCCACAACGTCGTTCATGGCGTTGGCAAGGGTCAGGGGAAGGTCGTGGGGCTTGCGCTGGCCCAGCATCTTGGTCAAATCACCTTGGGGGTCTACGTCCAGCATCAGGACTTTCTTTCCCTCCAGCGCAAGACCTGCCCCCAGGTTATAGACCGTCGTGCTTTTGCCAACTCCGCCCTTTTGATTTGCTACACTCAACACTTTTGGTTTCGCCATTTGGGGTTTCCTCCTTTCGTAGATTTAGCCGCCTGCGGCGAAACAGACGGCTATGTATGGGCATGGAAAAAGCCGCCTTTTCAATAGTGAAAAGACGGCCTATCCAGTCGGGCGATATGTGATTTTAGAGGGTAGTTCAAAGGGCGGCGCAAAACCGTATGTCCGCATTTCCCGGTGTTTCGTCGTATCAAAGCTCATCCCTTGGTAGTAAATTCGTAGTAATTGGGGTGGTCTGCTATCAGGAAATGCGGGGTAATGCGCTGTTTCACAAGGTTTTGCGGGTTCTTACAAAATATTTTATCCCAATACTTCTTATTATATCTATACATTTTTCAGAAAACAACTCACTTTTTCCAATTCATCATTATGAACATACTTTATCCGTTAGTAACACATCTTAACTACAAAAGCCCCGGCGCGGTTTTCCGCGCCGGGGCTTCTCTTTCTTGTATTTATAGCCCAACACTGTCAGGCTTTGCTCCTCACAGCCATGACAGCGGCCTCCTCGCGGGTCACAAAGTCGTGCGGGCGC
>CAMNQF010000068.1 GCA_946548895.1 uncultured bacterium | reverse complement strand
TTCTCCCGGCAGCTATCGCCGGAGTTGCCCTCCACGGTGTAGACAAGGCCGTTCTCCACCTTCTCCACGATGCCCACATGATCGGCAAGGCCGTCCTGGGGGCCGGAGCTGCCCTTGTTGTCCCAATCAAAGTAGATGATGTCGCCGGGGCGTGGCTCATAGCTGTTGTCCTGCCAGAGTCCCCGGTCTTTGAACCAATCAGAGCCGGAAATACACCCCGCCGTTTTGGGAATCACACCGGCGTCCAGATACCCGCACTCGTTAGCGCACCAACTGACAAAGCAGGCGCACCACTCCACACGGGAATTGAAGCCGTACCACGACCAATAGGGCTGGCCTCCCACGTTGCCGAGCTGGGAGAGGGCTACCACCACGATCTCCCCGTCGCCTACGCCGATACCATATAGGGCGCTGCTCCACATACTGCGGTTTTCTTCAGCCAGTAATTCCGCAAGCTGCGCCCGCTGGTCGGCGGTGAAGTTGTAGGCGTCCGCCATTTCATCGGCGGTCTTGTGGGTCACAGTGATATAGAGGGTCGTTGTCGTTACCTCGACTTCTTCCTCAATGATATTGCCCGCTCCATCGTCCGTTTCAACGGTTTGGGTAGTTGTAGCGGTTTCTGTTCGGTGGCTTATCTCGTTCATGGCCCAAAATATCTCTTTCAACAGCTCTTTTTTGCTATCGTCCATCGTGGCGACTTCCTGGGGGTTGTCCGGGTCAGTGGTGGTCTTAACGGCGTATATCGCCAGCACCTCCGGCCAGACGGCACGGGAGCCGGACATTTCAAGCGTATCATGGGCGGTGCCGTTTTTGATTTCTTCCAGCTTTCCCTCATATTCTTGATTGATCTCCCGGACAACGGCGGGCATGGTCTGTCCTGTGCCGCTGTCCTCCCCGGAGAAGAAGATACCAAAACAGGAGCCGACTATCAAACCTATCAGGCAGATAATCACAACGGCAAGGATGGCAACCCATCCCCCAGCGGCGATAGCGGCCACAAGCGCCTTGATGGACGCGATCATGGCCTTTACCGTGACGGAAACACCCTTTGCGGTGGCTTTCGCGGTGGTGGCAGCGGTCTTGGCCGTGGCACGGGCGGCGTGAGCGGTCATTTTTGCCGCCTTTGCGGTGGCCTGGGCCGTTTTCTGTGCCGTCTTTGCCGTATGGTCAGCGGTTTTGATGGCGGTTTTAGACGTGTGTTGGGCGGTTTTCACGGTGCCCTTTGCGGTGCGCTGCGCCGTCTTGACCGTCCGCTGGGCGCTCTTGACGGTGCCCTTTGCGCCCCTGCCGGTGGCCTTTGCGGTCTGCCCCATAGCCTGGGCGGGCCGTTTTGCCGCTTTTACGGGCGTTTCCACGGTGTTGACCGCCGTTTCCCCCTGCCGGGGCGCTTTAACTGCGTCCTGGGGCTTTACCTGCGGTGGCCGGTCGGACTGGACAGCCCGGTTTTTCACCTGACGTTTACGCTCGGCCCACTTTGCGGCCTGCTTCTTGGCAAAAGTCCGCCCACGTTCTATAAAGGAATTTACAGTATCGGCGGGGCGCTCAACGTCAGCATGGGCCGGGGGCCACTCCGCTGTGCGCTCATACCGTGGGAAGGGCTGGCGCTCCGGGGCCGTCCCGGTTCGCTGGCGCGGGAGCCGTCTGTCCTGGGTGGGGCCGGTGCCCTGCCGGGGACGCTGTCCATCCCTGGGCCGGTCGGTGCGCTGACGTGGGAGCCGTCCCTCCGGGGGTGTCCCGCTGTGCTGCTGCGGGGGCTGGCCCTCCGGGGCCGCACCCTGGGACAATTCGGGGGCGGGGGCCTGTTCCGTAGGGGCGGTGTTCTCCCGGCGCTTCTCCGCTGCCCGCTTCTCCCGCTGGCTCTGGAACAGCTTTCGCCCCTGGCGTACCGCCGTTTTTGTCCCGGATACGGCCACATTCGCCGTATCATGGGCCAGATCATCGGCGGCAAACTCCACCTTATCCTCGGCGTACTCGCTGGGGGTGGTCTGCCGGTCGTCCATCAGCGCCGCCGCATTTCGCTTGGAGCGGATAAAGGCGTTCTTCATGCGCTGGCCCACAACAGCGGACTTGTCCAGCACTTTAATGTCCTTGACCTTTTCACGGGTCTTGATCTTGCTCATGGCCGCTCACCCGCCCGTCTTTTCATCCAGCGGTGTTTCAGCTCGGCGGGGGCCACATAGTAGTCCCTGCGGCGCTGGCCCGTCCACTCCCGGCCCCCGGCCACGCCATCAAAGGCAAAGCCAGCGGCCCGCAGGGCCGCTCCGCTCTCCGATGCCAGCGTATAGGTGACGATGCGCTCATAGCCCATATCAAACCCGATGCGGCAACAGGCCCCATAGAGCTTGGAACAGGCGTTGTCCGTCCCGTCCGTACAGCAGCGCAGGATTTCAAGGGTCAGCCCATCGTCCAGATACCGGGCGACGGGACGGCCACAAATGGCGACGCCGCACAGATCGTCCTCGTCATAGCAGGCCACGGCGAACTTGCCGCCTACGGGCGGGATGCTGTGCCGGTGATACCGGCCCACATAGTCCCTCGCGGCCCGCAGGTGGCAGGGCTTGATTTTCAATGGCATTTTCATCCCTCCAATCAAAAGGAGAGGGACAGGCTTCAAGCCCATCCCCCTCCGGGTCTTATCCTGTTCACGGTCTGGCGCTCTTTTTGTTGGGATTGGGGATATAGTCGGCAAAATTCGGGACAACGCGAAATATCCGCTTGTTGTTCACCCACCGGGCAAGCTGGCGGGTGATAGGCGGGGCGGTGGGGCGCTCGTAGATCATCACAAAGGGGTCATAGCCCATATCCCGCAGGGTTTCCACCCGGTAAAGGTCTTGTTCATGGGTGCTGCCATAGTTGGTCAGGACATACACCCACCGCCGTCGAAAGTCCCGGATGGAGGTCAGCTCCGCAAACCGCCTGAAACAGTCCGTCAAGTCCGTATTGGGGTCGTCCCACGCGAAATGGAGCATCTTGGTCTTTACCCGGTTCAGCAGGGAAACATTGTCCGGGGTAGTCAGGCGCACATCCAGACCTTGGGTGAAGTCCACCCACGCCCCGCTTTCCGCAAGCTGTAAAATCAGCTTTTCGTGGTCGGGACAGGCCAGCAGATTCGGGTCAAGCAATTTGACTTCCTTCTGCCCATCCCAAAACTCGGACAGGTCAGCGACGTGGGTACTGCGCCGCCCCTCTTTCTTGGACACAATGCAAAATCCGCAGTTTCGGGGACAGCCACGGGTCAAAAAGCCGTAGGCTGTGCCGGAAAACTGCGGATATAAGGCGTAGTCCGGGCGGGTGTGTTCTACCTCGTCCGGCAGGTTAGGGCCGGGGCCATAGCCGGTGCCGCCCTTTATGACTTCACCGGCATTTTCAACCGTGATCGTGTCCTTGGAATAGGTGTCCGTGAACACCCGGCTCTTATACACCCGATCATAGCGGCCCTCTGGCGTCCACCACTCAACATCATCCCCATGCGCTTTGTGGTAGGCGGACAGCTTCATCAGGCAAAGGTTGGGCCAGTTGTGTCCGTCCACATCTATCAGGCCGATCTTCATGTCTGTCCCCCGGAAAAGCGGCCCTCACCGGGCCGGGTGGTCATCAAGCGGTACAACTCCGTATTGGAGGGGAAACGGTTGACAAAGGGCACCAGGGCGGAGCCGTACTTGATAAGCCCGCACCCGGCGGGGGCGTTGGTGATGTGGCCCATCTGTTCCTCGGAGATATTCAGCAGGCGGGCCAGCTTTTCCCGGTCGCTTGCCGCCTGATTCAGCATGACAATGAACTCGGAGTTGGACAGCATAGTGCTTGCCTGAACGGAGTCCAAAAGATACTCCACGTTCTGCGTGATGGCGGTAGGGTAGGCGTTGCGCTTGCGGAACTGCCGCCACGCGGAGTTGAAAAAGGCGGCGGAAAACTCGTTCTCAAACATCACATGGAACTCGTCAATAAAGACGTGGGTGCGCTTGCCCTTCTTCCAGTTCAGGGTGACGCGGTTGAGCATGGTGTCGGTAATGACAAGGTGGCCGATGGGCTTCAACTGTTCGCCCAGGCCGTGGATGTCGAACACCACCACCCGCTTGTCCAGGTCAACGGTGCTTTCATGGCCGAAAATGTCAAGGGAGCCGGTGGTGAACAGCTCCAGGGCCAGGGCCAGCCCTTTCGCTTCATCCTCCGGCTGTTCCATCAGCTTTTCCCGGAGGGCAGCGAGGGTAGGCACGGTGCCGCTCCGTTCCGCTTCCTCGTACAAATCTCCCGTACAGCGGTCAATGATGGATTTGTGTTTGGCTTCCACGCCCTTGGGGTCGATGCGCTCCACCAGGGACATGATAAACTGCGACTTCACCACGATGGGATTGTTCTCGCCGTAGCCGTCCACCATATACATGGCGTTCAAACGGTCTTTCCCGCCAGCGGCTACCCGGATCACGGAGCCGATATTGCCCATCGCTTCAATGAGGGGCGCGTACTCGCCCTCCGGGTCTGCTATGAGAATATCATCGTCCGTGTTGAGAATGAGGAACGCGATTTCCTCCTTGACACTGAACGACTTGCCGGAGCCGGGGACGCCCAGCCGGAAAGACGACTGATTGAGCAGATTGGCCTTGTTGCACATGATAAGGTTGTGGGAAATGGCGTTCTCCCCGAAGTAGATACCGCCCCTGTCCATGATCTCCTGCACCTTAAAGGGCATGAACACGGCAAGGCTCTCGGTGGTCAGGGTGCGGAAAGCGTCGATCTTCCGGGTGCCGATGGGCAGGACGGTGTTCAGGCCGTCGATCTGCTGGTATTTCAAAACGGCCAACTGGCACCGCCCGGACAGGGAGCGTATCTTTTCCGTGTCGCTGTCAAGCTGCTGCTTGGTGTCGGCGGTGATAACCAGGGTGAGGACGGCCTGCATCATCCGCTGGTCGCGGGTGGTGAGGTCGGCCAGAAATTCTTTGCTCTCCTTGCGCTGCAACTCCATGTCGTAGGGGACGATTGCGGAGAAGTTGTTGTTCTGATTCTGGCGGCGCTGCCAGTTTGTAATATTGGTTTCCACCCCCAGCAGACGGTTCTCCACCTCCCGCACGGCTTCATCCGTGGGCACGGAGAGAATGTCAATGGACAACATCATATTGCGGTTCAGGTCGGTCAGATTCGCCACGATCTCGTCCTGGATATAGTTGGCGTAGTCCTTCAGGAACAGCACCCGGCAATAGCGGTCGCCCAGCTTCAGGTAGTCGCTGTGCTTCTCGATCCCGTCCGGGCAGATATAGTCCTTGAAGTCGTGGCCCTTTCGGGCCATATCCGCCATGTCAAAATGAAAACTGCCCTCGTCCCCGGCCCGGTAGAAGTCGTGGAGGATACGCAGCCGGTCAGCGGCGTCCAGCTCCACGCACTTGGAGCCGAGGGCGGCAAAGCGGGCGGTCAGATCGGCCCCGATCCGGGTGAAGTAGGCGCGGGCGTCCTCAATATCCCGCTTGTAGACGGTCACGGTGACATACTTCTCCTGGACAATACCGTTGGCCCCGGTCGCCTTGTCAATGAGCATTTGGTTATACTCCTTGCGGTACTTGTCCAGGCCGTCCCCCCGCATAGCCATAAGGACAGACTGCTCAAAGTCCGCTTGGCTCTGGCGGCGGTTGCAAATGGTCAGCTTGGTGGTGGCGGCGCTGTCCAGGCCGTTCAGCAGCTCCGAGTAGGCCAGGAACATGGTTTCCTTGTCCTCCCGGCTGGCCACCTTGTAATTGATGTCGGTGAAACGGTAGGTCTTGGAGAACTTGATGCCCACCTTAAAAATGCCGTCCGGCCAGACGCATTGAATGGGTATCACGTCCTGCACCCTGCGGGGGATGCGGTACGGCTCCCGATCCTGCCGCATGATGGTCTTGATGCTCTTAATCATGGCGCTTGTATTCCTCCTTTTCCCGCTTTTCCATGCTGGGCTTCAAAATGTCGTAGTACAGCGTGGACGATTCAAAGCGCAGTTCCCTGGGTTCCAGCACCTCGGAGCGCAGCCACGCCCAAATAAACTGCTCCGCCGTCATGCCGTGGTAGGTGAAGAAGCCCAGGGCGGCAAAGGGGGCCGCGCCCACAATGCACATCCAGGACACGGTTTCCGTGCCGACGTAGGGTTTCAGCAGAAAGTACAGCCCCACGGCCACGACTACCGCCAGGGCAGAAAAAACGAGCTGCCGCAGGGACAGCCCGAAAAACATACTCTCCGTGTAGTTGCGTATCTCACGGTTAATTTTGACTTCCAAAATAAGACCTCCTATCGCTCCATCTCGCTCTTTTTCCTGGGGGACTTTTGCCGGGAGGGGTAGGGGATAAATTCTTCCTCCCCGGCGATGATGCTAAATTCCGCCTTCAAAAGCGGATGGGTTTCAAGCTCCTGGTGCTGACGGATCATGCGGATTGCCTGCTCCCTTGTAGCGGTGCTGCCCACCTGCGTTCCGTCTTTGAAAACATAAAATCGCTTCATTGTCTGTCCTCCCTTATAGGCCCATCATTTCACGCACAACATGGTCGGACATTTTGACGCTGCCCACCAAAATAAGCATATTGAACACCAATTCCCCGATATAGCTCCACACCATAGAAGCCGCCGCCGCGTCCGGGTCAACGGCGGGCGGGGAGCTGGCGAACACAGAAAAGATGATGCAGGCCAGCACAATGACGGCCCCCTCCAGACAGACGGCGGCGTAGCTTTTCAAGAAGCTCTTGCCCACGTTCTGGCTGGGTTCCCCGGCAAAGCTGGACAGGGGGATGGGGGCCAGCGCAGCGTACATATACATTTTGAAAAAGCGCCCGTAGACGCTCAAAATCATCACGAAGGACAGCACCCAAATGAACAGCCCGCCGATCAATGTCACCGCCCATAGGGGTATGCTCTCAAAAAAGCCGCAGTCCTCAATGGCCGTCACGATCTCGGCGGGCAGGACGGTGGATTGCGGCGCTCCGAAGCCCGCCGCATTCATAATGGACGACACAATGCCCTGGATGATGCTCAACAGGGCCAACATCAGCTCCATACCATAGGTGATTAGGGCTTTTGCCAGCGCAAAGCGGACGAACATCTTCACCGCCAGCTCCGGCCTTTTAAGTTCGGAAAAACTCGAACAGGTTTTCACCACGCCCACCACAAAGAACAGCACCAGCAGGGCGTAGCCGATAGCCTGCAACGCACCGTGGATGTCCGCCACCACGTTCCAGATCGCGCCGCCCTTGAAGTCCTGGGGGGACTGCGTAATGAGCTGCCATATCTCGCTCAGCTTGCCATTCCAGACCTCCAAAGCGTTCTCCAAATTCTGGACTACCCAATTATCCGACACGCAAAGCACCTCCTTTTTAGGGGCAGGCCCATCCCGTGGGCCTGCCCCCGTGTCAGTGGATAATGAGTGCTTACGCGCCAGTGATAAGGGTCAAAATCTCCTTGGCGAACGTAATGATAACGCCGCCCGCCAGGGTCAGGAAGCCGTTGGAACGTTGGGACGGGTCGTGGCTCTGGAGGGAGAGGCCCACCTGGACGATGCCCCAGCCCAGCAGGATCAGGCCCACGGCGCGGATCAGGCCGAAGATGAACGTGGACAGGTTGTTGATAACGGTGAGAGGGTCGCCGCCAGCGGCGGGGGCGGCGAGGGCCGTCATGGTGCAGCAGCCCATCAGGGTCACGGTCGCCACCAGGGAGCAGTAGTAGCGGAAGCCCTTTTTTACCTTGTCGGGCGTGGGCAAACGGTTCCCGGTGTTCTTCTCGTTCTTCTTGAAAATGTTCATTGTGTGTTACCTCCATGATTGATGATATATTCCTCCAATTCTTCCTCGGTAAGAAGAATGAAGTGGTGTTGTCCGGCGTCCTGTTCATCCGCTTTCGCCGCCTGCTTCAGCAGTTCCTCGTCAAATTGGATGGACGCGATGCTGTGGGTGTCCTCCCCGTGCCGGTACGGTTCGGCCCCGCCGTCTGTGGTCAGCTTCACATTGGGATGTTTCAAAATATCGTACTTGAAGTCCTGGATAGGCCGCTCCCCACGGATAAAAAGAAGTGCGTACTGGTTGTCCAGCATACGCACTTCATCCGGCATAAGCAATTCGCGGCCCGCTAATTGCCAGTTGGTGGAGTAACTGCCGCTCCGCCCCCTGGACTGTCCATAGGTGTTCGTGTCGATTGTTTCCTTGCCCAGCAGTTTGGAAACGTACTCGTGGGTCGCCTGCTCGTTCCCTCCGAGATAGATAAACTCATCGCAGTTGCCCACGATGCTCTCCCACTGTTTCTCAAAGAGGGCTTTGAGCTGGGCGAGGTTCTGGATGATGATGCTCACGGAGATCTCCCGGCTCCGCATAGTAGCCAGCAGCTTGTCAAATTCGTCCGGGAGGGCGACATTGGCGAACTCGTCCATGACGAAGTGGACGTGGACGGGCAAGCGCCCGCCGTGTACCACGTCCGCCTGATAGTAGAGCTGCTGGAAAAGCTGGGTGTAGAGCATACCCACGATGAAGTTAAAACTGCTGTCGTTGTCGGGAATAACGGCAAAGATGGCCGTCTTTCTCTCGCCCAAACTCCATAGCTCCATCTCGTCCGTCTGCGTCATACCGGCCAGCGATTCCAGGTTGAATTTTTCCAGCCGGGACACCAGCGTGATCTGGATGGATTTCAGGGTCTTACCGCTGCCGGAACGGTAATTGCGGTAGTATTTCAGGGCGATATGCTCCGGGTTCCGCATTTCCAGGCGGTCAAAGAGTTCGTCCAGCGGCGATTGAAATTCGTCGTTGTCCTCCCGGACTTCTCCGGCCCGTATCATCTCCATGACCATGGGGAAGTTCTGTTCATCGGGCGGGGCCTCATAGTGGAGATAGAACACCAGCGCCAGCAGGAGCATTTGCGCCGCCTGATCCCAAAACGGGTCTTGCGACTGTGAGCCTTTTGGCGTGGTGTTCTTGAACAGGTTCGTCACCAAACGCTGGATGTCGTTGTCGCTGCGGAGGTAGACAAAAGGGTTGTAGCAGTAGCTTTTTTCCATGTTGATAAGGTCGATCACCTTAATGTCGTACCCCTTGGCTTTCAACAGGTTCCCGGTGTCCCGCAGCAGTTCCCCCTTGGGATCGAGGCAAACAAAGCTGGTGTTGGCGTTCATAATATTGGGCTTGGCAAAAAATCTCGTCTTGCCCGCGCCGGAGCCGCCGCACACCAAAATATTGAGGTTGCGCCGGTGTTTGCGTCCGTCCAGCCCTATGGCGACATTCTGCGTCAGTATCTTGTTCTCGGTCACTTTCCTGTCGGCGTACTTCTTCCTGACGGCCTGGGCGCTGCCCCACTTGGCGGAGCCGTGTTCCTCCCGCCTGCGGTAGTTGCGGTCGGTGGAGAGGTAGATACCGATGCCCAGCCCATAGCACAGCAGAAAAATGAGGACAGTTTTCAGGCTGTCCCCACACAGTACGATGTGGAACGGGTCGTTCAGCGCCGCGCCGCCGTACTGCACCAGCCCCAGCAGACCGCCGCCCACATAGGGGGCCAGCAGCAGGGCCAGCCAGACCACGGGGATGATGCCGCAGGCGTAGAGGGTCAGGTGGGTCTTGGAGAACTTATCTTGCCTCACGGTCAGCCCTCCTTTTCTGGCGCTTGGTGGGGGCGTCTATTACCTTTAATATCAGGTCGTCCACGTCCTCGGTGGGCTTGCCGTCCCGGAGGGCGTCGTTGCGGAAATCGGTCAGGCCCGCCACCATAAGCCGCTGCTCAAAGCCGTTCAGCGTGACCACACGTTTTTCATCACGCATAGAGCGCCCTCCTTACCTCGCGCCGCCGTCCCGGTTTTTCTGCGCTTTCTCCTGGGCCTGGAACAGCCGGTTCATATCGGCGGTGATGGTGCCAGCCACGTCCCGCATGACGCCCGCCTCGGCCCGGAGTGCCTTGGCGTCCATCATGGCGTAGCTCTCCGGCAGGCGGTCAAAGGAAAAGCCCTCCACCGATACGCCGTTGCGCTTGCACAGCATATAGGACACACTGTACGCCGTGAAGTCGGGGCTTTCACAGGTGATGCCGCCCTTGTCCATGTGGGCGCGGGCCAACTCCTGGGCCACCCCCCGGAAGATGGTGGGGGCGTCCAGCCCTTGCCGCACATAGATCACGTTGCTCTCGGCGTGATAGGCCATGTTGACGCCCTCCGGCAGTTCATTGGAGATGGCGAAACGGCAGGGGGCGTTGTTCATCAGAGCTTTCAGCAACAGCCGCTCATCGCGGGCCACGGCGGGGGCGGGCCGCTGTTCGGCCCTGGTCTGAGAAATGTCAAAGACCTTCTTGACATTGTAAGACACGCCCCTGCTGCCATCGTCCTTTTTGTACTCCTTGCCCGGTTCCAGGATGGTGATGGCGTCCTGGCACCGCTTGACGTACACGCCGTCGGCCTTCCAGGTGTCGAAGTCGGCCAGCTTGGTGGCCTCCGGGCATTGGGCGGCGATCAGGATGGCGTTGCTCACGGAGTAGAGGTCAAAGCGGGCCTGCACGGCCAGATAGCCTTGAAACACGCCGCCGTCCACACCCATGTCGTGAACATAGTTGTCGATCATGGCGTAGACGCCCTCACGCTCCGCCTGCTTTCTCGCCGCCCATGCGTCCTTATCAAAGGGCGTTTCCTCCCGCTGGGCGGGCTGGCTGGTAAACAGATCATCATAGTTCGGCATCGTTATCGCTCCTTTAACCTTTTAGGTTTATATTTTCGCGGGGCCTTGTGTTTCGGCCCCTTGGTGGGCTTGGACTGCTCCCTGCCCTTCGCCGCCTTTTCTTTCTGTTCCGCTTTAATGTCGTTCAATGCCTGCCGGACAGAGGGGCGGGAACGCTCCTGCGGATCAGAAGTACCCGGTGCGGTTGGCTCTTTGGGCTTTGAGGTAGGCCCGGACTGACGGGATTTCTCGTTCCGGGCTTCGGTGGGGTTTTCGGTCTGTCCTTTCTCCTTGGTGGGAGGGCCACCCAGCACCGCCTCCAAAAACTCGTCCTTGTCCTGTTCGGGGGCGGTGCGCTCCGGGACGGGCAGTTCCTCCCCCGGCTCCGGGGCCGGGGAGAACATGGCGTCCAGCAGCTCGTCCACCTCCTGCTCGGTCATCGGCTCCGCCGCCGCTGGCACTTCCGGGGCGTCGCTCTCTTGCTCCTGTCGGCTCCGCTCGATCTCGCTCCTGACCTCGGCCATATCCACCGCAGCCAGGTTAAACCGTTCAAAGATGCGGTTGATCTTGCTGGCGTCCTCGGCCCGTACCATAATGTCGGTCAGACCGTCCGTGGCGTCCCGGTCTTTCAGGACGCAGTAGAGGACGCCGTACTTCTTGGCCTCCCGGCAAAAAAGCTGGAGGTCGCTGTCCTTCACGGCGAACACCTTCAGCTCCTTGCCGCTGCGGAGCATATTGGTCAGCCGGGTCTTGCCCTTGGTTTTCTTCTGCTCCCGCAGGATGGCGTACAAGAGGATGGCAAGCTGCTTGGCACCCTCACCGGCCAGCTTCACCGCCACCTCACCTGTTTCCAGGGACAGCCTCACGACCTGCTCCGCCGCGTCGCCTGAATAGCTCATGCTGTGTCAGCTCCTTTCGTTCGGTTTTCTTCTGCTCTACCAGCCGTTCCAGATTTTCCTTGACCTGCCCGGAACGCTGGGCGATGCCGTCACATAAGACCACCTCCTTTCGTGCCGCCCTGATACGGCTGGACAGGGCGCTGATCTTCTGCTTTACCTCGCCCACGGCCACGGGGTCGCCTTGCCTGTTCAACCGCCGCAGTTCCTTACGGAGTTCCTGCCGCTGGGCGGTCAGGGCGTCTACCTCCGCCGACGCCGTTTCCCGGTGGGCGGTCAGCTCCCCGATGGTGCTGATGCGGTGTTTCCCCAAAAACCGGGTTTCCGCGTCCAGCCTGTCCAGTTTGGCGATGTCCTCCCGCAATAAAAAAGACACCCGCTTGACGGATGCCGGTTGCTTGACGATGATGTGCAATTCATAGCAGTAGCGGAAGTACAGCGCCCGCAGGCCGGTGATTTTTTTCCGGGGCTTTCCCCGCATACGGTAACGCCGGGGCGGACGATGCACAGCCTCCGGGAATGGCACTTGCTTTTGGAGGTTGTGCAGAATACGCTCCTTGATCTCGTCCAGTGAATAGCCCTCGCCCAGCTTGTGGAAACGGAAGTACCCGCCAGCGTCGGGCGGTTTCAGGGCCGAGTATTTCAGGGGCTTGCCGCCCTTGCCCCTTATTTTGAGCTGGTAGCCCATCTCGTCCATCACCCGCAGGAAGTCGCGCTCGGTGGTGGAGGCGAGGATGGCCCGGTCAATGTCCGCCCGGATGGTGCCCCGGTGGGTGGGCTTGCCGTTCTGCTCCGCTTGCCATTCGGCGTAGTTTTTGGCCCGCCCGCCGGGGTTTTCAATGACGGAGATGGCATACTCCCGGCAAAGCCGGTCTGACACCTCCCGCATACGGGCGTAGTCGGCGGGCGTGTTGTCAAATTTCAGCCCATCCGCAAAAGAAACGGAGTTCAGGACAAAGTGATTATGATAATGGCCGGTGTTACAGTGGGTCGCCACCACCACCTCAAAGCGGTCGCCCCACAACTCCTGCGCCAGTTTGACGCCGATCTCATGGGCAACTTCCGCCGTAACCTCATCAGCCTTAAAGGACTGATAACCGTGGAAACAGACACGGCCCCCCATCTTATCCCGGCCTGATATGCGCTGCCATAGTTTTTTCGTTTCGATAAATTGATGTGCGGCGGTTTCTTCTTCACAGTTCAGGCAGGATACATAGGAGCGGCGCTCGGTTTTCATGTCATTAGCGGCGTACTCTACCACATTGTCGATAGCGTGGAGGGATGCCTGTTCCTCATAACTGCCCTCAGTGGTTTTCTCCGGGTTCCGGGCGTAGTTTATCACCCTGTCCACACGCCCCTTGATGGGCCAGATGGAGGTCACGGCCATATCAGTCCGGCATGGTGTAGGCGTCCACGATCAGTTTCTCGACCGTGCGGAGGTCAGCCACATCCTTGCGGAGCTGGGGCACGTCCAGCAGGCCGATGGAGTTGGCCCGTTTCAAAATCTGATTGAGGTTGCTCCCCACGCGCCGCACCTCCTGGATCAGCGCGGGCACATCGGCGGTCGGCCCGTCCTTGACCTCTTTACCGGCAACAGCCGCACGGATGAAGCCCTCCCGCGAGAGGTGGGACTTGCGGATTTTTTTCGTCAGCGCGTCCAGCTCGTCCTTGGAAAAATAGACGACGACGCGGCAGTTTCGTTTTCTCAAAATATAACACTCCCTGTAGATATACATTGTTGTTGAACTCTGGTTTCAAAAGTGCTTTTCCCATCGCAGTTTCTTTTCAAGGGGATATTTTCTTGTATCGCCAAAAAGCGACATCTGTGGGTCAATTTCATCCCGATGACGCCCTGGCATATTCCAAGAGATACCCCCGGCCTCACCAATGTTAATAAATCCGCTTGCTTTAAGGCTCACCCCGGATTCGGAGTATAACGTGTATGTTACAATTCGTTTATACCCCATATCCCGTGCAATTCTGGAACACGCTCCATATAGAATACTACACGCATTTCGAGTTCCATCGGTACAAACTCGCCGTATCTCAATCGTCAGTCCATCATCCAATCTGCGAGCTACAGGCTGCCCACAAATTGCTACCCCGCAAAGTCGTTCTCCGTCATAACACGCAATAGACCATTTGTGACCATTGGTAGGCTGATTGTGCCTGTGATACCGTGCCACATAGGTGTTTGCGGCCTTAAGGGTGATTAGCTGTATTTTCAATCCTTGTTTTTTCCGCTTAATGGGATCACATAATTCCTGATGAACACTCTTTTCCTGTGGGCTGTTCACATGGTTGCTCACGCTTACTCGCCCCTTGTAATAGAGTTGTAGTTGTAAAAGGCATCTTCTGGAAAATCTGTTGTAAATGCGGGGTCATAGGGGCGGCAAGCCCCTGTCAAGCTGTCTTTGCTGTAGCAAAGACGTTGCTTGTTGGACAATACCGCCCTCTGCGCCTGCGGCGCGGGAGAACGGTCGGTGTAGGTTCAAGCCCGGTCGGATTCCCCCCTGGCGGGGCGGGCCGCAAGCCAGAACTCCCGCTTGGCCTGCATATATTCGTCATAGGCAAGCTGGCGGTTGATGCGGTTGAGCCACGCCCACTCCGCTGGAGAAACACGGCGGGCGGGTTTGGGAGGGGGCTTGCTGCGGGGCACATTCACCGGCATGGGGTAACACCTCCTTTTTTCAGCGGGTGACGGCACTTTTGCCGTCATGGTCATTTGCGGGCAAAAAAGTGACGGCACTTTTGCCGTCACATGAAGCTATCCAGAAAGCCCATGATGGCGTCGTCTGTCCCATCGTCATCCCCTGGCTCTGTTTGAACAGGCTGAACAGGCAGTTGTTTCAGGGCGGCGAGTTCTTCCCGGATGGTGTTTTGGACGATCTCTTGGATACGGCTGGTTAGCTCCGCTTGGTTGATGATGGACAGCACCGCCTTGTTCATGGACGCCGGGTTCAGCCCTTGCAGGTATTCCCACGCCCGCCTGTCCTCCGGGTGGTCAAGGTCAAAGCGGAGGGTCATCTTCTTACGTTGCATGGGCACCGCCGCCCTTACGGAGCGCCATCTCACACAGGTACTCGTAGCCCTTGGCCGTGGCGCAAATATCGTCGTAGATGGTCACTCGGTCTGCGTCATATTCGCCAAAATTGCGGATCAGGCAGC
>CAMNQF010000067.1 GCA_946548895.1 uncultured bacterium | reverse complement strand
CCCCCCCCCCCCCCCCCCCCCCCCCCCCCCCCCCCCCCCCCCCCCCCCCCCGTCCGCATTTTGAGTACTTACTCTGGATAAATAATGGGTGTCCCTCTTATTGTTTCCTGCGGCGCAGATCATGCGCGGGGTCACATGGTCATGCCGCCCCAGCCCTGCTCCTCATGGTCGTCCGGCTTGTGGCCCATGGCAATCTTCTTCTCCTGGATTTTGCGCCGCAGCTTGCGGTCGGTGTGCTGGACCTGGGTGCCGTCCATCGTCCGGACGCTGTCCTGGAAGATGCGCCCAATCGAATAGAGCAGGCTGTTGACCGCCAGGATGACGGAGGGCAGAGAGGACGTGTCCTGCCGCTCCAACAGGACCTGGGCGTAGGCGTGTCCCTGCTCCGCCGCTTGGGTCAGCCAGTGGACAGCCTGTTCCATATCCTGGGGGACGAGCTCCCCCTCCCAGTACAGTTTGCCCAGCAGATATTCCGCGTAGGGGTTATCCGCCTCCGCCGACGCCGCGAGCCAGGGCAGGGCGTCAGCCGTATTCCCATCCTTCAAAAGCTCCTTGGCCAGACGGTAGGCAGCGAACTCGTTTTTATGTTCAGCGGCCTGGGTCAGCCAGCGGATGCCCAGCTCCCGGTCATGGACCTCCACGTCATCGGCCAGCAGCAATTTGCCCAGAGCGTACTGCGCGTCCGGCAGTGTTCGTGCCGCCTGCTCGAACCAATGCCGCGCCTCCGCCCAGTCCGGCGTGACCAGCGGGCCGTCCCGGTACAGCCTGCCCACCAGGAGCTGGGCACGGGGATCGCCGTCCGCAGCCTGTGTGCGGAGGCGCTCCACTGCTTTGTCCCGCAGGTCGAGTGGGAGGCTGTCGTCACAGACCACCGACCAGAGCTGCCCGCAGGCTTCGCTGTCCCGGAGGAAATCGTCCGGTTCGTCATGCCGTTCCACGTTCCGATCCTCAAAGGTGAGGCGGTCCAGACGGAGCGCCGCCTGGATGACGGCGTTGTGGATGGCGCGAAATTCCTTTTGCTGAGACAGCGGCACACGCTCCATCTGCTTGTCCGAATAGAACTCGTTGACCTCCTGCTGGAGCTCCAGCCACTTTTTGTAGCACTCCTCCACAGAGGGCAGGCGCGCCATCTGGTCCACGACCTCGTCCACCAGTTTCTTTACACGTTTGGGAAGGTATCCATACTGCTTTTTGCCTTTCGTGTTTTTCAACTCGCGGGACAGCGTCAGCAGGAGCGTTTCCGCCTCCGGGTGTTCGCAGACATCCCGCTTCATCTCATCGGCCAGCTCCAGCATGGCGCGGCGGGCCTCTGCCACCAGTTCATCTCGGGACTGGCTTTTCTGCTCGTAGACGTGGAGCATCTCCTGATGGAAGATGTCGTTGGTGAGCATGGACTTGATCTTCTCGATGCCCACCGGGCTGAGGTAACCCGGCGCACTGCCACCGGACCAGGCCATCATGTGGACGTGGGGGTGATCGCCTTCATCGTGGAATGCGGCGTACCAGCGGAACTCGTTGGGCGGGATGTTCATGGCGGTGGCGATGTCGCTGCGGTGGGCGCGGATCAGGTTGCGCCACGTCCTGGCGTTGTCATAGCCCAGACGGGCGGCGTCCTCTCGCTTCAGCGAGACGATGTGGGTCCACACATTTTTCTCGCACGCTTGCAGCTCCGCCGTCACCTTTTTCAGATCCACATAGTCCTCGTCGCCGAACAGGCCGTGGCTGCCCACGCGTTCCACCCGAGGACGGGTGGCGATGTACGCCGCGTAGATATCGCTCTGCTGAGCGCCTGTCCAGTTATCCTCCAGTGCCTGGGTGATGAACGCCGAGGCGTTGACCTTGGTGGGCGCGTCACAGTAGCTGCCGTACTCCGGCAGCTTTTTCGCATCTGGGAAATCTTTCGTCAGGCTGTCGATAAGCTGCTCCTGCCTTTTCGTGGCGGGACGGCCATCGGGCACCAGCTCCACCCGCTCCCGGGTGGCGATGTATCTGGCGTGGCCGCCCGCGTTTTTGCCGCCCTTGAGGAACGGGCTTTTCAAGATCAGTCGGGCCATTCATCCTCCATATCATCTTCCACATGAATTTTCTGCTCGAAGGGCAGCCGTCCGTTTGTGTTCTTGACGTTGCGCACGCTGTCCGCCCTGCGCCGGCGGATCTCCTCCGGAGTGAATTCGTATGCGTCCGCCAGGATGCCCGCCATCATGTCCAGTTCCACCGCTTGTTTGTACAGCAGGGAGGACATCCGGTCCTCGAACATCCCCAGCCGCCCGTCCAGGGACGAGAGGAGTGCCCTGGGCAGGGTGCCGCTGTCATCCTGGACCGCCAGGTGGTCCACGTAGAAATTCACTGCCCGCTCCACGAACTGGTTCCTGCTGTGGCAGCCAGCCGCCTCATACCACTGGTCGATCTTGCGCCTGGTGTCCGGCTGCATACGCAGGGCCAGACGGTCTTTGTTTTCTCTGCTCATAAATTCCTCCATATTTTGATTGGCAGATTACTTGGCCTGCTCCGCCCCAAATGCCTTTGATAGCGGAACAGACACCGCGCAAACCCCTTGAAACGGCTGGCTTTCGGGCAAACCAGACGCCAGAAGTGTTTTTTCGGCTCGAAAGTGACGCCTGAAGTGATACCCGTTTAAATGTCCCGAACAGTTCTGAAAACCCTGCCTCCTGCCCGAAAAGCCCTGAAAGCGGCCCGCACTGCGGGCCGCTGTGACCGCCCGGAGCCGCAAGCGGCGCCGGGCTTTATCCTGCTTGCCCTAAAATCGGCCCTCTGCGCTGTCCTCCGGCCCGCCGTAGGCGGCAGGGCCCGCTCATTCCGCCGCTCCTCCGCTCTCCCCACGCGACCGGCCTTCAGCTGGGCTCGCGCGGGGTCCCCTCCGCACTGCCCTTGACCTTCTGGGCCCACTTGCGCTGGGTTTCGGCCAGCCTAAGTTCGGCCAATTGCTGTTGGCAGTGGTCATCCAGCACGGCCCCGAACGGCAGGATGGTGTAGAGCAGATTGCCGTTTCGTTTCAGACCGGCCTTGGTGATCACGAATGTGTTTTCGGTGTGGACGAGCCCTTTGTCCACCAGCGCACAGACGTACTTCCGCACAGTATTTGGGCTCAGGCCCACTGCCCTCCCGATGGTTTTATAGCTGGGCCAGCATTGTCCCGTCTTTCGATTCGCACAGCGGAGCAGGTAGGCGTAGACCGCCAACTCGCCAGGACAGAGGCCGAGGAGAAAAATGTCATTGGGGAACGGGAACGTATTCTTCAAGGGCTCAGATTTTTGCCGCCTGCTCAACCGCTGTCACCGCCTTTCGTATGTTGCTGTACCCACTCCACGAATTTTTCTTTGGGCACCACCAGCCGGTTGCCGATTTTCAGGACGGGAAAGTCTTCCTCATGCATCAGCTCGTAGCTGCTGGACGGAGCAATGCCCAGCGCCTTCGCCACTGTTGCCGCGTTGAGAAACAGCGGCAGGTCGTCATAGCGTTTGTACTCAGATGTTTTCATTGGCATCTCCTTTGAAAAATTTTGCTGGCCACACACCGTACACCTTCCTACTCCAGAGTTTCACTGGAACGTTCTCGCCCCGCTGGCACGCTCACTCCATGCGGAGGCCCTGGCGGTGCTTTGCCCAGGGAGTATGCACTCCGGTGGTGGCATTCACTTGTCAAGGTCCATCTGCCCCTTCCCTTTGGGACAGCTTCATGATAAAATGACTGCGGAGATTTTTACATCAGGAAGTGATCTTTGTGGAGGATACAGATCAGGTGATATTTTACGAGCCCCAGCTGCTGTTGGCGGAGGTGGGTGAGGGACGGTTCTCCACCGTGCTTCAGCATAGGGACGGGACAGTGGAGCGTCTGCCTGTCACCACGCCCGCCAGGGACTTGATTGCCGCCGCAGAGATCGACTACGGATTATACCGCCGGGAGATCAAACGGCTACGGGAGGAGCACCCGCTATTCGCCGCGTGGCTGGATGTCCCGGTGACGGACTTTGAGGACTTCGTGGCAGAGGCGCTGCTTCTGCCATCCATGCTCCAGAAGATCGATCCGGTGGGTTTTTTCGCGCTGGGGATCTTGTTGGATCGGGCATTGCAGAGAGAGGACGATGGCAGCGCTCTGTTCCTGCTGGACGCGGCACAGGAACTGCTGCACGTGCTGGAGGAGCCGATCCGCACACAGGTGTATCTGCGGAACATTTTGGAGATGACCTTTGACGGGATGGAGCGGGCCAGCCAGCGGGAACGGTTTGAGAAGCTGTGCCGGGTCTATCCCGATGTGGGGAAGTTGTGCGACCCTGCCAGCCTGTCTGATATGGAACCGGGACATAGGACGTTCAGAGCTCATTCCATTTTTGACCTGCGGATGCTGGAGCTGGCGCTTTATTTCCAGCAGGACAAGCAGCGCATTGCCCGATGTGAGTACTGCTGGGGCTGGTTCATCCCCAAAACGAAAAAAGTCACCCGGTACTGTGACCGGGTGACGGATGGGTTCCCCTGCAAAAAGCGGGGCGCGCGATTCAAGCGGAACCTGGTGGAGGACGAGGACGGTGCGCTCAAACACTGCAATCAGCTGCGGGACAGGATGTACGCCCGGCTCCTGCGCTGGCAGGACGCCGCGCCGGATGAGCGCACCAACCTGATCCCCATGGAGTACGACCAGTACGATGCCTGGAGCGAGAACGCGCGGCTGGCGCGGATGGAATACCTGAAGGGGAAGCTGACGGCGGAGGAGTTCCTGCGGCGGATCGACACCACCCACGAGTTAGACAGCTACGAGGCAGACAGGGCGGAACCGATTGGCCAGACGGCTTGGTATCAGCGGGTGGCAGGGGATATCACTTTTGACCCGAAAGTGCGCTATCCGGAGACGATCCAGTGCCTTGACCTGGGCGAGGCGGAGCCGAAGTGGGAGATATATACGGCGGATGATCTGCGGCGGGAGGAGCAGGAAGGACACCAGAGCCTGCGGGAGAGGTATGGGAAAGGATAGAGGCAGGGTTGCCTTTAGTCCTGCCGCCACAGCTCGAATTGTACGAAAAAAGGATCTATGACCTGGTACGACTCAGTGCGTTCAGTGGACGAAGCAGCTCAGGTATCCGTCCAGCTTTTGGGTGACGATGGGATCGTCGGGGCGGATGTAGCGCCGCTCCCGGCCCATCACGGGCCCGTTGGCCAGCTGGGCGCGGTACTCCGCCGGGGAGCGGCCAAAGGTCTCCTTGAAGCGCTTGCTGAAGCTCTTCAAGTCGGCGAAGCCGTTGGCCAGGGCGATGTCGGTGAGGCTGTCGGAGGACACACCCATGTCCAGGAGGGCGCACTGGAACCGGAACCGGGTCAGGTACTCGTAAAAGTTCACCCCCACCGTGTTTTTGAACAGGGTGGAGATATAGGTGCGGTTGTACTGGGAGAAGGCGGCCAGGTCCTCCAGGGTCAGCTTTTCCGCGTAGTGGGCCTCCACGAAGCCGATGAGCCGCCGGACCAGCTCCTGCTGCTCCTCCTGCTCGGGCAGCGCCCGCGCCTCCTGGGGGGAGGACCGGGCGCACAGCACGGCCATCAGCTGCTCCATCCCCGCCTTGGCGGCCAGCCGGGCGAAGGGGCCGCCCTCGGACGCGGCGCGGTACACCTGGGCGGCGCAGAAGCGGACCAGGCGCCGGGTGGCGTCGTTCCAGCCGCTGTCCGGCCCGTGGCTGTCGGGGAAGTGGAGGGCGAACCCTTTTTTCACATAGGGCCGGAAGGCGGAGGTGGAGAAGTGGAGCACCAGCGCCCGGGTGTTGGGCTGCTGGGCGAAGGAGGCGTGGCCCACCCCCGGCTCCACCAGCAGCACGTCGTCCTCCTCCAGCACCAGGTTGTCCATGCCCCGGCAGAACGCCTGGCTCCCGTGGAGCAGGATGTTGAGCTCGTAGGAATCCTGGTGCCAGTGGTATCGGTAGTTCATGATCTCGTGGGCGAAGCAGTCCACGAACAGGCCGTCTTTGGGCCACTGCAGCTCATAGCGGGATCCCTCCATGCCGGATATGCCCCCTTTCTCCAAAATCCAAATATTTTCCCTGTACCAATCGTTTGGACGGCGGAGGCGGAAGGGCCCCCGCTGTCTTTATCATACCGAAAAATGACGCCATGTCAAGGGCTGTTTCGGCCTTTCCCGCCGGTTTTTTCCGAAAACGTATGGGCGTTTTCCCCAAAAACAGCGTCCCGCTTTTGGAGGGGCTGACAGGGAGAATATTTGGATGAGATGGCAGGCCGGAACGGGGCGGGCCGGGGGCCAGGGGCGCCAGGACAGCGGGCGGGCTGTCAAAAGCCACAAATAATCGCATCGACAAAGGGAGGGGGATCGTGCTACATTTTTGCCATCGGAAGCCGCGATCCGGAGCGCGGGGGACGAAACGAAAAAAGAGAGGAGCAGTCACCCCATGACCACCCAAATGATCATTTGCCTCGTGATCTTCGCCGTTACCCTGGTGAGCTATATGCTCAACAAGATCCCCATGTGGCTCACCGCGATGCTCTCCATGGCGGCGCTCTACGTCACCGGCTGCGTGGACGCCAACACCGCCTTGTCCGGCTTCTCCAACAACAACACCATCCTCATGGCCACCATGTTCGTCGTGGCGTCCGGCTTCCGCCGCACCTCCCTGGTGCAGACCATGTGCTCCGCCATCATGAAGCTCACCCGGGGCAGCTTCCGGGTGGCCTACTTCGGCTACCTGCTGGTGGCCGCCCTGCTCACCAACTTCATCGCCAGCCCCATGGTGGTGTACGCCATCGTCAGCCCCCTGCTGGCCGCCCTGTGCGACACCGCCAATGAGAGCCGGAGCAAGTACATGTTCCCCGCCATGGTGGTGTGCGTGTCCTGCTGCGGCATCCTGCCCCTGCCCACCGCCATCCAGATGGCCGGACAGTTCACCGGCTTCATGGAGAGCTACGGCTTCACCGGCATGACCTTCGACCCCATCAACTTCTTCAAGGGCGCCTGGATCATCCTGCCCGTGGTGCTGGCCTGGGCCACCTTCCTGGGCCCCAAGCAGACACCCGCCGAGCCGGTGGTGCCCATCCAGACCTCCGCCAGGAGCGGCGGCCCCAGCACCGAGTCTCAGCTGAGCCCCCTGGTGGATAAGCTGGGCATCGTGACCTTCTTCGCCACCATCCTCTGCCTGATCTTCTCCGCCCAGCTGGGCCAGGCGACCTGGTTCATCGCCCTGGTGGGCTCCCTGCTCATGGTGCTCTTCGGTGTGGTGGACTCCAAGAACGCCCTGCGGGACATCCCCTGGGATATGCTGATGCTGTTCGTGGGCGCCCTGGCCCTGGGCGGCGCCCTCACCAGCACTGGCGCCGGGGATATGATCGGCAACGCCCTGGCCGCCGCCGTGGGCGGGACCCACAACAACTACGTGCTGGGCGCGCTGTTCTTCATCATCCCCTTCATCCTCACCCAGTTCATGCTCAACCGCAGCGTGTCCGCCGTGTTCGTGCCCATCTGCCTGCTCACCTGCTCCGCCCTGGGGGCCAACCCCATCGGCCTGATGCTGCTGGTGAACGCCGGCTCCCTCACCGCCTTCCTCACCCCCATGGCCACCCCCGCCGTGCCCATGTGCATGGCCGACGGCGGCTACGACCTGAAGAGCATCCTGAAGAGCGGCTGGCTCATCACGCTGATCCTCCCCGTGTTCTACATCTTCTACACCATGACGGTGCTGCCCGCGTTCTAAGAGGAGCAGGCCGATGACACGAGAGGAGATGGCCGCGAAGGCCCAGATCATCCGGGGCCGGGACCGTTTTGGACCCATGACCGAAGAAGAGCTGGCGGCCTTGCCCGGCACCGAGCGGGAGCTGTCCATCCCTGTGGCGGAGGGCCGGAGCGTCCGGGTCTACGAGATCCGCCCGGATGCCCCTGTGCCGGACTGCTGCCCGCTGATCATAAACTACCACGGCGGCGGCTTCGTCAAGGGCCGGGCCGACCGGGACAAGCGCTACTGCTGCCACCTGGCCCAGGAGCTGAACTGCTTGGTATGGGATGTGGACTACTGCCTGGCGCCGGAGGAGCCCTTCCCAGCCGCCGTGCAGGAGTCCTACGGAGCGGCCAGCTATGCCTTTGCCCACGCCCCGGAGCTGGGGATAGACCCGGAGCGCATCATCCTGGCCGGGCACAGTGCGGGCGGCAACCTGGTGGCCGCCGCCATGCTCCAGGCCGTCCGGTCCGGGAGCTTCCGCCCCCGCGCCCTGCTGATGGAGTATTTCCCCGCCGACCAGAGCATATCGCCGGTGGACAAGCTGTCTAAGGAGCTTCGCGGCGACCCCTGGTGGGTCCAGCGGGCGCAGACGGAGGGGGAATACACGCTTTTCTACTGCGATGGCGCCCAGGCCCTGGATCCCCTGTGCTCCCCCCTGCGGGCGGAGGCGGCAGAGCTGGCCCAGTTCCCGGACAGCCTGATCATCTCCGCCGGGAAGGACACCTTGCAGCGGGAGACGGAGGCATTCGCCCTCAAGCTGGCCGGGGCAGGGGTCACGGTCACCCTGCGCCGGGTGCCGGAGGCGGTCCACGGGTTCACCACCAATCGGACGGAGGGCTGGGAAACAGCGCTGGGACTGCATTGCAAATTTTTCCGGCAGCATTTATACTGATACCAGATCAGAATGGAAATGGAGGAAGATCCCTTGAAGATCACTGACGTCAAGCTCATCTACGCCAAACACTATCTGTTCTGCCACGTCTACACCGACGCGGGCATCGTGGGCCTGGGCGAGGCCGGGAACTGGGGCTATCTGGGGGCGACCGCCGCCGCCATCGAGAAGTTCGCCCCCTACCTCATCGGGAAGGACCCCTTCCGCATCGAGGATCTGAACCAGAATTTCTACCGCTCGGTATTTTTCCGGGGCTCCGTCATCATGAGCGCCATCTCCGCCATCGACATCGCCCTGTGGGACATCAAGGGCAAGGCCCTGGGTGTGCCGGTGTACGAGCTGCTGGGGGGCAGGACCCGGGACAAGATCCGGGTATACGCCTCCGTCATGACCAAGGACAACGACCCCAAGGTGCTGGCCGACGGCTACCGCAGGCTCCAGGACCAGGGATTCAACGCCGCCAAGATCTTCGTCAACGGCCCCGTGCAGACCGCCAACGGCGGCATGGACGAGTTCTTCTCCGGGCGGATCGAGGACGAGCTGGAGAAGGTCCGGGTGGTCCGGGAGGCGGTGGGCAGCCACTTCGACCTCATCCTGGAGGCCCACCGGGGGATGAAAAAGCCGGAGGCCATCGCCTTCGGCACAGAGCTGGCCCAATACCGCCCCATGGTGCTGGAGGACCCCATGACCCCGGACAACATCGACTCCATGGCGGAGATCGCCCAGCGCATCCCCGTCCCCATCGCCACCGGCGAGCGGTTCACCAACCTGCAGGAGTTCGAGATGCTCATGCACCGCCACGCCGCCCAGTACATCCGGCCCGACGTGTGCGCGGTGGGAGGCATCACCACCTCCAAAAAGATCTGCGCCGCGGCGGAGGCCAACGACGTGCTGGTCATCCCCCACAACCCCCTGGGCCCGGTGTCCACGGCGGCCTGCCTCCAGATCTGCGCCTGCATCCCCAACCTGGGTATCCAGGAACTGCCCGGCTTCTGCCTCAACGGCGCCGAGGACGCCATGGTGAAGGAGCCCCTGCGGTTCCAGGACGGCTGCATGGTCATCCCGGAGGCCCCCGGCATCGGCGTGGAGCTGGCGGAGGATGCCGCCCAGCGCTACCCGGCCAACGAGCGGGGGAGCAACGCCGCCAAACGGGCCTTCGACGGCTCGGTCAAAGATTGGTGAGGCCGGCCTGATTCTCGAGAATCTTACGATCGGTTGCATGGCGAGCAAAAGAACGGACGCAGGAAAGGCGTCCGCTCTTTTGTTTACAGCGACGCAGGATTTGTGTGGTAAATGTGAGGGGGTGTTTGGCTTGGGTAGAATAGGGAAGCCGATCCTGACCCACAACTTGACCCACAACAGGAAACGAGCGGGCGGAGGCAATGGAGTGGAAAGCACCATTGCCTCCGTTTTTCTGGAACAAAAATGCCCTCAAAGCGCCGAATGGAGGCGTTTCGAGGGTGGGGAATCAGTTGGTAAGGATGAGGTCTCCAGTTCAAATCTGGATAGCAGCTCCAAGAAACTCCTGAAATCAGTGGATTTCGGGAGTTTTTGTTCTGTTTTCCCTCGAAATAATGTGGGTCAAAAAGTGGGTCAGGCGGGGCGACCCACAACTTGACCCACACGGCGAAATGTGCGGAAAGGTTTAGAGAGTACCGGGCAGGAAGTTTGGCCTTCCTGCCCGGTGTTTTTGGGTGTTGTGGGTTTGACTTTACATCATCTGGGCCATGAAGTTTCCCATGGTTTCCGCTGCCTGATTCTGCATCTGGCGGGTAGCGTGGGTGTAGGTGCGCAGGGTGAACCCCGCGTCGTAATGGCCCAGCATACTGGAAACCGTCTTGATGTCCACGCCGTTCTGTAGGGCCAGTGTGGCGAAGGTGTGCCTGAGATCGTGGAAGCGAATGTGTTCCAGCCCAGCGTCCTTGAGAATCTTCTCATGGAGCTTTACCACGGAGTCAGGGTAGTACATCTCGCCCGTGGTGGACGAGGGGAACATATACGGGTTTTCCGGGTGCTTCTCATGCTCCTGGATCAGCAGGTCTACTGCCTCCTGGGGGATGGATACCCGGCGCACTGAGGTTTCGGTTTTGGGCCGGGAGAGGGTGAGCTTCCCACTGGGGTTCTTGATGTACTGCTTGCTCACCGAGATTGTCCGGTTCTGGATGTCCAGGTCATCCCAGAGGAGGGCCACCAACTCGCCCTTCCGAAGGCCGCTTACCAGCTCCAGATAGAACATGGGGAGTACCCCACGGGCATCGGCGGCCTCCAGGTAGGACTTCAAATGCTCAGGTCGCAGGGTTTTCATCTCCACCTTCTGCACCTTTGGGGCAATGCAGTCATCAGTGGGATTACGGGGGATGAGCCGCTCCTTCACTGCCCGCTCAAACGCGCTGTGAAGCATCAGGTGGACGCTTCTCACTGTGGTGCTGCTCAGGCCGGGGTTGCCGTGGCCGCTCTTTGTGTTGACCCGGCCATGCTCCATCAGATTTTTGTACATCTTCTGGAGGTCTCGGGAAGTCAGCTTTTTCAGCTTGATCTTCCCGATGCGGGGGATGGTATAGGTTTCGATCATCAGCTTGTAGCGGTCTGCTGTGGCCTGCCGTACATTGGGCTGGGCGTAGAGGTCGTACCAGGTGTGCAGCCAGGTGGCTACGGTGTATTCATCCGTGCGGGTGACGTCTACCTGTTGGGCCTGTTCCACCGCTGCTTTGAGCTTTTCTTTTGCTTCAGCCTGGGTACGGCCCAGGACATTTTTGATGATGCGCTTGCCGGTGTCGGGGTCGTAGCCCGCAGTGTATCGGCCCTCCCAGCGGCCATCGGAACGTTTCCGCAGGTTTCCCTCGCCGTTGGCGCGGCGTTTAGACATCGTGTTCAACTCCTTCCCGATTATGCTTGAGCCGGTTTAGGTGCTCCCATTCCTGTTGGTAGGAATAACTGCCGTCAGTGGTCAGCTCCATGGAGATTCCCCAGGCCAGACGGAAGCCGGCAACGAAGCTGTTGAGCGCAATTTCTTCCTGTGCCATCGTATGGGCGTCTACCAGCCGAAGCAGCTTCTTTTTGCCTTCCTTGTCCAACAGGGCGGAGACCTCCTGGCGCTTCGCTTCCAGCTTCCGGCGTTGTTTACGGTTCGGCCTGGGCGCGAACCGATCCTCTAGTGCCCTCATGTAGTCGTACATGGTGCGTCCCTCCTTCGCAGCGACACACCATACCACAGGCTGGCGGGAATAGCCATGACCAACGGGGAAAGTTATCAGAACAGACACATATTTTTCAGCATTCCGCTGGGCTTCTCTTTGTATACACTGGTGCAATTCATAATTCGCCACAGCGGCGCACAAAGGGGCCGACACCGCGTTTCATACGCGCGAGGGGCATGAATGCCATCCGGCCCACAGAATGGGCACAAACCGCCGCACAGGGGCTAACACGGGGGAAACAACTTGGGCGGCGCTCCGCAGGTGTGGAGCGCCGCCCGCTTTTGCTTGAGAACGCCTATTCCGAATAGCGTGTGTAGAGGGCATACCCAGGTTGCTCCTCCAACCACCACTTGAAGTACTGCCCTCCCCAGCGGGCATGGTTGTTGAGACCGCTCTCGGTGACCTTGATGTACTCGTCCGTTTTACTGATTACAACTACCACGTGGCCGTTGCCGCTGTTATCGTAGCGGATCAGGTCGCCGGGGCGGATCTGATTCCAGCTTGGGTTGTCCACCCTCCGCCATGGGAGATCGCCAAACGCGGCGTCGGAACACAGCGTAGTCCAGCCGGAGCAGTGGGTGCCCCGGTGGTAGGGCCCGCCGCTGTTGGAGCGGTAGGGTGTGGGGTACACTGTCCCGGTGGGATAGATTTCCCGGAGCTGCACCAGGGCGGCCCGCACACTCTCCTCAGTAACGGTAGCTACGGATTGCACCTCGTCCTGGTAAGACTGTGTGCTATCGATGTGAACGGAGTTGGTGGCGGCATCGTAGGTCACGCCGAAGTCCACCGCTTTGCCGATGTCCCGGAGCCGGACGTAGTTGTTCGCACCGATGCTGTAGGCGGTCATGTCCACCCGCTGTCCATCCACGTAGATGGGCTGGGTACTCAGTGTGACTGTGATATTGGTAGCTGCTTGCGCGGCGGGGCCGCTTAGGGCGAGGCCGGCGAGGATGCCGAGTCCCATAAAGATCGCTTCCCTTTTCCTGTTCATGATCTGATCCCCTTTCGGTTTTGTTGTGCGTTTCGCAAACACAACCATGCCGAAGGAGTGCCGGGAAGTCAAGCAGAATCGTAGTTCAGTGCGGAGAAAAACAGCGGAGGGAACGAAGCAGATTGTACAGCAAGGAATTCCCCTATTGTTTTCTGTGGCGTAGATTTTACAGGGGGTCACATGGTCTGCTCCCAGTGCTGGTCGTTGCTGAACTTTTGGCCCATGGCCATTTTCTTGATAGCCTCTCTGCGGCGCTGCTTGCTGTCCGTCCAGGCAGGCGGCGAAGGGAGCTGCCACTCATCATCGCGCTCCAGGTCGGCAGCCACTTGGAACCACCCGGCGGCCAACTCGCCCATCCAGCCCTCGTCCGGCTCCGGCGTGGTGGGATGGAAGCCGGTGGCCTGGCGGTAGAGGAGGAGCGCCTCCAGATTCTCCTTGAGGAAGGTTTCATCGTGGAGGCTGCTGTCCCGGCACCTGCGCCCGTTGGGACAAGTGAACGTGATGTGCTTTCGGTTCGGCGTCCAGTTCACCTCATATCCTTCCAGCTCCATGTTGGTGATGAAATCCTCGCGGGTGATGGAATACTCCAGCGCCTCGTTGATGGCCTGGATGAGATCCAGCTTCCAGCTGTCGCCGCGCAGGCCGGCCTGATACTCACCGGGCTTCATGCGCCTCTTTTTGGTATGCAGTTCGCACTCGTCCAGCACCCGAAGACCATGGGCCAGACAGATTTCATCATTGACTTTTCTGTGCGCCAAAAGGTCGCCGGGGCTTTGATGGAGCTTGTGCCCATCCTTGTGGCTGACACTGTTCACCACCATGTGGTTGTGCAGATGACCTGTGTCGATGTGGGTGGCGATCACCACCTCGAAGCCTGGGAACTGCCGCTGGGCGAACTCCAGGCCGATGGCGTTGACCTCCTGGGGTGTGATATCATCCTCCGCGGAGAAGGACTGGACGAAGTGGTAGAACTGTGTGCCGTCAGTTTTGTTGAAGCGTTCTTTGGTCATCTGCATCTCGATGAAGGCGGACTGGGGAACGCAGTCGCTCCCGGTGACCAGCCACGCGTCGCCCCAGAGGGTTTTTCCCTTCTGCTCCACATAGTCGATCACACCGCGCATCGAACTGGCGGACTGTTTTTTGCATTGGATCGCGGTGAAGGTCGCCATCAGCGCACCTCCCGGATCACTGCACTTACTGCGTCACACAACCGGGTGTATGCCCCCAATCAAATCGTCCCCGCGCAATACGGTGATCCGCCCCATATTGGCCAGTGTAGTGAGCTGGTTGAGGTTGCGGCCCTGGGCCTTCAACTCGGCGAGCAGGTTGTCCAGTCCATCTATCCGAACGATTTCTTTGTCAAGGGCGCAAGTGGTGAGGTAATCCGTGACGGTCATGCCTGCGGACTTGGCCCGCTGGTGGATGACTTTTTTATCTGCTGGGGTTATTCTGGCGGTAATGATTTCCATTTTCTTTTTCTGCATTGAACTCCTTTCTCTCCCCTTTCAGGGGGTAGGGGGTGCCGGGGCATAGCCCCGGCGAGTGCGGGCGGCGTATAGCCGGACGCGATGCTTGCCCCACCCAAAAGGTGGGCATCCGCCCTTCGGGGCGCTTCTGCATTGCCCTCACTTAGCGCTCCTACGGTACTGCGGCGGGGCTGTCCGCGCTGCGGAGAGCTGAGAGGGGAATTTATCCCGCGCAAAAATCGAACGCCTGCATTGCCCTGAAAACCGGGCGAAAAAGTGATGGGGAGGCTGAGGGTGATTTTGCCGCCCAATGCGAACCCAGTTCTGATGGCTTTTCTACATTTGCGCACAACGGGCCACACGGGGGCCACCGCCGCGTTTTACGGCATCGGAGGGGTACGGATGCCACCTCGATCATAGGAGGGCCACAAGGGGCCTCAAAACGCGAAACGCAGGGTCATGCACCTAACTGGAGTTGGGCGCGGGCGGTTTCCAGAACCAGCCGCTCCAACTGCCGCTGGTAGTGTGCCTCCAAAACATCTTGGAACGGGGAGACGGTATAGAGCAGATTGCCATTCCGTTTTATGCCGGCCTTGGTGGTGACGGTAGTGGGTTCTGTGCGGATGAGTTCCTTGCGTTCGAGGTTGCCGACGTATTTTGCCACTGTGTTTTCTGTCATGCCTACTGCCCTGCCAATCGTTTTGTAGCTGGGCCAGCATTGGCCCGTTTCCCGATTGGCACAGCAGAGCAGATAGGTGTAGACGGCCAGTTCGCCGGGAGAGAGACCGAGGATAAAAATCTCGTTAGGGAATGGGAACGTGTTCTTCAAGGGATCAGATTTCTGCCGTCTGCTCAACCGCTCTCACCGCCCTTCGTATGCTGCTCCGCCCATTCAACAAACTTCCCCTTTGGGACAACCAATCGGTTGCCGATTTTCAGAACAGGGAAGTCCGTTTCGTGCATCAATTCATAACTGCTGGATGGGGCGATGCCCAGTGTCAGCGCCAGTGATAAAATGTAAGAAAACGCCGAGGAAAAAATGTAATTATG
>CAMNQF010000066.1 GCA_946548895.1 uncultured bacterium | reverse complement strand
TGGACCCCCGCACCGGCGAGACGCTGATGAAGCGCACGGTGCTCATCGCCAACACGTCGGATATGCCGGTGGCCGCCCGGGAGGCGTCCATCTACACCGGCATCACCATCGCCGAGTACTTCCGCGACATGGGCTACGACGTGGCCGTCATCGCCGACTCCACCTCCCGCTGGGCCGAGGCCCTGCGCGAGATGTCCGGCCGCCTGGAGGAGATGCCCGGCGAGGAGGGCTACCCCGCCTACCTGGCCTCCCGCCTGGCCCAGTTCTACGAGCGGGCCGGCTCCGTGTCCTGCCTGGGGTCCGAGGAGGACCGCCGTGGCTCCCTCACCGCCGTGGGCGCCGTGTCCCCCCCGGGCGGCGACCTGGCCGAGCCCGTGTCCCAGGGCACCATGCGCATCGTGAAGGTGTTCTGGGCCCTGGACGCCCAGCTGGCCTACAAGCGCCACTTCCCCGCCATCAACTGGCTCACCTCCCACTCCCTGTACCTGGACTCCCTGAAGCCCTGGTTTGACGAGAACCTGGGCCGCGAGTTCCTCCAGAACCGGGAGCAGGCCATGACCGTCCTCCAGCAGGAGGCCAGCCTGAACGAGATCGTGCAGCTTGTCGGCAAGGACTCCCTGTCCCCCGCCGACCAGCTCACCCTGGAGACCGCCCGCATGGTCCGTGAGGACTTCCTCCAGCAGAACTCCTTCGTGGACATCGACTCCTTCTCCACCTACGACCGGCAGGAGAAGCTGCTGGCCATGATTCTGGACTACGACAAGCTGTGCCGCGCCGCCGTGGCCAAGGGCGCCCCCGTGGCCGACCTGTTCGTCATTCCCGCCCGCGAGCGCATCGGCCGCGCCAAGAGCGTGCCCGCCGACCAGTACGCGCAGGTGTACGCCGACATCTCCGCCTCTATGGAGAAGGAGATCGACGAGGTCGTCAGAAAGGCAGGTGAGGAGCTGTGATCCGAGAGTATAAAACCATCCAGGAGATCGCGTCCCCGCTGATGATGGTCAAAATGGTGGAAAACGTCACCTACGACGAGCTGGTGGAGGTGGAGCTGCCCGACGGCGGCATCCGCCGGGGCAAGGTGCTGGAGGTCAACGGCGACACCGCCGTGGTCCAGCTCTTTGAGTCCGCCGCCGGCATCAACCTGGCCCAGTCCAAGGTCCGCTTCCTGGGCCATCCCCTTCAGCTGGGCGTGTCCGGCGATATGCTGGGCCGGGTGTTCAACGGCATGGGCGCGCCCATCGACGGCGGCCCCGCCATCCTGGCCGAGGAGTACCGGGACATCAACGGCCTGCCCATGAACCCCGCCGCCCGGGACTACCCCGACGAGTTCATCCAGACCGGCGTATCCACCATCGACGGGTTGAATACCCTGGTCCGCGGCCAGAAGCTGCCCATCTTCTCCGGCTCCGGCCTGCCCCACGCCAACCTGGCCGCCCAGATTGCCCGCCAGGCCCGCGTGCTGGGCGACGACGCGGGCAACTTCGCCGTGGTGTTCGCCGCCATCGGCATCACCTTCGAGGAGTCCGAGTTCTTCGTCCAGGAGTTCAAGCGCACCGGCGCCATCGACCGCACCGTGCTGTTCACCAACCTGGCCAACGACCCCGCCGTGGAGCGCATCTCCACCCCCCGTATGGCGCTGACCGCCGCGGAGTACCTGGCCTTCGAGAAGGATATGCACGTGCTGGTCATCCTCACCGACATCACCAACTACGCCGAGGCCCTGCGCGAGGTGTCCGCCGCCAAGAAGGAGGTCCCGGGCCGCCGCGGCTTCCCCGGCTACCTGTACACCGACCTGGCCACCATGTATGAGCGGGCCGGCCGCCAGCTGGGCAAGCCCGGCTCCATCACCATGATCCCCATCCTCACCATGCCCGAGGACGACAAGACCCACCCCATCCCCGACCTGACCGGCTATATCACCGAGGGCCAGATCATCCTGTCCCGGTCCCTGTACCGCCAGGGCATCAACCCCCCGGTGGACGTGCTGCCCTCCCTGTCCCGTCTGAAGGACAAGGGCATCGGCGCGGGCAAGACCCGGGAGGACCACGCCAACGTGCTCAACCAGCTCTTTGCCGCCTACTCCACCGGCAAGGACAACAAGGAGCTGATGTCCATCCTGGGCGAGGCGGCCCTGACCCCCACCGACCTGCTGTACGCCAAGTTCGCCGACGAGTTCGAGCGGCGGTACGTCAACCAGGGCTATGAGGAGAACCGCTCCATTGAGGACACCCTGGCCCTGGGCTGGGAGCTGCTGTCCATCCTGCCCAAGGCGGAGCTGAAGCGCATTAAGCCGGAGTTCATTGAAAAATATCTGCCGAAGAAAGACCAGTAAAGGAGGGGTAAGACATGGCAAATACCGTGGTCAACCCCACCCGAATGGAGCTCACCCGGCTGAAGGGCAAGCTGAAAACCGCCCAGCGGGGCCACAAGCTGCTCAAGGACAAGCGGGATGAGCTGATGAAGCAGTTCCTGGACACCGTGCGGGAGCTGCGCGCCCTCCGCGCCCAGGTGGAGGAGGAGCTGATGCGGGTGCACGGCTCCTTCACCGTGGCCTCCGCGCTGATGAGCGCCCAGGCCATGGAGCAGGCGCTGATGTACCCCAAGCAGTCCGTAGAGCTCACCATGACCTTCCAGAACATCATGAGCGTCAACGTGCCGGTCTACCACTACCAGACCCGCACCGACGACACCGGCGACATCTTCCCCTACGGCTTCGCCGCCACCAGCGGCGAGCTGGACGGGGCGGTGGCCGCCCTGGGCCAGGTGTTCCAGGATATGCTGAAGCTGGCCCAGACGGAAAAGGCCGCCCAGCTCATGGCGGAGGAGATCGAAAAGACCCGGCGGCGCGTCAACGCCCTGGAGTATGTGGTCATCCCCGACACTCAGGAGAGCATCCGCTATATCACTATGAAGCTGGATGAAAACGACCGCTCCACCACCACCCGTTTGATGAAAGTCAAGGACATGATCCTGAAGCAGGCCATTGAGGAGCGGCAGGCAGCGGACGCCAAAGCCGTCAAGGCCTTCGGGAATTCGGGCGGGGCTCCGGCGGAGATTTAGCCGGCGGCCCACAGCAATTTTACCGTTCCCGCAAACGCGAAAAGCTCCCCCCGCCCACTGGGCGGGGGGAGCTTTTCTTATACTTCCATGATAACAGGCAATATCATCGGATTGCGTTTCGTCTTTTTGTAGAGATAGTTGGACAGCGCGCCCTTCATCTCCGACTTGATGGACGACCAGTCCCGGATGCGGCGCTGCACACAGGTGTTCAGCGCGTCCACCGCCACCTGGCGCAGTTCCTCCATCAGCTCCTCCGACTCCTTCACGTACACGAAGCCCCGGGTGATGATATCCGGCCCGGAGATCACCGAGCCGTCCTCCCCGGACATGGAGACCACCACCACGACCATGCCGTCCTGGGCCAGGTGCTGGCGGTCCCGGAGAACCACCGCCCCCACGTCGCCCACGCCGTAGCCGTCCACAAACACCTTGCCCGCCGGCACCGTGCCGTTGAGCTTGACGCTGTCCCGGGTCAGCTCAATGACCCGGCCCACGTCGCTGATGACGATGCTGCGGGGGTCCATGCCCATGTCCCGGGCCAGCTTGGCGTGGGTCTTGAGGTGCCGCTGCTCCCCGTGGACGGGGATGAAGAACTTGGGCCGCACCAGGGCGTGCATGATTTTCAGCTCCTCCTGGCAGGCGTGGCCGGACACATGGAGGGGCAGCTCCCGCTCGTTGACCACCTCGGCCTCCCGGCGGTACAGCTCGTTGATGACGTTGCCGATGGAATCCTCGTTGCCGGGAATGGCGGAGGCGGAGATGATAACCCGGTCGCCGGGCTGAATGTCCACCTGCCGGTGGGTGTTGAAGGCCATCCGGGTGAGGGCGGACATGGTCTCCCCCTGGCTGCCGGTGGTAATAATGCACACCTTTCCGGGGGGCAGGGTCTTGATGTGGGCCACGTCCACCACCGTCCCGGCGGGAATCTGCATATAGCCCAGCTCGGTGGACACCTTCATGGCGTTCTCCATGCTCCGGCCGGTGACCGCCACCTTGCGGCCGTATTTCGCCGCCACGTTGATGATCTGCTGGATGCGGTCGATGTTGGAGGCAAAGGTGGTGACGATGATGCGCTGCTCACAGCCCCGGAACAGGGCGTCAAAGGAGGCGCCCACGCTCCGCTCGCTCTTGGTGAAGCCGGGCCGCTCCACGTTGGTGGAGTCGCACAGCAGGGCCAGCACCCCCTCGTTGCCCAGCTCGCCCAGGCGGGTAAGGTCGGCCATGCCGCCCTGGATGGGGGTGGGGTCGATCTTGAAGTCGCCGGTGTGGACGCACACGCCCACGGGGGTGCGGATGGCGAAAGCCACCGCGTCGGCAATGGAATGGTTGATGTGGATGAACTCCACGGAGAACTTGCCCGCCTTGACGGTCTCCCCCGACTCGCAGGTGATGAGCTTCACCTTGTCGGTGAGACGGTGCTCGTCCAGCTTCAGCTTGATGAGCCCCGCGGACATCCGGGTGGCGTAGATGGGGGCGTTCACATCCCGCATGAGGTAGGGGATGGCCCCGATGTGGTCCTCATGGCCGTGGGTGATGAAAATGGCCCGGATGCGGTCCCGGTTCTGGATCAGGTAGGTAAAGTCGGGGATCACCACGTCGATGCCGTACATATCGTCGTCGGGGAAGCCCATGCCCACGTCCACCAGGATGATGTCGCTGCCGTACTCGTAGACGGTCAGGTTCTTGCCGATCTCGTTGAGACCGCCAAGAGAGATAATTTTCAGTTTTTCTGCCATAATAACTCCTTTTCTATGTTCTAAAGTTTTTTGCGCATAGTACCATAGGCGGTCCCGGACGGACCACCTTTTTGTGCCTATGTAGATAGTTGGGGAGCTTTGAGCGCGGCAAAATACGCGGCGTGATCCCCCGCGTATGCTGTGCGGACCGTTCCGCCTCCCATCCGGCCCTGTCTCGCCGGTGAAGAGGCGGCCCCGGCCCCACAGCCGGCGCCGCTCCTGTGCTCTGCCTATCAAAAAGCGCCGCTGTGGCGCTTTACGCCAAAGGAAAAAGGCTCAACTCGACCCGAAGGGAGAAGCCGTTTCTGGCAGTATATCACAGCCGGAGGGAAAAGTACAGTGTTTTTTGTCAGTTTTGGGACACCCTGACCCGCGCCTCAGAAAAATAGCTGGATTTTCTGGAGAAACCGGTGTACAATTCTTTTATTGTAACATTTGCGGGAGGTTGCGCAATGAAAAATAAGGCACACTTCAGCATCCGGATGGACCGGCAGCTCCACGACAAATTCCAGTTTGTGGCAGCCTATGAGGACCGTTCCATGAGCGGGCAAATCTTGTATCTGGTCAACCAGTGCGTCCGAGAATTTGAGCGGGAGCACGGGCCCATCGACCTGACCGGCCAAGAGCCGTGAAACCGCTCCAGCTTCTGCTCGACCTGCTCTATCCGCCCAAGTGCCCCTTTTGCGGGCGGGTGCTGGAGCGGGGCGAGGAGGGATGGTGCGCCTCCTGCCAGCAGGACCTGCCCTGGACCGAGCCGGGCGGCGGCAAATCGGTGGAGGGCTGCGCCGCCTGCCTGTCGCCCCTGTGGTACCGGGACGGGGCGCGGGAGGGGATGCACCGCTACAAGTTCGGCGGCGGGCGGGGCCATGCCCGCCTGTTCGGGGAGCTGATGGCCCAGTGCCTCCGGGACCGCTGGGACGGGCCGGTGGACCTCATCACCTGGGCGCCCCTCCACCCAAAGCGTAAAAAAGAGCGGGGCTACGACCAGGCGGAGCTGCTGGCCCAGCGGGTGGGCGGGCTCACCGGCCTGCCGGTGGAGAGCGCCCTGGAAAAGCGCCGCGCCACCGCGGTGCAGTCCCAGACTGAGGGGGACGAAGCCAGAAAGGCCAATGTGCGGGGCGCCTACCGCGCCCTGCCGGGGCTGGACCTGACGGGAAAGCGGGTGGTGCTCGTCGACGACGTGGCCACCAGCGGGGCCACCCTGGCAGAGTGCGCCGCCGCCCTGCGGGCGGCCGGTGCGGACTGCGTGGTGGGGCTCACCTTCGCCCGGGCCAGATAACGCCCGCCGGCAGGTATAAGAATTGGAATATTTGCCCAAACTTGGCATAGAGTCTTCACAGGGGGACCAGGTCCCCTGGGAAAGGATGGTGAAGCCTATGGCTCAAGCAGTTCGGTTCGGCCGGCGGCGGGAGCTGGCCCGCCAGGAGGCGGAGGACCGCCGCCAGCTCATGGAGGGAATGCAGGAAACCCGCGACCAGCTCAATTTCGCCTACGCCCAGTTCAACACCTACACCGACCCAGACCTGGTGGACGCCTGCGTCTACCAGATCAACGCCCTGCAAAGCCGGTACTCCTACTTCGTGCGCCAGATCAAGCAGCTGGAGGCCGCGGCCCGGGAGGGGGCGGTGTGAGCGGCTGGCTCTGGTGCGCGGCGGCGGTGGGGCTGGTGCTGGTGCTGGCCCTGTGCCGCCGCCCCCTGGCCGCCCTGGGCGGGTTCGCCGTCCGATCAGGGCTGGGGCTGGTGTTCCTCTGGCTGTTTCAGGGCTTGGGAACCCTGCTGGGCGTCCAGCTGGGGGTCAACCTGCTCAACGGCGCGGTGCTGGGCGCCTTGGGCCTGCCCGGCTTCGCCCTGCTTCTCATGGCCCAGTGGGCCGGACGGTAAACCCACGCCGGCGGCGGCACAAGGAGCGTTCCTTGTGCCGCCGCCGGCGTTATATTATCGTTCTCACTCCGCCTGGTGGCCCTGGGCTATAATCACGTCCACCACGCCCTGAGCCAAGGTCCGGCACCGCTCCTTGTCCGGGGCCTCCACCATCACCCGCACCAGGGGCTCGGTGCCCGACTCCCGCACCAGGATGCGGCCCGTATCCCCCAGCTCCTCCGCCGCGGCCCGCACCGCCGCCTGGACGGCGGGGTCGTCCTGAGCGGCCCGCTTGTCCTTCACCCGCACGTTGATGAGCACCTGGGGGTAGATGGTCACAGGCTCGGCCAGCCGGCTCAACGTCTCCTTTTTGGCCATCATCACCTCCATGATCTTCAGCGAGGTGAGGATACCGTCCCCGGTCCGGGCGTACTTGGAGAAGATGATGTGCCCTGACTGCTCCCCGCCCAGGCGGTGGCCCCCGTGGACCATCTCCTCGTACACGTACTTATCCCCCACGGCGGTCTTGGCGTAGCCGATGCCCGCCGCGTCCAGGGCCTTGTACAGGCCGAAGTTGGACATGACGGTTGTCACCACCGTGTTGGTGAGCAGCTTGCCCCGCTCCTTCATGTACAGGCCGTACAGGTACATAATCTGGTCGCCGTTGACCACGTTTCCGTTCTCGTCCACCGCCAGGCAGCGGTCGGCGTCCCCGTCGTAGGCAAAGCCCGCGTCGCAATGGCGCTCCCTCACGAATTTCTTCAGCCCGTCTATGTGGGTGGAGCCCGCGTCCAGGTTGATGTTCAGCCCGTCGGGCTGGTCGTTGATGACGAGAACCTCCGCCCCCAGGGAGCGGAACACATTGGGCGCGATGGACCAGGCGGAGCCGTTGGCGCAGTCCAGGGCGATCCGCTTTCCCCGGAAGGAGTACACCGCCAGGGAGATGAGGTAGCCCATATAGCGGTTACGGCCGGCGGTGTGGTCCACAATGCTGCCCGCAGCCTCCTCGGTGGCGAAGGGCAGCTTGGGGACGGGCTGGCCGTACAGCTCCAGGCGGCCGTCCAGGTAGTCCTCCACCAGCCGGATGGTGGACTCGTCCATCTTCTCCCCTTCCCGGTTGAGCAGCTTGATGCCGTTGTCCCAGTAGGGGTTGTGGGAGGCGGAGATCATCACGCCGCAGTCGAAGCCGTCTGTCCGGGTGACGTAGGACACGGAGGGGGTGGTGGTGACGTGGAGCAGGTATACGTCCGCCCCGGAGGCGGCCATGCCCGCGCTGATGGCGTACTCCAGCATATAGCTGGACCGGCGGGTGTCCTTGCCTACCACGATGCGGGCCTTTTGCTCCCGGCCGTAGTACCAGCCCAAAAACCGCCCCACCTGATAGGCGTGGTCGGCGGTGAGCTCCACGTTCGCCTTGCCCCGGAACCCGTCTGTGCCGAAATATTTACCCATTGCTCACTTCTCCTTTTTGACGGTAACGCCGCCGGTTTTATAGATGCTGTCCCCGGGCACCGCCCCCCGGACGCAGGACAGGGGGTAGATGTTGGTATGGGGGCCCACCACCGTGCCCGGGTTGAGCACGCTGTTGCAGCCCACCTCCACGCAGTCCCCCAGAATGGCGCCGAACTTCTTCCGGCCCGTCTCCACGGCCTCGCCCTCATTTTTCACGGCGACCAGAGTTTTGTCCGACTTTATGTTGGAAGTGATGGACCCCGCCCCCATGTGGCTCCTGTAGCCCAGGATGGAGTCGCCCACGTAGTTGTAGTGGGGGACCTGGACGTTGTCGAACAGGATCACGTTTTTCAGCTCCACGGAGTTGCCCACCACGCAGCCGGCCCCCACCAGGGCGGAGCCCCGGATGAAGGCGCAGTGGCGCACCTCGGTGTCCGGGCCGATGATGCAGGGCGCCCCTAAAAAAGCGGTGGGGGCAATCTGAGCGGTTTTATGCACCCACACCTGGGGCTGGCGCTCCTCGTAGCCGTCCCCCAGGGCGGGGCCCAGGGCCAGGATCAGGTCCTTGACGCCGTCCAGGGCCTGCCAGGGGTATGTAAAGCGGGCCAAGTACTCCCCCGCCAGGGTACGGCTCAGGTCAAACAGCCCGGTTGTGTTCAAATTCATGGGTAGGACCTCCTCATTTTTCCTTTTTGCTCGCTCGGAAATAGATCAGCAAATTCAAAACAACGCAGACGACCGAACAGACGGCGGTCACGACGTGAAACCCGTTCAGCGTGCCGGTTTCGGCATAGCGCATCACGTTCGCGATCCAGGCCCACGCCCCCAGCGCCCATATGACGGCCAGCAGCAAATAAACCCCTCTTTTCATGCCGTTCACCCTACGCTCCCCTCCTCACGCTCGGCCTTTCGGTCTTTGAAATATCGGATCAGGCTCCAGACAGCGATGGCGGCGCAGACGATGGGCAGGACAATCCGAAGCCAGCTCACTCGCTCCAGCGGCCAGTCGGGCAGCCAGGTCAGGGCGCACAGCGCAAACAGGACGGCGCGGATCAGATCGGCCGTGCTTTTCTTCATTTTTTTCATCTCGGTCACCTCATTATGATTGATCCGAAACCCTTTTTACCAGTTCGCCGGACACGATCCCGATGAGCACCCCGGCCACCGTCCCGGAAATCCACAGCACCGGCAGATACCACGCCAGCCGTGAGGTCTCCAGCAGAGCCATGGCCACCAGGATCTGCCCCGCGTTGTGGGCCACGCCCCCCGCCACGCTGACGCCGATGGAGGAGAACGTTCCCGTCCGCTTCAAAAGCCCCATGAGGGACAGGCTTAGGGCCGCTCCCGCCACGCTGTAGGCCAGCGCCGCCCCGTTGCCGAACAGCAGCGCCACCAAGAGGACGCGGACCAGGGAGATGACGCAGGCGTCCCGCCAGCCCAGGCGGTACAGGGCGAACACGATGGCCAAGTTGGGCAGGCCCAGCTTCACCCCCGGCGCGCCCAGGGGGGGCAGCAGAGACTCCAGCCAGGACAGCACCAGGGCCAGGGCGGTGAGCAGCCCGTATTGGGCGGCTTTTGACGCTTTCATTCAGCCGCCCCCTCACTTTACCGCCGCGTCCACATCGTTTGATGCGCCGCCGTCCACCGTGACCACCAGCCTGTGGGGCAGGCAGACGATGGATTCCCCGGCGTATTGAATGGCCCCGTGATTGACGCACACCTGGTCGGGGCAGTCCGCCGCAACCACTTGGGCCGCGCCGTTCTCAATGACCAGGGTGTTGGTGTGTTCGCCCTCCCCCAGCACGGTCCGGACGTCCTGATCCAAGGGCAGCTCCATCACCGTCTCGCCGTCTATCTGCACCCGGACGGTCCCCCCCGCCTGCCGGGTGGCCAGCAGGAACAGGGTCAGCCCGCCCCCCAGAACCAGCAGGGCGGCAATGAGAAGCACATCGCTTTTATGGGTTTTCAGCCAGTTCAACTCGGTGTTGCCCTCCAAACCGCAACAGAGGGAGGGCCGCTGCGCGGCCTTCCCTCGTTGGCGTTTTTTCTCATTTGTTACCCGTTCACGACTTCCGCTTTGGTGATATTGAGCGCCACAAGGCAGCCGGCCTTACACACCTCGATGCACTTGCCGCAGCCGTCGCACTTGGCGTAGTCGATGGACGCCAGGTTGTCGGTGACGGTGATGGCCCCGGTGTGGCAGTTCTTCTCGCACAGTTTGCAGCCGATGCAGCCCGCGGAACAGCTCTTGCGGGTGCCCGCGCCCTTCTGGTGGCTGTTGCAGTCCACCACCATGTGGGCGTCGGCGGGGCGGATGGCGATGACGTGGTTGGGGCAGGTCTTAGCGCACAGGCCGCAGCCGATGCACACGCTGGTGTCCACCCGGGCCAGCCCGCCGTTGATGTGGATGGCGCCCACGGGGCACACCTGGGCACAGTCGCCCAGGCCGATGCAGCCGTACACGCATTTGCCGGTGCCGCCGAACAGCAGCTTGGCGGCGGCGCAGCTCTCCAGGCCCTTGTAGTCCATCTTCACGGAGGTGGCCTCACAGGTGCCGGAGCAGCGCACCTCGGCCACCTGCTTGGCCACGTCCCCCGCCTCACGGCCCAGCACCTTGCCGATGCTGGCGGCGGCGGTGGCGCCGCCGGGGACGCACAGGTTGACGGCCAGGTCCGGGTCCTCCACCAGGGCGGCGGCGTAGCCGTCGCACCCGGCGAAGCCGCAGGCGCCGCAGTTGGCGCCGGGCAGGCACTCGCGGACCATGGGGATGCGCTCGTCCACCTCGACCGCCATGAACTTGGAGGCCACGGACAGCATCACGGCGCACAGCAGGCCGATGACGCCCACAACAGCGACAGCAATTCCGATTTCCATAGTCGCTCCCTCCTTAACCCAGCAGGTTTTCCACGATGCCCGCGAAGCCCATGAAGGACACGGACACGATGGCCGCGGAAATCAGGGTGATGGGCATACCCTTGAAGCACTCGGGGCACTTGCACTTGTCCACCCGGCTGCGGACCCCGGAGAACAGCACCATGGCCAGCAGGAAGCCCAGGCCGGAGCCCAGGGAGTTGAACATGGCCTGGACGAATCCCCCGGCAAAGCCGCCGGTGGCGGTGAGGTAGTTGTCCACGTTGCTGATGCACACGCCCAGCACCGCGCAGTTGGTGGTGATGAGGGGCAGGTACACGCCCAGGGACGCGTGGAGGGCGGGGATGTACTTCTTCAGGATGATCTCCACCAGCTGCACCAGGGCGGCGATGACCAGAATGAACACGATGGTCTGGAGGTAGCCCAGCCCGTTGGGGTTGAGCACGAAGAACTGGATGGGGTAGGTGACGGCGGTGGCCAGCAGCATCACGAAGATGACGGCCACGCTCATCCCGGCGGCCTGGTCCAGCTTCTTGGACACGCCCAGGAAGGGGCAGATGCCCAGGAACTGGCTCAGGACGTAGTTGTTCACCAGGATGGCCGCCATGACGATGGCAACGAGTTCTTTCATTTCGCGGCAGCCTCCCTCTTCTCAGCGCAGTTCTGCCCGTTGCACACCGCGGCGCTGGGGCAGCCCTCACAGCTGAAGTCCTTTTTCTTGATGGCCTTGCCGTTGCTGGCCTTGTTGATGATGGCGATCAAAATGCCGAAAATGGCGAAGCCGCCGGGGGCCATGGTCATGATGGAGATGTTGTTGTCCTTGAGCACAGGGACGGCCATGCCGAACCAGGTGCCCGCGCCGAAGATCTCCCGGATGGAGGCCATAGCCAGCATGGCCAGGGTGTAGCCCACGCCCATGCCGATGGCGTCCAGGGCGGAGTCCAGGGGGTTGTTCTTGTTGGCGAACATCTCCGCCCGGCCCAGAATGATGCAGTTCACCACGATCAGGGGCAGGTACAGGCCCAGGGCCACGTCCAGGGCGGGCAGGTAGGCCTTGACGATCATCTGCACCAGCGTCACGAAGGAGGCGATGACCACGATGTAGCAGGGGATGCGCACCTTGTCGGAGATGACCTTGCGCAGCAGGGAGATCATCACGTTGGAGCACAGCAGCACAAAGGTGACCGCCGCGCCCATGCCGATGGCGTTGGACGCCTGGGTGGTGACCGCCAGGAAGGGGCAGGTGCCCAGGATGAGCACCAGGATGGGGTTTTCCTTGATGATGCCGTTGGTCAGGATTTTCAGCTTATTGTTTTTCATATCCATGTGCCTCCCTTCCTCAGCCCTTCACCTGCTCGAACGCGGCGAACGCGTCGGCGATGGCGGCCTTGTAGTAGTTGGAGGAGAAGGTCGCGCCGGAGATGGTGTCCGCGGCGGCGGCCCCGGCGGCGTCCAGCCCGGGGAACTGGCCGTAGAAGCTCTCCTCGGTGGTCACTTTGGAGCCCAAGCCCGGCGTCTCCTTATGACTGAGCACCTTCACGCCGGTGAGCTTGCCCTCGCCGTCGATGCCGATGGTCATTTTCAAGGTGTTCTTGCCGCCGTAGCCGGTGGTGGTGAGGGAGAAGGTGTAGCCCGCGCCGTTGGCGGCCTGATAGACCTCCCGCACCGCGTCGGGCAGGCCCGCCGCCTCCACCTTCTCAAAGCTGTCGGCGGCCGGGAGGACCTCCAGCCGGGCCTCCTCGTTGGCACGGCGCTCGGCCTCCGCGATGATGGGGGCGGTGGCCTTGTTGGTGAGGGCCAGCAGGGCGCTCATCACCACGCAGATGATAACCAGTACCGCGATGGGTGCCACAAAGTCGGTCATCACGTTGGATTTTGCTTTCGTCATGCCTGAACACCTCCAAACGGTTTCGTCTTGGTCCACTCGCAGATGTAGGGGTTGAGGATGTTCATCAGCAGGATGGAGAAGGACACGCCCTCGGGATAGTTGCCCCACACCCGGATGAGCACGGTGATGAGTCCGCAGCCTACGCCGAAGATCAGCTTGCCGGCGGGGGTGGGGGGAGAGGTGGTGTAGTCGGTGGCCATGAAGATGGCGCCCAGGAACAGGCCGCCCGCCATCACCTGGTAGAGGGGCTGCTGGCCCAGCAGGGCGGTGAGCACCAGCACGGTGCCGATAAAGGCCACGGGGGTGTGCCAGGAGATGACCTTGCGGTAGATGAGGTACAGCCCGCCCAGCAGCAGGGCCAGGCAGCTGGTCTCGCCCATGGAGCCGCCCCGGGCGCCCAGGAACATCTGGGCCAGGGTGGGCAGGCCCTCGGTGCCGCCCGCGCCCAGGATGGCCAGGGGGGTGGCGGCGGTGACGGCGTCCGCCGGGGCGTTGGAGAACGCGGCGGGGACCCAGGTGGTCATGGCCCCGGAGAAGGCCACCAGCATGATGACGCGGGCGGTGATGGCGGGGTTGGCGAAGTTCTGGCCGATGCCGCCGAAAAACTGCTTGACCACGATGATGGCCACGAAGGAGCCGAACATGGCCTGCCAGATGGGGATGCCCGCCGGCAGGTTCAGGGCCAGGATCAGGCCGGTGACGGCGGCGGACAGGTCCATGACGGTGATGGGCTTGTGGGTGATCTTCTCAAAGGCCCACTCGCAGGCCATGGCCACCGCCACGCACACCACCTCCACCAGCAGGGCCCGCACGCCGAAGAAGACGATGGACGCGATGACGGCGGGAAACAGGGCGATGAGCACGTCCCGCATGATGGTCTGGGTGGTGTCCTTGGCGTAAATATGGGGGTTGACGGAAACGATCATGTTGTTCATTTAGACCGCCTCCTTTTCTTTTTCCTTGGCCGCTTTCTTCTCGGCGGCGGCCTTCTGCTCGGCGTTGTACTGGTTCAGCATGGCCTTGGCCAGCTTGTTCACCTGTACCAGCGGCCGGCGGGCGGGGCAGCTGAAGGAACAGCAGCCGCACTCCATGCACAGGTTCACTTTCAGCGCCTTCAGCGTCTCGGGCTCCTTGTTGTTGTAAGCGGCCTCAATGGCGGCGGGCATCAGGTTGAAGGGGCAGTGGGCCACGCACCGGCCGCAGCGGATGCAGGCGGAGGGCACGGGGTCCTCGGCGTCCTTGGCGTCGAAGGCCAGAATGGCGTTGGTGTTCTTCATCACCGGGGCCTCCAGGCTGGGAACGGATGTGCCCATCATGGGGCCGCCGTAGAGCACCTTCTTGGGCTCGCACTTGAGGCCGGCGAAGTCCAGCACGTTCTGGATGGGGGTGCCCACCGGGACGATGACATTCTGGGGGTTGGCGATGGCGGAGCCGTCCACGGTGACCACCTTCTCCACCAGGGGCATACCGGTCTTGATGTACTTGGCGATGACGGCCAGGGTGGTGCAGTTGATGACGATGGCGCCCACGTCGATGGGCAGCTTGCCCTCGGGGACGATCTCGCCGGTGGTGTTGTAGATCAGCACCTTCTCGCCGCCCTGGGGGTACAGCGCGGGCAGGGAGGCCACCTCAAAGCCGGGCACGCCCTTGCCCGCCTCCTCCATGATCTTCACGCACTGGGGCTTGTTGTCCTCAATGCCGATGACGATGCGGTCGGCGGTGTAGTACTTCTGGAGCAGCTGGGCGCCGTAGACCACGTCGTCGGCGCTGTCGATCATGGTGCGGGTGTCGGAGGTGATGTAGGGCTCACACTCCGCGCCGTTGATGATGATGGCGTGCACCCGGTCCGGGTCCACGTTGAGCTTGACGGATGTAGGGAAACCCGCGCCGCCCAGGCCCACGCAGCCGCACTGGCGCACGGCCTCCACAAAGCTGTCCTTGTCGGTGACCACGGGGGGCTTGACGCCCTCCCACACGGTCTGCTGGCCGTCGGTCTCAATAACGACCACCGTGTCGAACCGGCCGTTGGCGCTGACAATCTCATCCAGGCGCTTCACCTTGCCGGACACGCCGGAGTAGATGGGGGCGGACATAAAGCCCCCCGCCTCGGCGATCATCTGGCCCACCTTCACCTCGTCCCCCGGCTTGACGACGGGCTTGGCCGGGGCGCCGATGTTCATGGACATGGGCACCGTGATCACCGGAGGCACCGGCAGACGCACGGGGACCCGGTCCACCGTGTTTTTCCGATGGGGCGCATGGATGCCATGCAATTTGCCACTGAACACAATGTCTCCTCCTCTGGGTTATTTCTATTTTACGTCCGGCCGCTGATGGAGCCCGGCGGCACAGACGGACAGACGGCGCTTCCCCGCCCGGGGCACGCCAAATCATGCAGAAACATTATACCACGTTCTTGACCAAACGCAAGGGAAAATACGCCGAAAACTCCGGGATAATTGCCAAATTCTTAACAGACTTCATTTGGCCTTGAATTCCCATAGGGATTGTGGTATTTTAGTTCAAGAGCGCGGAGCACCCGGGAGCAGGGGCATAAGGCCGAAGCGCAGGGAAAATC
>CAMNQF010000065.1 GCA_946548895.1 uncultured bacterium | reverse complement strand
TTGTCCACTTTTTACGGACCAGTGCAGGGTGGGGTGACCCACAACTTGACCCACAACAGGCCTAAACTGCTTTTTTTGGAGACACTGGTGCAATTTGCAGATGAACTCTTAGCCGAGGTAAAAAACCGCTGTTTCGAAATTTTGCTTAGTGGCATTTTAAATATAACACTTGAACAAAACAGCTGGTTGATAGAACGCATTTATTCGCAAGGTGACAGATAAGCCGCATCACAGACCCTGTCTGCGATGCGGCTTATCTTCTGAGGCGTGTGGTTTAGGTTATGTGTGATCACCCATCGATCATGGATGCGATGCGCCGGGCAAAGCCGGCCCAGGTCGTGGGGGCATCAACGGCAGTATCGTTTTTCTTCATGAATGCCGCGATCTTGGCGATCATGACGTCCATCTCCGGCCCTGGTCAGCACTGACCGCTCCGTACGCTTTCTTGATACTGGAGATAAAGGTACACCAGCAGGTCATCCACTTTGAGTCCAAGTTGGAACACTTCGTTGGGCAGGGGAAACTCCGCGTCGAATATCTCGCCGTAGGTCTATTCGTTAGAGTGACGGATCAGCCTTTCCGATTCGGACGTTTTAAGAATCTTTCGCCACGCAAGATGTTCTTAAGGATTAAAAATCACAAAAAACAATTCAATCATTTTGCATAAAGCGTGAGGGCGGCGCACGTCTATGATTATTGAAAGAGCATAAAAATCCCCCGGGAATTAAGAAAATGCACCCCTTGTGCCCAATGCCGGCGCAGTCTATAATTTTTAACATGATAGCTCTGTACGGAATACCAGGGAAAGATAGGTGAGTAAATGAACGATGTGATTGTTTCAATGAAAAACATATGCAAAACCTTCCCAGGCGTTAAGGCCCTGGACAATGTCCAATTTGAGCTGCGCTCCGGCGAAGTTATGGCGCTTTTAGGGGAAAACGGCGCGGGAAAATCCACCCTGATGAAAATACTTAGCGGCGTCTATACCCGGGACAGCGGGGAACTGGAGATCTTCGGCAAGCGCTACGGCGACCTGAGCCCCAAGCTTGCCCAGAGCGTAGGCGTAGCCATCATCCACCAGGAGCTGAATATGTGCCGGCATCTCACCGTGGCGGAGAATATGTTCCTGGGACGGGAGAAACGTAAGGGCATACTCCTGTCGGACAAAGAGATGGAGCAGGAGGCCGCCCGGATTCTTGGTGATTTGAAGATTGACCTCAACCCCCGCCAGACGGTGGGCAGCCTACCCGTGTCCAAGCAGCAGATGGTGGAGATAGCCAAGGCGCTGTCCACAAACGCCCGGATCCTTATCATGGATGAACCCACCTCCGCCCTGACCGCCAAAGAGATCGACGAGCTGTTCCGTATCATCCACCAACTCAAGGCCGAGGGTCACGGCATCGTCTACATCTCCCACCGGCTGGAGGAGCTCCAGCACATCGTGGACCGGGTAACCGTCATGCGGGACGGACAGTACATTACCTCCATGAATTTTGCGGATACCGATTTGGACACCATCATCGCCCATATGGTGGGCCGGGAGATCAAGGAGAAATTTCCCCGGGTAGCCTGCGAAAAAGGAAAGAAAATTTTTGAGGTCCGAAACCTAAACGCGGGCCGTATGGTCCGGGACATCAGTTTTGAGGTGTACGAGGGCGAAATCGTGGGCTTCGCCGGGCTGATGGGCGCGGGGCGCACCGAAACCACCCGCGCGATCTTCGGCGTGGATCCAAAGGAGAGCGGCACCATCCTGCTGGACGGCCAGGAGGTTCACATACACAGGCCGGAGGACGCGATCCGGGCCGGAATTGTGTTGGCTCCGGAGGATCGAAAAAAAGACGGTTTGTGCACCAAGCTGTCCATCCGGCATAACATCGCCCTGCCCAACCTGGATCTGCTGTGCAATAAGCTGGGAGTGGTCAGCAAGGTCAAGGAGGACGCCATGTGCGGCAAGGCGGTGGACGACCTCAAAATCAAGACCCCCAGCGTAGAGGTGGACGCGGCCAACCTGTCCGGCGGCAACCAGCAGAAGGTTGTGGTGGGCAAGTGGATCGCCCGCAACTCCCGGGTGGTGATCTTTGACGAACCTACCCGCGGCATTGACGTGGCGGCCAAGGTGGAAATATACAACCTGATGAATCAGCTCAAGCGGCAGGGAATCGCGGTGGTGTTCGTTTCCTCCGAGTTGCCCGAGGTCATGGGCATCGCCGATCGGATCGTCGTCATGTGCGACGGACGGATCACCGGCGAGGTAATGGCCCGCGAAACTACTCAGAATGAGATATTGACCCTGGCCACCCGCTTTGAGAAAAAAGTGGCCAGCGCCTGACTGCCCATCGGAAAAAGGGAGGAACCGACAAAATGGAAGAAAAGAAAGCATCATCCCTGCGGAGGTTTTTCGCCATCCGCGGCATGAGCGCCGCCATGATTTCCTTCGCCGCGCTGATTGTCATCTATATCGGCTTTGGCATCATGAATCCCGTTATGTTCAGCGGCGACAACATCATGAACCTGTTACGGGCCATGTCCAAGTACCTGCTCATTGGCATTGGTCAGAGCTACATCCTTATTACCGGCAACATCGACCTGTCCCTGGGCGCCGTGGTGGGCATGAGCGCTATGATGGCAGGGACTTTGATGACCCATGGGGTCAACCCCGTTGTGGCCTGCCTGATTACCCTGGTGGCCTGTCTGCTGGTAGGTGTCATCAATGGCTTCCTGGTGGGCCAGCTCAAGCTGCCCCCCTTCATAGCCACCCTGGGTACCATGTTCGCCGCCCGCGGCGTGGCCTATATGGTCAACGGCAACCGCAACACAGATGCCATCTCGTCTGGCATCGGGAAAGAGGCCGGAGATCTATTCCAGGACATTTTCTACTACGGCAAGACGTTCGGCATTTATAACACGTTCTTAATCGCCATGGCCGTCTTCGCGGTATTTTTCTTCATCCTGTCCAGAACCCGCACCGGCCGGCACATTTACGCTGTGGGATCCAATGTGGACGCGGCCAAGCTCTCCGGCGTCAGCGTGTTCGGCACCACCACCAAGACCTATCTGGTCAGCGCCTTCTGTGCGTTTGTGACGGGCCTGATCCTGTGCGCCCAGGCCGGCATGGGTAACATGGAGGCAGGCAACACCTATGAGATGTACGCAGTGGCAGCCAGCGTCATCGGCGGTGTGTCCCCCTTGGGCGGCACCGGGCTGCTGCTGGGTACCTTGGGTGGCGCCGCGGTGTGGCAGACGCTGGAGAACGGCCTGAACATGGTTCATGCCCCTGTGGGGATCCAGCGGCTGGCGATCGGCATTATCGTGGTGTTTGCTGTGATGATTGATGTGGTGTTCCGCAGCGGCGCGGGCAAAAAGGCCGCCAAGAAGTAATTCCCTTGTATAGTGCGCCTTGCGGCGTTTCTATAGGCACAAACCAAGACCAAAACAATGACGAGGAGGAATATCAAGTGAAGAAGAACAAGATCCTTGCCCTGCTGTGCTGCCTGTGTATGCTCATGGGTCTGCTGGCCGGATGCACCGGCGGCAATGACGGCAAAAAGGGCGGCGATGAGAGCTACAAGATCGCCCTGATTACCATGGACTCCATCGACCAGCACTGGGTCACCCTGAACGAGGGCGCCCAGAAGGCCGCCAAGGAGTTGGGTGTCACCGTGGACTTCATGGCCCCCAACACCAAGGACGACGCCCAGCAGATTGAGAGCGTGAACAACGCGGTGTCCGGCGGCTATAACGCCATCATCGTGGCGGCCAACGGCCCCGACGCCATCTCCTCCGCCTTGAAGGACGCCCAGTCCAAGGGCGTGAAGATCGTCTACGTGGACTCCCCCGCCAATGTGGACGCCGAGGCCACCTTCTCCACCGACAACAAGGCCGCGGGCACCACCGCCGGCAAGACCATGATTGACGGCCTGAAGGCCGCGGGGGTGGAGTCCGGCTCCATCGGCATTATCAGCGTGAACAACGCCACCGCCTCCACTGTGGCCCGGGACGAGGGCTTCCGCGCCGCCTTTGAGGGCACCGGCTACACCCTGCTGGAGACCCAGTTCTGCGAGGGCGACGCCGCCAAGGCCCAGACCATCGCCGAGAACTTCATCACCGAGGGCGTTGTGGGCATCTACGGCTGCAACGAGGGCTCCACCACCGGCGCGGGCAACGCCATTAAGGCCTCCGGCAAGTCCATCGTGGGCGTGGGCTTCGACAAGTCTGACGCCATCATGGGCCTCATTAACGACGGCTACCTGCTGGCCACCATGGCCCAGAACCCCGACGTGATGGGCTACGAGGGCGTAAAGGCCGCTGTGGACGCCCTGAAGGGCGAGAGCCTGGGCGGCAAGGTCACCGACACCGGCGTGTCCGTGCTCAAGAGCGAGGGCGGCTCCGGCACCTCCGCGCCCTCCGATGTGGACTACAAGATCGCCCTGATCACCATGGACTCCATCGACCAGCACTGGGTCACCTTGAACGAGGGCGCCCAGAAGGCCGCCAAGGAGTTGGGCGTCACCGTGGACTTCATGGCTCCCAACACCAAGGACGACGCCCAGCAGATCGAGTGCGTGAACAACGCGGTGTCCGGCGGCTACAACGCCATCATTGTGGCGGCCAACGGCCCCGACGCCATTTCCTCCGCCCTGAAGGAGGCCCAGTCCAAGGGCGTGAAGATCGTCTACGTGGACTCCCCCGCCAATGTGGACGCCGAGGCCACCTTCTCCACCGACAACAAGGCCGCGGGCACCACCGCCGGCAAGACCATGATTGACGGCCTGAAGGCCGCGGGGGTGGAGTCCGGCTCCATCGGCATTATCAGCGTGAACAACGCCACCGCCTCCACTGTGGCCCGGGACGAGGGCTTCCGCGCCGCCTTTGAGGGCACCGGCTACACCCTGCTGGAGACCCAGTTCTGCGAGGGCGACGCCGCCAAGGCCCAGACCATCGCCGAGAACTTCATCACCGAGGGCGTTGTGGGCATCTACGGCTGCAACGAGGGCTCCACCACCGGCGCGGGCAACGCCATTAAGGCCTCCGGCAAGTCCATCGTGGGCGTGGGCTTCGACAAGTCCGACGCCATCATGGGCCTGATCAATGACGGCTACCTGCTGGCCACCATGGCCCAGAACCCTGACGTGATGGGCTATGAGGGCGTGAAGGCCGCTGTGGACGCGCTGAACGGAAACAGCCTGGGCGGCGCGGTCACCGATACCGGCGTTTCCGTGCTGACTAAATAAAAGCACACAGGAATATTCGCAGGAACGCCGGACAAACTCCGGCGTTCCTGTGGAATTTTCCAGAAAAGTACGGTATAATGAGGCTGTCAAAAAGGCTACGGCAGTTAGGAGGGGTCAGCCATGCTGAAAGTAGTCATTGCGGACGATGAGGCGCGGGTGTGCCAGCTGATCCTGATGCTGGCGGACTGGGACGGCCTGGGGATGGAGGTGGCCGGGGTGGCCTCCAACGGATTGGAGGCACTGGAGCTGGTGGAGCGGCTTCACCCGGATATTTTGATCACAGACATTCGGATGCCGGGCTGCCACGGGCTGGAGCTGATTGAGCGGGCCAAGGACAAGTTTCCCCAGCTGGAGATCATCATCATCAGCGGCTACGCCCATTTTGAATTTGCCCAGACCGCCATCAAGCATGGCGTGGGGGACTATCTGATCAAGCCCATCAAGCGGGAGGAGCTGATGGCCACCCTGGAGAAGCTGGGCCAGCGGTGCCGCCAGCGCAACCAGTCCGCTGCCGAAATGGAGCAGCTGCGCCAGAGCAGCCAGGAAACGGAGAACCTGCTTCGGCTGCGCCTCCCGCTGGATATCCTGAACCAGCGGCTGGAATCCATGGCGGAGGACGCCCTGTGGGAAACCTACCGCTTCCGGCCGGAAGCGGGGCTGTATCAGCCTGCGCTGTTAAAAATTGACGTTCCGTCCGGCTGCTTTTCCACCGCTACCATGGCGGTTATCCAGGAAAAGACAACCACAATTTTCCAGCGTGAGCTGCGCGGCGTGTGCGGCGAAACGCTGATGGCATTCCAGGCGGGCTGGGGCTGCTGTCTGCTGGGCTTTGCGGCGGGGGAGCAAAACGCGGTACGCAAGCACCTCCGCAACTGCCTGAATCAGCTGCTGGCGCAACGCTCTATGTTTGGCGCGGTGGAGTTTTCGCTGGCGCTTGGTCCGGCGGTGTCCCGGATCGGGGATTTGCCCGCCTCTGCCCGGACCGCCCGCCAGGTGGCGGCCAACCGGCTGACAGAGGGGACGGGGCGGCTGCTGGAGGGGGTCCCAAAGCCCACGGGATGGGATCGGAGCCGGGCGCTGGAGCAATACCGCCGCAAAATAGAGCGCGGGATGGAGGGGCTGGACGGCCAGCTGCTGGACGAGGCCGTTGAGGAACTGGTTCAAGCGGGCCAGGCGGTTCCCCATATGCAGGGCTGGGAGCTGTCGGAGCTGATTATCAGCGCGGGACGGCTGTTTCTGCTGCGGCCGGAGATTGAGAACCGGGACCGGCTCAAGCAGGAGTTTGAAACTGCCTGCGATTGCTGCGGCCGGGGAACGGAGCTGGTTCAGTGCCTGGTCCGCCTGCAGCGTGAGCAGCTGGAGGCCGCCGGCCAGCGGCGTCACAACGATGCCATCCGCCCCATCCGCATGGCCAAGCAGTACGTACAGGAACACTACAGCCAGCCCATTACCTTGGAAAGCGTTTGCGAGGTTGCGGGTTTCAGTCCCAGCTATTTCAGCGCCCTGTTTAAGAAGGAAACCGGGGAGGGTTTCGCGAAATACCTGACCCACGTTCGGATGGAACGGGCCAAGGAACTGCTCCAGCAAACCAATTTGCCGGTATCGGAGATCTGTGTCCAGGTAGGATATAGCGATCTAAAACACTTTACACAGAACTTCAAAAAAGAGACCAACCTGAATCCGGGCCAGTATCGGAAGCTGTACGGATGAGCCTTCGCCGCCCTATATGGGTTTGCCGGACAGAGCGTTTCAAACGCCGGGAGCGCTATGCCGGCAATCCCGGCGTTATCTGAGGAGGGGCCGCCATGGAACACCGCGGATTATTTTACCTGTCATACCGCATCAGGGTTATCAGGGCAGTGCTGATCAGTCTGCTGCTGATCCTCCTGACGGCGGCGCTGGTTCGCGGGATCCTTCGCGGCGAGTCCGTCGGGCTGCTGTGGGCGGCGCTGGCCACCCTTGGAGTGGGTGAGCTGGCCGTGCGGCGCTGGATTTACGCCCCTTTTTTGACACGAGAACGCGCCCTCCGGCTGATTGTGGAGGGCGGAGCGGATGAACAAGAGGAGGGCGTGGCGTTAACCTGCGCGCTTTCCCCTGCGGAGGAGCAGATGTTCCAGCAAATGCGGCAGGTCATTGATCCGGCCCACCTGTTCAATCTGAACAAACGGCAGGCCCAATATCTGGCGCTGCAAAACCAGATTAATCCCCATTTTCTTTACAACACTTTGGAGAGTATCCGCAGCGAGGCCATGCTGGCCAAGCTGGACAGCGTGGCCGACATGACGGAGGCGCTGGCCACCTTTTTTCGATATACCATCAGCAAGGTAGAGAATCTGGTGACGGTGGAGGAGGAACTGCAAAACTGCGAGACCTACTTCCGCATCCAGCAGTACCGGTTTGGGGACAGGCTCAGCCTGGACATCCAGTGCGATGAGGAGGACCGGGACGAGCTGTACCGCTCCCGGCTTCCAAAGCTGACCCTGCAGCCCATTTTGGAAAACAGCATCATCCATGGTACGGAGCTGAAAATCGGCACGGGCCATCTGACCATCCGGCTCCAGCGAACCCAAAAGCGCCTGCTCATCAGCGTGTCCGACGACGGCATCGGGATGGAAGAAACCGTGCTGGAGCAGCTGAACAACCGCCTGGGCAAGGGCGGCATCGTCAACTCCCAGCCAAAGGAGGAGAGCCAGGGCGGCGTGGCGCTGGTGAACGTGGATAACCGCATCCGTCTATTGTTCGGAGAGGAATACGGGCTCCACGTCTATTCCATGGTGAGCCTGGGAACCACGGTGGAAATCACGCTGCCCTGTATCCTGAACGACTGGGATGTGAAAAATCCGGAGGCGCTGCAATGAGGGAAGAAGTGCTGCGCATGACCCATGTAACCTGCCGGGAGCAGGGGAGTACGCCCCTGCGGGATTTTAATTTGAATATTTTCACCGGGGAAATCATGGGGCTGATCCCCCTCAACGGCGGCCACGGCATGACGGTGCTCATTGACCTGCTGCGGCAGAACCTGCCGCTGCAACGCGGGAACATCTACTACAGGGAGGAATTGATCAACACCTGGCGGGCGGCGGCCCCCCGCTATAACCGGATCGGGGTGATCCAGAGCAACAGCTGTCTGGTGGAGGGGCTGACGGTGGCGGACAACATCTTCGTGCTGCGCCCCGCCTTCAAAGGCTGGCTGATCCGCCCCAGGCTCCTGCGCCAGCAGCTCCAGCCTATTTTGGATAAATTCGACCCGAACCTTTCCGCCGGGGCGTATGTGGAGGATCTGACCCATTTCCAGCGATTTGTGGTGGAACTGGTGAAGGCGGTGGTGGCGGGGTGCCGCCTCATCATTCTGCGGGAAGTGAGCACTTTTATCAGTGACCTGGAGCTGTCCCGCCTCCATGATATCCTGCGGTACTATGCCGGGGAGGGCCTCTCTTTTTTATATTTGGGCTATCACTACGAGGAACTGACCCAGATCTGTGACCGAACGGCCCTGTTCTCCAACGGGCGGATCGTCAAGATCCTGGAACACGAGTGGATCGGGGCGCCCGCCTCCTTTGACAACATCGTCCGCAGGCAGCTGGAGCGGCACCATGACCGGGCGGGCCTGCCCCCGGTGCTGGAGGTCGAGGAACTCTCCGGCGGAGCGATAGATAAGCTGACCTTTTCCGTGGCCCCGGGAGAATGTGTGGTGCTCCAGGACCTGCAAAACAGGATATTCCGCGATCTGGTCGGGCTGTTTATGGGAGATGTCCCCATCCGGGCGGGAGCGATCCGATTGGGCGGCGTTCCCTACCGCCCCGGGCAGAACCGTCAAATTGCGGTCATTGGAGAGCGGCCGGATCGCTCCATGATCTTTTCCCAGCTGAGTTATCTGGACAATCTGGGGATAACGCTGGACCACCGCCTGCCGGAGTTGTGGCTCAGCCGCCGGGTGCAGTGGGGGCTTCGGCAGGAGTGTGAGAGAAAACTGGGAACAGAGGTGTTCGATTTACCGCCGGGCAAGCTTTTGACCCAGCAGAAATACGACTTGGTATACCAGCGTATCCTGCTGCAAAATCCAAAGGTAGTTTTCTGTATACAGCCGTTTCAGGGAGCGGACATGGAAATGCGCATTCATATCTGGAAGCTCCTGGAGCAGGTTCTGGAGAAAGGCATCGCGCTGGTCATTCTGGCCATTAACCTGGCGGACTCCCTCTCTCTGGCCTCCCGGCTGATTCGCATCCGTCAGGATGCGCCGCCCGAAACCTATGAGCAGTCGGAGTTTGGACGCATCCCGTTCAGCGCCCCTTGGCTGGATTTGTACCGGGGGCCATCCTCCCCGTAGCCGGGGGAAGGCCCACCGAGAATATGAGAGGAATGGTAAAACATGAAGCGTTCTGAAATCAACAAGGCCCTGAAGGAACTGGAAGCCATGTGCGCCCAATACCGCTTCGCCCTGCCCCCCTTCTGCCATTTCACCCCGGAGGAGTGGCGGAACAAGGGCCACGAGTACGACGAGGTGCGGGAGTGTATGCTGGGCTGGGACATCACCGACTACGGCAAGGGGGATTTCGACCACTTCGGCTTCTCCCTCATCACCATCCGCAACGGGAACCGCGCCCTGGCGGATAAGTACCCCAAGGTGTACGCGGAAAAGCTGCTCTATTTGAAGGAGGGCCAGTACGCCCCCAACCACTTCCACTGGTACAAGACGGAGGACATCATTAACCGGGGCGGCGGGAATGTGCTGATCCGGGTGTATAACTCCCTGCCCAATGAGGAGATCGACTACGACTCCGACGTCACTGTCCACACCGACGGGCGGACCTACACCGTCCCCGCTGGCACCCAGGTCCGGCTCACCCCCGGCGAGAGCATCCACATCCAGCAGCGGCTGTACCACGACTTCACCGTGGAGGAGGGCGGCGGCCCGGTGCTGCTGGGGGAGGTCAGCCAGTGCAACGACGACAACACGGACAACCGCTTCAATCCTCCCGTGGGCCGTTTCCCGGAAATTGAGGAGGACGAGCCGCCCTACCGGCTGCTGTGCAACGAGTATCCGGCGGCAAAGTGAGGGCGGCGCTATGATTGATGTGACCGCATTGGGTGAATTGCTGATTGACTTCACCTGTCTGAGCACCGATGAAAGGGGCTACCCCACCATGGCCGCCCATCCCGGCGGGGCTCCCGCCAACTTTCTGGCCGCGCTGGCCGGATTCGGCGCCAAGACCGCCCTGCTGGGCAAAGTGGGCGCGGATGCCTTTGGGAAGCTGCTGGTCAAGACGCTGGAACAGGCTGGGATTGAAACCCGCGGGCTGGTCCAGTCCAGCGGTGTGTTTACTACCTTGGCGTTCGTAACCCTGGACGAGAGCGGGGACCGGGAGTTCTCCTTCGCCCGGAAGCCGGGGGCGGACACCCGCCTCACCTTTGACGAGCTGGACCTGGGCCTGATCGACGGGGCCAGGGTGTTCCACTTCGGCACCCTGTCCCTGACGGACGAGCCGGCCCGAACCACGACCCGGCGGGCGGTGGCCTACGCCAGGGAGCGGGGGAAGCTCGTCACCTATGACCCCAATCTGCGCAAGCCGCTGTGGAAGGATCTGGCCGAGGCCAGGGAACAGCTCCTCTGGGGTCTGGGACAGGCGGATGTGGTCAAAATCAGTGATGAGGAGGTAGAATTCCTGTTTGGCCTGTCCCCGGAGGAGGGAGCGGAGCGCATCTTGGACGAGTATGGCGTTAAGCTGGCATTCGTCACCTGCGGCGCGGAAGGCTGCGCCTATCGGAATCGGAACGCCTCCGGGCGTGTGCCGGGGCTGTCCGGGCTGACTGTGACAGACACTACCGGCGCGGGGGATATTTTTGGCGGGAGCGCGGTGTGGGCGCTTTTGCAGACCGGGAAGGCCCCGGAGGAGCTGGGGCACGGGGAGCTGGAACGCATCACCGCCTTTGCCTGCGCCAGCGCGGGGCTGTCCACCACCCGGGCCGGCGGGATCTCCAGCCTGTTCAGCCTGGAGGAGATCAAGGCGAGGATGTCTTTATGAACCGCGCCGTCATTCAGAATCGGTTTCTGCGGGTGGAGGCGGAGGAGCGCGGCGCACAGCTTTTGTCCATCCGCACGGCGGACGGCGTGGAATTTCTCTGGCAGGGCGATCCGGCCTATTGGCCTGACCGGGCCCCCAATCTGTTCCCCTATGTGGCCCGGCTGACTGAGGGTAGCTATTACCTGGATGGGCTGCTTTACCACATGGACATCCATGGCTTTGCCCCTTATCTTGACTTTGCCCTCAAGGAGCAAACGCCCACGCGCCTGGTATTTGAATTGACCTCCAGTAAACGGACGCTGGCGGCATATCCCAGAGTGATATGCTCCCCATAGAGTAGACAAGCAGAGGATAGAGATTCTGCAAACTACACTATGGGGAGCATATGTATATGGCGATAAATAATCAAGTAGAAGCAAAAGTGAAGCTGAGTGCGGTAAAGGAGTATTTGGGAGGAAACGGTAGTCTAAATAAGATAGCGGAGAAATATGGCATATGCCGCAGTGCATTACAGAAATGGCTGCTGAACTATGAATTGTATGGAGAAGTTGGATTACAGCATCGACTTCAAAATCACCATTACCCGGAATCACTGAAGCGGCAGGCGTTGGAATCGTACTTGTCAGGGCAGTTGAGTATTGTAGCTGTCTGTAAAAAGTATCAGCTTCGGTCGAGATCACAGTTGGAAAGTTGGATCGTGATGTATAATGGTCAGAAGGGACTTCGCTCGCCCGGAGGAGGGCAGAAAGGAATCCGGATGACCAGGACAAGTTACGAGAAACGATATGAGAAACGAAAAGCAGCAGTTGAGTACTGCATCGGACACGGTAAAGATTATAAAGCGACAGCGGCACACTTTGGCTGCACTTACCAGCAGATTTACGGCTGGGTGCGAACATATCATGCAGGTGGGCTGGAGAAATTGTGCGGTACCCATAAAAAGTCTCAAAAGGAACTCACTGCGGTCATAGAAGAAAACAGACGGTTGAAAGAACAGGAATCCGCTTTAGAGCTGGAATTAGCTGTCCGCCGCAGACTTCAGCAATGCCGTTTTCAAAGATTGGGAGGGGCAGATTTCAGTGGTACACGGAATCTGTCGGAATATCAGGTGGTTGAGCAGCTGCACCAAGAGCAGGGCTGGCCTGTGGGGCAGCTTTGTAAGGCAGTTGGTGTCAGTCGAGCTGCCTATTACAAGTGGAAAAACAGGGCAGAGAGCCAAAAGCAGTCCAATGATGAACAATTAGCCAGCCTGATTTTTGAGATATACCAGAGCCAGCATGGTATTCCCGGTTACCGGCAGATGAAGCTAATCCTAGAGCGGCGGCATGGCATCAAGTGTAATCTCAAGCGAGTTTACCGCCTGATGCGTATTCTTGGCCTGCGTTCTGTGTGTAGACGAAAAAAGCATAGGCACAAAAAGAAAACACCTGCTGATTATATTGCTGAAAATACTCTGAACAGGAAGTTTACTGCTTGCCGACCGAATGAAAAATGGCTGACGGATGTCACTGAATTCCAATATGGGGATGGCCACAAAGCGTACCTGAGTGCCATTCTGGATCTATATGGGCGGAACATCGTTTCTTTTTCTGTGAGCCGGAAAAATGATACCGCTCTGGTTCTGGATACCTTTGAGCAGGCATTTTTGCAATGCTATGATGACAGACCGTTGGTACATAGTGACAGGGGTACGCAGTATACCAGCCATGCCTTCTGTAAAAGGCTGGAACAAGAAAAGATTTGTCAGAGTATGTCCCGCCCCGGCAAGTGTCTGGACAATGCCCCTATGGAGGGCTTCTGGGGTATATTGAAGACTGAGATGTATTATCTGCGTCATTTTGAAGAGTATAGTGAACTTTATGAAGCTATTGCTACATACATCAATTTCTACAACAATGAACGCTATCAGAAAAAACTTGGCGGTATGACGCCGGCTGAATTTTTACGATCCAGAGGCAAATAGAAACAGGAAACTCCTTTCGGATATTTCCTGCTTCCTTTTTCTCCGTTTTGTCTACTTGACAGGGGGCACTTCACATCGCCAGAGAACACGGGATCGGGAGCACGTCCGTCCAGAGGGCCGAGCAGTTCTCTAGCGGGGCAGTCATTTCCTGTAATCATTCTATCACAGACGGCGCGGAGCGTCAACCGGGATTCATTGCCGGTCTGCTATCCCACGGCGCGGGAAACGGCATGACACTTTCCGATCTTCACCGGCTGACCGGCATAGACAAGCGGGTTATCCGGGCTGAAATCCAGCAAGAGCGGCTTTCCGGCACTCCCATTTTGTCTGACAATTTGAGCGGGTATTTTCTGCCCGCAAATGAGGATGAGCGGGAACGGTGTATAAAATCGCTCCGACACCGCGCAAGTGAAATTTTCAGAACTGCGGCGGCAATCGAGGGGGCGGCGGGGTTGACCCAGCGAGGGCCGATGCAGCTGGATGGGCAGGAGGTGCTTTTCTAAATGGCAAGACCCGGCGTCATGTTGTACTTTTCGATTCTCCCGGCGCTGGACAGTCTCCCCCCGGCCTCAGCCGGTACGCTGTTACTTTGTGCGATGCACTATGCCCAGGACGGGCAGGAGCCGGTCTTCGAGGATGCCACACTTGCTTTTGCGTGGGCGCTCTTGAAGCCCAGTATTGACCGGGACGGTCAATGCTACGATGAAAAAAGGCTCAGGGGCGAATGGATGACCTATTGCCGACAGTGTAAACGTGACGGTAACGAAGCGGTTGACTTTGAAACGTGGCGGCAACGTACTGTTACAGAGCCGTTACATACCGATGCAAGCACGAAACCAATATCAGTATCAGATTCATTATCAGTATCAGATTCAATGTCAGTATCAGAATCAAATAAGAGTATAACGGCGGGCAAGCCGCCCACCCCCGCACGGCGCAAATACGGAACCTATGGCTGGGTAAGGCTGACAGACGATGAACACGCCCGCCTTGAGCACGATTTAGGAGCCGTAGAGTTGGCCCGTTGTATTGCCTATATAGACGAAAGCGCCCAGGGCAATGGGAACAAAAACAAGTGGCGGGATTGGTGTCTGGTGGTTCGGCGCTGTTCCCGTGAAGGATGGGGGCGCAACCGGGCGCAGATGGAGGACAAAAACAGACTACGAACAGAGAGCGACTATAGCGTGGGCAGCGGTGACTTTTTCGGGGGTGACAGTTAATGCTTACTGATGCGCTCAGAACGATGATGATCACGAAGGAGGCCCCAGGCGATTACAAAAAAGATGGGATTCTCTACTGCGGGCGATGCAACACGCCCAAACAGGTGCTTTTGAGCCTCCCGGCATTGACCGGCACCGACACGCCGCAAGCCCTCCCGGTGGCCTGTAAGTGCCAGAGAGAAGCGGACGAAAAGGCCGAGGTCGAACGGCGGGCGGCGGAGTTCCAGCGGAGCATCGAGGCCCGCTGGAGGGCTTGCGGAGCGCACGACCGGGAACTTTTGAAGTGGCGCTTCTCCGATGACGGTGGCGGGCAGGAAAAGACAGTGGAGGTTTGCAGGAGGTACTGCGAACAATGGGAGAAAATGTTCAAGGAAAATATTGGTGTACTTCTTTTTGGCCCGGTTGGCAGTGGAAAAAGTTTTGCGGCAAGCTGTATTTGCAACGAACTTTTGGAGCGGCGCGTAACCGTTGCGGCAACCAGCTTTGCCCGCATTTTGAACGTCCCTCAATCCTCTTTTGCCGGACGGCAGGAGGTGCTTGACCGCCTGGGAAGGTTCCAGCTACTTTTCATCGACGATTTGGGCGCTGAAAGAAATTCGGAGTTTTCATTGGAGCAAGTGTTCAGCGTCGTTGATTCCAGGTACAGGGCGGGGAAACCGATAATCATAACCACAAATTTGACGTTACAGCAGCTTGAAAACCCAGAAAATATGGCCTATTCTCGTATTTTTGACCGCGTTTTGGAAATGTGCCCGATTCGGCTTTGCGTGTCCGGCGCGTCCAGACGAAAGGAAAACGCTGAACAGCGCAAAGAGCTTGCGCGAGAACTGCTTCTAAGGGGGTGAACAACATGAATGAATCCCACAAGAAGGCCCAGGAAACCCGAAGGCGGAATAAAGAATTACGAGATCGACGCTGGAGGGAGCAGCTGGAAGCAGAGAGAGCGACACGGGCAGCTTTACGGCGTATCGTTGCGAACCCGGAGGCAAACCCGGAGCAGGTTCATGAAGCATTAAAGGTGCTTGAAAAAATTGGTAGCTATTAAAAATGCCTCTCTCCGCCGTTTCCAGCCCGTAGACGGCTGGGGATAGGGACAGAAAGGTTGATGCACAGATGCTTTCACAACGGCAGCAACGGGCACTACAGGCGCTTTTACAGGCCCCTGATAAGCAGACGGCGGCGAAGATGGCAGGTATATCGCCCAGGGCGCTGCGCTCATACCTGGCAGACCCGGCCTTTGCCGCTGAGTACCAAAAACTTCAAACTGAACAGATCGCGGATGCGGCCCAGCGTGGACGGCAGAGCATGACTGGTGCAATGGACGCGCTGCGGACCGTTATGGATGATGAAAGCCAAAACGGGCAGACAAGAGTACAAGCGGCCCGGTCAATACTCGAATATTCGTTGAAATTGGACGAAAGGGAGAATATTATGAAGCGTTTGGACGAATTGGAAAGATCGCTGATTGGAGGTGGAGAACACGGATAAAACAATTCTGCGGAGGCTTGAAATCATCCAGGCATTTGCAGATCGGCAGCGGCCCGCCCAGGTAGTGATCCGTTTCACCGACGGTACCGCGACTGTCACTAAGGCCCGACCGCTCGAAAGAGAATTATACCGCTTACACGTTAAAACGCCGTAGAGGGGCCGGGGAGCAATCCCCGGCCCCTCTTTTTACAGGCAAATATTTTTATGCCTAAAGTGTTTACAAAGTGGATATAATAGGCGTATAATAAAAGCGGAAAGGGGGCGCATACCATGACGCCGGTAAGCACCAATATCAAGATAGACCCGGATTTGAAAAGAGAATCACAAATTCTCTTTGAACAGCTGGGCCTAAACCTAAGTACGGCTATCAATATGTTTTTGCGTCAATCTGTCCGGGAACAGGCAATTCCGTTCCGAGTGGGAAACCCCGTACCAAACAGCGAAACATTAAAGGCCATTGAGGACGCAAAAAAGGGCATAGGGTTAAGCCGGGGGTTTTCCTCTGTCGCTGAGTTGATGGAGGATTTAGATGCTGACGATTAAATATCAGACGGCCTTTAAGAAAGACTACAAGCGGATAAAAAAGCGCGGGTATGATACCCGGCTGCTGGAGAAGGTTGTGGGGGTGCTGGCAGAGGGCCGGGGACTTCCGCCGGAATATAAAGACCATGCCCTGAGCGGCGATTATACCGGGTGCAGAGAGTGTCACATAGCGCCTGATTGGCTTTTGGTGTATGAGATCATCGAAGGGGAGCTGCTTTTATACCTGACCCGGACAGGGACACACAGCGACCTTTTCAGGTGACCCATAGAGGGCCGAAAAATGAACAGCCCCAAAAATAGTGAACAACGCTAAAGGGTCAAGAAAAGGTCAGGAAA
>CAMNQF010000064.1 GCA_946548895.1 uncultured bacterium | reverse complement strand
AAAAATGACAAAATTTCTTCGGCGTTTTCTTACAATTTCATATCGGCGTTGACAAGTCTTTGTACCCACAAAGACATTGCTTGCAAGGTAAGTGAACCGCCGTCAACGGACAGAATGTTTCCGTTGACTTTGGTGGTGACCAATGTGGTCATCACCACTTCTGGCAGTTGATTTCCTATGGGGTGGATAAAGTTTGTCCACCCCAATTTGCTAATGGGTCACTTTGAACCTTTACCACTAATTACGATTTCGGTGCGGACATTTTTTGTCCGCACCAGATTGTTATAATCTCTCGGAGCGAAGTGGTCTCATAGTGGAAGTGCGCTACTGGGCAAGCAGGGCGTTTGTTCCCACAAACACTCAAAACGGACTTTCAGCGTTGCCGCCGGAAGTCCGTTTTTGCTTGCTGGGGTAGCACCCCAGACCCTTTGAACAGCCCCTTGCTGGGGCTGGCTGCGCGTTCGGGAACCGAACGCTAATCGAAAACCTGAGGGGGAATGAATAACAGAGGGTCAGATATTATATGTCATTGCTGCGCTGAGTCAATGGCATGTTTTATAGTTTCTACGCATTTACTGATGTCTTTGTTAATGTCGCTTTCCCACATTCTTATCACTGTCCAACCAAGAGTAGCAAGCATATGATTGACTTCATTGTCACGTTCAATGTTTCTCTTAATCTTTGTTTGCCAAAATTCAGAGTATCCCGCTAATTCGTCCTCTAAGGAATCTAAGCCTCGAATTGCCCAGTTATGACCATGCCAAAAATCGCCATCGCAGAACACAGCGATACGGTATTTGGTAAATACAATGTCTGGTTTGCCTGGTAGCTTTTTATAATTTACTCGATAACGTAGCTTTTCATGCCATAATGCTTTTCGCAACACAATTTCTGGCTTTGTATCCTTTGAGGGAATTGCGGACATTATCTTGTGCGTTATTTTGGCATCTCGCTTTTTCCCACTCATATCCATTAACTACAATCCGCAGAACACGGCATTTACGCCAACGGCACCCAATGCGGTAATAATGTGAACTTTGTCAGCTTCAGTCAACGATTGTCCAGACATGGATAGTCTTAAGCAAATAGAAGGAGCCTTATTGTTAATTGTCAGATTCGGTTCATTGGCTATAATGTCTAAAGCCTTACGCAATGCGGTTTCCCATTTCATAACCGTTCCACTACTCAAGACATAGATGTTACCTGATTCTGCTCTTAAAACGTATAGGCCATTCTGTTTTCCTTTTCCTTCTTGGATAATTGTTGCTACTTCTCCAAAGGTATCACAAATTGTCTCCTCTGGTGCTGATGACGCAAGTGCTTTTTGGGTTAAAGACTTTGCGTAAGCGTTGAGTACACCGTCTTTTATGTAGGTCCGCACCTTTTCCTTTGCCATGTATTCAACAAGCACATGACCAACTTCTGGATCATCTACAAGCTGATCCAGAAAACGACCACTCTCAATACGGCCACATTCCCTGTAACCAAATTCATCCGCTTTTTTGAATACAGCTCTTTTTATTTTTCGTTGAATATTTTTCGGTAAAGTACTGGCCATCTTAAAAGCCCTCCGGAAACTTTAGCTTTACTTCATCATCGGAGCCGCTGAGATCGGCAACATCCTCCAACCACATATTTACGAAACTTTCAACACGAGCGTCAGAGAAAGAAACAAAACCTTCTTGCAGGTACACAATTTCATGCTCAGCGCCTTTTGCCTTGCCCTCATTATTCATATCTATCATTTCCGCCATTCGGCGTATATCTGAAACAAAGTCTAATACAATTACTTTGTCTTTTCCCTCTGATAATCTCAGACCACGCCCCAACTGCTGAACAAATATTCTCCTGGAATGCGTAGCTCTAAGAAAAACCAAAATATTAACATCTGGGATATCAATTCCCTCATTCATTACATCAACCGCGCATATTGCTTGGTAAGCTCCCGACGCGAACGCGAGCAATCGCCGCCGTCGTTCTGATTTGTCCACTTTTGATAAAGCGGCACAAGGAACGCCGGATGCGGAAAGCATTTGAGCAAAACGATTGCTATGTTCAATGGAAGGCGAGAAGATAGCGATTCTGGGCCTGCCGACCTCTTGTATGGCCATTTTCAGTTCTGAAATGACCGCCTCATCTCTCTGGGGAAGAAACAACCTTTTGTTCAAATCTCTAATGGACAGGTTCTGTTCGCTCATTCCTTGCATATTATCCCAATCAACATTATCACAAAGAATCCTGTAATCAACCTTTGACAGGTAACCCATTGCCATACCGTCAACCAAAGATACTTTTGCCACCGGATTACCAAAAATAGTAGTTAAACTCTGTCCGTCTCCGCGCCAGGGTGTAGCGGTCATACCAATAAGAAACTTCGGTTTCAGGTGTTCAAGGCATGTGCGAAAACCATACGCCAGAGCGTGGTGCGCTTCATCCACAATAACCACATCGAATTGGTCAGGATCGATTCCCGGTAGATAACCATACAAGCTTTGATAAAGGCCAAATGAAATGCCTTCTGTGTTTCGTGGTGGCAGTCCATCAAAAAACACTGATGTCGGTATATCTTTTGTCAGTTGAGACCAAAATCCTTGTTCTAATTGCAGGGCCAAATCGGTTGCGTGACACAAAACGAGTATACGGTGGCAACCACGAGTCCATAATTGCCGCGCGATTGTAGCCGCGATTACAGTTTTTCCAAGTCCTGTAGCAACAATATAGAAAGCCCGCTTATTTCCCTCATCAAAAGACGCAACTACCTTATGAACAATATCATCCTGATACTGCCTAAGTTCTCTAAAACCAGCATGATCCTCTGGCATTTGCTCAACAAGGCCTTTTAAGAAAGCGCCATTCCACAGTTTTAGTGTGTACCCATTAGCCGACAACTGTTCTTGCCGTTGCCGAGCGGTTTTTGTAAACTCACCATTTGTAGCTACCGCAGCTATATTCGCGTCATAAAATGAAAGGGCATTGATTGCTTCTTTCAACGCCTGTGGCCCAATATATCGATCTCCCGTTACAGCCTTCGATTGGACTACCCACGACTTAATCAGTGATCCCTCAGCGCGTGTAGCAAGGACATCACCACCCCTGTCACCAGCCCCTCCAATCACATTTATGTCTTTCCAGCCCAGATGCTCCATCATACGAGCGATAGCACGTTCTAAACCTTTCCAATTGTAGCCGTTTGATATATCGTCCGTATAAAAACTCATGGCTCAAGCTCCCTGACAAGAAAATCGACACTAAGAGAAGCCCTTGTAAGCTCATCCTTTTGGACACGTTGGCCATACCCTGTAACAAACCTTAACGCATCCTTGATGAATGAGAGTATCCTGTCTTTGGAATCTTCTCTCGCGCGCTGTGTCGCGTTTTCATCTCGAAGACTGATATTTAAGTAAGGAGTAGAGAAAGCTTTTCCATCAAAGACTTCCTCAGGAAACCGATCCACTAAACGATAGAGCGTCTTTGGAGGCACGAACTCAATAGCGTCAAACCCGGCGGCGGTCATGTTCTGGAACGGTATCAGCAGGTTTGAGTTTCCATTAAGAATAATCGCTATAGTTTCTTCTACCTCGCCAGTAGACTCATGAATACACTGAACAACATCCTCGGCCCGGTTGCGCAAAGCTTGGCTAAGTTTTGCGCGGAGCAGTTCAAACGCGCTGTTCGCTCTATCCACTAAAGCTTGCCTGTCAATTCTGGTATCTTCCATTGATACGGAAACTAATGCGGCATACACAGAAACAATGTCAGGAAGAGAATCCCTTGCCTTGAGTTTTTCAGCCATATACTGTAGCTGAAGCATCTTGGGGGTAATTGGATATTGCGCCAGCAAAGGATGATTAGGATCATACACAAAATCACAGTCAATACCATCTGAATTAAAGTGGCACGGTTTCCGTTCTCCGTTTTGTTTAATTTCCCCTTGCGTCAATTTATAGGCCCTAATATTCAAAGACCCTGTACGGCCAAAAGGATATTGGCGTCCTGTTAACTGCTGTACAGGAACTGAGCGCTGAAGCAAATCATCCATGGAAGATGTTTCTGGTATAGCCTGACTTGTCCCATCAGTCGATGTCCCCACCGCTATTGTGGGTGTACCTGCGGAAGCGGTTATACCAACACTCCCACTCGCGGTTCCTCCGCCAAGATAAGCACTTATATCATCTGATGGTAATGTGCCAGTATTAACCGCCGTAGTTGCGGAGCCACTTCCATTTTTTTGATCTTCCTCTTGGGCGGCTTTCCACCACTTCGTGTCATCAAGATAATCACGAGTACCTTTCCGAAATTCCGCCGCATATTTTTTCGCGAGATCATTGGGCGCGAATAAGCACTTTGTACCCTTATCAACACGCCGATACGCATTGACGAGCAAGCACAATGGGGAAGTGTTTTCCTCTGTAAATCCCATAGCCTTGCGAGATTTTGGTAAGAATGGTCCAACTCCACATATTGCCTCAACAGTTTGAGCCCAAGATATGTCTGACCTATCGAAATCGTTCTTCTGATAGGTGGGAAGCAAATAATCTACATTCAATTCGCCGACAATTCTTCCGCCAATAGAAGTACCGAGCTCGACTGGGTATTGTAATTCCTTTTGCAGGGTAAGTGGATTTTCGTACTGGAAGAAAGTCTTATCTGAAATCAAAATCTTTCTCCCATTGCGAATAAAGTCAATGCCAAAATCATTTGGATCGGCATATCGTTGAATACCCAACCAACCAGTTAGCCTTTTCTCTCGCTCCACAATATGCGATGGAAGACTTTTGCCTTCTTGCATGGCTGAGTAATATTCCTCGGCTTCGTCCGAGTTCAAATAGCAATTCCTACTCATGTCAAAGAGCGCCGACCCAAAACTACGGTCTATATTTATACGAGCCGCAACATTTTGATTGTTATATCTTACATATCGTGATTCAGACCACACGCAATAGTTCCTTGGACGTAGTTGCTTTCCTTTTACCACAACGGTAATATCTTGGCTGCTCAAAAGAGGCGTGTAAATAAGCTCCAACTTTTGACGAATTTCAGATTCCTTGTTCGATAATTCGCTGAGAATACCAGCCTTTAACTTAGCGATTGTTATCTGTGTGCCACTTTCTTCTGGATTACTCTTAGCTCTGCGAATAATAGGCGCATCAAATTTCTTAGTATCGATTAATTTTTGAAAGTCAATTTTAACGCCAACCCACTCGGCATCGCCGCTTCTTGTAGATAGGATTGTTGTTTCCTCTCCGAGGCGGGCCGTAGCAATATTAAAGCCCATGCCAAAAAGTCCCAAGTTGCCAATGGGATCATTACTTGTATAGCCAGCGCGGACAGCATTCTGCAACTGGTCGATTGACATACCAGCGGCGTTATCTGATATCTCAATAGTTCTTGAGATGGCTCCTACCGAGTCAGAAGACCAAGTTACTGTTATTCTTTTTTCCGCATCTCCTAAAGCAACGCTCGAAAGAAAGGCATCAATGGAATTATCAATCAATTCAGCGATACACTGCCATGTTTGAAATGGTATTTCGCCTAAAGTGCGCAGGATTCGAGGTGTTGGGGTAATGTCCAACGCATTAACACTCATCGTTTTCCTCTCCAATTCGATTAAGGTAATTTGCTACGCTCTTTGCCACCTGATAGGCTAATACAGGTGGTACAGCGTTTCCAATTTGTGATATGTTTACGGTTTTAGAAAACTTAAATCTGAAGTTATCGGGGAAAGTTTGAATTCTCGCGCACTCCCGAACCGTCAATCTTCGCCCTAATGAATAGTGAAACTGCACCCTCGATTTGGGATTAGCCCGAATGGTGTAAGCAGGTTTATCTTTATGATTACTTTCATCACCCTGTCCATTACCTTTTTTCGCCTTAGAAGCCGCGAAATAATCTCCCTGATTTGGTATGGAATTATCAGTAATATCAATTAAGTCACCGATTGCCCACTCAATGCTTCTGTGAGTATTTTTGAAACTTGCTTCTGGTTCTTCTGGGAAGCCATATTTTTTGAAAACATCTTGCCGAACACACATGATGAGCAGTCTTGTTCGCCGCTGAGGAATACCATAATCAGGCGCGAACATTTTCCATATTTTAACGACATATCCCGCCGCAGAAAGGTCTTTCTCAATGATTTTGAGAACGTCCCCATTTTCCATCCGCTCAAGATTAATTACGTTTTCGCCAACGACAATCATGGGATTGTGAACCTTCATATAGGCAATTAAAGTTTTATACAGTTTGCCTCGTTCGGATTCCAGTCCTCCAAGTGGACCACAGGAGGAGAATTCTTGGCAAGGAAATCCGCCAATCAATATATCAGCTTTTGGCACATCTTTTGGATCGGTTGTGGCAAGATCCCTTACAGATGCGTGTCCTTTCCCAAAATAATCTGTGTAAGTTTCAATGCAACGAGGCTCATTATCGTAAGCCGCAAGAATATTGAAGGGAAGTGTTGGATAATCTTCATTGTGGTAATTGAATCCACCGCGGAAGCCCAAATCCAAGCCGCCGCATCCGCAGAAATAGGAGACCACGGAATACGGTGCTTTTTCTTTGTTCGCAGCCATTTTCAATACCGTCCTTTCTCAATATGCAACAGGTCAGTCTGGTGCATATTATGTATTGATTTGGACATTTCAAGAATGCGTCAAGGAAAACGCACATCAATAGAGCCCGCCCAAAATATAACAACTCAAAATATATTATAGCATGACGCAAAGCCAATTTCAACTGGAATTCATGGTTTTCTCCCTCACTTAGTTATATTTTTCAATAAGAGGGCCGTCCTGCGGATGTCACAGAACGGCCTGTATTTGGTATTACCGGATTCAATTTGCTTTACGAATAAATTATCTCTCTCATGATGATTTCCTCGGCACGACTGGAAATGCTGCTCAGGGCTTTAACCCACTCCCATTGCGACCGCCGCTTCAAATCTTCGGTCACGCCCTCAGCCTCCATCATTTGTTGGACGATGAGTCGATGGCGGTTTTGAGCCTGTTCATTGAGGTCGGCAAGGTAGATGTGCAGCTTGCCCGTCAAGGTCAGGTGATTGAGTAGAAGCGGATTCGCTTCTTCCAGGTACGCTTGGTGCATCCGTCCCCATTTTCCAATGGGGCGGTCATCGTCCTCCGGCAGTTCAATGGCCGGGATATAGTATTCACCAACAAGGATGTAGTTGATGCCGTTTGCATCGTCATGGATTCTCAGTTTCAATTCATTCATCATGTGTACCTCCATATGATAGTTTGGTTCGATTATCGGTAGCTGCTACCGATAATGTGTCGCACCATCTTGCCAGAGGTAATCAACCGCCATCGCACTGCTTTTTATATCATTCTTTATGCAAGGTTGACTAACGAGATGTACGCCGCCGACGTGTCCATGAAGGTGAAATCGGCCCTCCGTGCCAGGTTCAACAGCGGCCTGTATGTGTCCACCTCTCCCCCCTACGGCTACCTGAAAGACCCCGCCGACCACAACCACCTGATTATTGACGAGAAAGCGGCCCCGGTGGTGAAGCTGATTTTTCAAATGGCGCTGGATGGGGCTGGGATAGCCAAAATCCGCAATCACCTCAACGCCAGCCATATCCTCCGCCCCGCCGCCTACGCTGCCGCAGAGCGGGGTGAGAGCGGCTATGAGCGGCACTTTGAGGGCAAGGAGGATAACCGCTACCAGTGGAGCAACAACAGCGTCAGGGCCATTCTACGCAGCCCTGTGTACGCCGGAAACCTTGTGGGGTATAAGCGGGTGGCGGTGAGCATGAAAAGCAAGAAACGTCCCTCCAGGCTCCCGGAGGAATGGGAGGTGATACCCAACACCCACGAGGGCATTGTCACCCAGGCGCAGTTTGATACCGTCCAGCGGCTGATGACCAGCAGGCGGCGGGACAAGGGCGGGAGCGGCTTTGACAACATCTTTTCCGGGATACTGAAATGCGCCGACTGCGGTTACGCGATGCGGGCCATGAGCGCCAACCGGCGCAAGCGCCCCGATCCCATCGACTGTGTGCAGTATGCGTGCAACAACTACGGCACCAACGGCACTGAGGGCTGTTCGGCCCACACCATCGAGGCCAGGGACTTGTTTGACGCTGTGCTGGCCGATATTCGCCATTACGCAAAGCTGGCGGTGGAGGGGGATGAAAAGCAGGTGCGCCAGCTTCAGGAGCGGCTGTCCTCCATCGGGGCCACCGAGCAAAAGGCGCTGGAACGGGAAAAGCGCAAGCTGGACAAGCGGCTGGGCGAGTTGGACAAGCTCTTTTCAGCCCTGTATGAAGATAAGGTCATGGAGCGTATTACGGAGCGCAATTATGATATGGTTTCCCGGAAGTATGAAGCGGAGCAGGCCCAGCTTTCGGGCCGCATTGAGGAAATCAACGCTTCACTGGCTGAAAAGGAAACCACCGACAACGGGGTAAAAGACTTCTTTTCCCTGATTGCCGGGTACGCCGACACCGCCGAGCTGTCCGCCGCTATGGTCAACGCCCTCATTGAGAAAATCACGGTTGGGGAGCGTGTTCAGAAAGAGGACGGCACGGTGGAGCAGACCATCAAAATCTACTACAAATTCGTTGGGGTTCTCTCCAACGAGTTACATATCAAGGTCGCAAAACGCCATGTGTCCCCCCTCTCCCCCAGGCGGTGCCAATGCTGCGGGGTGGAGTTCACGCCCGGTTCGGCGGCGGCAAAGTATTGTAAGCCTTGCGCCAAGAAGATACACACCCAACAGAGTACGGAAAGCACACGGCGCAGGCGTTCCGCCGTCCGCAAAGCGGCATAGCGGATGGATTGTCCGCAAAGCCTGTCCGTCCGATTTGACGCAGCGCGCCGGGAGAATCGTCCGGCAGGGAAATCTTAATGAAAAGGTCCATATCTACCGTTACGTAACCGAATCTACGTTCGACAGCTACCTCTGGCAGACCTTGGAGGCCAAGCAGAAGTTCATCTCCCAGGTCATGACCAGCCGGACGCCGCTGCGCTCCTGCGAGGACGTGGACGAAACCGCCCTCTCCTTCGCCGAGATCAAGGCGCTGTGCGCCGGCGATCCAAGAATCAAGGAGCGCATGGAGCTGGACGTGGAGGTCTCCCGGCTGCGCATCATGAAGGCCGATTACCAGTCCAAGAAGTTCCGGCTGGAGGACGCTGCCGCCAAGTACCTTCCGGCCCAGATCGGCCAGGCCGAGGCCATGATCGCGGGTATCCGGGCGGACATGGACACCCTCGCGGCTCACCCCCACCCGGGCGGCGGCTTCGCCGGCATGAAGGTCAATGGCCGCACGTACACCGAGAAGGACAAGGCCGGGGAGGCCCTCATGGACGCCGTGGTCATGGTCCCCGATACGAAACCAGTGGAGATCGGCAGCTACCGGGGATTCACCATCACTTCCCAGTTCGTCACGTTCGGCGAGCATAAGGTCAGCTTCAAGGGCGCCGTCGCCTACGCCATCGAGCTGGGCGAGAGCGCCACCGGCAACATCACCCGCATCGACAACGCCCTGGCCAGGCTGCCGGAGCACCTGGAGGAGTACCGGGCCAAGCTGGCCGACCTGGAACAGCAGCTGGAGAGCGCCAAGGCAGAGGCCGCCAAGCCTTTCGCCATGGAGGCGGAGCTCCAGCGCAAGTCCGCCAGGCTGGCGGAGCTGGACGCGGCCCTCAACCTGGGCAGCAAAGGCGGGGCGGAAGCAACGGCGGCATGATATAGGGAAACGGCCAACGGCCCCCTTGCCAGGCCAAATTCTCCAGACCTGAAAATTTCGATTCCATGGGGCAAAATTTCGATTCCATGGTGCATTTTTTCGATTTGGTGGGGCAAAATTTCGATTCCGTGGGGCGGTCCGGTTTTGGGAAGCGCGTCCAGCACGGTGTTTCCGAAGGTCCAAACGCCTCTAATACTATAATACCTTAGTATTATAGTATCAGGCGGGGGCGGGGGCTTGCTAAAGCCGCCCCCGCCCCCGTGCCCTGATATATCTGACTGATGTAACCGCCGATGTGGGACGGGGATGGAAGAAAAGTGGACGACCCGGTAACTGGCCCAGCTGCCTACCCAGTCATTTACCGGGCAACTAACCCTTTTCTTTCCATCCCCGTCACGATCCAGGAGTCACGGCGGTAGGAGGGCGGGGATGGAAGATGGCGGCGCCGCGCCCGTGGCATCGCAAAAAATTCTCGTCAACCCCATTGACAAGCCAACCTGGCTGTGCTACAATATAATTCCTCTAAAAAAGGGGCCTTTGTGAATCGTTTTTTCAAAAGGGACATGGATGACTACGGGTCGTACCATGCCCTTTTTTATTCCCAAAAAGGGCATTCGGACGACTGGACCGTAGTCGTACCATGCCCTTTTTTGCTGTTTTCCGGCGAAAAAGGTAATCTAAAAAGGGGGAAACCATCATGCGAAAACAGACCGCGATAAACCTCTGCAAGAAATGTGTCGGACGCATCCAGTACAGGGGGGCGAGGGCCACCCTGCAGAACCCCGCTGTGCTGTTCGCCAGGGACGAGAAGCACGGCCGCTTCCGCGGCATGCCCGACGACGTGGTCGCGGACATGCGTGCCGAGGCCGAAGAGGCCGCCGTGCTGTGGGGCGACAAGTCCCGCCGCGCGGCGGGATCCATCCTCGCGGACGTCCTGGCCGGCTCCGTCGACAAGGACCTGTCCCTGCGGCGGCACGTCGCGGAAGCGCTCGCCGGACTGCTGGCCGACGACCCGGACAGCGGAACCCCCGCGGACGACTGGACACCCGACGACGTCGCCGCGTCCGCCGCCGGGGCTGACATGGAGGTGCCGTTTGAGGGCGCGCCCCTGAAGACGTTCCCGGAGCCGCTCCCGGACCGCTCCCCCGCGGAGATCAGGGACGCGATAGCCGGCCGCGTGCTAGGCCAGCCGGAGGCGGCCAAGGCAGCCGCGCTGATCGTCCACAACCACCTGGCCGGACGCCGGACCAACGCCGTGTTCTGCGGCCCGTCCGGCTGCGGCAAGTCCGAGATCTGGCGCACCTTGTCAACTGAATATCCCGGCCTGGTCCGCATGATGGATTTCAGCCGGTTCGCTGCCGACGGCTGGAGGGGCAGCCTGCACGTCCGGGACATCTTCGAGGGCATCGACCCGGACGACGTCAGGCGCAGCGGCCTGATCGTCGTGCTGGACGAAGCCGACAAGATCGTCTGCGAGCACGCCGTTGGCGCGGGCGGCACGGACTACCACGCCCTCCTCCAGAACAACCTGCTCAAGATCATGGACGGCGACGAGATCGAGTTCGGCGACGGCGAGAACAAGAAATCCACCCTGGCCGTGGACTGCTCCAAGGTGTCCGTGGTCATGCTGGGCGCGTTCGAGCACTTGATGGACGGCAAGGCCCGGGACGCCAAGCACATCGGGTTCGGTTCGGCGCCGGGAGCCGCCGCCGGAACCCACAGGGACATCTCCCACCAGGACCTGATCCGCGCCGGTATGCGCCGGGAGATCGCGGGCCGGGTCAACAGGATCGTCGCGCTGGACCCGCTCTCCACAGACGATTACAAATCCATACTGATGGGCCCGGTGCTGGCGGGCATCCGGAAGGCGCTGGGGTGCGAGGTCAGCATTGCCAGCGCCGCCGCCGGCGCTCTGGCGGAGCAGGCCATCGCCTCGGGGCTGGGCGTGCGCTGGATGAAATCGGCGGTCCAGAACGCCATCGACGACGCCATGTTCGACGCACCCGAGGCAAAGTCGTGGTCGGTCACCCTGCGGGACGGCAAGCTGTACTGCAGGGCGCGCCGTCCCCGTGCTTCCCGCGCCGGGGCCGATAGCCCTGCCGCCAGCCGCGGCGGGACTATCCCCCAAAAGGGCCCAATGGAGGGGTGGGCGGTTTTTGACGTGGGCGGCGGCGAGAGCTGCCGCAAAAATCAAAAGGAGGAATCCACCATGAGTCACATGAAGAACGTGGCGATCACCTATCACCTGTCCAGGCCCGGCGAGGAGGCCGACCGGCTCATCACCGTCCCCATGCTGGAGGAGCTGGCCGCCGCCGTCCGGCCCGGCGAGGACAACGAGGTCCTGGACGCCGTCCTGGCCGGCCTCGCGGCCTTGCAGGGCTTCGACAGCGCCGACCTGCGGTCCGCGTCCATCCTGGCCGACGACACCCAGGTCGACCCGCTGGCCGGCGTGGACGGCTGGAACCCCGCCGATGAGGACCAGGTTCCCGGCGAGGGCAGCGGCAGATGACCGGGACAGCGCCGGACGGCAGGCATGGCTGGGCCGCCCGGCGCTACCTTTGAGCATGAAAAAACATGGCTCCGCAGGAGGAGCCATGCCAAATCATGCAAATAAGGGCTTGCCACGCCGCCCGAAACGTGGTACAATAAGCCCGTCGAGGCAAATAAAGGGCAGGTCCGCGGGGGATTGCCGTCCCCCACGAACCCTATGCAGGTGTCGTGACCACCTTACACAGTAGCAAATGCTACGCCAGCCCCTATTATACCAGCCCCCCGCGCCTTTTTCAATAGGCCGTTTGGATTTCGTGCGCAAATCGGCCGTTCCGGGGGGCAGTCTACGCGAAATTAGGGAAACTGTGGTGCATATGCGGTGTGGGGTAATTCTATCCTGCGCCGCTTTTCGTTTGCCTCGCGGGCGAGATCCCAGGATGGCGGCGGGGCCTGTATCGGCCGGCCCCGCCCGCCGGGAGCCTGCCCGGCGAGGACAATTTTTTTGACGAATCAGATGAAGAGAAAAGGAGAGGTCAGGGGAAATCATGAAAAAACTTCTTATTATCGCGGTGGTGTGCTTTGCGCTGACGCAATCGGTGGAGGTAGCCGCTCTGGTGATCCTTTTTGGGGCGATCCATTGGATCCTCAAGAAAATCGGGTTGCTGTCTGCACCCACCAGGATGTCGAACGCCGCGGGAAACGAGGTCAGGAGAGCGTATAACCGCAAAGTGATAAGAGACGAGATCCGCAGGTCGTTCTGGCGTTAAAGCGCCATCTCACGGACATAGTGCGGGAGTGGACGAAAATGACGTTGGTTACCGGACAGTCTGCCTATTTTCTTCCATCCCCGTCCCATGCAAGCGGTTACGTCCGCTTTCTCCCAGCCAACGATAATTTTTAGAGCTATGGTAAAGCACAGGGACTCCGCGCCATACCAAAGCATGGTTTTTCTACGCCACTCCGGCTCACGCCGGCGGGACCCCTCCCAAGGGACGGGAACGGCCTGGGTGGGCGGAAATGATCACGAAGACGGTGGCCCCTGGTCCGGACTCGCCGTCATGGGAAAGCCAAACCCGACGCCAACGCGCCTGACGGCGTAACAGGACTCCACGCCGGCTAAACGCCAATAGGGGAAGGGCGGGGGCGGCCGCGAAGGGGCGGACGGACGCCAAAAGCAATCCCAAACATCCGCTCCGCGAGATCAAGCTCCATGGCCACCCGCACCGATAGGCGCACAGCCAAACCGACGCCGGAACCTTCCAAGAATAGGCGCCTGGCGGCGCCTGCCAAGCATTCGCGGCCATTGCGCCTTGCGGCGCGAAAGCCATGGTTCCTGCCACGGCGCCTGCCGGCGCAACACGCCATTCACCGTCGTGACCTCCGGTGCTTGTTGGGTCAGGCGGGAAATGATCGCGAGGCCAAGGCAAAGCCGTGACATGGAACAGGGGAACCATAGCCAACGCAAACCAACCGTCCCACGTGTACAGAAGAGGAGGAATCACAGCCATGCGTACGGATACACACGACATGACCCTCCCGGAAACCCGACCATGGGCATACGCGCCCGTAAATCCCACAGAAAGGACAAGTGATAACCATGAAAACCAATTCTACTAGCAAGACCCGTTTCATCGCGCTGCTCCTCGCCATCGTCATGGTCCTCGGGCTCGCCGCCTGCAGCGACGGCAAGACCACCATCGAGAATACCGGTACTCCCGCTATTGAAAATACCGGCACCCTCCCCGACGCCAACGGCTCCAGCCTCCCCCGTGGCAATGGCGGCAATACCGCGTCCGGCCTCCCCCGCGGCGGCAAGACCAAGACCGACTCTGAGACCACACTCAAGCGCTACGGCGACATCGAGACCCTAACCAAGTCCGTCAAGACCCCCAGCAAGCCCGACACCAAGAACACCAAGATGGACAATAATTACGGTACCGTCGACTGGTCCACCGCGGCCAACGGCTATGTCACCTTCACGGCCAAGGGCCAGACCCGCGTGTTCATCCTGCAAGGCCCCAATGGGGCTCAGGGAATATTCGAGGTCGCCAAAGGCGATAATGCCAAAATTGCCCTTCTGGACGGCACCGGCAAATACCAATACGCCATCGCCAACAACACCAACGGAGGCAAAAGCTACAGCGTCCAGTACAAGAACAGCTTCCAAGTCAAATCCATCGACGCCGACCTCGTCCCCTACCTGGTTTCCACCGCCTATGGCGACTATGAAAACGCGCCCAACGCCGTCGCCAAGGCCAAGGAGCTCTGGAACTCCAAGAAAACCCAGCTGGAAAACATCAAAACCCTCATGGCCTACGTCGATAAGCTCAAGTATGACAAGAAACTCAAGATCGGCACCATCGACGTCTATGTCAATCCTGACATCGTCATCAAGAACGGCGGCGGCGTTTGCAACGAGATGTCCAAGCTGCTCGTCGCCATGCTCCGCTCCCAGGGAGTACCTGCCTACTACACTAACGGAACCGACGAAAACGACAAACCCCACTCCTGGGTACGCGCCTGGGTCGAAATCGAAACCACGACCAATAACGGCGTCGTTTCCTCCAAAGGCGCCTGGGTCAACATCGAAGCCACAAGCGGCACACTCATCAAGCTCTCCGAGTACGACTACACGGCTAACAGCTACGCCAACTAAGCACACGGCTCCTCCCCGCCTATCCAGGCGGGGAGGAGCCTTATTTTTTCACCAACATCGCGCCCACAGGCGCCATAAGATATCACCAACACGGACTCCGTCCCAACGTATTGTCCAATTATCGCATCCCGGATGCCACGTATCCCACGAACCAGCCGATCTCAGCAAAACCGACCGCGCCGCCTGCCATCCGTCCACTGCCTCACGGCCTCGGTCAACGCGGCCTGGGGATGCACCCCGACAGCCTTACAGAACCCCAGGAAATCGTCGGCGGCGTCCGGACGGACCTTCACGTCCAGCTTCACGCCCTGGTCGGGGAACGGCCGCCCCTGGTCCTTCTCGAACGCAGCCGTCCAATCGACGAACTCCATCTCGGAATCGTCGTGCTCGCACCCAAACGTCCCCTCCGCGGCAAACTTCCTGATCGTCATGTTCCGGAAATCCACGCCGCAGAACTCTTGGTACGTTTGCAGGCTCCGCTCCTTCCCGAGGTCGAACCCGGACAGGTCCACGTCCTGCCTGTCGTACACGCCGAACAGCTTCTCCAGCCGGCGGCGCTGCCGCTCCTGCCGCGTGATGCCGCCCTCGACCATCGCCACGGACGTATCGTGGCCATGGGGCGCGGAAGCGTCCGTGTCGTACGCGTGGTAGATGCACCGGACGCCGGCGTGCCAGATGTCGAACCCGTGCGTCCACAGCCGAACGGCGACGGAGCTCTCGTCGGCGACGAAATCCATGTTCGGGTCCACCGGGACGACCTTGTCGATCAGCGGCCTGCCGAACATGCAGTGCGCGCACACGAACGCTCCCAGGACGGGCTCCGATATGTGATAGATATGGGGCACGTGCATCCGCAGCTCGGGGGAATTGCTCTCGAAGAACAACGCGTTGACCACGCCGCACTCCATGGTGGCCCTCGTCGTGAAGGACGGATCGTCCACGGGCAGCGCCATGTCGGCTTTCGATATGTGGTACGCGTAATCGGCCAGCACGGCCTTCTCGTTATGGCATTTCTGCCACTGGCTGATCATGGCCACGTCCCAGAACCTGGCGAACCTCATGTGGGCATCCGTATGCAGGACGAAATCCTCGCCGTCGTACAGCTGCTGGCAGACGTACCGGGCCCCGCACGTGCCGGGAGCGTCCTTCTTAGCATAATGCTTCACACGGCAGCCGGGCATGACCTCCAGCGCTGCCTTCTTTTCCAAGTCGTCGTCCTGTAGGCAGGAACTTGCCCTGACCCTCGTAGAACTGCACGGGGCCGCCGATCTGGGTGCCGCCGCTGAACTCGTACTTGGCGCCGGTCTTCATGTCCATGTCGATGTACGTGCCCTTGCCCTCGAACGTGCTCTGGCCGTTGGACCTGAAATAACTGCCGCCTACGCCCACGTCGCCGGTGTACTCGTCCGCACCGGTGGACATGGCGTCCGGGCCCATGAACTGGGCGTTATCCCGGATGGAGACCTCGCCGGCGATCACGGTGCCCGCGTGGACCCAGGACGTGTCGTTCCGGGACAGGCCGGTGAGCTTGCCCTCGCGGGTCTTTTCATGTTCTTTGGTCAGCCTCGAAATTTCGATTCCATGGGGCAAAATTTCGATTCCATGGGGCATTTTTTCGATTTGGTGGGGCTATTTTTCGATTCCGTGGGGCGGTCCGGTTTTATAAAGCACGTCCAGCACGTGCTTAACGAGGAGCCAAAGGGCTCTAATACTATAATACCCTAGTATTATAGTACCGGTGGGGGCGGGGGCTTGCTTACGCCGCCCCCGCCCCCTGCCCTGATATATCTGACTGATGTAACTGCCGATGTGGGACGGGGATGGAAGAAAATAGGCAACCTGCCTGGGCCTTGCCCGGATAGCTACGCAGTCAGTGGCCGGGCAGCTACCCACTTTTCTTCCATCCCCGTCATAACGTTGGCTGGTAGCGCCTTGCAAGCCCGCAGGCCTGCAAGGCAGGGGATTGGGAGTGAAGTTCTTCCCTTTTATTTACAATCTGTTTACAAACAAGGCTTGCTATTTCTAGGGGTTGTTTGAAAAATAAATATTGCACAAGTCGTGTGTAGGTGCGAAAATA
>CAMNQF010000063.1 GCA_946548895.1 uncultured bacterium | reverse complement strand
CGGTGAAAATGGAATAGCCGCCGTGCTCCATGGCCACGTTGTGGATCAGCTCCTGGATGAGCACCGTCTTGCCCACGCCGGCCCCGCCGAACAGGCCGATTTTGCCCCCCCGGGGATAGGGCTCCAGCAGGTCGATGACCTTGATGCCCGTCTCCAAAATCTCCACCGCCGGGCTCTGCTCCTCAAAGGAGGGGGGCTTGCGGTAGATGGACCGCACCGGGGTGCCCTCCGGCACAGGCCCCTCCCCGTCGATGGGCTGGCCCAGCACGTTAAACATCCGGCCCAGGGTGGCCGTGCCCACCGGCACCTGGATGGTGTGCCCCGGCACGTCCACCGCCAGCCCACGGGCCAGCCCCTCGCTGGGGGACAGCATGATGCAGCGCACCGTGTTCCGCCCGATGTGCTGGGCCACCTCCATCACCCGGTACTCGCCGTTCTTCTCCACGGTGAGCTCCTCCCGCAGCCGGGGCAGCCCGCCGGTGACAATTTCCACATCCACCACGGGACCGGATATCTGCGCGATGATCCCTCGTTCCAAAGCAATCACGACTCCTTTTTCTGACGTTGTGCCTTCGCCCCGGCGGACACCTCGGTGATGCTCTGGGTGATGGCCGCCTGGCGGACCCGGTTATACTGGAGGGACAGCTCCCCCAGCAGCTTCTCCCCGTTGCGGTTGGCGCTGTCCATGGCGGTCATCCGGGCGTTCTGCTCACAGCAGAAGCTGTCGATGAGGGCGCTGTAGATGAAGCCGGACACATAGCTGGGCATCATGCTGTCCAGCACCGCCTGCACGCCGGGGAGGAACTCAAAGGGCTCGGTCACCGCCCGCTCCGTGGCGGCGGTGTCGGCGAAATAGGTGCGGTGGAAGGGCAGGACCCGGGTGCACCGGGCCTGGAAGGACATGGCGTTGGCCATATCCGTGTACACAACAAAGATCTTTTTCAGCTCCCCGCTGTCGAAACGGTCCAGCAGCAGGGCGCTGATCTCCCGGGCCCTGGCCATGGTGGGGTTCTGGGCGGTATACAGGAAGCTGTGCTCGATGGGAATGCGCCGCTGGGCGAAAAACCGCCTGCCGTACTCCCCCACCACGAACAGCTTGGTGTCCGGGTGCTGGTCCAGCAGCTTCATCGCCTCCCGGATGGCGTTCTGGTTATAGGCCCCCGCCAGCCCCTTGTCGGCGGTGATGACCAGACAGCCGTAGGCCCCCTCCAGGGGGGGCGCCCCCTTGGCCGGGTAGAAGTACCGGCTGTCCACATCGCTGACGGTGCGGAAGATGCGCTTGATCTCCCCCCGCAGGGCCTCGAAATAGGGCCGGGTATTGTCCAGCTCCTGCCGGGCCCGCTGGAGCTTGGTGGAGGCGATGAGATACATGGCGTTGGTGATTTTCCGGGTCTCCTGCACGCTCTCCATGTGGGTTTTGATCTCCTTCGTCCCCGCCATATCAGCCGCCCTGCTTTCCGCCGCCCTGATCCAGGTACGCCCTGGCCAGGCGGATGATCTCCTCCCGGTCCTCCTGGGGGAGCAGCCCTGTCCGATCAATGCGCTGGCACAGGTCCATGGCGTTCTCCTCCACATAGGCCAGCAGGCCCGCCCGGAAGGCGTCCATCTTTTCCAGCGGCACGTCCTGCATCACGTGGTTCAGGGCGGCCACCAGCACAATCACCTGCTGGTGCTGGGAGAAGGGGGCGTACTGGGGCTGGCGCAGCAGGCGCATGAGCCCCTGGCCATAGGCGAGCTGCCGCTTGGTGGCGTCGTCCAGGTCGCTGGAGAACTGGGTGAACACCTCCATCTCCCGGTACTGGGCCAGCTCCAGACGGATGGCCCCGGCGGCGGACTTCACCGCCTTGGTCTGGGCGTCGCCGCCCACCCGGGACACGGACAGGCCCACGTTGACGGCGGGCCGCTGGCCGGAGAAAAACAGGTCGCTCTCCAGGAAGATCTGGCCGTCGGTGATGGAGATGATGTTGGTGGGGATATAGGCGGACACGTCCCCCGCCTGGGTCTCCACAATGGGCAGGGCGGTCATGCTGCCACCCCCCAGCTCGTCGCTGAGGTGGGCGGACCGCTCCAGCAGCCGGGAGTGGAGGTAAAACACGTCGCCGGGATAGGCCTCGCGGCCGGGGGACCGCTCCAGCAGCAGGGACAGGGCCCGGTAGGCCACCGCGTGCTTGGACAGGTCGTCGTACACAATGAGCACATCCCGGCCCTGGTGCATGAAATACTCACCCAGGGCGCACCCGGCGTAGGGGGCGATATATTGCAGCGCGGCGGATGCCCCGGCAGGGGCGCTGAGTACGCAGGTGTACTCCATGGCCCCCCGGCGGGAGAGGTTCTCCACCAGCTGGGCCACCGAGCTGGTTTTCTGCCCGATGGCCACGTAGATGCACACCACGTCCTTCCCCTTCTGGTTCAGGATGGTGTCCACCGCCACGGCGGTCTTGCCGGTCTGCCGGTCGCCGATGATGAGCTCACGCTGGCCCCGGCCGATGGGGAACATGGAGTCGATGGCCAGAAGCCCCGTCTCCATGGGGGAGTTCACCGGCTGGCGGTCCAGGATGCCGGGAGCCGGAGCCTCCAGGGGGCGCTGCTCCTGGGGCTGTATGCGGCCCTTGCCGTCGATGGGGACGCCCAGGGCGTCCACCACCCGGCCCAGGTAGCCGTCCCCCACCGGGATGCCGGCGGTGCGCAGGGTCCGGCGGACCATGCTGCCCGCGCTGATCTCCTCGCCGTCGCCGAACAGGATGCAGCTCAGCCCGTCCCGGCGCAGGTCCTGCACCATCCCCCGTACCCCGGAGGAGAACACCAGGATCTCGCCGTACTGGGCGTGGTCCAGGCCGGTGACGGTGGCAATCTCGCTGTCCACGGTGACGACGGTGCCGATCTCCTCCGGCTCGGCGGACAGCTCCCACTCCTCCACCGCCTGGCGCATCAGGGGGATGATGTCGTTCTCCCCCGGCTGAAGGCGGCGCAGGTAGTCCTGGAACTGCCGGACCCGGCCGTCCGGGGTCCAGTCGTACACATCCGACCCCACCTGAAGCCGGAAGCCGGAACGCAGGGACTCGTCCTTCGCCCAGTTCAGCGGCACCTCGCGCCGGTAGGTGCGGGTGAGGAAGGCCTCGAACCGCTGGAGCTGTTCCGGCGTGGGCTCCTGGGCGCTGCGCAGCTGGGCGGTGAGGCGGCTTCTATCGGCTCTCATTCCGCTTTCCTCCCTCTGCCAGGTCCAGGAACTGGTCGAAGGGGTCCTGCCGGAGGGCCAGCCGCCGGGTGGCCTCCTCCGCCAGACGGCGCAGCTCCTGCTGGGAGTCCCGCAGGCTCTCCTCCCGGACCCGCTCCGCCTCCACCCGGGCATGGGCCACAATCTGCTTTGCCTGGGCCTCCGCCTGGTCCAGCTGCTCCTGGGCGGACTGCTGGGCCACCTGCTGGGCCTTGGCCCGGGCCTGACGGATCTCCTCACCGGCCCCGTCCAGCTTGGCCTGGTACTCCGACTTCATCTGGTCCGCCTGGGCCAGCTTGTCCGCCGCCTGCCGGTCCAGCTCCCTATAATGCTCCTCCCGCTTGGCCATAAACTCCTTCACCGGCTTATACAGCAGGAAATACAGCCCCCCGGTGAGGATGGCCAGGTTCATCCAGTGCAGCAAAATCTGCTGCGGGTCAATATTCAACGGCCACGGCATTTTTCAAACGCCTCCCTCGTTACAGCACAAAGATGATGAGGATGACCACCAGCAGGGCGTAGATGATAGCCGTCTCGATAAAGACCAGGCCCAGCATCAGGGTGGTGCGCACCTTGCCCTCCGCCTCCGGCTGGCGGGCGATGCTCTCGGTGGATTTGGCGGTGGCGAGGCCCATGCCCACGGCGCCGCCCGCGGCGGCCACGCCCACGGCGATGCCCGCGGCGATGGCCTTCAGCCCGATGGTGGAGCCCTCCTCCGCCTCGGCCTGGGCGGCGGGCTCGCCGCCGGCGGGGGCGGAAGCGGCAAAGGCGGGGGCGGCCAGGGACAGGGCCAGAACCATCGCCCCGGCCAGCACAAGAATCTTTTTCAGCAGCTTATTCATAGGTAACAACCTCCAAATTTATCATTTCAGGGCAGCTCCGGCTTTTTCCCGCCGGAGGCCTTTTTCTCCTTTTTGGGAGAGGGCTCGGACACCTCGCCGAAATACAGCGCCGTCAGCATGGTGAGCACGTAGGTCTGAATCAGGGCGTGGAGCAGGGTGAACAGCACTCCCACCACCACGGGCAGCACAAAGCTCAGGTTCACGTAGTAGTAAACCAGCTCAGTGACCAGCAGGCCGCTGAGAAGCGCGCCGAACAGGCGGAAGCTCATGGATATGGGCAGGGAAAATTCCTTTAGCGTCTTGCCCACGCCCCGGATGCCGTTGGCGGCGATGCCGCCGGACAGGATCACCAGATAGGACAGGGTGCCCAGGGCAATGGCGGCGTTCACGTCGGACAGCGGGGCGGGCAGAGTCACCGGGTGCCCGTGGACCGTGACGGCCTGGATGCCCAGCAGCTCAAACAGGGTGCCCACGAAGATGTAGGCCCCGGCGGCAAAAATGTAGGCCCCGACAAAGCGGAACCGATGGGGGCTGTTATCCCTGGCCATGCGGTCGAAGAGCCCCACCGCCTCCTCCAGCAGGAGCTGGAGCTTTCCCGGCTGGTATTGGAACCGGGGAATGGCGAAAATCCGAATGAGGGCCGCCGCGGCCAGCAGCACCGCCGTCACGATCAGCGCGGAAATCAGCCCGGGGTTCACGGCCTTCCCGAAGAGGCCGACCTGATTGACGTTGTGCAGCACCGCGTCCCGCATGGCCTCCTGTACGGTCTCCGCCCGCTCCCGGGGACCGGCCAGCAGCGCTCCCGCCAACAGCAAAAGGACCGCCCCAACCCACACGATTAAACCCGTTTTGTGTTGTTTCATACGCATCCCTTCTCTCGTTTCTGTACGTCCCGCCGCAGCGGGCGTTCCCCCTCATTTTAGCACTGTCCTCCCCGTTTCTCCACCCCGATTTGGAAGAAAGGGCCGCCGCAATTCTCACAAACATTTTGGTTATATCTTCGCGTTTTTGTCCAAAATCACAGGCGGGGCGGAATTGCTCCGTCCCGCCTGTTTCACTCAGGGATCGCCCGCCGCAATCATGTTGGGCCAGCGCTTTTCGATCCTCTCGTCGTCATACTGCCCGTCCAGGAATTCCTCAAAAGCGTTGGCCGGCTCCGGCTGAACGGACCGGGCGCCGTAACGGAGCATGGCCGCGCCGGTAAGAAAAGCATTGCACGCCATGACCAGCACCACAATCCAGGTGGCAATTTTGCCCGCCAGCGGAGGGACCCGCTCAATGCCCTTGGACATGGGCGGATAGACCGCCTTGATCCACACCACCGCCAGCACCCCCCAGAAAAAGCAGAAGAGCACGTTGGTGCGCCCGCCGATGTTCAGCGGCATATCGCTGTAGTCCCAGAACACGGTGCCGAACACCAGCTCGGTGAACACGCTGCACATATACTCGTAGGCGCCGCCGATGACGAAGCCGGCGGCAAACACGTGGCGGTCGTTCTTCTCCGCCAGCCCCTGGAGGGACACGGTGAGCACCACCGCCCCCAGCCCCCACACAAAGCTGAAGGGCCCGTACAGCACGCTGGAGCGGTTCATCCACTGGCCGTCCACCAGGCCGCAGTAAAAGGTTTCGATGATGTCCCCCAGCAGGGCGGAGATCAGGAACACCCACACCAGTTTATCCCAGCACAGCCCCTTGGCAAAGGTATACCCCCCCTGCTCCGCCTCCTCCGCCAGCTGCATCCCGGGGTACGCCTTCTGGAACCGCTTCCAGACCGCGCTGTAGATACGGGCGGCCAGCTTTCCCTGCCCGCCGCCCGCCTGCCGCTCCTCATAGAGGGACGCGTCCCCGGTCCGCACGGCGTAAAACACAGCGGCGAAGTCCAGCCCGATGAGCGCAAACACCGCCAGCACCACGGCCTTCTTCAGCAGCTCCGGGACAAGCATCACTCCCGCCAGCAGGACGGGATGGATGATGAGGTAGATGATGTAATACACCCCGGCCACCAGGACGGAGGCCAGCAGGCCCTTCCCCGTGCCGGACAGCAGGCGGCTGCGCTCCTGCCGCCACTCGATCTTGGGCCCCACCCGCTGGAAAAAGTGGTCGCCGATGCGCTCCACCACCGAGGAAATAACCATCACGGCCAGGAAGGACAGCCAGTGGTTCCCGGCCAGCGTGGGCAGCAGGACGATCAGGAAATCAAAGGTGACGCCATAGGCGGGAATCAGCGGCAGGGATAAAACGCCCCGGTTGCAGAACTTCCGCCGGGTGACGGCGTAATATCCCGCCTCCACAGCCCAGCCCAGGAAAGAATAAACCAGCAGGAACAGGCCCAGATCATACCAGCTGTACATGAACGGACACAACCTTTCTTTGCGCGCTCGGCGCCTTGTCCTGTCTACTTTACTCAATTTCGCCAAAAAAAGCAAGGCCCCCGGCGGGGCAGACATTGACAGACCGCCAACAATTGGATAAAATGACGGAAACAGCGGCGGAAGCGCCGCATGAGCCGGGAGGAAGTGCCATGGACCAGAAACGGAGGACCATCCTCTACCACTACACCGATTTTCAGGCGCTGGACGGCATCCTGCGCTGCGCCCAGCTGCGGGTCAACAACGTGCTGCGCATGAACGACTCGGCGGAGATGCGCCATTTTATGAACCGGCTGTGCGCCGCCATCGCGGAACGGCTGGAGCGGGAGGGCCGCCCGGAGCAGGCCCAACAGATCCGGGCCCTGTTCCGGGAGGAGCTGAAAAAGGAGTACTCCGCCTTCGCCGCCTGCTTCTCCTTCCACCGGGACGACGCCGCCCAGTGGGAGCGGTACGGCAACCGGGGCCGGGGGGTGTGCATCGCCTTCCGCCGGGAATACCTGCAAAAAATCGCCAAGGGCGCCCTGTCCCTCCAGGCCGTCTTTTACCGGGACGATATGGAGGGCCACCCCATGGTGGAGGTTTTCTGCGCCCTGGCCCGGGCGGGCGTTGAGATGTCCCCCGCCGACCCCGGCGTCCAAAAGGCCCTGCGGGACGCCTGGGCCTGCTCGGTGTCCTTCAAGCACCCCTCCTTCTCCTCCGAATATGAGATGCGGCTGGTGGTGTCCCCCTTTGAGAAGGCGGAGTTTGACGTGCGTCCATGCTACCACGTGTCCCGGGAGCGGATCAAAAAATACTATCCCCTGGACCTGAACGCCATGTGCCGGGATATCGGCATCGGCCTGGAGGACCTGGTGGCCGAGATCATCATCGGCCCGGACTCCACCCAGTCCCTGGCCATCTTCCAGGACTACCTCCGGGACAACGGCCTGGACGCCCTGGTGGACCGGGTGGCCCTGTCCGACTGCCCCCTGCGCGGGCTGGCCCCGTAGGGGCAATTACGACAAACAGGAGAGACCTCTTATGAGACGAATTCTTGCCCCCGTTCTGCTGCTGGCCCTGCTGCTGTCCTCCTGCGCCGGAGGGCGGCCCTCCCCCTCCCCTTCCCCCGCCGGCGCGGCGGCTGAGACCGTCTCCTTCACCGACGACCTGGGCCGGGCGCTGGAGCTCCCCCGGCCCCAGCGAGCGGCCGCCCTCATCGGCAGCTTTGCCGATATCTGGTGCCTGGCCGGGGGAAGGGACACGCTGATTGCCGCCGCCGGGGACGCCTGGACCAATTTCGACCTGGGCCTGCGGGAGGATACGGCGGACCTGGGCTCGGTGAAGGACCCCAATCTGGAGGTCCTGTTGGCCGCCCGGCCCGATTTCATCCTGGCCAGCTGCAACACCCAGGCCGACCTGGACCTGATGGACACCTTCGAGGACGCGGGCATCCCCGCCGCCTATTTTGAGGTGGACAGCTTTGAGGACTACCTGCGGATGCTGGACGTCTGCGCCAAGCTCACCGGCTGTCCTGAGAACTATGAGGCTTACGGCGCGCAGGTGCGGGCCCAGGTGGAGCGGGCCGTGGCCCGCCAGGATGGGTCCGCCCCCACGGTGCTCTACGTCCGGGCATCCGGCTCCAGCTGCAAGGTGAAGGGCAGCGAGGGCAGCGTGCTGGGCGAGATGCTGGCGGCGCTGGGCTGCGTCAACGTGGCGGACCGGGAGGGGGCCTTGCTGGAAAACCTCAGCCTGGAGGGCGTCATCGCCGCCGACCCGGACTACATCTTCGCCGTTCTCCAGGGGGCGGACAAGGACAAGGCCCAGGCGGTGCTGGACGGCGCCCTGCTGGCCAATCCCGCCTGGAGCAGCCTGCGGGCGGTGAAGGAGGGGCGGTTTTACACTCTGGACCACACCCTGTACAACCTGAAACCCAACGCGCGCTGGGGGGAAGCCTATGAAAAGCTGGCGGACATCCTCTACCCGGCGGGGTAGGGCGCTCCTGCTGGGGCTGCTGTGCGGGCTGGTCCTGCTGTCCGCCCTGCTGAGTATGTGCCTGGGGGCCTCCCCTATCTCGCCGCGGGACATCCTCCCCGCCCTGCTGAATGAGGGGGATACCGCCGCCGCCCAGATCATCCGCTACGCCCGCCTGCCCCGCACCTGCGGCTGCCTGCTGGCGGGGGCGGCCCTGGCGGTGTCCGGGGCGGTGATCCAAAGCGTGCTGGACAACCCCCTGGCCGCCCCCAACATCATCGGCGTGAGCTCCGGGGCGGGGCTGGCGGCGGCGCTGTGCGGCGCGCTGGCCCCAGCCGCCGGGGGGCTCATCCCCGCCGCCGCCTTTGCCGGGGCGCTGGCGGCGGTGCTGCTGGTGCTGTTCATCGCGGAGCGCACCGGCGCGTCCAAGCTCACCCTGGTGCTGGCGGGGGTGGCCGTGTCCGGGATGTTCAGCGCGGGCATCGACGCGGTGGTCACCTTCATCCCTGACGCCCTCAACGGCTGGTCCGATTTCCGCATCGGCGGGCTGTCCAACCTCGCCATGGGCCGGATCATCCCCGCCTTCTGGGTGGTGCTGGCCGCCATGGCCCTGATCTTCTCCCTGGCCGGGGAGATGGACATCCTCATGCTGGGCGGGGACACCGCCCAGAGCCTGGGCGTCCGGGCCAAGCCCCTCCGGCTGATCCTGCTGGCCCTGGCGGCCGCCCTGGCCGGGGCGGCGGTGAGCTTCTCCGGCCTGCTGGGTTTTGTGGGGCTCATCGTCCCGCACATCATGCGCCGCCTTCTCGGGGAGGACAGCCGCCCTTTGCTGGCCGGGTGCGCCCTGGGGGGCGCGGCGGTCCTCACCCTGTGCGACCTGCTGGCCCGGCTGCTCTTCGCCCCCTACGAGCTGCCGGTGGGCATTGTGCTGTCCCTGGCGGGCGGTCCCTTCTTTATCTGGCTACTCCTGCGGCAGAGAGGGGGGCGGAGCCATGATTGAGCTGCAAAACCTCTCCGCCGGATACGCCGGACGGGATGTGATTCAGGGGGTGTCCCTGTCCTTCCCGCCGGGACGGGTACTGGCCCTGCTGGGCCCCAACGGCTCCGGCAAGAGCACCCTGCTCCGCGCCGTCCTGGGGCTCATCCCGAAAAGCGGCGGCCAGGTGCTCATGGACGGCGCGCCGCTGGAAACCCTCTCCCCCCGGGAGCGGGCGCGGAAGGCCGCCTACCTGCCCCAAACCCGCTCCGTGCCCAACATCACCGCCCGCCGGATGGTGCTCCACGGCCGCTTCCCCCACCTGTCCTACCCCCGCCGCTACCGCCGGGAGGACTATGACGCGGTGGACCGGGCCCTGGAGCTGGCCGGCGCCGCCGGCACGGCGGACCGCCCCATGGGGGAGTTGAGCGGCGGGCAGCGGCAGAGGGTCTACCTGGCCATGGCCCTGGCACAGGACGCCCCCACCCTGCTGATGGACGAGCCAACCGCTTTTCTGGATGTGGGCCACCAGCTGCGGGTAATCGCCACGGCCCGCGGCCTGGCCAGGGCGGGCCGCGCGGTGGCGCTGGTCCTCCACGACCTGCCCCTGGCCCTGCGGGGGGCGGACGACATAGCCCTGCTGTCCGGCGGTCGGCTGGCCATGGGCGGCACGGCGGAAGATGTCTATGCCTCCGGCGCGCTGGACCAGGTCTTCGGCGTCTCCCTGCGCCGGGTGGAAACGGCATCCGGCTGGCATTATTACTACGAATAAAGGAGGGCCTTATGGCATATTTCCCTTTTTTTATGGATGTTTCCGCCGGGGACGGCCTGGTGGTAGGCGGGGGGAGGGTGGCCCTGCGCAAGGTGGAAAAGCTGCTCCCCTACGCCCCCCGGCTGACGGTGTGCGCCCCCTCCCTCCTGCCTGAATTGGAGTCCATCCCAGGCCTGACCCTGCTGCGCCGCCCCTTTGAGCCGTCCATGGCTGACGGAAAGCTGTTTGTCATCGCCGCCACCGGCGACCGGGCGCTGAACCGCCAAATCTCCGCCCTGTGCCGGGAGCGGCGCGTCCCCGTCAACGCGGTGGACGACCGGGAGGCGTGCACCTTCCTCTTCCCCGCCCTGGTGAAGCGGGGTCCGCTGTCCATCGGCGTATCCACCGGCGGCGCCAGCCCCACCGCCGCCGTCTACTGGAAGGATGAGATCAGCCGGCTTATCCCGGAGGACGCCGGGGAGCTGCTGGACTACCTGGACGGCCTGCGGAAGGTGGTCAAGGAGGCTGTTCCCGATAGTATGGCGCGGGCGGCGGTGTTTTCCATTCTGTTTGACACCTGCCTGGAAAAGGGCTGGCCGTTGAGCGATGAGTGGCTGGACGGCCTGCTGGGCGGGCTGAAGGAGGAATTGCCATGAACGCCGTCCCTGGAACGGTCTACCTGGTGGGCGCGGGGTGCGGCAAGGCCGACCTCATTACGGTGCGGGGGCTGCGGCTCCTGGAGAGCTGCGGCGCCGCCGTCTACGACGACCTCATCGACCAGGACCTGCTGGACGTCCTTCCGGCCCAGGCCCTGCGCCTCTACATGGGCAAGCGGGAGGGGCGGCATTCCGCCTCCCAGGGGGAGATCAGCGCCAAGCTGGTGGAGCTGGCCCGGGCGGGCCTCGCCGTGGTCCGGCTGAAGGGTGGCGACCCCTTCCTGTTCGGCCGGGGCGGCGAGGAGGCCCTTGCCCTGATGGAGGCGGGCGTGCCCTTTGAGGTGGTGCCCGGCGTCACCTCCGCCATCGCCATCCCCGCCCTGGCGGGCATCCCCGTGACCCACCGGGGGGTGAGCCGGTCCGTCCACATCGCCGCCGCCCATACGGCCGACGGCCTGCCGCCGGACTTCGACGCACTGGCCCGCCTGCCGGGGACGTTGGTGCTCCTCATGGGCCTGTCCCGGCTGGAGGGGCTCGCGGCCCGGCTGATCGCGGCGGGCCGGGCGCCCTCCACCCCCGCCGCCGTGGTGTCTGGGGGGAACGCCCCCCACCCCGCCGATGTCCGCGGCACGCTGGCGGATATCGCCGGGAGGGCCCGGGCCGCGGGGGTCCAGCCCCCGGCGGTCATCGTGGTGGGGGACGCGGCGGCGCTGAACCTGCGCCCTTCTCCCTCGCCAGGATCAAGCGCATAAACGCAAAAGAGACGCCGCGCAAGCGGCGTCTCTTTTTGGGCTGTCGGCCTTATTAGAGTGGGGGGCTTACTTCGCCTCCACCACCCGCACAACGCTGCCGATGGGATCGCAGTAAATGGTCACCTCGTCGGCGTAATTGCGGCAGGCGCTGAGACTGGAGAATACGGTCACTTTGCCCTGTCCCGGGGTCCAAACCGTGCCGACAGAGGGCATCCAGTCCGGCAGCTCGCCCTCGTAGCCGCCGCCCCTCCCCTGGAGCCAGCGCACCCAGTCCGGCGGGGTCTCGCCGCTGCCGTAGGAGGCGGAGGCGTTGAAGCACACCACCGCGTCATCTACCTCGAACACACCCTTGTTGGTGCGCACAAAGGTCTTGCCGTCCTTGTCAAAGAAGGCGGTGGAGGGCACCTTCTCAATGGGGTTGAGATAGCTGACGGCCACCTCGCCAACGCTGTTGCGATAGACCGTGCCATAGCCCGCGCGGTTGAGGCCCCTGGCGTCGTCGTAGGCCACGGGGTTGCCGTCCGCCCCGGTGAACACCAGGCCCTGCACCGGCTGGAGCGTCCAGATGTTGGTCACCTTGTCCCCCTCCTGCTTCAGCCCGCCGATCAGCCGGTAGCCGTTGAGGGTGTCGATCCGGCCATAGACCCGTTCATCGCCGGAGTAGGCGGCCAGAATCAGGATGTCCACCTTGCCGGACTCGTCCTTGTGGTATTGGACGGCGGCGGGGTTGGAGGGCACCTCGGCCAGGCTCTTCTCAATCAGCTTGTAGGAAATTCCGTCGTAGGTGCGCTCAAAGATCCGCACATAAGGGCTCACCTGAAGGTGGTCCAGCATCATGTTCACCTTGTCGAATCGGAACTTGGTGGTGGTCCCCGCCAGCTTAAACTCCATGGAGCCCCGGTAGGAGGAGGAAGCCAGCAGAATCTCGCCGGGGGATGCGTCGTCGGGCACGCCCTCGGGCAGATTCAGCTTGAGGTTGCAGTTGAACAGCTCAAACTTATTCCCAGAGATGACGCCCAGGGCGTTGGAGCCCACGTTCTTGACCCCTTCGGGGGCGATGCCGGCCACCATGCCGCCGGCGGTGAACATCAGGGTGATCTCGTCGCCGATCTTCCGCCCGTTGAACTCCGAAATGGCGTCCGCCATCACGTGGAACTCGTTGCCCGCCGCGGTCACACGGGTGGGGGCGCTGGGGGAGGGCGCCGCGTTTTCGTAAATGCAGGAGAAGCGCACGTCGCACACCTCCAGCACCTTGGAGATGGGGTCATAGGTGGCCACGTCGTAGGGCTTGATGTCGGCCACGGAGATGGTGCGGCCGTTCTTGCGGACGGTGAAGTCCTTCACGCCGTCGGTGAGGCCCAGGAAGTAGTCCACATTGGGGACGCTGCTGCGCACCACCAGGAACTTCTCCTCCGTGGAGCCCTGGGAACGGTACAGGCCGGCCACTTTGCCGCCCTCGTCCAGGTAGAGCGTGACCATATCCCCCGGCCTCAGCTCGGCGGAATAGTCCTTATAGGTTGTGACGGTGGCGTCATAGGCGGAGCCGGTGTATACCGGGGTGCTGTCCGACATGGTGAACCGGCCCTTGCCGCTGAGATAGAGGTAATCGCCCTGCCTGCGCTCCACCGACGCGGTGATATAGGAGGAGTCGTTGGGCAGCAGGGTGACGAAGCGGCCCTCCTTGTCCAGCAGGGCCCAGCCCCGCAGGCCCAGCAGGGACTGGTCCACAGGGGCGGCGGCGGGGTAGGACGCGGAAGCGTCTCCCTGGGCGGTAATCACCCAGCCGGACTGGTTGTTAATGGTGGCGTCGGTGGCCAGTACCACCGAACCCTCCACCAGGGTGCCCAGCCGGGCGGCAAACGGCTCCTCGCTCCCCTTGGAGGGAGTGGCCAGCGTCCGATAGAACAGCAGGGCGGTCTGCGCCCGGGTGATGGGGCCGGCTGGATTGCTGATATCCAGGTCCTGGTCCAGGCCCAGCCGGGTGGCGGCGGCCAGGGCGCCGTGGGGCCAGGTGCGGTTGGCCTCCTCACTGTAGCCCAGGATGCGCAGGGCCAGGGTGACGGCCTCCTGGTAGGTGACCTCCCGGTCCGGCCCAAACTGGCCGTTGCCCAGGCCCAGCATCAGCCGGGACTTGGAGCCCTCCGGGATCTCGGTAGTTGCGGCCAGGTTCACATAGCCCCTGGCCCAGTGGGTGCTGCCCATGTCGCTGAAAATGGTGCGGTAGGCCTGGCTCTTGGCCTGGTTGCCCATGCCCAGGACCTCAATGGCCATTTTGCACAGCTGGGCCCGGGTGAGGCGCCCGTCGGGGCTGAACTGCCCGTCGCCGGTGCCGCTCACCACCCCCAGGGCGGACAGCACGTCCGCCGCCAGGGCGGTCTGCTGGTCCTGCACGTCCTGGAAACGGGCGGCGCTGGCGGGGGGCGTCAGGGCCAGCGCCGCCGCCAGGGCCAGCGACAGGGCCAGCGCCCGCTTCAAATTCTTTGCTCTCATGTATTTTCCTCCTTGCGATCACTCCGCCCGCAGGGCGTCCACCGGCTGCAGGCTGGACGCCTTGATGGCGGGATACAGTCCGAACACCACGCCCAGCACCACCGAGAAGGCGAACGCCCCCACGGTGATGGTCACGCTGGGCCACAGGATCATGCCCTGGAGCAGGAACTTGCCGGCGATGAGGGAGCCCATGCTCCCCAGCCCGATGCCCAGCAGGCCGCCGATGCCGCAGATCACCGCCGACTCGATAAGGAACTGGACGATGATGCTTTTGCGCTCCGCGCCGATGGCCTTGCGGATGCCGATCTCCCGGGTGCGCTCGGTGACGGTAACCAGCATAATGTTCATGATGCCGATGCCGCCCACCAGCAGCGAGATGCCCGCGATGGCCCCCAGCACCAGGGACTGCATCATGCTCTGCTCCTGGACCTGGCTGGACCAGTCGTTGTTGCTGTACACGTTATAATAGCCGTTCTCCCCCTCGGTGATGAACCCGCCCAGAAACGCCTTCAGCTTGGCGATGGCCAGGGTGGTAGAGGAGGCGTCCTTGGCTTTCACCACATATTCCTGAATCTGCTGGTTGTCGTTCAGGGAGCGGTTGAAGGTGTAGGGCAGGAGGACCACGTTGTCCATATCGCTCATGCCCTCCAGCCCGGTGGGCTCATACCAGCCCACCACCAGGAAAGGCTGGTTGTTAATGAAAATGGTCTCCCCCACCGGGTCCACAAAGTCGAACAGCATCTTCTTCGCGCCGCCGCCCAGCACGCACACCTTGTTGGTCTTATCAATGTCCAGGAAGGACAGCTCCCGGCCCCCTCCCAGGGTGTAGTTGTTGCACACCCCGAACTGGTCGGAGCCCAGCTTCAGGGAGATGCGCTTTTCCCAGTCGTCCCAGTTCTGGGTGTTGAAGGTCTTGGCGCCGTATTTGATGGTGATCTCCCGCCACACCTCAATCTGGGGGGTCACACCCAGCACCAGGTCCTGCATCCCCAGGCAGTATTCGTACAGGAGCTCGGACACGCTGCCGGAGGTCTCATAGTATTGATAGGCGTAAACCTCAATTTTGTTGTCGCCCATGGCCTCAAAGCGCTCCATGCTCCGTTTGTTCATCCCCTGGACCACCGACACCATGATGACCACCGAGGCCACGCCGATGATGATGCCCAGCATGGTGAGGAAAGAGCGCATTTTTTTGGACGCGATGGACTTAAAGGCCATCTTGAATGCCTGCATCAAATTCACAGCCAGTCCACCTCCTGGTGCTCGTCCTTCACAATCTTCCCGTCGGACAGCCGCACCACCCGGGGGGCGGTGGCGGCGATGCCGTCGTCGTGGGTGATGAGCAGGACGGTGGTGCCCTCCCGGTAGAGCTGCTGGAGGATGGACAGCACGTGCCGGCCGGTCTTAGAATCCAACGCGCCGGTGGGCTCGTCCGCCATGATGATGGGGGGGTGGGTGGCGATGGCCCGGGCGATGGCCACCCGCTGCTGCTGGCCGCCGGACATCTGGCTGGGGCGGTGGTGGGCCCGGTCGTCCATGCCCACCCGGGCCAGGGCGGCCATGGCGATCTCCTCCCGCTCGAAGATGGAGGTGCCGCGGTAGATCAGGGGCAGAATCACGTTGTCCAGGGCGTTCAGGTCCTGGAGCAGGTTGTAGCCCTGGAAGATGAAGCCGATCTCCCGGTTGCGGATGCGGGCCAGCTCCTTGTCCTTGAGGGTGGTGACGTCGGTGCCGTTGAGCACATACTCCCCCCGGGTGGGCACGTCCAGGCAGCCCAGCACGTTCATCATGGTGGACTTGCCGGAGCCGGAGGCGCCCACAATGGCCACAAACTCCCCCTGGTCGATCTGGAGGGTCACCCCGTCCAGCGCCCGCACCTCGCTCTCCTGACCCTCATTGTATATTTTATAGAGGTCTTTGATATCAATGAGCATAGCGCCACCTCAGCCGATCATAATGCCGCCGCCCATGCCGCCGTTTGTCGGGTCCGTGGTATAGTTGATGAACACCATGTCGCCCTCCTGGATGCCGGAGGTAATCTCTACCTGTTTGGCGTCGGAGATGCCGGTCTCCACCGGCACGGGCCAGTAGCCCTCCTCGGGCTTGGGCACGCCGGCCAGGACGCTGTAGTCCAGATCCAGGGCGTTGTCCGGCCGCTCCGGGCGCTGGACAAACGCCACGGTCTGCTTGTTCCCCTCGGCGTCCGCCACGGACTTCACCGCCGTGGTGGGCACCAGCACGCAGCCGTCCGACTGGCTGGTGACAAAGGAGTAGTCCAGCCAGGCGCCGGCGTAGAGGGAGCCGTCGAAGTTGTCCACCTCCAGGGTGACGGGGTAGGTGGACATACCCTGGCCCACCTCGCCCTGCATGGCCACGTTGGTGACGGTGCCCATATAGGACCCGCCGTTGTAGTTGGACAGGGTAATCATGTCGCCCAGCTTCACAAAGCCGATGTTGCGGTCGTCCACCTGGATGGTGACCACCATGGTGGTGGTGTTCTGGATGGTGACCACCGCGTCCCCGGCCTTCACCTCGCCGCCCTCCGCCAGGGTGCACGAGATCACGGTGCCGTCGATGGGGGCCACGGCGTTGAGGGCGTCCACATTGGCCTGGGCCTCGTTCAGCGCCTCCTGGGCGGTGGCGATCTGCTGGTCCAGAGCCTCGGAGCTCATGGTGATCAGGGCGTCCCCGGCCCGGACGTTGGCGTAGTTGAGCAGATTGCTGCTCACCAGGGGTCCGCCCGCCTTGGTAATCAGGGTGCGGGTCTCGTAGTACGCGGTCTTACCGTCCTCATAGGGGAAAATGGCCGACCCATCCGCCGCCGACAGCGCCACAGAGGCGTCCATCTCGGCAGTGAGGGTGCCCGGGTTGTCGAAAGCGACAATAACCTCAAAATAGATGCCGCCCTCCGGGGTAATGAAGCTGACCTTGTTGATCTTCTCCACCACGCCCTCGCCGGTATACATCACGGCGGGAACTGTCACCATAGCGGTCTGTCCCACCCGGATGTCGTTCTCATAGGCGTAGCTGAAATAGAGGGAGAGCTTCAGCCGGGTGTCGTTCACCAAGGTAGCCACGGTGCTGCCCTCTCCCACGTTATCGCCGGGCTGAAATTCTGTCACCTCCATCAGCTTGCCGGAGAAAGGAGCGGTCAACGTGAGGTTGGCCAGCTTCTCGGTCAGGGAGTCCATCTGCGTCTGGGCGGTGGCCAGAGCGTCCTGCGCGGTCTGACTGTACACCGAAAACAGGGGCTGGCCAGCGGTCACCACATCTCCTGCGGTCACAAGGACCTGCTGCACGGTGCCATTGGCGGGAATGGTGACCGTGGAGGTCTCCTTGGCGTTGGCGTTGCCGCTGCCTTCCACCATGCTCTGGATGGAGCCTATGTAAGCGGGTTCCGCATAAATCATTCCCACGGTGTCGTCCTCTTTAAAGACTAAGAACCACATTCCGAAGATAATGCCGCCCAGAATGGCGGCGGCCACCACAAACGCGATGACGCGCTTGACCACCTTTTTCTTTTCCGCGGCGGTGCGCACACGCTTCTGCTTCTTTTTCTCTGGGGTTTGCTCTGGGGCCTGCTCCGGGGCTCTCACCGGCGCGTCAGGGGTCTGAAGATCGGGCATGGCAATGTTCCTCCTGTCTGTCGGGCTGGGCTTGTACGTATTCTTTTTAAGTATAGCGGCGGACTGCTGGAAAAACAACAACAATCCTGTAACAATTTTACGTAAAATTTCTTAAATATTTTTTAACTCCGCCTTGTCCCCACGCTGTACCTATATATTAAACACCTTCCATGCCCTGGAAAGGTTGCACAAAGACTGGGATTTTCCGCCGGGGGATTTCTGAGCTGCAACGTCCCTTCCCTCTTGCAAAACCCGGTGGATATGGTATAATACCCCTACATTTCTAAAAAGAATTGAGGGAACAGATATGGACCGTATTACCATCGCCTCCATTTTTGCCGACGGCGAGCGCCTGAACGGGCAGACCGTCACCGTCATGGGCTGGGCCCGCACCATCCGGGACATGAAGACCTTCGGCTTCGCCGAACTCAACGACGGCTCATGTTTCAAGAACCTCCAGATCGTCATGGACGCGGACGCGCTGGACAATTATAAAGATATCGCCGGTCAGAACGTGGGCGCGGCCCTCATCGTCACAGGCACGGTAGTGCTCACCCCGGAGGCCAAGCAGCCCCTGGAGATCAAGGCCGCCTCCATCGCGGTGGAGGGTCCCTCCTCCCCCGACTACCCCCTGCAAAAAAAGCGGCACGGCGTGGAGTACCTGCGCACCATCCAGCATCTTCGCCCCCGAACCAACCTGTTTTCCGCCGCTTTCCGGGTGCGCAGCGTGGCCGCCCACGCCATCCACTGCTTCTTCCAGGACCGGG
>CAMNQF010000062.1 GCA_946548895.1 uncultured bacterium | reverse complement strand
GAGGCTTCGCTCTCATACATCCGCATACTGACATAGGGCTTACCGCCCACACCGCAGAAGCGCCGGGAAAACCGCATACGTTTATCCATCAAGTCCTGGGCGCTGTTGCGGGTGGGCACGTCCTCGGCGGCGGCGTTGCGCTCCAGAACGGCCATCATCAGGTCGAACATGGAGGGGTGTACGTTCAATTTGACATTCGGTAACTGTGCCATGATGCTCCTACCTTTCCACGGACACAGCCTGCCGCCCACGCTGGGGGAAGTCCCAGCCGTAGACCTTGCCGATCTCATCCCCCAGCCTGCGGGTGATCCGGGTAATGTCGGCGCGGGTTGCTGTGCCGTAATACAATTTTTCTTTCAGCAGGTCAATTTGCGATTCCCGTACTCCGGGCTTATAGGTGCGGTACAACAGCCGGTTTGTGCCGTCATGGTGGATGGCGTCACAGCGCAGGTCGCCCAGCTTGTCAACAAACCAGGTGGCATAGTCGATGCCCCGGTCGCTGTAAAGGCAATCCCGGATGTTGCCGCTGGCGATCTCCTTGTAGCCCATGTGCCGTCCAGTCCAGAGGCCCAGGTCGGCAATAATGAGGATGGGCTGGTCAAGCTGAATGTTCAGGTTTACACGCTCATCGTCCAGGTAGCCGTTGTTGATGTCGTACATCAGCATCATGCGCTCGTCCTCGGTCAGCTCCGGGTACTCATCCTCTAAAAACTCCCGCCAATCCTCGTAGTCCAGGTCAAAGTCGCTCCAAATAAGGTGCTTCTGCTCGGTCATCGGGCATCACCCCTGTCCGGGCGGCGGGATTTGATGGGCTGGCCCTGTTCATCATAGTTTTTCGGGTCGGCGGCGGGGGTGGCCCAGCCCTGGGTGGCCCCGGCCAGCATCGCCGCCGCCTGTGCCTTGCTCACGCCCATCCCGCTGTTCAGCTCGTCCACCAGCTTCTGGCTGGTGCGGCCCTTTGTCACATAGGATGCGGAGCGGTAGCCGTCAAAGCCCCGCTCAAACATAACGATGGCCCGTTTCTCCGGCACCTTGCCGTAACATATCAGCGGGAGCGAATTTCTGAGGGGGATCACAGTGTTGCCGTTGCGCTCCATCATCTCGGCAAACTGGCAGATATGATAGAGATTGTCCCAGCCTTTGCCCACCTCCACATGGCAGTCGTCGATATAGCGGCATTCCCGGTCAAGCTGCCGTCCATCGGGGCACCTGATCCGCACCATGTCGCCGTCCGCGATCCTGAACTTTTCCTCATAGTGCGGGGTGATGAAACGGATACCCTTTTCAGCCTGTTTCATGTGGCGGTCAAGCGAGTTCTGGCGGTAGCAGTAAAGGGACAGGTTTTCTTCCTCTTTATAGGGGTTCAGCCGGATCAGGTAGGAATACTGCGCCGTGTCCGCCCGGAAACCGAACGCGAAACCGTCATCAAAACCGCTCTCCGGGTGTTCCTGGCAGAAGCCGCGCATGGCGTCCCGGCTTTTCAAAAAGCCGCCGTACTGCCCGTCGCCTACCAGGGCGTTCAGGACGCTCTCAAACTCCGCCTGAAATTCCTCGGTGTCCAGGTCTTGCCGGTGGCTTTGCCATGTTTTAAGAAAACCTTGGGCGTCCATGCCTGTTCCGGCCCGCAGGTGGCCGACGCACCCTGTCTGGCCTTTGAGCTGCATACTTTGGCTGGCGGAGTAAAGCCGCTCGGCGGGGGTTGCGGTGCGAAACGTCAATTCCATCAATGTCACACTCCTTCAACAGAAAAGCGGCCCCCATTTCTGGAGGCCGCTTCCTGATACTCTATTAGTTTTTTTTACCGGGCGTCGCCCCGGTCGTGGTGCTTGGGCTTGATGGGCTGGCCCTGCTCGTCATAGTTTTTGGGGTCGGCGGCGGGAACTTCCCAGCCAAACATGGAACCGGCCAACATCGCTGCCGCCTGCGCCTTGGTCACGTTGAGCTGTCCGTTGTACTCGTCCACGATGGCCTGGGCGTGGGCACGGTCATGGCCGTATTTGTCGGTATGGAAATAACCGTCCTCGCCGTGCTTGATGGTGATGATCTCGTCACCGCTGGGCAGCACAGCATAGCACTTTTCCGGCAAGCCCGGACGCAGGGGGATCACCTTGCTGCTGCTCTCTTTCATCCATTCCGCAAACTCACGGATATGGTAAAAGCTGCCGTCAATTTCAACGTGGCAATCGTCGATATACCGGGCCATGCGGTCACGGCTTGCGCCCTCGCAGGTGGTAATCCGCACCATATCGCCGTCGGCCACCCTGAATTTCTCCTTGCCGTCCGGGGTAATGAAGCGGATGCCTTTTTCAGCCTGTTTCATGTGCCGGTCAAGCAAGTCCCGGCGATAAGGGTAAATATAAACGTGATTATCCTCCCCAGCCGGGATACAGCGGATCAGGTAGGAATAGCCCTGGGTGTCGGCCCGGAACGCATATTCAAAGTCGTTGCGGAAACTCCCCTCTGCGTGGTCAAGGCAGTAGACGGTCATCGTGGCACGGTTTTTCAGTACATGGCCGTACCGCTCGTCAAAGCGGAGCATATCAAGCACCGTGTTGAACTCAGCCTTAAACTCCGGCGTGTTTTGGGAGCGCACAAAGGTTTGCCAGCTCTTGAGGAAGATAGAGCCGCTGTTGTCCAACTCCCCCCATAAATAACCCGGATTTCCGCACCGTTCGCTGATCTGAGCGCGTTGTTCATAGGCAAAAAGCCGCTCCGCTGGGGTCGCGGGCCGCAAAGTCATATCCATTACCGCTCACACTCCTTATCCGGCTCCCTGGGCTGTCTTTCAGCGGCCCTTGGTTTCCGCTCCATCTGATACTCCAATTCCTCGTTAGCACGGATCAGCAAATCTTTTTTCGCTTCCAGCGGGTCGGAAAAGTAGTGCCCCCAAAAGTAGTTGTTCCTGCCCTTGCAGGCCCAGGTCACATACATGGGGATTTTGCCATGTTCCAGTTCACCGAACACATACTCTGTATCCCCGATCTGGATGGAGTCGGTGATAGCGTAGCCCTCGTTGATCCTGTCTGCCATATCAGCGTCCCTCCCTGTCCCTGGATTTCTTTTCAGCCTGTCGCTCCTGCTGAATACATTCCAGGTAGTGCTTCGCCCACTTGGGCAGGTTCTCCGGCGCGATAACGCCGAGAATATCACTCCGCTCAAAGCGGGAGGTTTTGCCGGAGTATAGCTCCGTGCAGGAACAGGCGGAGCCTCGGCTGTTGGGGGACGCACCAAAACCGCCGTTGCACAGGTGGAGTTGGCAGGTGGCACGGCGGTATTCCGGGCGCAGCACCTCCGGCTTAATAACGACGATCTTCCCCCGGAGGTCGTGCTGGTGGCCGATAACCTCACAGCCCTCGGCGGTGATGGGGGCGTTGGGGATACCCTGGATTTTCGGGCCGTTCAGGTCGATGCGGGTTTTCTCCGCCTGCTCCGCCACGCGCTCCCCAAACAGCTTTGCAAGCTCCGGGTAGTCGTCGCTGACCATGACCTCCGTGTAATTGGCCATCAGGCCGTTGTTCTGGCAGAACGCACACATATAACGCTCATCGCCAACAACTGCCGGATTTTCCCCCAGCACGATCTCCCGGTCGCCAATGTGAAGCGCATGGATGATAACATAATCACCGGCCATGCGTTTCTCCTGATCTACGCTCATTTGATTCCCTCCTTATTCAAAATTTACACCGCCCTGCGTTCCGTAGGCAAAGGGCGGTGTATGTAAGTAATATAGAAAAAACCATTTTATTTTCAGCAGGCTATCAGCTTCGTCAGAAGCTCATTTACCGGGGAGGCGTCCCGGCCCTGGGCGGTCAGCTTGTTTCGCCAGTCCAGCAGATACTTCCTCACAAGTCGGTATTCTTCGTCAGTCAGTTGGAGATAAACTTTTTTCTCCCGGTTGAATATCCATTTGAACATTTGAAACAGCTCCTTTCACCACCATAGTACAGAAAAAAACAAGCGGTTTCAAATGTGCGAACGGGTATGTAAGTGGCCCGCTGTGCGGGCCACGGAGATGGTGCTTAATAGCCTGTGGTGGGCAGGCGCTTGGGGGGAGCGTAGACCTTTGTCACCCAGCGGGTGGTCGCCATGATCCACTGTCCGTTGTAGACGCCGCCCACGTCCGCCTGATTGACAAACTGACTGCCGCCCTTGGCCCAGGACACAACGGTGCAGTCGATCTTGGGCGCTTCCACCTGCCGGAAGTTGGCCGGGACGACACCGAACACGAACATCACTTCTGTGACGTACTCATTGGACGCCAGCCGCAGGGCCACGGGGGACGCCTCCAGCACATAGTTCTGCTGGGTGTTCAGGCTGTCCGCCAGCACACGGTAGTCGGCCCCGGAGAGATTGGTCTTGTAGACGATCTTGTAGCTGCCAGCGGCGTTGTAGGTGCCGGTGGTGATCTTCGCCAGCCGTACCGCCTCCACGGGCAGGGTGTCCCTCCAATAGAAAGAGGTGAGCGCCGTGGTGGAGTTGTTGCCGATGTTGGAGAACGTGTAGCGGATGTTCTGACCGGGCATGACCTCGGCATAGCCGGTTTTCTCAATGGACACGTTGGTGTAAAGGCTCTTATTGGTCATGGCCGCTTTGACGATCTGGCCCGCGTGTTCGATCTCCACGTCAATGGGGGTCTTGTCCAGAGCGTAAAAGTCCGCCGCCTGGGATTCAACAATCTTGTAGCGGCCCAGGGGCAGGGGCTTGGACACGGCCACGCCGTTCTTATCGGTGCGGATGGTGTCAACAAGGTTCCCGGTACGGTAGTGATAGATTTCAAACACGGTGCCGGGGATGGGGGTGCCAGCGGGCCAGCCGTTCATGCTGTTGTAGTCGGCGCTGGTCTTGGTCACTTGGATTTGCCCGGTGACGGCGGTGTTTTTCCAGGTGATGGTGGTACAGCCGCCGTACTCCACATAGATGGTCTTGGGCTGGGTGTCCAGGATATAGCCGTCCGCGCACTCGATCTCCCGGACGGTGTACTTGCCGTCTGCAAGCCCGCCGTCCACATAGACATAGCCCTCGTTGTCGCTCTCATAGACGCCCACGGGGTTGCCCTTGGCGTCAGAAAGCAGGAACTTCACGCCGTAAATCCCCTTGCCGGTCACGCTGTCGATCTTGTGGATGATGGCGCTGCCGGTCTGCCGGTTGGTGATCTCCAGGGTGGCGGTGCCGCCGTCCTTTACCTCGATCTGATAGGGCTGACTGTCCAACTGATAGCCCTTGGCCGCTTTCAGCTCCGTCACCTGATACCAGCCCTTTTCCGCTTCGGGCAGGGAAATGACGCCGGAGCGGTCGGTGGTGTAGGTGCCCATGATCTCCCCGTTGAGCTTGCGGATTTCAAACTGGACGCCGCTGATACGCTCCCCGGTTTCCTCGTCCTTTTTGATGATGGTCAAACCGCCCACCTTCGTGTTATACACGGTGATGGTCTGCGTGTCGGTGGGGTTCACCTTGACCGTCTGCGTCTTGGTGCCCTCGTCCATCACATATCCGGGCAGGGGCTTGGTTTCCGTGATGACCAGGGTGCCCACAACGCCGGAAATGCGGATTTCGCCGTTGGCGTCCGTCTTGTAAAGGCCCTTGCTGGACAGGTGGCCGTAGTCGTCGTCCAGGTAGCTGCCGTCCGAGTAGGTGATCTGGAACTCCACCCCGGCCAGCGGCTTCCCGGTCTGCTTGTCCAGCTTCTTCACCACGATGGTGCCCTGCTTGGCGTTGTAAAAGCGGAGGGTCTGAACTTCCCCCGTTTTAATCAGAATGGACTTGGGCGTGGTATCGAGGACATAGCCCTCCAGCGCCTTGACCTCCCGTGCTGTGATGGTGGTGCCGGGGGTGAGGTCATTCAGCACGATACGGCCATTCTCGTCGGTGATGAACTCGCCGTTGGAGTTACCCACAACAGCCCCGCTGCTGTCCGTCACAAGGAACGTGACGCCTTTCAGCGGTGTAGTGGTGCCCTCGATATACTTCTCAATCACAAGGGTCGTGCTGGGGGTGTTGGTGAAATGGACGGTCTGCGTATCGTTGGGGTTCACCACCACCGTCTGCGTCCGGGTGGCCTCGTCGATGGTGTAGCCGGGGATGGTGGCCGTTTCCGTCACCACCAGCGTCCCCACCACGCCATTGATGGTGATTTTGCCGTCCTTGTCAGTAAAATACAGGCCGTTGCTGCTGATCTGTCCGTTTTCAGCCGGTACAAACTCCCCCGTGGAGGTAGTCACTTTGAAAGTGACGCCCTTTAAGGGCTTCCCGGTGAGGGAGTCCCGTTTGTCGATGACCAGCGTCCCGGCCTTGGAGTTTTTCACAATGACGGTCTGCGTGTCGCCGCCCTGCCCAATGACTACATTGGTGCTGGCGCTGTCCATCACATAGCCCGTCGGGGCCTTGATCTCATTCAGTACATAAGCGCCGGGGGCGAGGTTGGTGATCTTGATTTCCCCCTGTGCGTCCGTTACAAAAATGCCGTTTTGGGTCAGTGTAGACGTGCCGATCACACCATCCAGGCCCACTTCGCACCCTGCGGCAGTGGTCACACGGAACTCGGCCCCGCTCAAAGGCTGGCCGGTGGCGCTGTCCCGTTTCTGGATAATAATGGCCCCTTTCGGCTGGTTCTTAAAGGTCAGGCTGACGGTGCGGCCCTCCTTGATCTGGACGGTTTGGCTCTGCGTGTCCAAAATAAAGCCAGCGGGGGCGCGGGTTTCCGTTACCACCACGCTCTTGCCGGGGGTCAGGCCGGTGATACGGATTTCCCCGTTCTCGTCCGTTCGGAAAATGCCGTTGCTGTCGCCCACAACGGTGCCGTCCGCATACAACACCTTAAACTCGGCGTTCTGCAAGGTGACGGAGGGATTAACGGAGCATACCTTTCTGATAAGGAGCTGGCCGTCCGGGGCATTGGTGAAACGGACGGTGACAACGCTCTGTTCGCCGCTGTCGGCCAGCATGATCGTTTCGGAGGACTGGATGATGTTGTACCCGTCCGCAGCGTCCACTTCCTCCAACACATAAGCGCCGGGGTTGAGGCCCGTCCACATGGCGGTGCCATTTTTGCCGGTGACTTTGGTGCCGATGACAGTGCCACCTGTGCCGCTGGTGCCGCCCAGGTATTTCAACTGGAACGTACATCCGGGCAGGGCCGCGCCGGTGACACTATCATATTTCTCGACGATAATCGCATTTTTGGGGACGTTCTCAAAGGTGATGACTTTGCTCTCGCCGCCCTTGATATAAAATTCCTGGGTGGCGGGTTCCTTGATGGTGTACCCAGCGGCGGGGGCCAGCTCCGTCACCTTGTACCAGCCATCCCGCAGCAGGTCAACAAAGAACTGGCCGTTCTCGTCGGAGAAGAACGTCCCCAGACTGTTCAGCTCGCCGGTGGTCGTGCTGTTGGAGCCGTACCAAACCTCGAACTTGGCCCCCTTGATGGGACTGCCGGTGATGCTGTCCACCTTGTTCACCGTCAGGGTGGGCTTTTTGTGGTTCTCAAAATAGATGGTATGGTCGCGGTTGGGATAAAGGGTCACAAGCTGGCTGGGCGCGTCCATGAGCCAGGGGGCCGGGACGGACTTCTCGCTCACCTCGTATACTCCGGGCAGGAGATTGGACAGGGTGGCCCTGCCCTGGCTGTCCGTCTTGATCTCGTCTACGCTGTGGCCGTCCGCCGCCCGGACTGTGAAAATGGTGTCCGGGATGGGCTTGCCTGTGTCCGCGTCCTTTTTGTAGACAATGAGGTTGGGACGCTTCTGATTTTCAATGGTCAGCGTGGAGGTCTGGCCGGGGAACAGCTCAACATGGTACTCCTGCAAATCCAGGATGTGGTCGGCAACGGTGGCCGTTTCCTTGATGGAGTACACGCCGGGTTCCAGCTTGGCGATGTTGATCTCACCGTTATCATCGGTGATACGGTCAAGGTAATGGGTGCCGTCCTCGATGCGGGCGATGCGGAAATGGACGCCGCCCAGCCGGGTGCCGTCCGAGCTGGTCTTGATAAGCCGCAGGGCGGGCTTGGGCGTGTTGGTGAAAACGAAATTTGCGTTTTCATCGGGATTGATTTGAACGACGCGCACAGCATCGTCAATCAAATACCCCTCCGGGGCCTCCAGCTCCCGCACTTCGTATGCGCCGGGGGTCAGCTTGGACAGGTCGATCTCGCCGTTAATATCGGTGGTAAACTCCTGCCGGTAGGAGCCGCCCACCAGCTTGAACTCAAAGCGGACGTTGGGCAGGGATTTCATGGTGATGCTGTCCACCTTAATCAAGTGGATGCCCGGTTTCAGGGAATTGAAAAAGACCAGCTCCCGCGTCTGCGTGTCACCGGCCTTCAATTCGATCTGCTGGGGGGTGCTGTTCACCACATGGGCGTCATCCGTGGCTACCTCTTTCACAAGGTAGGTGCCGGGGTCGAGATCATAGAGGAAAATCTCGCCGCTGGCGTTGGTGGTGTATTCCCCAAACAGGTCGCCGTCATGCCATACCTCAAAGGTCACGTCGGGCATGGGTTTGTTGCTGGTCAGGTCATACTTCAAAATGCGGAGGGCGGGCCGCGCCCGGTTGGTGACGGTCAGTACGGGGTCATCCTCGGTGGCCGGGTCATACGGGTCGATGTGGATGCCGTGGGGCGTCTTGTCCAGCACATACCCGGCGGGTGCGGCGGTTTCCACGATCTCAATATAGGCTTCCTTTCGGATGCCGGTCACGCGGGCCTCGCCGTTGTCGTTGGTGGTGACGGAGGTAATGAGCTTACCGTCAGCGAACACATCAAAGGTGGCGTTGGGCAGGGAAACGCCGGTCTGCTCGTCCACCTTGATAATGGTCAGGCTGATGTCCCGCACGTTCTCCCAAACGATGGTCACGTCCTTGGTGCCGTCCCATTCCACCGTTTCCACACGGGAGGACTTCACATAGCCGTCCGGGGGCGTCTGCTCCGTGACGCGGTAAGAGCCGTAGGGCAGCTCGTCGCCCTCAAAGGAGATGGTGCCGTCAAAGCCGGTGATGCCGGTTGTCAAATAGGAGCCGTCGATTTGTTCAAAGCGGAACACCGCTCCCTGCAAGCTGCCTTTGTTCTGCGCGTCCACCTTCTTGACGGTAAAGCCATGCTCCACATCATCGGTGACGGTCAGATACTCCGTGCGGCCAGGGGTCAGGGTGACGTTCATGGGGGCCACGATCTGATACCCCTCCGGGGCGCTGGTTTCTGTCAGCGTGTATTTCTCATCGGCGGGCAGGTCACGCCACACGACCTGACCGTTACGGTCTGTGGTGCCGGTGACGGTGGTTCCGCCATCGCCGGTCAGGGTGAACTCGGCCCCCTCCAGGGGAGCGCCGCCCGCACCGGCCTTCACCACTTGCAGGCTGGCGGTGTCGGTTTCCTCTGTACCGCTCCACTTAAAGGGGATTTGAGCTTCCAGGGTGGTATAGCCGGGGTCGGAGATGATATAGGACTGCTCCGATGCGGCGGGGTTATAGGCCAGATACAAATTAAACTGTGCCACGCCGCCAGCGGCCTTGATGGTAAAGCTGCCCTCGGCGGCAGCGGTATCCACGGGGATGCACACCTTAAACGCGCCGTAATACTCGCCGCCGTTGGAATTAAGGTTGGTGCTGCGCTCCTTGCTGGTGTCCACCTTGTAACAGGTGGCCCCATTCTCCTGCACGGTTTCCAGCGGGGAGTTGTTCTCGGCCACAAAGATGGTGCCCTGGGGGGCGTCGGTGGAGTACACCTTGGTTTTGTAGCCGTCAATCCAGGTAGAGGTGGCGGAGGAAACATACATCACGCGGGTGTAATACTCCTTGCCGTTGATGCGCTCCTTTTTGATGCCGTCCTCGTTGTCCTCGGCAGCGCCCTCCAGACCGTACTCGTTGAGGACTTCCACGCCGCGCACGTCCTTATCTTCCTCGGCCCGGAGGGATAGGCCGGTGTAGAGGTATTTCGTCCAGCCGTTGGCAAGGCGCAAAATAGCCTTTACGCTGTCAAAAATGCGTATCTGCTGGGCGTCTGAGGTGGGCGCTTTCAGGGTGTCCCGGCCAGCGGAAAACGCTGTGTCGGGGACGGCAAGCTGACCGCAGGTAGCCCAAACCGCCAACTGCGTGGCGTATTTGTACTCGTCCTCGGTCAGACTGGCAATACCCCGCACATCACTGGCGTGGAGTTCCTTAAACTGCGCCAACGTGCGGTTGGGATAGCCATTGGCAAAGGCCCCCATCGTCTTGGGTTCCCGGTTGTAGGGCTGGACGGTCAGGGCCTTGGAGGGGGATACCCCTCGTAACCCGTGGTTGACGCAGTAGGCGGTGCCGGTCAATCCATTGTTGCTGGTGTACTTCCAGTAACCGCCGCCGATGGAGCTGCCCTTGGTGGTGCCCAGGTACTTGCCGTACCCGGCCTGTTGGATGGTGACGGTGCCGCTGCCGCTCAAACTGTTGGCGGCGCTGGCGGGGACGGCGAGGATGCCGAACAGCGTAGCCACCACCAGCAGCATGGACAGCAGGCGGTTGAAATGCTTGTGTTTCATGGGTTCTCCTTTCTTTCCGGGCATAGGAAAAGGCAGGCTGTTTTCGCAGTCTGCCTATCCGATGCGGGTGTTCGGTTGTCTTACTTTGTGCTTCCGGGGACAAACAGCTCTTTCAGAAAAGCCGTCTGCTCCGGCGCTCGGTCTGGATGGTTGGGGTAGGTTTCCCGAAGCAGCATGGAATGGCTGCTCGTCAGGTCGTTCAGGGACACGTCCACATGGAGCCACTGGCCGTCCACATAGACCATGTTCCAGGTGTGGTTGTCGGTGCTGACGGTAAAACAGGGGATGTCAGCCGCACCGCACAGGAACTTGAACGCTCTGGCATAGGAGCCGCAGGCCGCTTGAAGCTCCCCACTGTGCTGGGCAAAGGTACGGGTCACGCCCGCCGTCTTGCCCTTCTTGTAGGCCAGCAGGGTACACAGGTAGTCGTTCAGGTACTCCACCTTCTCGCTGTCCGTGTCCATCTGCTCAACCTCTGCGATGATGGGCTGGATGAAGTCGAGGGGCGCTTGGTAGTTCTCCGGCATGGCGGCGGACACGGCGAAGTAGTCCAGGTGCTGCCAGTAGTTGGTGAAGTTCTCCGGGACATGATGCTCATACCGTACAACGCCCTCCATCCGGCCCAGCAGATTCTTCACGGCGCTGTATTCGCTGTCGCCCACCATCGTGTAGGCGGGGGCGGTGTCGCTGGTGCCGTCCACCAGCGTCTGACGGATGGCGTTGTAGAGCGCCCGGTCATAGGTGGCGGTGAACACATCCGGGTTGGCCTCCTGGGAGAAGTCCTCCCGGCTCCATTGGGCGGCGCTGATGACATAGGGTTCCGGCTGGGCTTCTGCGGCGTGGGCCGGAACGCTCAAACCGGCGATAAGGACGGTGCAGGCGATCCCGGCAAACAAGCGGTTCAGACTGTTTTTCATTATGAACGACCTCCTGTTGTGTATGTTGGGGGATTTGCTGTCCCAACAGTACCACAAGGGGGGCAAACAGTCCAACGTGCGAATACCTTTTCAGCGGGTATCAGACCTCCACGGCCCGGACAGCCCAGCGGTAGGCGCTCTGGTTGCGGACGCAGGTAAACAGGGTGACGCAGTTCTCGGCGGTGGGGGCCAGCAGGGAGTTGTCTGTGTCGCTGATCTTGTTCACGCTGGTGACGGCGTAGGTGCGGGTGCCCAGCCGGGTGGTCAGGGTGATGGTGTCGCCCACGTTCAGATTGTGGATTTCCCCAAAATAGCAGTTGGCCCCACGGTTGTGACCGGCGATGGCGCAGTTGCCGTCCCAAATGCTGGTGTCCTCGAAGTGGCCCGCGCCTTTTGCGAGGGTCTTATCGTCGGTGCCCTGGTAGACCTTCACATTCACGTTCAGGCTGGGGATTTTCAGGGTCGCCAGATAGCCGCCGCTGTAATAGAGGTCGGAAGTGACCTCGGTATAGCCGGTGGAGGGGGTGGGGGTGGCCGTGCCCCCGGTGTTGGTGCCGTTGCCGGACACTATGCCGCTGGGGATGGTGTTGAAGTCGGGCGGGGCGACGGTGATCCCGGCGTTGCCGTTGATGACGGCACCCTCGCCCAGCATATAGCCGGGGGCCAGATTAGGCGTCAGAGGGTTGCCGGTGTTCAGGGTGTAGGCGGTGGGGCTTCCGAACGTGGGCGGGATCAGGGCCGCGTTCTTGCTCACGTCCACATTGGGCAGCTCGCCCCGGTCAGCCGTGACAACCGGCTCGATGGAGGTGGACTTGCCGTACTCCGGGTCGCCGGGGCCATCGATGTCGTATTCAAGGGCGCTGGCAGGGACAGTCAGGGCCAGGGTCAGACACAGAACGGAAAAAAGGGTGGTCAGTTTCTTCATGGCACATTACCTCCTGCGTTTGATGAAGTAGAACGCTCCGCCGCCCAGCAGCACCACCACGACAACGGCCACCACGGGCAGGACGCTGTTCTTCTCGCCGGTGGGGGCGTCAGTGGGGGCAGTCGGCTCGGCGGGAGCGGTGGGGTCGGCGGGGTCGGTCAGGCCGGGGTCAGTAGTGTCGCCGGGTTCCTCCGTGGGGGCGGGTTCCAGGGCGGTGCCCTCGAAGATCGCCACATAGCGGATTTTGTTCAAGTTGATACGGCTGACGGTGCCCGCATAGTCGGCGGTGACAGTGTAGCCTTTCACGTATGAGCTGGTGGCGGAGCCGGAGTAGGAGGCCACGGCGGTAAAATGGCCGTCGCCCTCCGTCTGCCAGTTGACGGTCTGGAGGGTCAGGGAGTGGCCGTTGTCGGTGATGGACTTGGGGATATACTGCGTGTCCTGGTCGGCAAGGCCGGGGTAGGTGCGGGTGGCGGTGACGCTCTTGGTGGAGCTGCCATACCCGGCCACCTCCACCTTCACGGTGTCCAGCTTCAGGGCCAGCGTCCCGGCAAGGCCGTCCTCGGTGATGAACTCCTTTGTCTGCGGCAGGAGGGCCAGCACAGCGCCCATATCCTTGCTCTGGCTGGGCACGGACACGGTTTCCGTGTGCTGACGGCTCTCGTTGGCGGGGAGTTCCTGTTTCAGCAGGTCGGTGAGGGTGTAGTGATAGCCCTCCTGCTCAAAGTCGGAACGGGGAATGCCAGCGGGGTCGTCCTCCGGCCCCAGGTCGTACATCTTCCTGATCTCGCCGCCGTCCTCGCTCCGGGTGACGGCGGTGGGGTAGCAGGGGGACGGCTGGGCGGGTTCAGGCGGGTCGGCGGCAAAGGCGGCGGTGGTCATGGTCATGGCAAGGGCCAGGACGCACAGCAGCCGAGCCGCGTGGGTGATGGTTTTCCGCTTCATAGATAGATTACCTCCATATTTTTGATTTTGGGCGTAAAAAAAGCCCGTGGCGCTCCACGGGGGTCAAACGCTGCCCGGTGTTTGATGGTTCGTGCGCTGGCGCGTTTCCTTTCAAGGTTTTACCGGCTGAAAAAGGATAGGCAGGGTCTTTCTTTTCAGCAGGTACAGCAGGTTTGGAGGGGGAGAGTGTGAGAGGGGGAGGGCGTGGAAAATGCCAGGGCCGCAAAAGGGCATACTGCCCCCCAGGTGTAAAGTTCATCGCTCCCTCGCCCTTTCCCGCCTGCGGTACATCTCCAAAGCCTTCACAATGGTGTCCTCGATCTTCTGTGCGGGCGTCCCCGCAGGGAAAAACTTGTCAATGCGGTTCCGGGGTATCTTGAATTGCTCCACCTGATTGGGCTTTTCCTCCTGCATGATGGAGAGGATCACGTCGGGGTTCAGCTTGCCTTTCTCGGAAAACTCCCGCATTTTGATGGCCTGGGCGTGGGAGGGAGTGCAATCCTCGCCCTCCATGACCTCCAACAAAGCGTTCTGCTCGTCCTTTGACAGATAGGACAGCTCCACGGCGGGGCGCAGGGCCATTTGCGGCTTCTCCTTTTCTTTCAGCACAGAATTGTCTACCATGTCCAGCAGTTCAGGCGTGAGGTTGGTCAGGCGGATATAACGTTGAATTTGTCTTGCACTATCTGGCGCTTCTGCGGCTAAATCGTTTCTGGAATTGACAGCAACGGACTTTTGGCCCATTGGGCCAAAAGTTAAATCTGTTCTCTGCCCCTGCCGTTTCATAGCGTCCAGCTTCATTTTATAAGCGAACGCCTTTTCTGACGGTAAGACCTGCTCCCTCTGGAGGTTGCTGTCCACCATGATAATGATGGCTTCATCGTCGGTCAGCTCCCGGACAATGCAGGGCACCGTGGGCAGTTCCGCCAGCTCCGCCGCCCGCTTGCGCCGGTGGCCGGATACCATTTGATAACTGCCGTCCGGCATGGGGCGTACCAGGGAGGGCACAAGAATACCGTGCTGTTTCACGCTGTCTGCCAGTTCCATCATGCTCTCATCCATCCGCACCTTAAACGGGTGGTCGGGAAAATCGTTGATTTGAGCGGCGGGCAGGTCGATCACATAGCTGCGCTGGGCGTTGTCCCGTTCCTCCTGGGTGGTGAACATACTATCTACTGAGGTCAGAAGTCCGGCTGCGCTCTTTGCTGCCAATGTCCAGCACCTCCTTTGTCAGTTTGCGGTAGGCGTCCGCCGCCCGTCCCCTGGGTTCGTGCTGGAAGATACTCTTGTCCGCTGTGCTGACCTCCGCCAGCCGCACCGTTGCCGGGATCACCGTGTCCATCACAGGCAGGTGCCGCCCAAAATTGGACTTGACGCTGTTCACAATGTCCTTGCGGAACGTGGTTTCATTTGCCATCGTCAGAAACACGCCGCCGATTTTCAGCCGGGGGTTGATCTGACGCTGGATGCTCCGCACCGTCCCCACCAGCTCCGTCATGTCCTCCGCCGCCAGATAGTCCGCCTGGACGGGGACAAGAACATAGTCCGACGCAGACAGGGCGTTGATAACCAGCATCCCCAGCGAGGGACGGCAGTCCAGCAGAACATAGTCATAGTCCCGCTTTACGCTGTCCACATACTGACGCAGCACCGTTTCCCGGCTCATCACGTTCACCAGCCCCACCTCTACGGCGGACAGGCTGCGGTTTCCCGGAACAAAGTCAAAGCCCTCATGGTGGTGCATGATCTCCGGGTGGTCGCGGGGCATTGTCCCGGCCACAACGTCGTTCATAGCGTTGGCAAGGGTCAGGGGCAGGTCGTGGGGCTTGCGCTGGCCCAGCATCTTGGTCAGGTCGCCCTGGGGGTCTACGTCCAGCAGCAGGACTTTCTTTCCCTCCAACGCAAGACCGGCCCCCAGGTTATAGACCGTCGTGCTTTTGCCAACTCCGCCCTTTTGATTTGCTACACTCAACACTTTTGGTTTCGCCATTTGGGGTTTCCTCCTTTCGTAGATTTAGCCGCCTGCGGCGAAACAGACGGCTATGTATGGGCATGGAAAAAGCCGCCTTTTCAATAGTGAAAAGACGGCCTATCCAGTCGGGCGATATGTGATTTTAGAGGGTAGTTCAAAGGGCGGCGCAAAACCGTATGTCCGCATTTCCCGGTGTTTCGTCGTATCAAAGCTCATCCCTTGGTAGTAAATTCGTAGTAATTGGGGTGGTCTGTTGTCAGGAAATGCGGGGTAATGCGCTGTTCCACAAGGTTTTGCGGGTTCTTACAAAATATTACCAGAACTCCTTTAAATAGCTCAGCATTTCCTCACAGTCTTTTAAAAATAACTCCTCACTTGTTTTTGTGTCGCACTCCTGAGCATTTTCTACCATTTTTTTCAGCATTGCAATCAGGGCAGAAAACTCGTAATTTGAAATGCCACTATCAATATTGAAAATAGAAGAATGTGCGGGCCTTCGAAAATGATCCACAATGTGTTTCTGCATTTTCTGATTATGCGGTTTAAATTTCTTGTGGAGGGTTGTGATAACATCCGCTAAATCTTTCGTATATAGCTTTACCATATCAAAATCCAAAACAGATCCAATTTCATTGATAAAGACTGGGCGCAAGGAAAGTGCGATTTCTTTCGACCGATTGAATGTGCTAACTAATGTTTTCCGATTTGGCTGGTCAATTTTTCGATACGAAATTCGCTCCTTTAGCCTTAACCCAATGGGAATAATAATGGAAATTATGATCCAAATGATCGAAAATACGAGAAGTACGAAAACAACGCTACCTGAAAAGCTATTTCCAGCAGTTGTCAGCGTATACTGTTTCTCATCGGTTTGGAGCACATAAGAGGTATTGGAGATTGTATCGCATATCAGGCTTGTTAGAATGCTTGAAGTTAGAGCCGTAATTGCACCTCTCAACTTGCCATCAAACGTTTTATAATGAGCCATTACAGTCCCTCCTTAATAATAACTTTTTGGTAGGCTTCCAAGCCAGAAGTTGATACTAAAGAGGTTTGGAATTCTCATTGATATTTTTAGGACGCTTGCGCGGACGGAAAGGAAGCTTCCCGTTTTCGAGAGTAGTATTTCTCTCTTGCACAGCCCGGATAATGGGATCAAAACAGCCATGGGCGAATTCGGCCAGTTGGTCTGTGGGATGGTCTTCAAAATAACACATGATGAGTTCATGAATTGCGATTATATATTCGGCACACTTGGAGGCCAAAGGGGATTTTCCCTCCAAGAGAGTGTATATGACATATAGATAAACCAATGCATAGCAGCTGATACGTTTTTTCCCTGCTCCAAAAGACCGAATAAGATTATTCAGCTGTTTTTTTGATGCAAATGTTGCCATGTTTTCGTCAATGCTCAGTATTTCCTGTATGCCGACAATATATTCCTCAACCCGCCTCACAATAAAGAACTTGGTGCGCCGCTCAAAGACTTCATCGTTGCTTTTGTCGTAAAGCGGCTCAATGTCGCCAGCCGGATTTGCTCTTGCAACGGCATGAATTAGGGGCAACATATCGAGATGATCTAAAATCTCATGATTCTCATCATACAATTCGTCAATATTTATATAAACTCGGTCAAACAGAAAGGAAATCCAGTTCATTTTGATGGCCTCCTGCGTATAAGATATACTGACGTATTCATATTTTGCAGCTGAATGTGTTCGATATGATCTGCACTTTCGGGAGCTGTATAAGGTGTACACATATTTTGTACCAAGACAATATCACACATTTTTTTAAAAAGATAGACGCATTTTTTACAATCTTTTTTTGCGAAAAAATAATTATTCTTGAATTATGAAATTTTTTTGCCAGGTGCTTTCATTTTTATCAGGTGGGTGGTAAATATGAAATCTACTAAAACTGCTGATGCTATTAGGGCATCGTTCCAAAACAGGCCTGCCACTAAGGAAGAACTGGAGGCCAACCGCTACCTTGTAAACGCAATTGATACCTATCGGAAACGTCACAGGATTACGCAGAAGCAGTTGAAGGAACGCCTTTCACTGGCTCAGAAATCGCAAGCTCATATTTCCCGACGTCTCTCCATGCGACACGAGACAGATGACCCCATGCTCTTGAGCGAACTGATGACTTTTTATGAAGCAATGTCCTATTGTAGCGCTATGGAAACTTCACTGGATAACGTGTTGAAAGAATACAACGAATCTTTTGCGGAAAAAGTGCCAAATTATCAAGCGAACACTAAAGATATTCAAAAGGGTTCTGATTCTATTCTGAAGGGTTCAGATCCTATTCTGGAATCTGATGAATTTATTCCGGAAGATATTCTGCCTACATTTCCGTCCAGGATTTTCAAACCCAGTGACAGTCTCACAAACAGCATCGAAGATCCCCTGTTTCAATGTTGGTTTGGCGTATTCCACTGCTATTTTTATAGTACATTATCAGTTGAGGATCGATGTTTTCATGGCATTATGACAATCCCAGAGGAATCAAATAACGGATACTGCAATGTAAACTTTGACTTTACCTATGATAATGAGGGCAGGCGGCACAAAAAATACCAGGGTCAGCTGATTCTTTCCAAAAAAACGAGTGGGGCATATTGCACTTTAGCGAATTGCAACGACCAGGGAGAGATCAGTTATCTGGTTATGTCAAATCCGGCTATAAAAAACAAACGGGTATGTTGTGTACTTGCCCTTGTTTTGACCATTTCCGGAGGAAAAGATACAAACCATCCTTGTGTGGAACGAATGATTATTAGCCGTGAAGAACTTAACGGAGATAATTTTGAGTTGGCAAAATCACATCTGTTGCTTAACGACAAATTTATTCGTATCTCCGAAGATGATTTCGTACGGCTCCTTAAGGATGAGCATATCCCAGATTCTTTCAGAAAATGCTTTTGCAGGCTTTCCACACCATTCGAATATCCTTCTTTTAATGGTTACCTTTGCCAAATGGCAGTTATACCTGAAGCGTGGATAAAAAGTTTACCTGGCTATTCAGAGCGTGAACATCAAAAATTGATTGATTTAATGAGACTATATTCCATTGCTCCAAAACTCAATAAAATCAAACAGAAAGCTGCTGAAAACGATATTTTTGATATGTACAAAGATTTATTTTCCAAATGGGATTTGCCTATATCTGATATATGAACTGATTTACCACCGTTCTTCTCTTCCAAATGTTTTATTGAGGTCTACTCCACTTTTCAAAATTTCGCAGTCACTATTCTTATCGGCACTTCAATGTTCGGGCCAACACAGCCAATCCTGCACAATTCTCCGCCGCTATACACCTTATAAATTTACGGCACACAGAAGGGCCGTAAAAAGCGATTTTGCCACATTAAGCCATATTAGACAAAACCCGAGTATAGCATGACTATACTTGGGTTTTGCTGTTTC
>CAMNQF010000061.1 GCA_946548895.1 uncultured bacterium | reverse complement strand
AAAATGCTCTCGTTCATGGTCTTGACCCGCCGGTCCACATACACCTGCCGCTGGAGCTGCCGGGCCTGATGGACGCTGGTAAGCCCCTCCAGCTTGCCGATCAGGGCGTCGCTCTTGCGCTTGGTGAGAAACCGGCTGGACTGCACCGCGTCCACCAGCAGCTTCAGCTCCGCCAGCTCGAACTCCCTCTGGCCGATGTACCAGCCGCCCCCCCGGCCCTTCCGGCTGTGCACATCCAGGCCCAGCTCGGCCAGCTGCTCCATGTCGTCGTAGATGCTCTTGCGCTCGGCGCTGAGCCCCCAGCGCTCCAGCTCCTCCTGCATCTCCTGCCGGGAGACAGGGTGCTCCTCGTCGCTGCGCTCCAGCAGCAGCCTGGCCAGGATGAGGAGCTTTCGTTTGTAATTCGCGGTCTGCGCCATGGCCGACCCCCTCCTTTCGAACCTATCCTAGCAGAAATAAAGTCCGATATTTAGGGATATTATAGCAGGCATTCCGGCTCCGCGCAAGAGAAAAGCCCCGCCCCGGCAAAAGCCGGGGCGGGGTTCTTGTCAGTGGCGCTCTGAATGGTGCTCCTCCCGATGATGGTCTTCCTGGTGGCTGTGCTCCATCCCCACGGGGACGGCCTGGCCGCACACCTCGCAAACGTGGGTGTCCGGGGCCAGGGGGTAGCCGCAAGCCTCGTGGCTGTGCGCTGCTCCTTCCGGGTAAGCCTCGCCGCAGATCTCGCAAATGTGAGGCAAAGGATAGCTATCGCACATCGCGCAGTCGTGGGCTGTTCCCGCCGGAATTGTCTCGCCGCAGGTGGGGCAGGTATAGCCCGCCGGGGCATTGTAGGGCGGGTCCGCCGCCTCCCGGGGGTCGTAGGCGGGCGTGTCCTGGTCGGGTACGCCGTCATTCCAGTTGGGCTCGCCCACGCCGGTATTGGGGTCTCCCTCCCAGGGGTGGGCCAATACCGCGCCCTCGGAAGAGAGCCGGTCCGGCGCCACGCCGCTGTCGATGACCTGGCGCACCAGGCGGCTGACCAGTTCCTCCGCCAAATCCGGGTCGCCGGAGCTCATCTCGAAGCGGTAGCCGTAACCGTCCGTCAGGAAGCTCACCCGGCGCTGGTGGATATATGTGGGCCAATCGAAAATATGCGTTTCCCAGTCGCGTTTGTCGGCGGTGACGATGACGCCGCTGATGTTCTGCTCCGCGCTGCCGGGGTAGGCGATGCAGGTGGGGGGCAGCTGCCCCGCCGTCACGGCGAACTCGAACTGGTCCGCCGCGCCGCCGGCGTACCCCAGGACTCCGTTGATATAGGCCCCCCAGAAGGAGCCGTCCCCGTACCACGCCGCCCAGCCGGACAGCTGGTACCCGTCCCAGGCCAGGTGGTCGGCCAGCACGTCCTCCCCGCCCAGCAGGGCGGCGATGTCCTCCCCGGTCAGCTCCCGCTTCACCGCGCCGGGGGGCACGTCCCAGTCCAGGGTGGTCTCCGCGCCCCCTGTGTCGCCGTATATGATATAGGGCAGGAGATAGCTGGTTGTCACCCCGTCCCGGGTCACCTCGTAGCTCCCCGCGAGGATGTGCGGGGCCGGCTCCGCAGAACCAACGGGCTCCGCCGTGGCGATGTCGGGTTCGCCTGGCCCCACGTTTTCCGGGGCGGAGGCGGGCTGGCGAGTTTTGGCCAGTGCCGGATTCACCATCATGAAGGTCACGCCGCACACCAGCGCCAGCGCCGCCGCCATAGTCCCGTATTTCGCCCACGGGACAGGGCGCTTACCCGGATTCTTCAGCTCTCTCAGCCTCTGATGGAGGGTGTCGGACACCCTCACGCCGTCCATGAATGTTCTGTACCGCTTCATCTCATCATTCTCCTTCTTCTTCCGATAAGTACCGCCGCAGGGCGTCCCGGGCCCGGCTCAGATGGGAGCGCACCGTCCCGGGCCGCTGGCCCAGGATGGCCCCGATCTCCTCCGAGGTGTAGCCCTCGTAGTAGTGCAGGTGCACCGCCGCCCGCTGGTTGGCGGGCAGGGCCAGAATGGCCTCCAGCAGCTCCCGGCTCCCGCCGTCGTCCGGGGCTGGGTATATGTCCAGCAGCTCCACCGCCGGGTGGCGCTTCCAGCCGCGCAGGACGCTTTTGCAGCGGTTGGCAGCCACCTTCAGCAGCCATGCCTTCTCGTGCCCCCCGTCCCGGAATTCCGGGCGCTTTTCCAGATAGCGCAGGAATGTCTCCTGCACCGCGTCCTCCGCCTCCTGGACGTCGCCCAAAATCGCCAGCGACGCCCGGAACAGAGTGTTTTCATACTTGCCGACCAATTCCTCCAACCGGTTGGAGTGATTCACGCTGAACCCTCCCTTCTGCCTATAACACGCCCTGGCCGGGCGGATTGTTGCAGAGACAGAAAATTTTTTCGCTTTTCTTTTCCTCTCCCATATGGTATACTGAAATCAGCATAAATTTCCAGTGGGAATATTTTGGGCAGCCGCCGAGGCGGGCCCTCCGGCAGCCGCCCACGGGCGTCAGCGGCCTCAAGTTCTTTTTCGGTTCCTTTTTCTTTCAAGAAAAAGGAACAACAACAGCCAAAAGGAGACCTCCAATATGGAAAACGAACTGCGCCTGGCCGTCCTCATCGACGCCGACAACGCCCCCCGCACCGCCCTGCGGGAGATCATGGCGGAGGTGGCGGTGTACGGCTCGGCCACCATCAAGCGCATCTACGGCGACTGGACCGCCCCCAACATGGGCAGCTGGAAGCCCCTGCTGCTGGAACACGCCATCACTCCTTTCCAGCAGTACAGCTACACCACCGGCAAAAACGCCACCGACTCGGCCATGATTATCGACGCCATGGACATCCTGTACTCGGGCAACTGCGGCGGCTTCGTGCTGGTGAGCAGCGACAGCGACTTCACCCGGCTGGCCACCCGGCTCCGGGAGGCGGGAATGAAGGTGTATGGCATGGGGGAGAAAAAAACCCCCAAGCCCTTCATCGTGGCCTGCGACAAGTTCGTGTATATCGAGTCCCTGAAGGCGGCGGAGAAGGGGGAGCCCCCCGCCCCCGCCGGAAAGAGCGCGAAAAAAAAGTCCGCCCCGGCGGAGTCCCCCGTCCTCACGGTGCAGGAGCTCATCGCCCAGTCGGTGGAAGACCTGGCGGACGAGGACGGCTACGCCTACCTGGGCGACCTGGGCACCCTGCTCATCAAGAAGCAGCCGGATTTCGACGCCCGGAACTACGGCTTCGCCAAGCTGTCCAAGTTCATCGCCGCCCTGGACGGCTTCGAGATCGACGAGCGGCACAACGCCAAATACCAGGGCACCCAGGTGTTCGTGCGCAACAAAAAAGCATAACAGGAGCCCCGCGCCTGCGGCGCGGGGCTCCTGCGCTTTATTCCACGGTCTTCAGGCTCTCCACCATGTCCACCTTTTTCAGCTTGAAGTGGGCGGCGACGTTCACCGCCACGGAGAACACCACCGTCAGCCCCGCCGCCAGGAAGTAGGCGTAGGGGGGCGCGGTGCGGCCGAACATCACCAGCTCCACCTCCACCGTCAGCACCATCCAGGCGTGGAGGAACCGGCCCATCACCAGCCCCAGCACAATGCCGAACAGGGTGAGGAACAGGTTCTCCCGGTAGACGTAGGCAGTGACCTCCCGGTCAAAGAAGCCCAGCACCTTCAGGGTGGCCAGCTCCCGCATCCGCTCGGTGATGTTGATGTTGGTGAGGTTGTACAGCACCACGAAGGCCAGCGCCGCCGCCGCCGTGATGATGATAACCACCGCGTAGTCGATCGCCTCCATGCTGTCAGTGAAGTTGTCCCGCAGGGTGGCAATGTAGGAGTAGGAGTCCACCCCGTCCATGGCCATCAGCTCGGAGGAGACGGTGTCCGACTCCGCTTCCCCGGTCCCGTCCGTATACCGCAGGAGCATCTCGTTGCGCTCCGGCGCCACGCCGAACAGCGCCTGATAGCAGGCACCGGTCATATACACGTAGTGGGAGACGTAGTTCTCCGCGATGTCGGCTACCCGGGCCTCCACCCGCTTTCCGTCGTCGTCCAGGGTGATCGTATCCCCCACGGACACCTCCAGCAGCTCGGACAGCTTCTCGGTGATGACCACCCCGTCGTCCGGCAGGACCACGGGTTCGCCATCCAGGCGGTGGCCCAGCCGGATGAACTGGTTGAACCGCTCCTGGTCGTCCACGGCAAACAGGGACACGTTTTGGGCCGGGCCCACGCTGGACGCCTCCAGCGTGGAGGCACAGGTTGTCAGATAGTCCTCCACCCAGGGGCTGGCGTTGAGATAGTCCTCCACCGCCGCCAGATCGTACTCCCTGGCGTGCTTGTCCAGCCCCAGGGTGGCGTCATAGAGGAACACGTGGTCAAACTGCTGGTCCAGAATGGAGAAAATGGACTCGTGGAGTCCGAAGCCGGTGACGATGAGGGCGGTGCACCCGCCGATGCCGATCACCGTCATCCAGAACCGCCGCTGATAGCGGAACAGGTTGCGCATGGTCACCTTCCAGGTGAAGGTGAGCCGCTTCCACACGAACCCCACCCGCTCCAACAGCACCCGGCGGCCCGCCTTGGGGGCCCGGGGCCGCATGAGGTTGGCGGGGGTGTCGATGAGGGTGGACAGGCAGGCCCACAGGGCCGCCCCGGTGGTGCACGCCACCGCCGCCAGCACCGCCCAGACGTACAGGCTCACCTGGGGCTTGAATTCCAGGGCCGGGATGGCGTACATGATGTTAAAGGCGTTGGCGATGACCAGGGGAATGAGGGTGCAGCCCAGCAGCAGGCCCAGAATGCCGCCGATCAGGCTGGCGGAGAAGGCGTAGCCGATATACTTTTGGGAGATGGACAGCCGGGAGAAGCCCAGCGCCTTCAGCGAACCGATCTGGGTGCGCTGCTCCTCCACCATGCGGGTCATGGTGGTGAGGCAGGCCAGCGCCGCCACCAGGAAGAAGATCACGGGGAACACGTTGGCCAGGTTGCTCACCCGGTCGGAGTCCTGGGAGTAGCCCACGATACCCGCGTTGGTAAACCGGCTGAGGATGTACCACTCGCAGTCCTCCACGTCGTCCAGCTCGTCCTGGGCGTCGTCCAGCTTCTTTTGGGCGTCGGCAATCTCCTCGTCCGCCTCTTTTTTGCCGTCCTCGTACTCCTGGAGGCCTTCGGCATATTCCTCCTCGCCGTCGTTGAGCTCCGCCAGGGCGTCGTCCAGCTCCTGGCGGCCCTCCGCCCGGGCCTTTTCCAGCTCCGCTAACCCGTCGTAGTATTCCGCCCAGCCGTCCCGCAGGTCCGCTTCCCCCTGCTCCAGCTCGGCCCTGGCGTCAGTCAGCTCCGCGTTTGCGTCGTCCAGCTCCGCCCTGGCGTCGTCCAACTCGCGCTTCGCGTCGTCCAGCTCCGCTTTGGCGTCGTCCAGTTCCTTTTTCGCGTCGTCCAGCTCCGCCTGGCCCTCGTCCAGCTGGCGCTTCGCGTCGTCCAGCTCCACCTTGGCGTCGTCCAGCTCTTTTTTCCCCTGTTCCAGCTTCTGGCGTACCTGATTCAGCTGAAAATCAGCATTGTCCAGCTGGCCTTTGGACGCTTCCAGCTGGGCCTTGGCCGCTTCCAGCTGGGCCTGACCCTTCTGGGCATCTGCCGTCAACTGCGCCACGGCGGCGGTATACTGGTCGAGTGTGATGAGCCCGCCGTCCAGCTGCTCCTTCAGCCTTGCCAGCGCTGCCTGGAGCTGCTCCGCGCCCGCGGCCTCCTGCCGCTCCAGCTCCGCCTTGCCCCGCTGGTACTTGGCAAGGCCGCTCTCGTACTCGATCATGCCGTTCTCATACTGCTTCCGGCCGTCCTCGTACTCCTTCAAGCCGTCCTCATACTCTTTTAAGCCGTCCTCATACTGTTTCCGGCTGTCCTCAAACTCCGCCAGGCCCTCCTGATACTCCGCCCAGCCGTCCTCATATTGTTTCAGGCCGTCCTGGTACTCCGCCCAGCCGTCCTGATACTTCCGCACGCCGTCCTGATAGTCGGCCAAGCCGTCCTCGTACTCTTTGCGGCCGTCCTCCAGGTCCCGCTCCCCCTGGCGCAGGTCCGCCAGGGCGTCGGCCAGCTCCCGCTCCGCGTCGGCGATCTCCCGGGCAAAGGTGTCCTCCCCGTCCCGGTACTCCGCCCAGCCGTCGTCCAGCTCCCGCCGCCCGTCCTGGAGCTCCCGCCAGGCGTCGGCCAGCTCCTGTTCCGCGTCCGCCTTGGCCTCCTCAAACTCCCTGCGGGCGTCGTCCAGCTCGTCCTGGGCCTCCCCGATCAGCTCGTCATACCGAACCTGGGCGCGCTCCTCCCCCAGGGGGTCCAGGCTGTCCACCAGGGCGTCGATCCGGTCCTCGTACTCGTCCCCGTAGGTGTCCAGCGCCGCCAGGCCCTCCCCGGTGAAGTAGGCGCAGGTATAGTGCTCAAAGGTAAAATTCTCCCCAGGCACGTAGACAAAGGCGTCCACCGAGCCGTTGCCCAGGGAGGAGGAGCCCCGGTCCAGCGCCACGTACAGCGGGGAGTTGACCACGCCCACAATGGTATAGGAGGTGTTGGCAAGGTCGCCCTCGCTGTCCTCCTCCAGGGTGAGCTCCAGCCGGTCCCCCACCTGGAGGCCCAGCTTCACCAGCAGCAAGCGCTCGGTGACACACTCGTCCGCCGCCTGGGGCAGGCGGCCCTCCTTTACCTCCAGCAGGTTGAGCCGCTCCGGCATGGACCGCACGTTGACGATGCGGTCGGTGGCCACGGCGTCCAGGTCCCGGCAGCCCTCCACCGCCCCGATGCCCGCCGCCCGGGCCAGGGCGTCCAGGTCCCCGTCCGTCAGGCCCAGGGTGGACAGCACATAGCCGTCCATCAAGTGGGTGCGGTCGTAGTAGTTGTCGGCGGTGTACTGCATATCCGGGGCGGCGGTGCGCAGGCCGGACAGAAAGGCCACCGCCAGCGCCGCCAGCACCAGAATGGACACGTAGCGGTTGAAGGTGTTCTTGATCTCCCGGACGGCGTCGGTGGTCAGCCGGTTCTTCCACGCTACCATTCAATCTCCTCCACGGGGGTGGGATGGGCGTTGCGCTCCACCCCGGCCACCCGGCCGTTTTTGATGTGGATCACCTGGTCCGCCATGGGGGTGAGGGCGGTGTTGTGGGTGATGACGATGACCGTCATGCCCTCCTGGCGGCAGGTGTCCTGCAAAAGCTTCAGGATGGCCTTGCCGGTGACGTAGTCCAATGCGCCGGTGGGCTCGTCACACAGCAGCAGCTTGGGGTTCTTGGCCAGGGCGCGGGCGATGGCCACCCGCTGCTGCTCGCCGCCGGACAGCTGGGCGGGGAAGTTGTCCAGCCGGCCGGCCAGCCCCACCCGCTCCAGCACCTCCCGTGCGTCCAGGGGGTTCCGGCAGATCTGGGCCGCCAGCTCCACGTTCTCCAGGGCGGTGAGGTTCTGCACCAGGTTATAAAACTGGAACACAAAGCCGATGTCGTGCCGCCGGTAGGCGGTGAGCTGTTTGGCGGTGTAGCCGCTGACCTTCGCGCCGTCCACGGTGATGACGCCGCCGGAGCAGGCGTCCATACCGCCCAGCATATTGAGCACCGTGGTTTTGCCCGCGCCGGAGGGGCCCACAATGATGGCGAACTCCCCCTTCTCCACGGAAAAATCCACGCCGTCCACCGCTTTGATGGTGATTTCACCCATTTTGTATTCTTTTTTCACGTTCTCAAAGGTTATATAACTCATGCGGGCCCCCCTCCGCCCCGCCCGCAGTCCGGCGGGACGCCTTTCCTATGTAATCCTTGCTCCTTATCTTATACTCTTCCGCGGGCGAACGCAACCGTTCCCGGGGAAAATTCAAGGTTTTTTCACAAGCTGCCTGTCTGTTTGGCCGAAATCTGGAAAAACCGGCCGTTTCCCAAAGGTTGCGGTTGACTAACCGCCTGCGCCGGGGGTAAAATACGCCCACTGATAAGGGAGTAGTCGGCGGCGAGAGCCGTGGCCCAGTCAACATACTGACAGCAATGCTGTCTGGCTGTGGTAATCCCCCAAGGGAGCCCTCGCAGGGCGCTCAATGGGCCCCGCAAAGCCGTTCTTTGGCTTCGCGGGGAGGGGAGGAGCAAGGGAAGGACTTTGCTCCAACGAGACGATGAGACTTATCCGCGTGTATGCGGGTAGTCTCTTTTTTTATCCCCCCGCATACCTTCAAACAACAAAAGGGGTTGATGTATGTGAGATTCTGGGAACTGTTCATTTTGGCCGTCGGCCTGTCCATGGACGCCTTCGCCGTGTCCATCTGCAAGGGGCTGTCCATCCGGGGGCTGATGCCCCGCCACGCCGTCACCGTCGGGCTGTGGTTTGGGGCCTTTCAGGCCCTGATGCCCGCCATCGGGTGGCTGCTGGGAGCGTCCTTCGCGGACATGATCGCCTCTGTGGACCACTGGATCGCCTTTGTGCTGCTCTCCCTCATCGGCGGCAACATGATCCGGGAGGCCTTGAGCGGAGACGAGGAGGACTGCGACCCCTCCCTGGCCCCCCTCACCATGCTGCTGCTGGCGGTGGCCACCTCCATCGACGCCCTGGCCGTGGGCGTCACCTTCGCCTTCCTCCGGGTGGACATTCTCCCCGCCGTCGCCCTCATCGGGGTGTGCACCTTCGTCATCTCCGCCGCCGGGGTGAAGATCGGCAATGTGTTCGGCGCCCGCTATAAATCCAAGGCGGAGCTGTTCGGCGGGGCGGTGCTGGTGCTCATCGGGCTGAAAATCCTCCTGGAGCACCTGGAGCTGCTCCCCTTCTGAAAGGCGGCGCGGCCGTTTGGCCGCGCCGCCTTTTTGCGCTCCCCCGGTTTTGACGGTTGAAACAGAGGGAAAACTATGATATAGTATATTGTTGATTTTTATGCGCGCCCACCCTGGGCGGAGAGGAGGGAACAGCCTTTGAAATATCAGCACTGGAACCTGCGCCGCCCCGGCCCCGCCGCCGCCCGGCGGGCCCTGGAGGGGGCGGGCCTGTCCCCCCTGTGCGCCGCGGTGCTGGCAGCCCGGGGGCTGGAGGAGCCTGACCAGGCCGCGGAATTCCTGTCCAGCGGCCCGGAGCGTTTCCACGACCCCTTCCTCCTCAAGGACATGGACCGGGCCGTGGCCCGTATCCGCCAGGCGCTGGACAGCCATGAGCTCATCTGCGTCTACGGCGACTACGACGTGGACGGCATCACCGCCACCTGCCTGCTCACCGAGGCGCTCACCGGCCTGGGGGGGCAGGTGACCAGCTATATTCCCGACCGCTCCGAGGAGGGCTACGGCCTCAACCCCGGGGCCATCTCCCGGCTGGCCCGGCAGGGGGTGGGGCTCATCGTCACCGTGGACTGCGGCATCACCGCCGCCGCCGAGGTGGAGTTCGCCCGGTCCCTGGGGCTGGACGTGGTCATTACCGACCATCACCACTGCAAGGACAAGCTTCCCGCCGCCGCGGCCGTGGTGGACCCCCGGCGGGAGGACTGCCCCTATCCCTTCCCGGAGCTGGCGGGGGTGGGGGTGGCCCTCAAGACCGCCCAGGCCCTGGTACCCGCCGAAGCGCGGCCGGCGGTGTTCCGGCGCTTCGGCGAACTGGCCGCCATCGGCACCGTGGCCGACGTGATGCGCCTCACCGACGAAAACCGCGCCCTGGTCCGGCAGGGCCTGGAGCTGCTGGCCCGGACGGAACGCCCCGGCCTGCGCGCCCTTCTGGCCGAGGCCGGACTGGAACCCGGGGCCGTCCCCACCGCCGTCACCATCGGGTACGGCCTGGCCCCCCGGATCAACGCCGCCGGGCGGATGGAACAGGCCATGGTGGCCCTGGAGCTGCTGCTCACCCGGGACGAGGCCCGGGGCGCGGAGCTGGCCCGGGCCCTGTGCGCCCTGAACCGGGAGCGCCAGGCCATTGAGCTGGAGATCTACCGGCAGTGCGAGGAGCTGCTGGAGGCCCGTCCCCAGATGGCCGAGCCCTGCATCGTGCTGGCCGGGCGGTGCTGGCACCAGGGGGTGGTGGGCATCGTGGCCTCCCGGCTGGCGGAAAAATACGCCTGCCCCGCCTTCATGATTAGCCTGGAAAACGGCGTGGGCAAGGCCTCCTGCCGCTCTTTCGGCGGGTTCCACCTCTTCGCCGCCCTGGAGCAGTGCGTCCGCGCCTTCGCCCAGGAGCACGGCGCCCCCCTCTTCGAGGCCTACGGCGGCCACGAGATGGCGGCGGGCTTCACCATCCGGGAGGAGAACATTCCCGCCTTCCAGGCCCTCATCCGCCGCCTGGTGTCCGACTACGCCGGGGACCGGCCCATGGAGGCCTCCGTGGACGTGGACGCGGAGATCGCGTGCTGTCTTCAGCTCACCGTCCCCGAGGTGGAGTCCCTGTCCGCCTTAGAGCCCTTCGGCGCGGGCAATCCCAAGCCGGTGCTGCTGCTGCGGGGGGCCTGCGTGCTGTCCTGCTGCGACGTGGGGGGCGGGCGGCATTTAAAAATGAAGCTCCGGCGGGACGGCGTGGTGCTGGACGCCATCTTCTTCTCTGCCAACGCCGCCGCCTGCGGCGTGTCCCCGGGCGGACGGCTGGACGTGGTCTTTACTCCCCAGATAAACGAGTTCCGGGGCAGCCGTACCGTACAGCTCCAGCTGTGCGACCTGCGCCCCGCCCCCACCAGGGCCCAGCTGGAACAGGAGCTGTTCCAGCGGCTGAAGGAGGGCGCGGACCTGTCCCGGTGGGAAGCGGGGCTGTTGCTCCCCTCCCGGCAGGACTTCGCCCGCCTGTGGCGGTTTTTGGAGCACAGCTGCGCCGGGGACGGCGTGGACGCCAACTCCGCCCTGCTCCGCCAGGCCGCCCGCCAGCCCGACGGCCGCTGCGCCTACGGCCGCACCCTGGTGTGCCTCCACGTGATGGGGGACCGGGGGCTCATCCAGATGGAGAGCCGCCGCCTGCGCCTGTGCCGCCCCGAGCAGAAGGTGGACCTGGAGCAGGCCGACATGATGCGGCGGCTCCGGCTGCTGCTGGAAGAGGAGCCATAAAGGAGGTAACCCTATGGATCTGGCCCATGAGAGATACGAAGCGCTGGAACAGCATATCCTGGCCAACAATCCCGGCGCGGACGTGAAGCGCATCCGCGCGGCTTTTGAATACGCCAACAACCACCACGGGCCCCAGCTGCGCAAAAGCGGCGAGCCCTATATCATCCACCCCATCGCCGTGGCGGAGATCATCAACGAGATGGACCTGGACCAGGACTCCATCGTGGCCGCCCTCCTCCACGACTGCATTGAGGACACCGACTCCACCCACGACGAGATCGCCCGGCTGTTCGGCGGCCAGGTGGCCGAGCTGGTGGAGGGCGTCACCAAGCTCACCCGGATGCAGTACACCTCCCGGGAGGACGAGCAGATGGAGAACCTGCGCAAAATGTTCATGGCCATGGCCAAGGACGTGCGGGTGATCCTTATCAAGCTGTGCGACCGGCTCCACAATATGCGCACCCTCCAGTACCAGTCCGACGCCAAGCAGAAGGAAAAAGCCCTGGAGACCATGGAGGTGTACGCCCCCATCGCCCACCGCTTAGGTATGCAGAAGCTGAAATGGGAGCTGGAGGACCTGTCACTGGAGTACCTGGACCCGGTGGGCTTCCACGACGTGGAGGCGGAGCTGCGCAACATCACCACCCTCCACGCCGGCTTCCTGGACAATATGCAGGCCCACATCGAGGAGCGGCTGGCCGCCGAGGGCGTCCAGTGCAAGGTCTACGGCCGGCTGAAGCACATCTACTCCATCTACCGAAAGATGTACGCCCAGAGCAAAACCCTCAACGAGATCTTCGACCTGTACGCCTTCCGGGTCATTGTGGAGGACATCCCCGCCTGCTACAACGTGCTGGGCTGTATCCACGATATGTTCAAGCCGGTGCTGGGCCGGTTCAAGGACTACATCGGCACCCCCAAGCCCAACGGCTACCAGTCCCTCCACACCACCGTCATCGGCCGGGAGGGCATCCCCTTCGAGGTGCAGATCCGCACCTGGCAGATGCACCAGACGGCGGAGTACGGCGTGGCCGCCCACTGGAAGTACAAACAGGGCCTGGCCAACCAGCGGCTGGGCACCGAGCGGGACTTCGAGTGGGTGCGCAAGCTGCTGGAGAGCCAGCAGGACACCGACCCGGACGAGTTTGTGCGCACCCTGCGGGTGGATATGTTCGCCGACGAGGTGTTCGTGTTCACCCCCAACGGGGACGTGAAGAGCCTGCCCGCCGGGGCCACCCCCATCGACTTCGCCTACTCCATCCACTCCGCCGTCGGCAACTCCATGACCGGGGCCCGGGTAAACGGCCGCATCGTCACCTTCGAGACGCCGCTGAAAAACGGCGATATCGTGGAGATCATCACCTCCAAGTCCGCCCGGGGGCCCAGCCGGGACTGGATGAACATCTGCAAATCCAACGAGGCCCGGAACAAGATCCGCCAGTGGTTCAAGAAGGAGCGCCGGGAGGAGAACATCGCCACCGGGCGGTCCATGTTCGAGTCGGAGCTGAAGCACGCGGGGCTGTCCCTGGGCGCCATCACCGCCAACCCAGAGCTGCTGGACATCCTCCTCAAGCGGGTGCGCTGCGGCCAGCTGGACGAGCTGTACGCCGCCATCGGCTACGGCGGGCTGTCCGCCCAGAAGGCCGCCGCCCGCATCAAGGAGGAGATGACCCGGCTGGGCCGCCTGGAGCGCCAGCGGGCGGAGCAGGAGGCCATGCAGGCCTCAGTGGCCGCCGGGGAGACCGTCTATCCCTCCACCCCCAAGGACTCCATTCTGGCCCCCAAGCGGTCTACCAGCGGCATTATCGTGGCCGGGCTGGACAACTGCATGGTGAAGTTCTCCAAGTGCTGCACCCCCGTGCCGGGGGACCCGGTGATCGGGTTCATCACCAAGGGCTACGGCGTGTCCATTCACCGGCAGGACTGCCCCAACGCGGACCCCGCGAGGCGCCGCCCGGAGGAGGAGGGGCGCTGGGTGAAGGTGTCCTGGGCGGAGAACGCCGTGGCCGAGGCCGGCTACCGCACCTCCATTGAGATCTCCGCCAAAGACCGGGACGGGCTGGCGCTGGATGTGGCCATGGCGCTGTCCGCCGTCAAGGTGAAGGTGAATAACCTGTCCGCCCGCAGCCAGCCGGACGGGTACGCCATGATTTACCTGGAGCTGGCCGTCAAGGACCAAAAGGAGCTGAAGGGAGTTATCAATAAGCTGTCCCAGATCCCCGGCGTGTTCCTGGTCAAGAGAGCTGGGGGCTGACCCCGCCCTCTGGGGGGTACTTTCTCTCACGCGAGAGAAAGTACCCAAAGAGCGCACACAGGGGGAGGGCCCCCTGTGTACCCCCCCTTTTTACGGGAGAGCCCTATACGTTCAGTGGACTTGACCCTTCCGGCGCGTGCGGCTTTCGACGCTGATGCTTCTAGTTGTGCTGCCGCCGGTGTCTGGTCATTGAGGCGGGGCAGGTCTATTGCTCTGCGCCTCAGTGACGGACCGTTCGTTTGTTTAATAGAAGGAGCTTGATTTTACGTGTCAGAGTGTATGTTCCAGCCGCTGCTGTTCGGCGGCGACATCAACGTGTACAGCGTGGCCCGGGCCTTCCACGAGGCCTACGGGGTGAAGAGCATTGCCTTCGGCAAATACGTCTCCTTCCCCTGTTCCTACAGCGCCATCATCGACTACCGGCCCTGCCTGGAGAATGAGGACGCCGCCGTCTTTTTGCAGAACGTGAAGGACGTGGCGGCGGAGTGCGCAGACAAGACGGTGCTGGTCATCGGCTGCGGCGACAGCTATGTCAAGCTGGCCGCCCACCTGAAGGACCAGTTCCCCGAAAATGTGAAGTGCAACTATATCAGCGGGGAGATGCTGGACCGGCTCACCGACAAGGAGCGGTTCTACGCCCTGTGCGACCGCTACGGCATCGACCACCCCGCCACTTTCGTCTACGACGGGTCCATGGGCCATGACTTCCAGCTGCCCTGGGGCGCCCCCTACGTGGCCAAGCCCGCCGACGGGGTGGCTTACTGGGCCACCGGCCGCCGGGAGCTGAAAAAGGTGTACATCTGCCAGGACTGGGCGGAGCTGCTGGCCGCCCTGGACGAGGTGTACGCCGCGGGCTACCCGGGCAAAATGATTTTGCAGGAGTTCATCCCCGGCGACGACACCTATATGCGGGTGCTCACCAACTACTCCGACACCCACGGCCGGGTGAAGCTGATGTGCCTGGGCCACGTGCTGCTGGAGGAGCACTCCCCCCACGGCATCGGCAACCACGCCGTCATCATCACCGAGCACGACCGGCAGCTGTGCGATAAAATCCGGGGTATGCTGGAGGACCTGGGCTACGTGGGCTTCTCCAATTTCGACATCAAGTACGACCGGCGGGACGGCAGGTACAAGGCCTTTGAGATCAACACCCGCCAGGGGCGGAGCAACTACTATGTCACCGGCTCCGGCCACAACATCGCCCAATACCTGGTGGGCGACCTGCTGGAGGGCCGGGACCTGCCCCTCACCATCACCAACAACCGCTCCATCTGGCGGATGATCCCCCGCCGGCTGGCCTACCGCTACATCCCCCGGCGCTACCACGAGGAGATGAGGGCCCTGTTCCGGGCCGGGGCCGACCACCACTCCATGGAGTACCGGCCCGATTACACCCTCAAGCGCATCTGGCGCGTCTGGAAAAACCACATCGGCTGTTGGGTGCGCTTCAGCAAATACTGCAAAAAGCCGGATACTTTTTCTTGAGAGGAAAAGTATCAAAAAGAACTTTATGCCGCTTCCGCCGCTTGGGGATCAACCAACCGTACCCGACGGCCACGAAGACAGCGCCATGATTGAAAAGAATAGGAATACACACATGGAAAAAGAAGCCAAATTAGGGGTGCTGGGCGGCATGGGCCCCCAGGCCACCCAGGTGTTCTACCAGTTCGTGCTGGACCGCACCGACGCCGCCCGGGACCAGGACCACCTGCCCGCCCTCATCCTGTCCGACACCGGCATCCCGGACCGCACCGCCGCCATCCTGTCCGGCGACACGGAGGGGCTGTACCGGCGGCTGCTCCAAGACGCAAAGCTGCTGGAATCCTGCGGCTGCACCGTGCTGGCCGTCCCCTGCAACACCTCCCATTACTTTGTGGACCGGCTCCAGGGGGAGGTGGGCGTGCCCTTCGTCCATATGCTCCGGGAGGCCGCCAAAGAACTGGCCAGGCAGGGAAAAAAGCGCCCCGGCATCCTGGCCACCGACGGCACCATTCAGACGGGGCTGTACCAGAAGGAGTGCGCGGCGGTGGGGCTGGACGCCGTGTCCCCCGGCCCGGACATCCAGAAGCTGGTCATGTCCATCATCTACGACGAGATCAAACAGGGGGAGAAGGGCAGCCGGGACAAATTCGCCAAAATCGACCGGGCCATCCGGCAGGCCGGGTGCGACTGCGCCATTCTGGCCTGTACCGAGCTGTCCGTCTTTGCCACCTACCATCCCCTGCCCTCCTTCTACCTGGACGCCATGATGGTCATGGCGGAGCGGGCGGTGGAGCGGTGCGGCTATCCCCTGCGGACCATTTAGGAGGCGGTCATCCATGGAAATGAAGCTGTTCCCCCTGGGGGACTACTGCGAACTGCTGCATCAGCTGGGCCAGCTGGCCGCCCCCCTGCCGGACGGGCTGGACCTGGGCCGCCCCGTGGAGCTGGTGTCCTACAGCTCCCAGGAGGCCCGCCCCGGCACGCTGTTTATCTGCAAGGGCGCCCATTTTAAGCCGGACTACCTGGCGGACGCCGCCCGCCGGGGGGCCTTTGCCTACGTCAGCGAAACCCCGTACCCCCAGCCGGGCCTGCCCTGCGTCCTGGTAAAGGACATCCGGCGGGTGCTGGCCCCGCTGGCGGTGAAGTATTACAACGACCCGTCCCGGCGGCTGAAAGTCATCGGCGTCACCGGCACCAAGGGCAAGTCGTCCACCGCCTACTACCTGAAATATATCCTGGACGAGTACCTGGCCCCCCAAGGCCAGACCTGCGGGGTGATCTCGTCCATCGACACCTGGGACGGGGTGGAGCGGTTCGAGTCCCACCTCACCACCCCCGAACCCCTGGAGCTCCAGCGGCATTTCGCCCACGCCCTGTCCTCCGGGATGGAGTATCTGGTGATGGAGGTGTCCTCCCAGGCGCTGAAGTACCACCGCACCCTGGGCACCCGGTTTGCCGCCGCCGCCTACCTGAACATCGGGACCGACCACATCTCCCCCATTGAGCACCCGGATTTTGACGACTACTTCCAGTCCAAGCTGAAAATTTTCGCCCAGGCCGGGCTGTCCTGCGTCAACCTGGACTGCGAACACGGGGCGGAGGCCCTGGCCGCCGCCCGGGCCGCCTGCGGGCGGGTGCTTCCCTTCTCCCGGCGGGACCCCGCCGCCGCGGTGTACGGCCATGACGTGCACAAGTGGGGGAACGACATTCTGTTTCAGGCGGAAGCCGGGGAACTCACCGGGGAGTACCGGCTGACCATGCCGGGGCTGTTCAACGTGGACAACGCCCTGGCGGCCATTACGGTGTGCCTGGGCCTGGGCATCCCCCGGGAGGCGGTACAGGCGGGGCTGGCCAAGGCCCGGGTGCCCGGGCGGATGGAGGTGTACTCCAGCGCCGGGGGGGACGTCACCGCCATTGTGGACTACGCCCACAACCGCATGAGCTTCGAGACCCTGTTCCGCTCCGTCAGGCAGGAGTACCCCGGCCGGCGGATCGTCACCGTGTTCGGCTGTCCGGGGAAGAAGGCGTTTGACCGCCGCCGGGACCTGGGGGAGGTGTCCGGGGCCAACTCCGACCTGGTGGTGCTCACTGAGGAGGACTCCGGCGAGGAGGACACCGTGTCCATCTGCGGGGAGATCGCCTCCCACGTGGCCTGCCCATGCCGCATTGAGCCCAACCGGGGGGAGGCCATCCGGCAGGCGGTGTTCAGCTGCCGCGAGCCCTCCGTAGTCCTCATCACCGGCAAGGGGGCGGAGACCCGCCAGAAGCGGGGACTGGAGTATATCGACACCCCGTCAGATGTGGAGTACGTTCAGGCCTTCCTGCGGGAGCTGGACGCCAACCGGCGGAGGCCGTGACACATCCGCTCCCCGCCCCGGCCGGGGGGGACATATTCTGAAAAATTGGCCGGCCAAACGCCATATCCCGGCGCGAGGCATAAGCAGGCCCCCGGCTGGAGCCATGTCGCATCCGGCCGGGGGCTGTTCTGTTATCAGGCCGCCTGTGCGGCCAAATTTTTCTTCAGAGTCCCCATGGGCGCCTCCCCCCGCCTATACATAAAACTCCTCCATGCTATCCAGGCACAAGCACCCCAGCCGCCCGCCGGGATGGGCGCACCCGCAGTCGATGCCGATCATGGTTCCGCGCCGGAAGATACGGTCCAGCTGTTCCGGCTCCCCAATCTGCCTGTAGAGCAGCCGGGTGGGGGTGTGGCCAAAAATGAGGGTCTTGTCCGGAAAATAAGTGGCGTCCGGGTCCGGGCGGCAGAACAGAAAATCTTCCAGGTCATACGCTTCCAAGGGGCGGGCGGGGGAAAAGTGCTCCAGCCCGGCGTGGACCAGGACAAATTGCCACCCTTCCACGGCGACCTCCTCGTAAGCGGATAGTTCCGGCAGGTATTCACACACCGTTTCCATTTCCTCCCCGCTGAACTGGAGAAATTGCAGGATGGAAGGCCGCCCTCCATTTTGAATCCATTCCCGCATCTGCTGCCGTTCCGTTTTGTTCAGCGGCCGCTCCTCTCCCCGGCGCATGGTGCGCAAAAGCGGGGGCAGCACCGCGGCGGCCAACAGCTCATGGTTCCCCAGGAGCCCCACCACGTTGGGCCGCGCCGCCATGTCCAGCAGGATTTTGAACCCGTCCGGCCCCCGGTCCAGTACATCCCCCAGCACATAGAGGGTATCGTCCGCCGCGAACTCGATGATTTCCAGCATAGCTTGGTATTTCTCATAACAGCCGTGGATGTCCGACATCACATAGATCATCGCGCCTTCCCCCCTTCATCCGCTCTCCCCTCGGAGGCAGCCAGCAGAAAACGAACCCCCGCTTGCCCGCAGTCAAACGCGAGCCCTAACACGAAATCCGCGCCCTTTGAAAGCTTCCGTTGAATCGCGCCGACAACCGCATCAACGGTCTTGATGCCGGTCTCCGAATCTGCGATGAGAAGCATCACCACGCCCAGAACCGCCCGTCCCGGTGCCGGGGCCATCTCCAGCGCCGCCCGCCGGGCCAGGGCCTCCGCCTCCTCCGCTGTGGCCGCAAGGGGGCTTTCCCAGAGAAAAACCGCCTCGCCGTTTCGCAGAACCGCCAGGTCATCCTCATCCAAGCGGGCCTGGCCGGAACCGGCGCACAGTTTTTATGTCTAAAATGGTTGATTATCTCAAAAAAGCCTTGATTTACGGGCATACAAGCAGGATTTCAAGCTGAATTTACTACCAATTTACTACTTTTGAGGGAAAGAGCCTTGATATGCCGCCCGGAACCCTGCAAGCCCAACCACCAGCACACAGCATTGAGAAAGAATAAATGAAAACTGAATACGACGCATACGCGGCGTTTCTCTATCCCTACACGGGAGAACAGGAACGCCGCTTTTTTTATGCCCTCATGTTACGCAGTAGGGGCGAAAAGAGCCTTGCTATATGCGGCTTTGCGGGCGCGTTTTTAACGGGGACAGGGATTTATACCTAAACCCGGCAAAACGGCGTTCTATCGCGTAACAAATCCACAACCAAAGGAGTGATGAAGCTATGGCAGTTTTCCGAGTGGAGCGCAACAAGGGCTATACCGTTATGAGCAACCACCATTTACGCAACAAGGAGCTGACCTTAAAGGCAAAGGGGCTTTTATCGCAAATGCTGTCACTTCCCGAAGATTGGGACTACACCCTTGCGGGGCTGTCACAGATCAACCGGGAAAAGATAGACGCTATCCGGGAAGCAATAAAGGAACTGGAACGCGCCGGGTATATCGTCCGTTCACGGGAACGCGACGAAAAGGGACGCTTGCGCGGAGCTGATTATGTGATCTATGAGCAGCCGCATACAGAACCTACGCCGGATTTACCTACATTGGAAAATCCAACATTGGATAATCCAACGCAGGAAAAACCAATGTTGGAAAAACCTACGTTGGAAAATCCAATGCAATTAAATAAAGATATACAAAAGACTGACTTACCAACAAAAGAAAAAATAAATACAGATTTACAAAGTACCCATTCCATTCCTATCCTTTCCCCTACCCCCTCTCCCTCTGACGGAGAAGCGGCTGCGCCGCCGGAACGGAAGCGAAAGGAAACGGAAACACAGAGCGCATATGAGATTTACCGGGAGATCATCAAGGACAATATCTCCTATGACATTCTCATGCAG
>CAMNQF010000060.1 GCA_946548895.1 uncultured bacterium | reverse complement strand
ATCGAGCCCTCCCTGGGCGTGGAGCGGATGCTGCTGGCCTTCCTGTGCAACGCCTACGACGAGGAGGTGGTGGACGCCGAAAAGAACGACGTGCGCACCGTCCTGCGGCTCCACCCGGCCCTGGCCCCCTTCAAGTGCGCGGTGCTCCCCCTGTCCAAGAAGCTGTCCGGCAAGGCCCGGGAGATTCAAGCCGAGCTGTCCAAGCATTTCATGGTGGACTTCGACGACGCGGGCTCCATCGGCAAGCGCTACCGCCGGCAGGACGAGATCGGCACCCCCTTCTGCGTCACCGTGGACTTCGCCACCGTGGGAGACGGCGAGACCGAGGCCGACCACGCCGTCACCATCCGGGACCGGGACACCATGGACCAGGTCCGGGTGCCCATCAGCGGCCTGAAGGCCTGGCTGGACGAAAAGCTGGCCTACTGATTCTTTAACTTTCCGTTAAAAAAGCCCGCAGGCCCGTGCGCCGGGACGCGGAATGTGGTAGAATACCGGCGGCAGGACTCCTGCCGCCGGTATCTGTACATTTATGGGAGGCCCCGCAATGAAACGTCTTTTCTCCTGCTTTTTGTTCCAGGAGCGCCCGGAGGACGGGCTGTCCGCCCCCCGGCGGGCCGCGTTCTGGCTGTGGAACGCCCTGCTGCCGGCCGGCGCCGTTCTGGTCCTGGGGCTGCTGTCCCTGCTGATGGCCCCCGGCCAGTACGGCTGGGACTTGTTCTGGGACTACCTGTCCAGCCCCGGCCTGCTGGCCCTCAACCTGCTGCCCCCGGTGGTGCTGGCCGCCCTGCTCTACGGCCTCACAGGGCGGTGGTGGCTGGCCTACGCCCTCACCGCCCTGCCGGTGCTGGGGCTGTCGGCGGGCAACAGCTACAAGCTGTTCTTCCGGGACGACCCCGTGGTGGCCGCCGACCTGCTCCTGCTGGGGGAGGCGGGCAACATGGCGGGCAAATACCAGCTGTTCCTCTTTGGCAAGCTGGCCATCGCCCTGGCCTGCGCGCTGGCCTCCGTCCTCCTGCTGGCCCTGCTGGCCCGGGGGCGGCCCCGGGGGCGGGCGCGGGCCCTGACGGCGGGGCTGTCCCTGGCCTGCGCCCTGGCCCTGGTCCCGGTGTACGGCAGCGACCAGGTCTATGCGGACAACGCCAACCTGGAGCACATCAACCAGTGGTCCACCACCCAGCAGTATGTGTCCCGGGGGCTGGTCTACCCCTTCCTCCACAGCGTAAAGGCCGCCCTGCCCCACCCGCCGGAGGGCTACGACGCCCAGGAGGCCGCCCGGCTGCTGGCCCAATACCAGGACGGGGACATCCCGGAGGACAAAAAGGTGAACATCGTGGGCATCATGCTGGAGGCCTTCAGCGACTTCTCCGACATGGAGGAGGTAAAGCTCACCAAGGATGTGTACGCCTACTACCACGCCCTGGAGCGGGAGAGCTATTCCGGCCGGCTGCTCACCAATATTTTCGCCGGGGGCACCGTCAACACGGAGCGGGCCTTTCTCACCGGCGCCGGCGGGGAGGACTACGACTTCCGGGCGGACACCTCCTCCTACGTATGGTATCTGAAGAGCCAGGGCTACCGGGCCACCGGCGACCACCCCAGCTACAACTGGTTTTACAACCGGCAGAACGTCAACGCCTACCTGGGCTTCGACTCCTACCGCTTCACCGAGGACTGCTACCGCTACCTCACCGGCGACGAGCCCACCGCCTGGGATTATACCTTCGTCCCCACGCTGACCGCCTCCGTCCTGGAGCAGCTGGAGGGGGACGCGCCGCTGTTCTCCTTCTCCGTGTCCTACCAGGGCCACGGCCCCTATGGCGACCAGGAGTGCTGGTGGGGCGAGGTGGAGGACTTTATCGCCAATGAGGGTCTGGACGACGCCTCCCGGTATATCCTGTCCAACTACCTGGGGTCGGTGCAGAACACCCAGGAGCACCTCAAAGTGATGGTGGACACCTTCCGGGAGGTGGACGAGCCCATCGTGCTGGTGCTGTTCGGCGACCACAAGCCCTGGCTGGGCAACGGGGGCAGCGTGTACAGCGGCCTGGGCATCGACCTGAGCCAGGGGTCCAAGGACAGCTTTTACGATTACTGGTCCACCAGCTACCTGATCTGGGCCAACGACGCCGCCAAGGCGGCGCTGGGTACGGAGCTGGTGGGCCGGGGCCCGGACATCTCCCCCTGCTTCCTGATGAACGTGCTGTTCGAGCAGCTGGGCTGGACAGGGGACGCCTATATGCAGGCGGTGGAGGCCTGCCGGAAGGAGCTGCCGGTCATCCACAACTATGGGGCCTGCATCACCGCGGAGGGCGAGCTGGTGCGGGAGCCCAGCCAGGCTCAGGCGGAGCTGGTCCGTCAGTTCCGGGAGCTGGGATACTACCGTCTCCACCACTTCACCGGCTGAAGCGGCCCACATTCACAGTTCGAGCCGGACCAAGAACGTCTCCGGGGGCCGTTCTCCGGCGGTCCCCGGATTTTTTTGAAATCCCGCGAAAAAAAGGTTGACATTTCCGAGAAAATAGGGTACACTATCACTTGCCCCTGTCAGGGCGGCATAAGTTAGGACAAATGGCGGCGTAGCTCAGTTGGCTAGAGCACTCGGTTCATACCCGAGTTGTCACCGGTTCGAATCCAGTCGCCGCTACCATCCCGAAGAAGCGGCGATGGCCGCTTCTTCGGGCCGCTCTGATCCGCCCGCATCGGGCACCACGGCCCGGTGGTCAAGCGGCTAAGACACCGCCCTTTCACGGCGGTAACACGGGTTCGATTCCCGTCCGGGTCACCAATATGGAGGCTTAGCTCAGCCGGTAGAGCGCTTGCTTCACACGCAAGAGGTCACAGATTCGAGTTCTGTAGTCTCCACCACCTTCCCTCTCAAAACTATCCGATTTTGAGAGGGAATTTTTATTTTGCATCACTTTTTTGCAGTTTCCATTTTGGCATTTGGGGCTTGACCACATAAATGACCACAGACAGAAAAAATCTGCCCCCGGCTGGGGCGGGGCAGATTGGGTGGTTGGTTTGGGCAGCACCGCGGGATGTCCTTACGGATTACAGCGTGGTAAATCTTTCCCAGTTCTCACGCGAGGAGATCCATTTTTCTCGTTCCCCTCGCTTTCTTTTGTACTGTCAGCGCCATGACCGCTTCCCACTTCCCCTCAGCGGCCAAATGCTTTGCCTCCGCAACCTCTGCTTTCATCTGCCGGATCAGCCCGGCCAGCTTTTCCTCGCATTCAGCCTCGGTGCCGGCATAGATACTGCGGGAGTGGATTTTCCCATCGGGCCACTTGGGGGAGAATTTTCCTTCCCAGAGATGGTCGTTGATCTGCGTCACACAGCCTGTCCCCGGCTTGCGGATTTTGCCTTTGTAGGGTTCAAACAAGAGCCTTGGGGACGGGCTGGACGTTTGGGTGGGTAAACCCTCGCCGTGGCCGTCCGGCGGCTCACACTTGCCAATTCCCCGGTCAATTTTTGCCGCCGCTGTTTGGCGCATTTCATCGGTGACATGGGTGTAGACATTCAGCGTGGTTTTTGCGGAAACGTGCCCGGTGATAGCGGACAGGGTTTTCACATCCATACCGTTTTCCAGAGCAGTGGTCACGAAAAGGTGGCGCAGATCGTGGAAGCGGACTTTTCTGCATCCCGCGTGTTCCAGGATGGTCTGGAGCCGTTTTCGGACGGTGGCCGGGTCGAGAGGCGAGTCCTCCTTTGCCGGGGAGGGGAACATCCAGCGGGAATTGGTGTGCTGGCGGTGTTCCTCCAGCACATCAACCAAGGCAGACGGTAAGACGATGGTACGTAGGGCAGCTTTGGTCTTGGGCGCGGATACGACCAGCTCGCCGTTGGCCCGGTAGACCTGGCGCTGGATATGAAGTGCCCCGGTTTCAAAGTCCAGATCGTCCCATTGTAGGGCCAGCACTTCGCCCCGGCGCAGACCTGTGGCCAGCTCCAGCAGAAACAGCTCGTAATACCCTTCCTCCTTGGCCTGGATCAGAAATCTCTGCATCTCCTCCCGCGACAGCACCTTCATCTCCTTGGTGTTCTGATGCGGGAGCTTGCAGTCTGTGGCAGGGTTGATACGAATGAGGCCATCCTGTACTGCCCGGTCCAGCGCCGTCCTGATCCGGGTGTGGCAAGACCACACAGTACGGTCTGAAACGCCCTCCCCGTAGAGTTCGGCGCGGATCAATCGACCATTCTTTTTCAACTTGGTATAAAATTGCTGGATTTCATTTGTGCCCAATTCAGACAGCGGAATTGCCCCCAGCGCGGGGATGATATGCTTGTAGATGGCGTTTTCGTACCCGGCCTGGGTAGTGGGCCGCAACTTGGGTTTAGAGTAGTTTTGATACCAAAAGTCCAGCCATTCACCGAAGGTCATATCCGGCTGGAGCTTCTCTGTTGGCTGCCCGGAACAGGTTTCCTGCAAGGCTTTCAGCTTATCCAGACACGCCGTTTTTGTCTTTGCCAGCACGTTTTTGGTAATGGGTAGGTTCTTCTCGTCGTAGCCCACCACCACTCGGCCCTCCCAGCGCCCGTCCTTTCTCAAGTGGACGCTTCCTTCGCCCCGTTTTCTGCGTTTTGCCACGGTTTCAGCTCCTTTCCGAAAATGTCCTCCATAAAGCTTCCCACGATGACCGCCGCCTGCTTCTGCATATCGCCGGTGACGTGGGTATAAGTGTTCAGCGTGAATGCGGCGTCGGTGTGGCCCAGGATGCCGGACAGGGTTTTGGCGTCCACCCCGCTGGCCAGCGCATGGGTAGCAAAGGTGTGACGCAGCCCGTGGAACGGGATGCTTTCGGTGATCCCAGCTTCACGCAGCAGGGATTTCAGCCGCCGGTAGGCCGCGTCGGGGGAAATGGGCTGCTCCGGCTTGAGAGGATTGGGGAAGATCCACTTGCCAGGGAACGCTTCCTGCCGCGCCCGGAGCATATCCGCCGTACTCTGAGGGAGTAGGATTTTGCGCCGCCCCCGCCCGGTTTTCGTTTCGCCCGTTTCAAACCCGCCGCCCGACTTTCTGTGCAGGGTGCGGCTGACCTGCAATGTACCCGTTTTAGAATCAAAGTCGCGCCACTGGAGGCCACAAATCTCGCCCCGGCGCAGGCCGGTGGTGAGTTCGGTGTAGAAGAAGTCGTGCCAGAAGGGGTTGGCCTGGATGGCTTCCATGAATTTGTCCAGTTCCCTGTCTGTGAGGACGCGCTTGGCCGGACAGTCCGCTTTCGGCAGCGTCAGCCCCTCGGCGGGGTTGTGGGGGATGATGTGGGCTTTCACAGCATCCCCGAAGGCGCGGTGGAGCATGGTGTGGATACGCCGGATAGTGCCGGCGGAGAGGGCGCGGCCATGCTCCGGGTGTTCCCGGATACGACCCTCCTTCTTCAGCTTCGTATACATCCGCTGGATGTCCACCGCGTTGATGGAGTTCATTTTCTTGTTTCCCAGGCGAGGTTTGATGTACTGTTCGGCGTACATACGGTAGCCGCTCATGGTGCTTTCCCGCAGGCGCGGGGCGGCATACTCGTCCAGCCAGCGATCCAGCCACTGGGCCAGGGTCATGCGGCTGTCCTCGCACAGCTCCACATCCCGGAAGGTCTCAATATTTTGGTGGAGCTTGGGCAGAAGGGCTTTCTGCGTGGACGCAAGGACGTATTGGAAGATGGGGGCGCCGTCCTCTTTGTGCCCCACCACGATCCGCCCCTCCCAGCGGCCGTCCTCCCGCTTGCGTATCATACCGTCGCCGGATGGCCTGCGCTTTGCCATTTGTTATTCACCTCCCATTTTAATGTCGCCGTCATTGGTATCCATGCACTCGGCCATGATTCGAACACCCAGCCGGAAGCCCAGGATGAAGTTTTCCATAGCGGTGATGCTGTCGATCTCCTGTTGTGATTCAATCAGCTTTGCCAAGACCGCCTGTCCAGCCTCGTCGAGCTGCTCCGTGAGTTGGTTTTCGAAACGGGTCACACGATCCGTCGCCCGCTTCAGCTCTGAATTGGGCGCCATGTCCTGCGTGTTGGGTGCTATGTTGCCGTAATAGAGATCTTCCAAAGTGTTTCGCATTGTTTTCGCCTCCTGTAGCGACACACCATACCACAGATTGGCGGGAATAGCCATGGGTAATGGTGAGAGTTATCAGAACAGACACATATTTTTTCGGCGTGCTGCTGGGCTTCTCTTTGTATACACTGGTGCAATTCATAATTCGCCACAGCGGCGCACAAAAGGGCCGACACCGCGTTTCATACGCGCGAGGGGCATGGATGCCACCCAGTCCGCAGAATGGGTACAAACCGCCGCACAGGGGCTAACACGGGGGAAAACACTTGGTCGGCGCTCCGCAGATGTGGAGCGCCGACCGTTTGCATTGCAGGGTGCTTATTCCGGGTAGCGGGTATACAGCGCATACCCAGGCTGCTCCTCCAGCCACCACTTGAAGTACTGCCCGCCCCAGCGGGCATGGTTGTTGAGACCGCTCTCGGTGACCTTGACGTACTCGTCCGTTTTGCTGGTCACAACCACCACGTGGCCGCTGGCGCTGTTGTCATAGCGGATCAGGTCACCGGGGCGGATCTGATTCCAGCTTGGGTTATCCACCCTCCGCCACGGGAGGTTGCCAAACGCCGCGTCTGAACACAGCGTAGCCCAGCCGGAGCAGTGGGTCCCCCGGTGATAGGGCCCGCCGCTGGTGGAGCGATAGGGCGTGGGGTACACTGTCCCGGTGGGATAGATTTCCCGGAGCCGTGCCAGGGCGGCCCGCACACTCTCCTCAGTAACGGTAGCTACGGATTGCACCTCGTCCTGGTAAGACTGTGTGCTGTCAATGTAGACGGAGTTGGTGGCGGCGTCATAGGTCACGCCGAAGTCCACCGCCTGGCCGATGTCCCGGAGCTTGACGAAATTGTTCCCATGGATGTGATACGCTTCAAACCACATCTGCTGCCCATCCACGTAGAAGGTCTGGGTACTCAGCGTGGCTGTGATGCTGGTAGCTGCTTGGGCAGCGGTGCCGCTCAGGGCAAGGCCGGCGAGGATGCCAATCCCCATAAAGACTGCTTCCCTTTTCCTGTTCATAATCTGATCCCCTTTCGGTTTTGCTGTGCTTTTCGCAAACACAACCATGCCGAAGGATCGTTGGAAAGTCAAGAACAATCAGGGGAACCACATGGAGAAAAACTACGGCGTGAACGAAGCACTTTGCACAGCGGGGGTGTTCCTATTGTTTTCTGTGGCGCAGATTTTGAACGGGCTCACATGGACATACCGCCCCAGCCCTGTTCCTCGTGGTCGTCCGGTTTGTGGCCCATGGCGATCTTCTTTTCCTGGATTCTGCGCCGCAATTTGCGATCCGTGTGCTGGCCATGAGTTCCGTCTATAACGTGGGCGTTGTCCTGGAAGATACACCCTATCGAATGGAGCAGACTGTTTACCGCCAGGATGGCGGAGGGCAGGGAGGGACTATCCTGCCGCGCCAACAGGATCTGTGCATAAGCGTGGCCCTGCTCCGCCGCCTGGGTCAGCCAGTGGACGGCCTGTCCCATGTCCTGGGGGATATCCTCACCCTCCCAATACAGCTTGCCCAGGAGGTATTCTGCATACGGGTTATCCGCCTCTGCCGACTCCGCAAGCCAAGGCAAGGTCTCCGTTACATTTCTATCCTTCAAAAGCTCCTTGGCCAGACGGTAGGCGGCGAACTCGTTTCCTCTCTCAGCGGCCCGCGTCAGCCAGCGGATGCCCTGCTCCCGGTCATGAACCTCGACGTCATCGGCCAACAGCAATTTGCCCAACGCATACTGCGCGTCCGGCAGCTCCCGCGCCGCCTGCTCGAACCAATACCTCGCCTCCATCCAGTCGGGCGTGACCAGCGGGCCATCTCGGTACAGCCTACCCAGCAGAAGCTGGGCGTAGGGATCGCCATCCTCCGCCTGTGCGCGGAGCCGCGCCACCCCTTCATCACGCAGGTCGAGGGGGAGACTGTCGTCACAGACCACCGACCAAATTCGTCCGCAGATTTCACTGCCTTGGAGAATATCATCCGGCTCATCGTACCGCGCCATATTCCTGTCCTCAAAAGTGAGATGCTCCAATCGGAGCGCAGCCTGGATGACGGCATTGTGTATGGCCCGGAATTCCTTCTGTTGAGACAGTGGGACGCGCTCCATGGGCTTGTCCGAGTAGAACTCGTTCACCTCTTGCTGGAGTTCCAGCCATTTTTCATAGCACTCTTTTACTGACGGCAACCGTGCCATCTGATCTACGATGTCATCCACCTGTTTCTTCACAGATTTGGAGAGATACCCGTACTGCTTTTTACCTTTCGCATTTTTCAATTCGCGGGACAGCGATAATAGCATCTGCTCCGCCTCCGGGTGTTCACAGACGCCCCGCTTCATTTCGTCAGCCAGCTCCAGCATGGCGCGGCGGGCCTCTGCCACCAGCTCATTCCGGGAATGACTTTTCTGCTCGTAGACATGGAGCATCTCCTGGCGGAAGATATCGTTGGTGAGCATGGACTTGATTTTTCCAATGCCCACCGGGCTGAGATAACCCGGAGCATCCCCAGCAGACCACGCCATCATGTGGACGTGAGGGTGGTCGCCTTCATCATGGAAGGCGGCATACCAGCGGAAGTCATTAGGCGGGATGTTCATGGCGGCGGCGATGTCGTTGCGGTGTGTGAGGAGCAGGTTGCGCCATGTTCTGGCGTTGTCGTAACCCAGGCGGGCGGCGTCCTCCCGCTTCAGCGAGATGATGTGCGTCCACACATTTTTCTCGCACGTTTGCAGCTCCGCCGTTACCTTTTTCAAATCCACATAGTCCTCATCACCGAACAGGCCATGGCTGCCGACGCGCTCAACTCGGGGACGGGTGGCGATATACTCCGCATAGATATCGCTCTGCTGAACGTCCGTCCAGTTGTCCTCCAGCGCCCGGGTGATGAACACCGAGGCGTTGACTTTTGTGGGACTGTCCCGGTAGTTGCTGTACTCCGGCAGCTTTTTCGCATCGGGAAAATCTTTTGTGAGGCTGTCGATGAGCTGCGTCTGCTTTTGCGTGGCGGGGCGTCCGTCAGGAACGAGTTCCACCCGTTCCCGCGTGGCGATGTACCTGACGTGGCCGCCGGCGTTTTTGCCGCCCTTGAGGAAGGGACTTTTCAAAATCAATCGGGCCATTCATCCTCTGCCTCATTGGCTGCGCGAACCTTCTGCTCAAAAGGCATCCGTCCGTTTGTGTTCTTGACGTTGCGCACGCTCTCCGCCCTTCGGCGGCGCATATCCTCCTCGGTGAGTTCGTAGCTGTCCGCCAGGATGCCCATCATCATGTCCAGCTCCACCGTATGCTTGTAGATCAGGGAAGCCATCCGATCTTCAAACATCCCCAGCCGTCCGTCCAGAGACGAGAGTACCGCCCTGGGCAGCGTGCCGCTGTCATCCTGGACAGCCAGGTGATCCACGTAGAAATTTACCGCCCGCTCCACGAACTGGTTCTTGCTGCGGCAGCCCGCCGCCTTGTACCACTGCTCGATTTTTCGCTTGGTGTCCGGCCCCATCCGCAGGGCCAGACGATCTTTGTTTTCTGTACTCAAAGTGTCTTTCACACCTCCGAATCTTTGATAGACGCCGTCCCAATCCGTTGGGACGGCTGTATTTGTGGGAAAACAGACGCCATCGGCCAGATTTTCGCCGGAAACAGACGCCTGTTAAGAGCCCCGCAGGAAAGCCCCGGAAGCCCTTGAAACGGTCCGCACTGCGGGCCGATGTGACCTGCCGGGCGTCACTTGTGACGCCGGCGTTTATCCTGCTATACTTTCGAACAGGACAAACCTGCAAGAATATACATCCAGTATGCACCGGCTGAATGCTTTGGTATCCTCGCCGGAAGCGGCGGTGATATACTGTTCCCCGCAGACAGAGGTTCCCTTCTTTATCCATGCGGCGCACGTCCGCTCTATGCAGTATGGGGCCTCTATCTTATGAGAGTTCATTGTTGAGCCGGATGCGGGAGCGGCAGCCCTCCGCTGATCTTGAAGCAGGCTATGGCTCATAAGAGCGGGAGGACTGTCTGCAAATTCAGCAGGATGGTGTTTGCTTATGTTCATCGTTGGAATTGACATCGCCAAGCGCAGCCATGTGGCGCGCATCATTGACTCCGAGGGGCGGATCGTGGTCAAGCCCTTCTCCTTTCGCAACAGCTGTTCCGGGTACAACGCCCTGCTGGCGCGGATGCATAAGATCACAAACCGCAAGAGCGAGCTCATCCTCGCCATGGAGGCCACTTCTCACTACTGGCTGGCCCTGTACACACGGCTGTGCCGGGAGGGCTACCGGGTCGTATTGCTCAATCCCATCCAAACCCACGCCGTGCGGGAGATGCTGAATAACGGTGACACTAAAACCGATGAAATCGACACCCTGGCCATCGCGGAGACCATCCGTTTTGGGCGCTATAAACCCAGCAGGGTGCCCCAGGACAAGCTGTTGGCCCTGCGGGAACTGTGCCGGAATCGATACTACCTCGTTGATATGGCCAGTGACCTGAAGCGGAAGATCACCGCGCTGCTGGACCAGGTGTTTCCCGAGTTCGAAACCCAGTTCAGCACAATCTTTGGCAAGGCCGCTCTTGCTGTTTTGAAGCAGTATCCCACGGCGGAAAAGATGGGCAGGGCACAGCTTGGAAAGCTGACGCAGCTGCTCCAGACCGCCAGCAACGGGCGCTTCGGGGAGTGGAAGGCCAGGCAGCTCAGGGAAACCGCTAAGGGTAGCTTTGGCATCCCGGACTGCGAAGGGGTGTACTCCACTCTGATCCTGCTGCATCTCCAGCAGCTCCAGAGTTTGCTGGATGGCGCCGCAGCTTTAGAGCGGCAGATGGCGGAGATATTCTCCCAATTCGATACTCCTCTTACCTCTATCCCCGGCATCGGCCCCTTGCTGGGCGCCGCAATCCTCAGCGAGATCCGGGACATCTCCAGCTTCTCCTGTGCGGATAAGCTGCTCTCCTATGCAGGCTTGAACCCCAGGGTGAAACAGTCTGGCGAGACAAAATTTGGCGGCATCCATATGTCCAAACGAGGCTCACCCTATCTGCGCAGGGCCATCTGGATGGCCTGTACCAACGCGGTGCAGTGCGACCCGATGTTCCGCGCTTATTACGAGAAAAAGGCCGCGGAGGGCATGAAATATATGTGCATCATCGGCCATGTGACCAGGAAGATGACCACAGTGATTTTTGCTGTCCTGCGGGATAATAAGGCCTATCAGCCGATCATGTCTGTAGCGTAACAGCAACTCTCCAAATACTTCCGATGGCCTATTTCTGATAGGTCTGCTTTACTGTGCCCTTTCCCTTTGCTCAGATATTCACTCCTCCTTGCATTTTTATGCTTGACATTTCCTTAGCCGGCTGCTTTTGCCCTTCGCCCTTAAATCCGCTCTCTGGGCTGCCCTTGTTCGGGGCATTTTTCTGAATACTCAGTTTCCAAATTGAGACTGATGCAGGGCTGAAAACTCACCGGGAGGCTGGGTAAACTTGCCCAGCCTCCCGGTGATTCCCTCTGTACTGCTCTCGGCATTTTGAAGGGAAAAATTGCCTCTTCTGGGAGGACTCTTCCCTCGTTGTAATCCGTCTTGTTGATTTATTCCGCCCCAAAGATTGGAGGGGTTCCCCTCCGCCAGCTAGCGGGTGGCAGTGGTGCTGACCTTATCTTTTTTCAGCTGCCCTGCTGAACCACAGCCGCTTCGCACTTGCCGATCCCCACCACGGCCTGCCTGCTCTCATTCTGATAAAAATTTGTGTTCTCAGAAATGAGGTCGATGATGGGCAGCTCATCCAACAACAGGGAGCGCTGTTCTCTGTTCCAGCCCGCGATTGTGGTAAAATGCTGGTTATATGAACGCAGCCTCATATTGTCATACAACGAAGGAAATATATTCCCTGACCAAATCTGTGTAAGTATTTTTTGAGGCTTCAACCTCCATCCGCGCCAACAGTAAAATCCTATTTGCAACAATGTGGGATAGCCGCGCTCCGCTCAATCTCCCAGGCGCAGGCCGAAGCCGGAGACATACAGGCTCCCGTCGGCGTCCTGGTAGGCGTAGCTGCCGGAGGGGGACTGGGCCAGGACCGCCGCGTCGATATACTGGTCCTTGTCGTAGCCGGGGACGTCGTTGGGGGAAGCGCAGATGTTGTTGTTATCCACCGCGATGACCGCCTCGCAGGACACCATGGTCACAGGCAGCTTGCCGGTGGGCTTGTAGGCACCGGTGAGCACATCCATGCGGGCCTGGGCGGAGGTGGCGAAGGAGCCGAGCAGAACGTCGCAGTAGGGCTCCAGGTTGGTGAGAATCCAGGGGCTGGTGATGTTGATGGAGGCGATGACGATGCCGCCGTTGGCGTGGACGGCATCCGCCACGTTGGCGATCTTGTCCACATCTTGAATGGTGGTGACCTCAACCATTTCACCAGTCTTTTCCTGGGTGTCTTTATCGACTTGCTCAATTTCTTTGCCCTCTATTAAACCGAGTTCATGGAGGTACATATCACCGTTTGCCAGGGCGCGGGGGACCACGTCCAGGATGGCGATATCCGCCTCATCGGCTTTTCCGACGATGGTGTAGCCCGCGCCCTCAATGGCCGCGGTCCAGCTGGCGACATTGGCGTCATTGGAGCCCTTCTCGGTGTAAGAGCCCAGATAGACCTTTTTGGAGGTGTCACTGAGGGGCAGCACATTGCCGTGGTTCTTTATCAGCACCACCGACTTGTGGTTGATCTCCTCCTTCATGGAGGCCAGGGCGCCGGCGTTGTCCTCGCCCACCTTTTTGCTCTCGGCGGGGTCGCGGTAGGGGTTATCAAACATCCCCATGTCCATCCAGTTGGTCATGCGGTTGGTGGTGGCCCGGTCAAAGGCCTCGCCGGTCACCTTGCCGGAGGTAACCGCCTCGGTGACACCGGAGTAGTCCAGGGGCACGGCATAGCTGTCGCCGATGGCGTCGCAGCCCGCGTTGATGACGAGGGCGAAGCGGTCAGCCTCCGCCATGTCCTCGGCACCGTACTGGGGGCCGCCGGTGATGACGCCGGAATCAGTGTTGATGAAGCCGTCAAATCCCATGGCCTCCACCAGCAGGGTTTGGAGAATGGTGCGGTTAAAGGCGTTGCCGATCTCCTCCGGCTCAATGGCCGTGCCCCGGTAGCTCTGGGGCGCGCTGCGCTCATCGGCGGCGGGGCGGCTGTAGCCGGGCATGATGCCCGCCAGGCCGGCGTCGATGGCGGCCTGGAAGCCCACCAGCTGATACTTCTCTAGGGAGCCGGGGGTGGCGTAGACACGCCACTGGCCCATGCCGAAGTGGGACTCGAAGCCGTTCTCCGCGGCGCCGTCGCCGGGGAAGTGCTTCATGATGAGGGCCACGTCGCCGGCCTGCGCGCCGTCGGTGCCGTGCTGATAGCCCCGTACCAGAGCGTCGGCAATGCCCGCCATGTCCTCGGGGATCTCGGTGTAGGTGGTGTTGTTGCGGGACCAGCGGGGATCGCTGATGAGGTCGATCTGGGGACCGTACATCTGGTGGATGCCCTTGGCGTCCCAGATGGCGGCGTCCAGCTCGGCGAACCGCTGGATGGCGTCATAATTACCGTCGCCTGCCGCCGCCGCGCCGAAGCCGATGGCCTGGGGATAGCCGGTGAGCATGGGGTTGGAGATGAGCATGAAGGGGATGTTCACCTCGCCCTTGCTTACTGCGGTCCATTCCACCATCAGGTTGAGGGCGTTGTTGAACAGGGCTCCGGTTTCGGTGTCGGTATCCTTGCGGATGACGCCGGAGCGGACATAGGAATCAGTGAGGTTGCTGGCCGCGAAGACCTGATCCCTGGCGGCCCGCCGGTCCTCAAAGGTCAGGTTGGACTCTTTGGTCACCATGTCGATCAATATGCCCATATTGACTATGCCGTCAGCATTGTAGACATCCTCCGCTTTGAGGGTCCCGGGGCTACAGTTCAAGGCGTTGAGCAGCAGGCCGATGCGCTGGTCCTGGGTCATTTTGCCCAGCAAGTCGGCAACACGCTCTTCCGTGGGCAGGCGCCAGTCCTCAAAGGGGTCCAGCTCCTGGTCGTTGTCGCTGTCCTTGAAGTATTTCCCGTCCTGCTGAATGACGCCCACATAGGTCACGCTGACGGTGGGGCCTCCGTCGTTCTGGTAAAATACCGGCTCTACGTACTCGGTAGGCATTTCGGAACCCGCTGTATAGGGGGCCGCAATGTATTCGGCCTGCCCGGCGGGGCCGGGTGCGGCGGTGAATTCGGGGGAATCGGTGAGCCCGGCGGAGGGGGGCGTGCTCTCATTGGTTCCGGCGGGCACACAGCCGCTCAGCGCCGTGACCAGCATGGCCAGGCACAGCGGCGGCGCAATCAGCCGGGACAAGACTGTTCTCTTCTTCATGTGTTCTCCTCCTGATCGTTATGTTTTGGCGCAGGCGCCGTCCTCCCTGCCCTGCGCTTGCGGCCAGAATAGCACACAAAAAAGAAAAACGGCGGTTCTTAGAATGAACTGCCGTTTTTCCCGCATGAATCGTCATTTATCCCTTCATCAGGTAGATGTTCAGGTTAAAGAGGTCCTGGTCCACTGCGGCGGTGAGACTCCCGCCGTACTTCTCCGCAATCAGGCGCATACTTTTCATACCGTAGCCGTGGAAGCCCTCCTCCTCCGTCTTGGTGGTCACTGGGAGGCCGTCCTCCATCCGCCGCGTGCCGGAGAAGAAGTTGGAGATGCTGATGCTCACCATGTCCCCCATCCGCTGGGAGATGATGTCGATGACCCGCTTTTCCGGGTCGTCCACCCGCTGCACCGCCTCCACGGCGTTGGAGACGGCGTTCCCGAACAGGGAGTAGATGTCCATGGGGCGCATGAAGCTCAGGTCCCCGCCCCGCCCGGTGTAGGTGAGGGCGATCCCCTCGGCCCCGCACTGCAGGCCGTAGGTCGTCAGCAGCACGTCCAGCGTCTCGCTGCCTGTCTTGAACTGCCCGCCATAGACCCGCACCGCCTCCTGGATGCTCTCAATTTCCTCCGCCGGCAGCTGGCCGGCCAGCCCCTGGAGCTTGTGCTTCAAGTCGTGGTACTTGATATTGATGGTGTCGATGGTCTTTTTGGACAGCTCGTACTGCTTGCGGTCCTCCTGCCAGAGCAGCTCCATGGTCTTTTGCTCGTGCTCCAGGTTGACGGCACCGCTGAGCACCAGCTGCACCATGAGGGCCATGAAGCAGGCCGTGATGGCGTACAGGCTCACGGTAACCGAGTCGCCGTCCCCGAAGTATTTGGCCACCCGGGTCAGGCCCACGCAAATGACTACGATGGAGATGGACAGCAGGTCAAAGCGGTGGTCTGTGCGCTTGTAATACCTGTTCCGCCCGGCCATCCGGCCGATGGTGAGCCAGAACAAAAAATAGACCGGCGGAAAGACGCACAGCTCCACCAGTTTTCGCCAAGCCAGCGGGGAAACAGAGAGCCCGGCCAAAAATCCGGCCGCACGCAGGAGCTTGGCGATGTGAAAGGCGATATGCTGCACGGCGTACCCGGCGGCACAGGAGGCGGCTACCGCCGGCCAGGAGAGCTTGAAGGAGAAGCCCATGGCCGCGATGCTGAAGGTGAGCATCAGTATGAACCGGATAAACTGGATCGGCTGTTCCAGGGAGGGCATTGCGCGAATGGCCCGTTCGGTGGGCAGCAGCACGACAAAGAGCATGGACAGCAGCCACGCGGCGGCGTAACGCAGGGGGAAATGGGGCCTGCGCTCCGCCGGGTAGAGAAAGATCAGCTCCGCCAGCAGGATTTCCGCCATGTAGACGATATTGGACGACATCACCGCTTCCCTCCCATATAGTCCGACACGGCTTGTAAAAACACCTTGCGCTGCGGCCGGGAGATGTCCAGCCGCGTCTCGCTCACCCAGACACTGTCCTTGGACACCGAGCTGACATGGTGGAGGTTCACCAGGCAGCTGCGGCTGCAAAACACAAAGCAGGTGCGGTTCAGCCTTCCATATGCCTCCTTTAGGGTGACGTACTCCTCCAAGTCCCCCTGGGTGGTGTGGTAGACCACATAATGGCCGTTTACGTCCAGATAGCGGATGGAGGACACCTGCACGGAGCGGATCTCCCCCTCCGATTTGACCGGGATGAACTCCTCCGCCCGCCGGGCCACCCGGGCCGCCGCCCGCTTGACCTTGATGGCAAAGGAGTACTTGTTGATGGGCTTGAGGATGAAATCCAGCGCCTCTACCTCATAGCCGGAGATGGCGTACTGCGCCATGTTGGTCACAAAAATGAGGATGACCGAGGGGTCGTACCGGCGCAGGGCCCTGGCCGTCTCCATGCCGTCGATGCCGGGCATATCAATGTCCATGAACACGGTGTCGAACTCAGGCTGGTAGGCCCCCAGAAAGGCCGCCCCGGTGGGGTACTCCGAGATCTGGAAGGAAATCCCCTCGCTCTGCGCCAGCCAGTCTAGGCACTCCCGAATCCGGGCCCGCTCTGTTCCGTCGTCTTCCACAATTGCCGCGCGGATCATGGCTCCACCTCCCGGGTCCAGTTCTCCCCATCCATCGCGGCGCGCACCGCCGCCCGCCGCGTCATTTTGAACTCAGTATATCGTCTGGGGATGAACTTGTCAACTCAGGCCGGACCGGCTCGGAACCGCCTGTGCTGTTTCACTGATTGTCAACCGCAGTATGTCCCAAGCACTTTCTGACTTTGTTCTTCGGATGGTGGGTTATTCATATATTGTTCAAAATTGTTTCTCATTTCAGCTTCTACTTTTTCCAAAGGCTGTGACCTTCTAGCTTTTCTAACCTAAAAAACCGTGAAAATTTTCAAATCTCTGGTCCTTATCTAATGTTTATTGATGGAAATCCGATGAGATGAGCGTCCCGCCAGTTGTCACAAATCTTAATATCTTATTAATATGGTTTGACTGTTGGTGAGATCGTTTTGCTCCATGGGAAGCTTCTGCGGGCAAGGGCGGAACACCAGGCCTGCGTGACCCTGGTCTGCTGGAATCTGCCGTATTGAGTGTCAGTGCTGGCTTCGGAGATTCAGAATGGTATCCAACTGTTGAGACAAAAGCGGCGCGGCTAGCCTTTGCTTTGGTGAACAATCACGCTTTTGTGGATGGCAACAAGCGGGTCGGTATGCTGGCCATGCTCATGCTGCTGGGGCTGAACAACGTAACACTGCGTTACACTCAGAAAGAGCTGATAAAGTTGGGCCTTGATATCGCCAGTGGTTTGGCAAAATATGAGGATATCCTGGATTGGATCGTACGGCACAGGAGTCCGCCGCTTAAACCCTCGGAGCAAAACTCCCAATAAGCACAGACAATCTTCCCGGTGTTTGTTTTGCCTATTCGATGATTGGAGAGAAAGTTGGACTTGCGCATGAACCAGTGCATCAGTGCTTTGACCCATGCGCTGCCCCATACGGGGAATGTGCGGAAAGGTTTAGAGAGCACCGGGCAGGAAGTTTGGCCTTCCTGCCCGGTGTTTTGGTGGTTCTGGGATGGGGCTACATCATCTGGGTCGTGAAGTTCCCCCATGGTTTCCGCCGCCTGATCCTGCATCTGGCAGGTTGCATGGGTGTAGGTGCGGAGGGTGAATCCTGCGTCATAGTGGCCCAGCATACTGGAAACGGTCTTGATGTCGACACCATTTTGCAGGGCCAAAGTGGCGAAGGTATGCCTGAGACCGTGGAAGCGAATGCGCTCCAGACCGGCGTCCTTGAGGATCTTCTCATGGAGCTTTGCCACGGAGTCGGGGTAGTACATCTCGCCGGTGATGGGCGAGGGGAATAGATAGGGGTTATTCGGGTACTGTTCATGTTCTCGGATCAGCAGATCCACCGCTGGCTCATAGGTACTATGAATCATTTCATAGAACCATAGAGAGTAAAAGCGGCTTCAAGCTCTGTTAGCACCCCCGTAAGCTCAACGGAACCATCGGGGAACACAAAGGTGACCATCATTGACTGCCCATCTGAAATGTTCGTACGTTGAAGCGGGAGACATACTTCAAGTTCAGCGGCCCCGCTCAGTTTGATTTGGGCCTGCGATAGGGTGTAGGTATTACCGGAATCGTTGCTGATCTGAATCTCCAGGGCCAAATCCCCGTCTATGCTCCTGTATGCCTTCAACAATCTGACGTCGATGCCGTTCTGCTCCTGCGCAGGGGGATCCCAGACCGCCTGATCGTCCGTGGCCGTCAGTTGATCCGCGCCCGGGAGGAAATAGGGCTGGTTCAGGAACGCGGACAGATTCGTCCTTTTCCCGTCAGGCAACAACACGTCAATATCCCCAAAACTAATGGAAGTCAGCGAATCCACAACCAGAAGCGCGATGCCCTGGCTGGTTACAGAGGACGCCTCAAAATATGGTGTGCGGGCAACCGCGAGCGCCGTCTCCTGGCCGGAAGGGGAGAGAGCCCACAGCTTTTTTGCCCCGCTGACCTGATAATAGAGTTGGGAGCCGTTGGCGTACAGATTGTCATAGAGCTGGGCAAACTCCCCATCCAGCACCCGCACGGTCTCCGTCAGTTCCGGCATAGCCAGCGATCGGCGCTTGAGTATTGCGGGGAAATTGCTGTTTGGATACTCAATAGTCCAGGCTGTGGCGCCCTGGTAGGCGAACTCATGGGCCTTTATGGGGATGGAGTTGATTTTGCCTGTTTGCAGATCCAAGGTCATCAGGTGGTCATCTTTCTTGGAGTCTCTGGGTGCCAGTTGAAGATAGAACAGCTTCCCACCAAAGCAGTGCATCGTGTCATCCACATACAGATCCTCCCAGTTCGGGATGGTCGAGAGAACGGTCATTCGCCCATTGGAGACCCTCCCAATCTGGCTGTTGTCAACGGTGTAATCGCGTACACATACGTACAGCTGGCCGTCATAAAACAGGTAGGAGTCGATTAACTCGTCGGTCTTATAGACGGTTTGAACCACTCCGCTTTCGGGATTCAGCCGCTTAATCGCGTTCTGCCGGTTTTCAAGGCGATGAACGAAATACAGCAGCCCGTCAGGGCCCACGGAGAGCAGCTCCGGTGTCTCTTGGCCTGCGTCGTAGACCTGGCGGGTTTTGCCGCCGTCGGTGCGGGCGATGATGGAGTAGCGATTCGTATATTCGCCCTCGCTGTCCCGCCACGGCGCCTCATAGGCATAATAGACCGTGTCCCCCAGCCGGACGCACAGGCCGCCATTGTAGAAATTACCCATCTGATCCGCCATATAGGGGTTTTGTCTGGAGTCATGGCTGACCCGCTGGCCGGGGCACAGCAGCCGGGCGATGATGGTGGCCACTTGGGCCCTGGTGGCCTGGCCGCCGGGGTTGAATTTTCCACCGTCAGTGCCAGTGAAAATGCCGGAGGCGAACATCTCGGAGACGGTGTCCCGGTACTCCTCCCGCACATCGGCCAAGTCGGGGATCGCCTGGTCGTTAATCGCCGGGAGATCCTTTTCCTCCAGCACGGAACGGAACAGTACCGCCAGTCCTTCCCGGGTGATGGGGGTGGAGCCCACCGCGTCTTCCCCGGGGCAGATGGCGGGCAGCAGCTTGTGCTCCCGGGCATAGTTCAGGTACTGGATATACCACGCACCCTCGGCGGCCGGGATATCCTCGCCCCTGTAAGCCGCGTGGAGGCGGGCGGCGATGGTCACGGCCTGGGACCAGGGGATGGTGCCGTTGGGACCAAAACTGTCTCCCCCCATGCCGTCCATAATGCCCTTGACGTATACGGTTTTGACGCTGTCGGCATACCAGGAATCGGAGTTCACGTCCGCAAACGTGCTTTCGGTATACTGCTTTTTATCGGTGAAAGCAGCCAGGCCTTCCACGTCCGCGGCAGCGGCCGCAGGCAGCAGGGTGAGCAACATTGCTGCGCTGAGGATGAAGCTCAAGATTTTTTTCATTTCGTATCCCTCTTTTCTTAAATTTCAGCGAATGACAGACAGTCAGGCAGGACGGGAATCCGATACCTTTAGTTTAACTTACATGGTGCAGGAATTCAAGAGGCAGATACCGTATGTCCGGCAATTTGACCCACACAGCGAAATGTCCGAAAAGGTTTAGAGAGTACCGGGCAGGAAGTTTGGCCTTCCTGCCTGGTATTTTTAGTGGTTCTGGGATGGGGCTACATCATCTGGGTCATGAAGTTCCCCATGGTGCACTGGTCCGTAAAAAGTGGACAATGGACAGGAGGAGTACGAAGCAGTAAAATTAGAGAG
>CAMNQF010000059.1 GCA_946548895.1 uncultured bacterium | reverse complement strand
CCGCCGACTTCGACTGGGACGCCATCTTCGAGGGCGTGGACTGGTTCCACTTCACTGGCATCACCCCGGCCCTGGGCCCCAACGTGGTGGAAATCTGCCGGGAGGCCTGCAAGGCCGCCAAGGCCCGCAACGTGAAGATTTCCTGCGACCTGAACTACCGCGGCAAGCTGTGGACCCGGGACGAGGCCCGGGCGGCCATGACCGACCTGTGCCAGTACGTGGACGTGTGCATCTCCAACGAGGAGGACGCCAAGGACGTGTTCGGCATCGAGGCGGAGAACACCGATATCTACGGCGGCGAGATCAACCACGAGGGCTACAAGTCCGTGGCCAAGCAGCTGGCGGACAAGTTCGGCTTTGAGAAGGTGGCCATCACCCTGCGGGAGAGCCACTCCGCCTTTGACAACGGCTGGAGCGCCATGCTGTACGACGTGAAGAGCGGCGAGTTCTGCTTCTCCAAGAAGTACGACCTGCACATCATCGACCGTGTGGGCGGCGGCGACTCCTTCGGCGGCGGCCTGATCTACTCCCTGCTCACCGGCAAGAGCACCCAGGCGGCGGTGGAGTTCGCCGTGGCGGCTTCCGCCCTGAAGCACTCCATCGAGGGCGACTACAACATGGTCACCGTGGCCGAGGTGGAGAAGCTGGCCGGCGGCGACGGCTCCGGCCGTATCCAGCGGTAAGTTACTTTTTCTTGAAAGAAAAAGTAACCAAAAAGAACTTGAGCCCGCTGACGGGCCGGGGTGGTATCCGGCGCGTTCCGGCCCGGCGGCGGGACACGGCTGAAGGAAAGCGGCCAAAAAGAACTTGAGCCCGCTGACGGGCCGGGGCGGTATCCGGCGCGTTCCGGCCCGGCGGTGGGACGACTTGATTCGGGAGGCGTGAAAATGGAACATTTTAACCCGCTGCTCCAGGGAAACCACTCCCAGAAATTTATCACCATCGGGGAGATCATGCTCCGGCTTACCCCGCCCAACTACGGCAAAATCCGGGTGAGCAACAGCTTCGAGGCCAGCTACGGCGGCAGCGAGGCCAACATCGCCCTGGCCCTGGCCAACCTGGGGGTGGACAGCACCTTCTTCACCGTGGTGCCCAACAACAGCCTGGGCAAGAGCGCCGTGCGCGCCCTGCGCTCCAACGACGTCCACTGCACCCCGGTGATTCTCGCCACGCCGGAGGAGACCCCCACCCACCGCCTGGGCACCTACTACCTGGAGACGGGCTACGGCATCCGGCCCAGCAAGGTGACTTATGACCGCAAGCACTCCGCCTTTACGGAGTATGACTTCAGCAGGGTAGACCTGAGCGCCCTGCTGGACGGCTTTGACTGGCTCCACCTCAGCGGCATCACCCCGGCCCTGTCCCCCAGCTGCGCCCAGCTCATTCTGGACTGCCTCAAAGCGGGCCGGGAGAAGGGGATGACCATCAGCTTCGACGGCAACTTCCGCTCCGCCCTGTGGAGCTGGGAGGAGGCCCGGGATTTCTGCACCCAGTGCCTGCCCTACGTGGATGTGCTGCTGGGCATCGAGCCCTACCACCTCTGGAAGGATGAGGGGGACCACGCCCGCGGCGACTGGAAGGACGGCGTGCCCCTCCAGCCCAGCTATGAGCAGCAGGACGAGGTGTTTCAGCGCTTTGTGGAGCGCTATCCCAACCTGAAGTGCATCGCCCGCCACGTCCGCTTCGCCCACAGCGGCAGCGAGAACAGCCTGATGGCCTATATGTGGTACCAGGGCCACACCTTTGAGAGCAAGCGTTTTACCTTCAACATCCTGGACCGGGTGGGGGGCGGCGACGCCTTCGCCAGCGGCCTCATCTACGCCATGATGAACAGCTATAAGCCTATGGACATGGTGAATTTCGCCGTGGCCAGCAGCGTCATCAAGCACACCATCCACGGCGACGGCAATATCACAGACGACGCGGAGGTGATCCGCGGCCTGATGGACATGAATTACGACATCAAACGCTGAACTGAACCGGGAGGCCGTCCGTACCTGACTGGGCGGGCGGCTGTCCCGAATTTTTTGATAGGAGGAACACCGCCATGCGAGAGTTTATGGATAAGGATTTCCTGCTGGAGACCGAAACCGCCAAGCATCTGTTCCACGACTACGCCGAGGCCATGCCCCTGGTGGACTACCACTGCCACATTCCCCCCCAGGAGATCTACGAGGACCGCCGGTTCGACAACCTGGTGGAGGTGTGGCTGGGAGGCAGGAACCCGGACGGCGCCTATTTCGGCGACCACTACAAGTGGCGCGTCATGCGCTCCAACGGGGTGCCCGAGGAGTACGTCTCTGGGGATAAGCCCGCCTTTGAGCGGTTCATGAAGTTTGCCGAGGCCCTGGAAATGGCCATTGGCAACCCCATGTACCACTGGTGCAACCTGGAGCTGCGTCAGTTCTTCGGCTATGACAAGCCCCTCACCCCGGAGACCGCCCGGGAGTGCTGGGATTTCTGCAACGAGAAGCTGCGCCACGATCCGGACCTCACCGCCCGGGGCATCATCCGCAAGGCCAACGTGGCCATGATCGGCACCACCGACGACCCCATCGACTCCCTGGAGTGGCACGAGAAGATCGCCGCCGACCCCACCATCGAGGTGAAGGTGTGCCCCTCCTTCCGCCCGGACAAGGCCGTCAACATCCACAAGCCCGGCTTCGCCGCCTATATCGGCCAGCTGGCCGCCAGCGTGGGCAAGGCCAGTCTGGACAGCGTGGAGGATGTGTGCGCCGCCCTGACCCAGCGGCTGGAGTTCTTCCACAAGCTGGGCTGCCGGGCCAGCGACCACGGCCTGGATTATGTGCCCTTCCGGCCCAGCTCCCCCAAGAAGGCCAACGAGGCCTTTGAGAAGGCCATGCGGGGCGAGGAGGTCAGCACCAAGGAGGCCGAGCGCTATCAGACCGCCCTGCTGCTCCATCTGGGCCGTGAGTACCACCGGCTGGGCATCGCCATGCAGCTGCACTACTCCTGCCTGCGCAACAACAACCAGCGGATGTACGAGAAGATGGGCCCGGACACCGGCTTTGACGCCATCGCCCAGAACACCTGCGGCGGCAGCATCGCCGCCCTGCTGTCCGCGCTGGACGCCGACGGCCGCTGCCCCAAGACCATCCTGTACTCTCTGAACCCCGCCGACAACGAGCAGCTGGGCACCCTGATCGGCTGCTTCCAGTCCGACGAGATTCCGGGCAAGATTCAGCACGGCTCCGCCTGGTGGTTCAACGACACCAAGAGCGGCATGGAGGACCAGATGCGGTCCCTGGCCAACCTGGGCCTGCTGGGCAACTTCGTGGGGATGCTCACCGATTCCCGGTCCTTCCTCAGCTACGCCCGGCACGACTACTTCCGCCGCATCCTGTGCAACCTCATCGGCCACTGGGTGGAGAACGGCGAGTATCCCAACCACGACGCCTCCCTGAAGAAGATTGTGGAGGGCGTCAGCTACAACAACGCCGCCCGGTACTTCGGGCTGCAATAAATGGCAAAAACCGGTTCCCGCCAAGGGAGCCGGTTTTTGCCGCGGGCGGGCACCGGGATTTATGGGTAGATTTTTTCTCTGATCTGCGGTATGATAATAAAACACAACTTGACGAAAGGCGGAGGAGGCGGCGCGGTGAAGCTGGATCTATCCGAGCCCCTGCGCTACCTGGGGGTGCGGGGGGAGCCGGACCCGGCCCTGCTGGGGGAGCTGTCCGCGGTGGCGGACCGGCTCACCCGGACGGTGGAGCCCCGGTGGGTGTGGCGGGTGTTTCGCGTGAAACACTTGTTTGAATGTGAGGAGCTGGAGGGCAGCGGCCTGTCTCTGCCTGGGACTATGGCCCGAACCATGCTGGCGGACTGCGGCCAGGCGGCTGCGCTGGCCTGTACCCTGGGGGCGGGGTTTGAGGCTATGCTCCGGGCCCAGCAGGCCAGAAGCATGGCCCGGGCGGCTATGCTGGACGCCTGCGGCTCCGCCTGGGTGGAGGCGGGGTGCGGCGCCGCCGAGGCGGAGATCTCCGCCCGGTTTCCGGGCCTGCACCTCACCGACCGGTTCAGCCCCGGCTACGGGGACCTGCCGCTGGAATTGCAGCGGGATATCTGCGCCGCGCTGGACGCCCCCCGGCGGCTGGGGGTGCAGGTGGGGGACAGCCTGCTGCTGAATCCCACCAAATCCGTCACCGCCTTTATCGGCCTGTCGGAGCGTCCCCAGCCCGCCCGGATCCGGGGCTGCGGGCACTGCGCCCTGGCCGGGAGCTGCCAATACCGCAAGGAGGGGAAAACCTGTGGAGCTTGACTTCTTATACAATGGGCTCACCATTCTGGACGGGGCCATGGGCACCGTTTTGCAGCGGCGGGGCCTGCCCCCCGGCGGAAAGCCGGAGCTGCTGAATTTTACGGACCCGGACTTGCTGCGGGCCATCCACCGGGAGTACATTCAGGCGGGGAGCCGGATCATCTGCGCCAACACCTTCGGGGCCAACGCCCTGAAGCTGGCCGGGACGGGGTATACGGTGGACCAGGCGGTGTCCGCCGCCGTGGCCCTGGCCAGGGAGGCCGCCGCCGGGACGGGGGCGCGGGTGGCGCTGGACGTGGGCCCCCTGGGGGAGCTGCTGGAGCCCCTGGGTACCCTGCCCTTTGAGCGGGCCTATGACTGTTTCAGGGAGGTGGCCCAGGCGGGGGAGCGGGCCGGGGCGGACCTGATTTTCATCGAGACCATGACCGACCTCCAGGAGGCCAGGGCGGCGCTTCTGGCGGCCAAGGAGAACACCAGCCTGCCCGTGTTCGTCACCATGTCCTTCGAGCAGGGCGGGCGGACCTTCACCGGCTGCACCATCCCGTCCATGGCCCGGACTCTGGAGGGGCTGGGGGCGGACGCCATCGGGCTGAACTGCTCCCTGGGTCCCGACCTGCTGGTCCCTCTGCTGGCGGAGCTGTGCGGGAACACCCGTCTGCCCGTCATCGCCAAGCCCAACGCCGGCCTGCCCGACCCGGCCACCGGGGCCTACGGCATGGGGCCGGGGGAGTTTGTCCGGGCCATGCTCCCCCTGGTGGGGTCGGGGGCCTCCCTGGTGGGCGGGTGCTGCGGCACTTCGCCGGACTACATCCGTGCCCTGGCCCGGGCTCTGGAGGGCTGCCTGCCAGCCCCCCGCGCTTACCGCGCCTCCGGCTTTGCCTGCTCCGCCATGGCTCCCTGCTTTCTGGACGGCGTGCGGGTCATCGGGGAGCGGATCAACCCCACCGGCAAAAAGCGGCTTCAGCAGGCCCTGCTGGAGGAGGACCTGGACTACGTCCTGGACCTGGCCGTCCAGCAGGAGGACGCCGGGGCGGACATTCTGGATGTGAACGTGGGGCATCCAGGGGTGGACGAGGCGGTGATGCTCCCCCGGGTGGTAAAAAAGCTCCAGAGCGCCGTGGCCCTGCCCCTGCAATTGGATTCCACAAACCCCGCCGCCCTGGAGGCCGCCCTGCGGGTGTACAGCGGCAAGGCGGCGGTGAACTCGGCGAACGGCGAGCGGGCGGTGCTGGACCGCATCCTGCCCATCGTAAAGAAGTACGGGGCCAGCGTGGTGGGGCTGTGCCTGGACGAGCACGGCATCCCCTCCACGGCGGAGGGCCGGCTGACCATTGCGAGGCGCATTCTGGACGCGGCCCGGGGCTATGGCATCCCGGCGGAGGACGTGTGGATCGACTGCCTCACCCTCACTGTGTCCGCCCAGCAGGGCCAGGCCCGGGAGACGCTGGACGCCGTCCGCAGGGTGCGGGAGGAGCTGGGCCTTCCCGTGGTGCTGGGGGTGTCCAACATCTCCTTCGGGCTGCCCAACCGGGCCGCCGTCACCCGGAGCTTCCTGACCCAGGCCCTGGCGGCGGGGCTCACCCTGCCCATCCTCAACCCCAACCAGCGGGAGATGATGGACGCGGTGGCGGCGTTTCAGGTTCTCTCCGGGGAGGACGCCGGGTGCCGGGGCTACATCGCCCGGTTCGCGGAGGCCGGCCCCGTCCCCGCGGCCCCGGCGGCGGGCGCCCTCACCCTGGAGGAGGCGGTGGCCCGGGGGCTGGAGGGGGACGCGGGCCGTCTGGCCCGGGAGGCCCTGAACGCCCAGGACGGCCTGTCCCTGGTGGAACAGCGGCTTATCCCCGCCCTGGACAGGGTGGGGGCGGACTACGAGGCGGGCCGGGCTTACCTGCCCCAGCTGCTGGGCGCCGCCCAGGCGGCCCAGGCGGTGTTCGAGGCGGTGAAAACCCGCCTGGCGGAACAGGGCGGCGCCCCGGTGAAGAAGGGGCGGTTTGCCATTGCCACCGTCAAGGGGGACGTCCATGACATCGGCAAGAACATCGTGCGCACGGTGATGGAGAACTACGGCTATGAGGCCGTCGATCTGGGCCGGGACGTTCCGCCGGGGGCCGTTTTGGAGGCGGTGCGGGAGGGGGACATCCGGCTGGTGGGGCTGTCCGCCTTGATGACCACCACCCTGCCCGCCATGGAGGAGACCATCCGGCTGCTCCACACCCTGGAGCGGCCCCCGGTAATCTGGGTGGGGGGCGCGGTGGTCACCCCGGACCACGCCGCCCGGATGGGGGCGGACTACTACGCCAAAGACGCCCGCCAGTCGGTGGAGATTGCCCGGAAGGTGCTGGGGCCATGAACATCCGGGAGTATTTGGCGGGGGGGAGGCCCCTGCTGTTCGACGGGGCCATGGGGACATATTACGCCGCCCGCCCGGGCCGGACTGAAATACCCTGTGAGCAAGCTAACCTGAGCGCCCCCGGGGAGATCGCCGCCATCCACCGCGCCTATCTGGAAGCGGGGGCCCGGGCCATTCGCACCAACACCTTTGACCTGGGCATGGACTGGGGGGCGGCTGAAGCCGTCATCCGGGCGGGGTGCGCCATCGCCCGCGCGGCGGCGGAGCCCTTCGGAGCCTGGGTGTTTGCCGACTTGGGTCCCGCCTCCCAGGCCGGCGGCATGGACCCCGGCGGGGCGTACTGCCGCCAGGCGGAGGTATTTCTGGCCCAGGGGCTCACCCACTTCATTGTGGAGACCCTGCCCTCCGGCGAGGGCGTCCCGGAGCTGGCCCGGTACTTGAAGGAGCGCTGCCCCCAGGCGTTTCTGCTGGTGTCCTTTGCCGCCGCCCCTGACGGCTTTACAAGGGAAGGGCTGTCCGCCCGGGCCCTGCTGGAGCGGGCCGCCGCCCTGGACGGGGTGGACGGGGTGGGGCTCAACTGCGTGTCCGGCCCCCGGCACCTGCTGGAATTCATCCGGGGGCTGGACCTGACCGCCCTCAGCGGCAAGCCCCTGTCCGTCATGCCCAACGCGGGCTACCCCACGGTGCTGGGGCGGCGGGTGGCCTACCAGGGCGGGCCGGACTACTTCGCCGGCCAGCTGGCGGAAACCGCCCGGTCCGGCGCGGCCATCATAGGGGGATGCTGCGGCACCACCCCGGACCATATCGCCCGTGCCGCCCAGGCGCTGGCGGAGCCGCCCGCCCCGCCCGCGGCCCTCTCCGCCAAGCCCAGGGCCAGGGCGGAGGCCCGGCCCGCGCAAAACCGCCTTCGGGACAAGCTGGAGGCGGGGACGCGGGTGATTGCCGTGGAGCTGGACCCGCCCGCCGACGACAACGTGGATTCGTTCATGGCGGGGGTCCGGGCCCTGCGGGACGCGGGGGCGGACGCGGTGACGGTGGCGGACTGCCCCGTGGGGCGTCCCCGGGCGGACAGCTCCCTGCTGGCCTGCAAGATCCGCCGGGAGGCCGGGGTGGAGCCCCTGCCCCACCTCACCTGCCGGGACCGAAACCTCAACGCCACCAAGGCCCTGCTGCTGGGCCTAAGCATGGAGGGGGTGCACAACGTCCTGCTGGTCACCGGCGACCCCATCCCCACCCAGGACCGGGACGAGGTGAAGAGCGTGTTCAACTTCAACTCCCGGAAGCTGATGCGGTATGTCAGCGGCCTGGCGGACCACGGCCTGTCCGTCCCGTTCCAAATTTTCGGCGCGCTGAACGTCAACGCCCCCAACTTCGCCAAGCAGTTGGAGCTGGCCCTGGAAAAGGAGGAGGCCGGGGCGGCGGGATTCCTCACCCAGCCGGTGCACTCCCCACGGGCCCTGGAAAATCTGGCGCTGGCCCGGCATAAGCTGAAGGGGAAACTGCTGGGCGGGGTGTTCCCCATCGTCAGCCACCGCAACGCCCTGTTCCTCAACAACGAGGTGGCGGGGGTGTCGGTGCCGGAGGAAACGGTCAGGCGGTACGAGGGCCTGGGCCGGGAGGAGGCGGAGGAATTGGCCCTGGAGCTGTCGGTCCGGGCCGCTTGGGACATGGCCCCCTTTACCGACGGCTGGTACCTCATGACCCCCTTCCGCCGGACGGCCCTGATTGCCCGGATTATGGGGCGGCTTCTGGGCGGGGAAGAGGGGGTGTTCGACAAAAAATCGAACAATATGTAAATTCTTTCTGCCGGATGGCGTATTCTGCGGGGAAAATCAGAATGTTGTGCGGAAAGTTGCGGGGAACCCAATATTTTGTGATTTCCGCCCGGTACTGCGTGAGAAAAAAGTTCTTGCAATTCTATGAAAATGTGGTACAATAAAACTGTGCCTAACGAACATAGCGTTTAAATCGTCCATTTATATCGTTCATATGTTCTATAGTGAAACGTAAAAACGAATTAATGTTCGATAAACGGCGTTCGCGGGCCATTCCACTCGTACCATAACGAAAACGAACGCGCCAGCGTTCGCCGGGACGCGCCCCGGAAACGGGGCAGAAAACGCAGACGCAGACGCCGGGGGACGCCCGGCAGCGTGCGGGAAAGGAAATCGCTATGAAGAAGAAAAAAATGCTTGCGGCGGTGCTGGCCGCTTTCTGCCTCCTCCAGGGCTGCGCCAGCGCCGGGGTGAACGAGGACCAGATCTATATCGACCAGGTGCCCATGGAGGAGCTCCAGCTGGAGGACGAGATGGTGCCCCTGGCCAACGGCCCGGCCGCCGTCACCGACCTGCTGATGCCTGAGGCCTCCGGTACGTCGGTTAAAACCGGCGGCGGCGCCGAGATCGACTACTCCAACACCAAGGACGGCTATGTTATGGTCCGCTTCGCCGCCTCCAACAGCAAACGGCTGCGGGTGCAGGTGGCCGGGCCTACCACCACCTATACCTATGAGCTGCCCACCGGGGAGTGGGTCACCTACTGCCTGTCCGACGGCAACGGCAGTTATAAGGTGACCGCCCTCCAGAACACCACCGGCAAGAAGTACAGCATTCTCGCCTCCGCCTCCTTCGACGTGACGCTGAACGACGAGTTCGCCCCCTTCCTGCGGCCCAACCAGTACGTGGACTACCAGGACGCCAAGGACACCATCGCCAAGGCGGAGGAGCTGGCCGGGAGCGAGAGCGACCCCCTGAAGAAGGTGGAAAAGGTCTACGAGTACGTGGTGAAAAACCTGACCTACGACAAGAGCAAGGCCACCGCCGTGGCCAAGGGGCAGATGAACGGCTACCTGCCCGTGCTGGACAGCGTGCTGGCGGAGAAGAAGGGCATATGCTTCGACTACGCCGCCCTGATGACCGGGATGCTCCGCAGCCAGGGCGTGCCCTGCAAGCTGGTGGTGGGCTACGCGGGCACGGCGTACCACGCCTGGGTCAGCGTGTGGACCGAGGAGACCGGCTGGATCGACGGCGTGATCTACTTCGACGGCTCCGCCTGGCAGCGGATGGACCCCACCTTCGCCAGCTCCGGCAAGCAGGACGAAAAGATTATGAAATATATCGGCGATGGAAGCAACTATACGACCAAATACCTCTACTAAGTCTGGGGGACTGTGAATGAAACGGCAAATTTCCAATGATGAGATTGCCAGCCTGAGCCTGGAGCTGTCCATGCTGCTCCACGCCGGGGTGAGCACGGGGGACGCCCTGTCCCTGCTGGCGGAGGAGGGCGAGGACAAGGAAATGCTCACCGCCATGGCCCGTCAGGTGGACGACGGGGCCACCTTGGCCGCCGCTCTCCGGGAGAGCGGCGGCTTCCCCGCGTATGTGTGCGGCCTGGTGGACGTGGGTGAGCGGACGGGCCGCCTGGAGGAGGCGCTGGCCGCCCTGTCCCGGTACTACGAGGACCGGGTGCGCCTGGGCCGCCGGGTGCGCAGCGCCCTGCTGTACCCCGCGGTGATGCTGGCGCTGATGCTGGTGGTCATCGGGGTGCTGCTGGTGCGGGTGCTCCCCATTTTCGACGATGTGTACGCCTCCCTGGGCGGGCGCCTGAGCGGCGTGGCCGCCGGCCTGCTCACCCTGGGCCGCTGGCTGGAGGGCGCCATGCCCGTGCTGTGGGTGCTGCTGGCGGCGGTGGCCGTGTTCGTGGTGCTGTTTTCCGCCGTGGGCTCTTTCCGGGCCAAGCTGGTGTCCGGGTGGCAGCGCCGCCACGGGGACAAGGGCGTGTCCCGCAAGCTGAACAACGCCCGCCTGGCCCAGGCCCTGGCCATGGGCATGGCCAGCGGCCTGCCTGTGGAAGAGGCGGTGGCCATGTCCGCGGGGCTGATGGAGGGGGGCGCCAAGGAGCGCTGCCTCAGCTGCCAGAAGCGGATGGAGGAGGGCGCCAGCCTCAGCGAGGCCCTGCGGCAGAGCGGTCTGCTGCCCGCGCGGCAGAGCCGCCTGCTGGAGCTGGGCCAGCGCAGCGGCAACGGGGACGCCTCCATGGAGAAGATCGCCCGGGACCTGAGTGAGGAGGGCGAGGCCGCCCTGGACGCCCTGGTGAGCCGGGTGGAGCCCGCCCTGGTGCTGGTTTGCTCGGTGCTGGTGGGGCTGATCCTGCTGTCCGTGATGCTGCCCCTGATGCACATCATGAGCGCCATCGGGTGAGCCTATGAAGAGACGGAAAAACGGCTGGGCCTCCGTGGCGCGGGGCCTGCTCTGGCCGGCGGCGGCGGCCGCCGCCCTGCTGTGCTTCGCCACCGCCGTGGACAGCCTGGACAGCGGGCGGGGCCAGGAGGATATGCGCCAGCTGGAAGAGACCCTCCGGCGCAGCTGCGTGGCCTGCTATGCCGCCGAGGGCGTTTATCCCACCAATCTGGACTACCTGAAGGAGCATTACGGGCTTCAGATTGACGAGGAACATTATACCGTCCACTACATAGCCTTTGCGGAAAACCTGATGCCGGATATCACCGTGCTGGAGAACAAGCCATGAAGAGAGAAAAAATCCAACACCATATGGATGGCCTGCTGCTCCTGCTGCTGTTCGGGGTGTTTGCCGTGTGCGTGCTGTCTGTGCTGCTGACGGGGGCCAGGGCCTACCGCCGGCTGACCCTGCGGGATCAGGAGGCCTACCGCCGCCGGACCTGCGTGCAGTACATCGCAACCCGGGTCCGGCAGGGAGACGCCGAGGGCGGCGTGTCGGTGGAGCCCTTTGGCGGGGCCGACGCCCTGGTCATGACCGGGGACGGCTACGTCACCCGGGTATACTGCTATAACGGCTGGCTCATGGAAATGTACGCCGGAGAGGACGTTCAGCTCGCTCCCGAGGACGGGGAGAAGATTATGGAGCTGGACGGTCTCGCCATGTCTATGGACGGCGGGCTGCTGACCGTGGAGGTGGACGGCGGGGATGCTGGGACGGACACCCTGCGGCTGTCCCTGCGCAGCGGAGAGGGGGGCGTGGAATGAAGAGCAGAGCCCCTTTGATTTTGATGGAGCAGATGGTGATGCTGCTGGTGTTCGCCTTGGCGGCGGCGCTGTGTATGCAGGCCTTCGTCAAGTCCGACCAGATGTCCCAGCGCAGCCAGGACCGGGACCGGGCCCTCACCCAGGTGCAGGCTGTGGCGGAGACCGTCCGCCATTGCGGCGATATTGAGGCCGCGCTGACCCAGCTTCACGGCGAGGCCTATGAGCAGGACGGCGCCTACTGGAGCTTTTATGACGCCGATTGGAATTATCTCAACTCCGTGCCCGGCTGCGGAACGGGGAAGCCCGCCGCGGTCTTCCGGCTGGAGGTCCGGCCGGTGGACGCCGGCGCGGGCGGCCTGGGCAAGGCGCGGGTGGAGGCGGTGTCCATAGAGGATGACGCCGTGGTATTCGGCCTGGAGGTGGCCTGGCAGGAGGAGGTGGGCGGCTATGCCGGATAAAAAACAGGAGCGGTTTTCCCCGCCGGCGGTGGGGGGCACTTCCCTGCTGGTGGTGTTCGCCGTGCTGTGCCTGACGGTGTTTGCCCTGCTCAGTCTCACCACCGTCCAGGCCGACGTGCGGCTGGCGGACGCCTCCGCCCGGTCGGTGGCGGCCTATTATGAGGCCGACTGCCAGGCCCAGGCGGTATTGGCCTACCTGCGCACCGGCGAGGCCGCCGCCGGGTCCATCCCGGAGGACCTCCAGCTCAACAGCGCGGCCAGCGACTATCCCGGCGCCGCCGGGGACGTGGTCACGTCCTATGCCGTCCCCATCTCGGACACCCAGGAGCTCCAGGTGGAGGTGCGCTTTAACTGGGACGGAAGCTATACCATCCTGCGCTGGCAGGCCGCCCCCACCGGCGAGTGGGAGGGGGACGAGTCCCTGAACCTGTGGGACGGAACACTGTTTTAAGGAGGCCGGGCCTATGGCTGGGTTGACGGATTATCTGAAGCGGGCGGTGGAGGACAACGCCTCCGACCTGTTTATTGTGGCGGGCGGCCCCGTGTGCGCCAAGGAGGACAAACGGCTGGTAGCCATCAGCGAGGACCGGGTGTTTCCCCAGGAGACGGAGAAGCTGATCCGGGAGGTGTACAGCCTGGCCGGCCGGCCCATTGACCGATTCCTCCGGGAGGGAGACGACGACTTCTCCTTCTCCATGGCGGGTTTGGCCCGGTTCCGGGTGAACGTGTACCGCCAGCGGGGGTCTATGGCGGCGGTGATCCGGGTGGTGGCTTTTGACATCCCCGATTACCGGACCCTGGGCATCCCGGACGGGGTCATCAATCTGGCCCAGGTATCCCACGGCATGGTGCTGGTCACCGGTACCGCGGGCAGCGGCAAGTCCACCACCCAGGCCTGCATCATTGACCAGATCAATCAGACCCGGGAGTGCCACATCATCACCCTGGAGGACCCCATCGAGTACCTTCATCGGGACCGGTGGAGCATTGTCAGCCAGCGGGAGATCGCCATCGACACCCAGGACTACCCCTCCGCCCTGCGGGCCTGCCTGCGGCAGGCCCCCGACGTGATTCTGCTGGGCGAGATGCGGGACCAGGCCACCATCCACACCGCCATGACGGCGGCGGAGACCGGCCACCTGCTCATTGCCACCCTCCACACCAAGGGGGCGGTGAACACCATCGACCGCATTGTGGACACCTTCCCCAGCGGCCAGCAGGATCAGGTCCGGGTACAGTTGAGCATGGTGCTGCACACCGTGGTGTCCCAGCAGCTGGTGCCCGGGGTCAACGGTGAGCTGGTGCCCGCCTTCGAGATCATGCACGTGAACAACGCCATCCGCAGCCTGATCCGGGACAGCAAGACGCATCAGATTGACAACGCCATCGCCGCCGGCGGGGCGGAGGGTATGATTACCATGGACCAATCCCTGCTGAACCTGTGCAAGGCGGGGAAGATCACGGCAGATACCGCCCTGTCTTGCTCGGACAACCCGGAGCAGCTGCGCCGAAGGATGGGCTGACCCATGAAATACGATTTTACCAGTGTGATAGAGCGCCGGGGAATGGACGCCCTGGCGGTGGACGAGGTGGGCCGCTCCGGCGGCTCCCTGCCCGCCCCCCGGGCGGGCTTCGACCCCATCCCTATGTGGGTGGCGGACATGAACTTCCCCACCGTCCCCTCCGTGCCCCAGGCCATGATGGACCGGGTCCGGCACCCCCTGTACGGCTACTTCCTCCCCCGGGAGGAGTACTTCCAGGCCATTGTGGACTGGCAGCGGGACCGCAACGGCGTGACCGGCCTGTCCAAAGAGCATATCGGCTATGAAAACGGCGTGCTGGGAGGCGTGGTCAGCGCGCTGAACGTGTTCTGCTCCCGGGGGGACAGCGTGCTGCTTCACTCGCCCACCTATGTGGGCTTCACCGGCAGCCTCACCAACAACGGGTACCACATGGTCCACAGCCCTCTGGTACAGGATGAAAACGGCGTGTACCGCATGGATTTTGACGACATGGAGCGCAAAATCGTGGACAACAGGATCCACGCCGCCGTGTTCTGCTCTCCCCATAATCCCTGCGGCCGGGTGTGGGAGCGCTGGGAGGTGGAGCGGGCCATGGACCTGTTCCGGGAGCACGACGTGATGGTGGTGTCCGACGAGATCTGGTCGGACATCACCCTGGCCGGACACCGGCACGTGCCCACCCAGTCCGTCAGCGAGGACGCCCGGAACCGAACCGTGGCCATGTACGCCCCCTCCAAGACCTTCAACCTGGCTGGGCTGGTGGGCAGTTACCACATTATTTACAACAAAGCCCTTCGGGAGCGGGTGGAGAAGGAATCCTCCCTGTGCCATTATAACGAGATAAACCTGATGTCTATGTACGCCCTGCTGGGGGCTTACAGCCCCCAGGGGAGGGAGTGGCTGAATGAGCTGCGGCAGGTGCTCACGGAGAACGTGGACTTTGCCTGCGGCTATATCGCCCGCCGTTTTGAGGGCGTTCGGGTATCCAAGCCCCAGGGCACTTATATGCTGTTCCTGGACTGCTCCCAATGGTGCGGGCGCCGCGGCAAGACCCTGGACCAGCTGCTCCGCATGGGCTGGGACGTGGGGGTGTACTGGCAGGACGGCCGCCCCTTCCACGGCCCCTGCCACATCCGGGTGAACTTGGCACTGCCCCGCTCCCGGGTGGAGGAGGCCTTCCGGCGGCTGGACCAATACGTATTCAACGGATAAGCGGCCCAAAACAAGAGACTTTGCGCACGGCGCAAAGTCTCTTGTTTTATCTCAGCGGCCTCCCTGGGGGAGGAACTGCTCCAAATTTGTATAGTCGATCTTCTGATAGGGGAGCCAGACGTAGTGGCCGTCCTGTAAGTCCACCGTCCGGCCGGGGTCCTCACCCGCCGCCAGGGCCAGGGCCAGGTCCAGCATGGCCTGGGCCATCCCCTTGCCGTTGTTGAGGACAGTGCCGTACAGCTCCCCGGAAGCCACCGCCTCCAGGGCCGGGGCGGTGCCGTCCACCCCGACCACCAGCGGGCTGGGCCCGCCCGCGGCCTGAATGGCGTCAATGGCACCCAGGGCCATGTCGTCGTTATTGGAGAACACCACCTCAATGCTGTCCCCAAATTCCCTGAGCCACTGGCTCATTTTGGCGGCGGCCTGCCCCCGGTTCCAATTGGCGGCGTCGCTGGCCAGCTTCTCCACCTCCACCCCGGCGTCGGTGAGGGTTTTGACCGACCACTCCGTGCGCAGCAGGCTGTCCTGATGCCCGGGCTCTCCCTCCAGCATCACATATTGGAGCACACCGTCTCCATTCTGGTCCAGCGCCAGCCGCTCGTCCAGCCAGACGTCCAGCACCAGCTGCCCCTGAAGGGCGCCGCTCTCCTCCGCCCGGGCGCCCACATAGTACACCTGATCCCGGTAGTCAATATCCTCCGCCACCGGCTGCCGGTTGAAGAAAATGACGGGAACCCCCGCCGCCTCCGCCTTGTCGATGAGTACCGCCGCGGCCGTGCGGTCCACGATGTTCACCAGCAGGATGTCGTAGCCCCGGCTCAGGAAGCGGTCCACCTGCTCCATCTGGGTGGTCTGGTTGTTGGCCCCGTCCACCACCGAGATGTTGATCTTCCGGCCCTGGGCGGCCTCCGCGTCCCGCACCAGCCGCTCCAGCTCCTGGGTGACGGAGGCGATGAAGGTGTCGTCCTGGCGGTACACCGCCACGCCCAGGCGCAGGGTGTCCGGCTCCTTCCCCCGGGCGGGGGCGCAGCCCGCCGGACCAACGAAGAGGGCCAGTCCCAGCAGCAGGGCCGGAATCCGTTCAGCCCACCGGGAACAGTAGCTTCTGATATTCCGCTTCATAGAGCTCCTCCCCCCGCACGATGAAAAATGGCAGCTGCTCCACCCGGCAATCGGTCCCCCGGGCCAGGTTCACCGCCCCCTCCACCGCCAGATAGCCGGCCGCGAAGTCGCTCCAGGCCCCGGCGGCGGAGATGACGCCCCGCTCCAGCCACGCGGCGGCACTGGCTGTCACCCCCACGCCGTACAGAGGCACGTCCAGCCCCAGGCTCTGCTTGAGGGAGGCGGCCTGCTCGGTGAGGGCAGGCTCAAACACCATCACGGCGGTGAGGTCCGGCTGCTTCAGCAGGTCCCGCAGGGCGTCGGACGGGGCGGACAGATCCACGGCCCGCACCCGGGCCGCCGCGCCCGCAGCCTCCAAAACCTCCTGGGCCGCCGCCGCCCGGGCGGTGACGCCGGTGCTGTTTGGAGAGGCGTTGAGCAGGAGCACCGTTCCGGCCGCCCCGTCGTCCACGGCGGCCTGGGCCAGCGCCCGGCCCAGGGCGGCGTTATCCGGGGTGGCGGCGAGCACGGCCCCCTCCAGCGGCGACTCCATGGTCAAAACGGGACAGGCCGTCCCCTGGTCTGGCAGGGCCCGGGCCAGACCCTCTGGGTCCGCCGGGACCACAACCAGCACGTCCGTCTGCTGGCCCAGCTCCCGGCGGAGCACCTCCAGCTGGTCCGTGCCGTCGTTGGTTCGGTCCAGGGTGAGCACCCGCAGTTCCGCCCCCAGCTCCCCCGCCGCCTGGTCCATCCCCAGGCGGGCGCTGGACCACAGGGAGCTGTCCGACTCCCGCAGGATGACGGAGATCTCCACCAGCGGGGCGGCGCCCCGCTGGCTGGGAAGCTGGGGCAGCAGCATGGTCAGGATTACCGCCCCGCCCAGGACGGTGAGAATGGCCAGCTGAATCACAGTATTCCGCTTGTGCTTCACGGCGCGCCCTCCTGTTGATATTGTTCGGCCTGCTCCAGGTCTAGGGCGGGCAGGCGCAGGCGGATGGTGGTGCCCTCGTCGGGCTCACTGAAAATAGTCAGGCCGTAAGGCTCGCCAAAGGTGAGCCGGATGCGCTGATGGACGTTGCGCACCCCGATGCCCGACCCCGTGGTGCGCAGCGCGGGCCGCTCCTCGCTGAGAAGGGTGGCGGCCACCTCGGGACGCATTCCCACCCCGTTGTCCGACACGTCGATGATGAGGTCGTCCCCCTCCCGGCGGGCGTCCACGGAGATCAGACCGTCCTCCTCCGACCCGGTGATGCCGTGGTAGATGGCGTTTTCCAGCAGGGGCTGGATGGTGAGCTTTAAGGTGTACAGCCCATCGGTGTCCGGGCCGGCGGTGACGGAGGATTCAAACTTGTTCTTATAACGGATCTGCTGAATGTTCAAATAATGGCGGGCGTGTTCCAGCTCGTCGGCCAGGGGAATGATCCGCTTGCCCCGGCTCAGGGCGATGCGGAACAGCCGGGCCAGGGAGGTGACCATCTGAATGGATTCCTGATACCGGCCGGACTCCGTCATCCAGATAACGGAGTCCAGGGTGTTGTAGAGAAAGTGGGGGTTGATCTGGGACTGGAGCACCTCCAGCTCGCTGCGCCGCTTCTGGGCCTCCTGCTGGATGATGTCGTCCATCAGGTGGCGCATGGTGGACACCATGGAGGCGATGGACCGGCTCAGGCGGCGCAGCTCATAGCAGCCGCCCTCCTCAAACTCCACCGCATCCCGGCCGGCCTCCAGCTCCTTCACCGCCTGGTCCAGGCGGAGAATGGGGTCGGAAATGTAGGCGGAAACCCGGAAATTCAGGAAGGCCATCAGAAAGGCGGAGAACAGCAGCAGGGATATGCCGAACAGCGGCAGGGAGCCCCCCTCCCCCCACAGGCGGCCGGCGGGGACCACGCCCACCAGCTTCCAGCCGGTGTAGCCCACGGTTTTGACAGTGACTTCCCGGTCCTGGCCCTGGAACCGCTCCCGGTGGGAGCCGTCGGAGTAGCCCGCCGCCGTCAGGTTGTTTTCCTCCAGCAGGCCGGAGTAAATCAGCTGCTGCCGGGGGTGGTAAATGATCTCCCCCGTCCGATCGGTGAGGTAGACGTAGCCGCCGTTGGGCAGCTCCACGTCCCGGCACACCTGGGCGACGCCGCTGAAGCTCATGTCCACCAGCAGTACGCCGGACTCGGTGTTGCCGTCCCGGGTGAGCTGGACGTGGCGGCTGAGGGACACCACCCAGCGGAACCGGTTGTCCGGGTCGTCGAACAGGTCCTGGATGTGGGGGGTGGAGAAGTGGAGGTTTTCCATCTTCTCCAGGGCCAGGCGGAACCAGGGGCTCTCGTTGGGGATGGCGGAGGGTTTGGAGGCGGACAGGGGGACCGCCGCCTCCAATCCGCCCCCCTCGTTGAACACGGCGATGGATACCAGGGCGTCCCGGTTTTCCTCATAGAGCAAGTCCATGGCCGCCGTCATGGACCACAGGGTGAGGTCGGTCTTTTTGATGACCCGGTAGTAGGCCGTGTCGGACACCCGCATCATCCGCCGCAGGTGGCTGTCCAGGTTCATGTTGACCTGGGCCAGCACCCGCTGGGTGCTCTCCTGGGTCAGGGCCTGGGTGGAGTCGGAAAAGCGCAGCAGCAGCCCGGCCCCCAGAAAGACCACCCCCGCCAGGGCCACCGCCGTGAAGGACAGGGACAGCACCAGCTGAATGCTCATGCTTCGGTAGCCCTGGGCGATCCGGCCGGCGAGCCGCTTGAGAAGCGCGCGCATCCCGCCGCCCCCTAGCCCTGCCGGGCCGCCCGGAACTTGGACGGCGGCAGGCCGAAATGGCGTTTGAACACGAAGCTGAAATAGTTGGGGTCGGTGTAGCCGGTGCGCTCCGCGATGAGGTAGGTCTTTTCGTCGGTGTCCCGGAGGAGGCGCGCGGCGTGTTCCATGCGCACCTCGGTGACATAGGCGGTGAAGCTCTTCTGCGTCTCCCGCTTGAACAGGGTGGAGAAGTAGGCGGGGGACAGGTGGAGCTGGGCGCACAGGGCCTCCACGCTGAGCCCGCTGTCGTCGTAGTGGGCGGCGATGAAGCTCTTGGCCTGTTCCACCGTTTTCCAGGCGGAGTCGGTGCGCTGGCGGCTCAGGGCCTCCCAAAGCCGCAGACCCCGCTCCAGCAGCCAGCCCTCCAGCGCGTCCAGGGAGGGGAAGTCGGTGATGGACACCATGCCGGTGAAGTCCGGGCCGAACACCGCCTCCATCTCCACGCCGTTGGTCTGGGCCAGCCGGGTGAGGGCGGTGAGCATCTCCAGAAAAAACATATGGCTCTGGGGGAGGGACATCCGGGCCTCCCGCACCCGGTCCACCTGGCGGCGAATGAGCTGGGCCACCTGCTCCCGGGCGCCCAGTTTGACGGCGGCGGCGATGGCCCGCAGGTCCCCCTCCTCCAGGGTGAGGCAGGCGGAGCGGTCGGGCTCCAGGTCGCCGATGTACAGCACCTGCTCCGCCCCCATGAGCACCCGGTAATCCGCCGCGGCGGAGGCCCCCTCCATGGAGCTGTGGAGCAGTTCCGGCCCGGGGCAGGGCCGGCCCACCCCCACAAACAGGGTCATGCCCAGCAGGGGGACGGCCAGCTTGCACAGGCGGCCCAGCTCTTCCGTCAGGGCGTAGATCCGCTCCTCAGACGCCATATGGACCAGCAGGGCCAAAGTGTCGTTGTAGAGCACCGTGCGGAGGGCGCACCCGGCCAGGGAGAACCGGGCCTGGAAGAAGTCCCGGATGGAGGGCAGCAGCAGACCGTCCCCGGCGGCGCCGTCCGCCAGCACCAGCGCCGCCGCCCAGCAGCCCTCCGGCAGCTCCAGCTCATACCGGGCGGCCCGTTCCCGCACCTGGTCCGGGGGGATGGCCCCGTCCAGCAGCCGGGTGTAGAACAGCTCCCGCAGCACGGGCAGGCTCTCCTCGTACCGGCGGCGGAGGGCCTCGATGTCCCGGCGCTCCATGCGCTCGCCGTCCAGCTGCTCCCGCAGGCGGCCCAGCACCCCCGACAGCTCCGGGGCGTTGATGGGCTTCAAAATGTACTCGGACACATTCATTCCGATGGCCTGCCGGGCGTACTCGAACTCGTCAAAGCCGGAGAACACCACCAGCTTGGCGGCGGGCAGCAGGGGCTTTAGCCGGCGGCACAGCTCCAGCCCGTCCATGTAGGGCATTTTGATGTCGGTGAGCACGACATCCGGCCGCAGCTGCTCCGCCAGCTCCAGGGCGTCCACGCCGTTCCCGGCCGTCCCGGCCAGCTGGAAGCCCAGCCCGGCCCAGTCGATCCTCCGGCGGATGCCCTCCCGGATCTCCTCCTCGTCGTCCACCAGCAGCACCCGGTATTCCTCCATCAGGCCTCGCCTCCGTCCGTTTTCGGCCGCTCTGCCCGCAGAGCGGCCGCCGCCAGATCGGAAGAGCACACGTCTGAACTCCAGTCACTTATGTATATCG
>CAMNQF010000058.1 GCA_946548895.1 uncultured bacterium | reverse complement strand
GTCTGGTCCTGGCCGTTAGCACTTCCGTCTGGCTGAGCTAAAGGGATAACCACTATATTTAATTGCGATTTGGGGGTATGAATATGTTAAGCAACTATGCAAGACAATATTTCGACACTGTACAAGGACAACTGGAGCGGCTTTTCCAGGAGCAGGGCGATCTGATCCACAGGGTTGCCGTGGAAATCTGTGAGGCTTTTCATGCCGGGCACAATATCTTCACCTTTGGCCCCGGCCATGCGGGGATGTTCGCCGAGGAGATGTTTTATCGCGCAGGCGGACTGGTGTTTACGAACCCGCTCTTCCACCCCGGCCTCTCCACCAGCGTCCGTCCAATCACATTGTCCTCCGACCTTGAGCTGGTGCCCGGATTTCCGGCTGTTTTCGTGGATGAAAGCCCCATGAGGGAAGGTGATATCCTCCTTCTCCATTCGGTGGCGGGATCGACCCCCATCGCTATTGAGACAGCCCTTCGGGCTAGGGAAAAGGGAGTCAAGGTATTTGCCATTATCTGCATGGATTACGCATCCAAGCTGGAGCCTGTCATCCCGGGTGAGCCTATGTTATACGAGGCCTGTGACGCTTATATCGACACCTGCGGCGTATTTGGTGACGCATGCGTCAAGATGAGCAGCAACGAATATGTCCCGGCCGTCGGCCCGACCTCCTCCATCTTGGCCTCGATGATCGGGAACCTCATCACCGTTGAGGTATGCAGCATTCTGCTCTCTGACAGCCCGGAGCTCCCGGTATTCAAGAGTGGCCATGTGGACGGAGGAACCGAATATAACTTCAAGCTTTTGGAACAGTACAAGGAGCATATCTTCTATATGTGAACCGCTTTCTGACGCGCACTTCCGGCGCTTTTCAGACATCGTAGCGCAGAACGCAAAGCCTCCCCTGTGCGTAGGCAGCAATTGAAGAGCCATCCGCATCACAGATTAAAGTGCAGCAATCAATCGCGATTGCTGCATTTTAATTGCGTTTAAGATGAATCGTGTGTACTCATTTCATTACAGCACAGAAGATGATAGATGTAACCGTATTTCCAGAATTGCTCGCAGAAGTAGATGCAGAATTGCAAGCGTCTAAACGTAAGACGGTTCTTGAGATCGATGTAGAGGAGAGAGCAGCAAAAATAAGCAGGTACAATACCCGAAGATGATTAGGAATTGCCCAGACTGAGAAATGAGACAGCGTATCAAGGCGCGCTTGCCTCTCCGCCGCCAACAGGGAAAAGATCTGTTGGCGTTTTTTTGTTCACACCCCATCCAGTTTTTGCCTGAATTCGGCGTCGCTGAGCTCTCCCCGCAGCGCCGCGTCCCGCCAGTCCTGAATCATGGCCACCTGTCGGTTCCAAGCATCTGTGCTGATGCTCCCCCAGCTCTTTCTGCCCTTCAATCGGTTGTATGCTTTAAAATATTCTTTGTGGATGGGTGATTCATTTTTCTGCTTTTCCTTTCGGTGCGCACCTACCTGACGGCAGGTGCATTTTGTTTCGTCTGGGGCAATCCGATTACAGTACACTGTGTCATGTCCGCCGCTGGTCAGGAAAAAATGTCCGCAATTATGACAACGGCGCGGCACATTCCCTGCTGCCATGCCTTTGTATAAATCCGTGTACAAAAAGCTAGCCAACTCGTCAAAGGTGAGTTCCTCTCCAACCGCGCCGCCATCCTTCGCTTCCATAGCTTTGAAACCAAGCCGCACCGGGAAGTTCGGCTCAATGGAGTCCAACTCCTCGTCGATCACATCTTCCTCCGCTGCGAACTGGAACGCCCGACACATCATCTGAGTACAAAAGCTATGATGACTTGCCGCTGTTCCTCAATGCGTCAACAGTGGCAAAGGTGCTGGGCATCGCGCCGTCAAGCGCCTATGAGTTGATGCACGAGTCAGATTTCCCTGTGCTAAAAGTTGGCAGCCGGATGGTGGTGCCCAAGGAAAAGCTCAGGGAGTGGGTGGAGCGGCACACAGGAGGTCAGCAATGAGAAGCGTATGGTCAGCAACGACGGCGCCTGACGCGTTCACCCTTCCGCACGAAGTTTTCGAACTTGGCTTAAAGCAGGGCCCACTGCTGGTGTATCTCTACCTGATCTGCCACAAAAGTTTGAAACACCGCGCAGATGAAATGAGCTGCGCTGTCATCAGCAAAGCGGTGGGGCTGTGCGAAAAAACCATTCGAACCCATTTGCACACGCTGTCTGACACTGGGTTCATCAAGACGGAGTATCACGGGCAAACATTCTCGTACACGCTGCATCCCATTCAATCCAACGTGCAGGAGCATCGCGGCACGACGTCCCGCAGTCGCTGGATATCCAGGAAGCAAGCCTGGATCACTGGCGAGGTGTTCGAAGCGGTGTTCCCTCTGCCCAATGCGGTGTTCCAATTGGGCCTCAAAGCCGGCGAGCTGCTGGTATACCTCTACCTCCAGTACCAAAAAGGTGTGCTGAGCGGGCAGTGTTGGCCCAGCTACGCTACCATCGGGGCGGTAGTGGGGATGGGCCGAAAAACTGTGCAAAAGCACGTGCGGTCACTGATAGACGCGGGTCTGATTCAAGCGGAGGACACCATGATTCGCCGGAGGGATGGCCGCAGCTACAACGGCAGTCTGCTCTATACGGTCAAACCAATTGAGCAGATTTTGAAGGGACGCGAAAAAGAATTTCTCGCTGAGTTGAAGCTGGTGGAAGCCCAGCGCAGGTGGGATCGGCGCTGCCAACAGCGTGGCCACCCCCGTTCCGCACTGTAAGGCCCCTTGTTGCCCTCCTGTGGGGCGGGGTGGCAGCCGTACACCTCCCGCTCCCTGAAACGCGGTGTTGCCCCCCGTGTAGCCCGCTGTGGGAGGCGGAGTGTGCAGGGGCTGTTCAGCGGAAAAATGTGCCACGCTGTAATCAGTAAGGGGCGTGCGGGCACGGGCCGAAGGGTAGCACAGAGGCCCGATTTAAGGGCAAGCAGGAGAAAGCCCCGGCGCTTTTCTGGACGGCCAAAAATGCGGTTGACGCTGTTTTAATGCAGAAGGACAAAAAGGGCCGCAAACTACGGTTTTTCCCTGACGCTATTTCAAAAAAGGAGGTATTTCTGACATGAGTGACAAAAAAGGCCGCCACACCGTCTGGCTGGAACCAGCGGCGTGGGATATGGTGGAGGGCCACTATCACGGGGACAACTGCTCCACCAAAAACGAGTATATCGAGAAGGCCATCCGCTTCTACTCCGGCTACCTCGACGCGGCGGGCGCGGACGAGTACCTGCCCCGCGTTCTCGCCGACGTGCTGGAGGGCAAGCTGGGCGCGCTGGGCAGTCGGATCGGTCGGCTGCTGTTCAAGCTGACGGTGGAGCTGGATATGAACGCAAACATCCTCGCGGCTTTGGGTGAATACAATCTGGACGGTCTCGAACATCTCCGCGGCCAGTGCGTTCAGAACGCAAAGCAGACCAACGGTGAGATCAGCTTCGAGGACGCGCTCCGCTGCCAAAAGGGGCTGTGATCCGTGCCCAAGCTGATCCAAAAGAGTGGCTTCATCAAACCGGGTAAGGCCGGAGGGTACATCGGCTACATCGCCACCCGCGACGGCGTGGAAAAGCTGCCGGGGCCGGAAGGGTATGTGGAATACATGGCCATGCGTCCGGGTGCGGAGCGGCACGATGGACACGGGCTGTTCAGCAGCCAGCCCGTGGACTTGAACGCGGTGATGAAGGAGGCGGAGCAGCACGACGGCCCGGTGTGGACACTAATCTATTCCCTGCGCCGGGAGGATGCCGCTCGGCTGGGTTACGACAATGCCAAGGCTTGGCAGACATTACTCAAAGCCCATCAGGTGGAGCTGGCCACCGCCATGAAGATCCCGCCTGAGCAGTTCCGGTGGTACGCCGCATACCACGACGAGGGGGAACACCCCCACATCCATATGACAGTTTGGGCCGACGATCCCAAGCAGGGCTTCCTCACCCCAGCAGGGATCAAGGCCATGCGCTCGGTACTCACCAACAGCATCTCCCAGGACGAGCTGTACTCACTGTACCAGCGGAAGGATATCTCGTACAAGGAACTCACCGCCCAAGCCCGTGCGTCCCTGCGTGAGCTGGTAAGCAAAATGGAAAACACCATCTGTGACAGCCCTGTGATTGAGATGCAGATGGTTCAGCTGGCGGACAAGCTGAAAGATGTGACAGGCAAAAAAGTGTATGGTTATCTGAAGAAGCCGCTCAAGGCACAGGTGGACGCCATCGTGGATGAGCTGGCGAAGCTTCCCGCCGTCGCTGAGTGCTATGATATCTGGAACCATCTGCGCGATGAGATGGAGAGCTACTACAAGGACACGCCCCGGCAGCACCTGCCGCTCTCCCAGCAGAAAGAGTTCAAAGCCATCAAGAACATGGTGATCCAGGAGGCGGAACATCTGCGGCTGGGCGTACTGACCTTCGAGGATGAGCAGCTGGTGGACGAGCCGCCGGACAACACCCGCTTCCGTGATCCCGATATCTCCAACGAAGACAAGCGTTCCGTGATCGAGGTGCTGGAGCGGGACTGGGGGGACGATGGCCCCGCATCCACCGCCTACCTGTTGGGCCGGCTCTGGCGGGATGGGCTGGGCGTCATTCCAGACGATGAAAAAGCGGAGATGTGGTTCCGCCGCGCCGCTGAAATGGGGCATAGCGACGCGCAGTATGCGCTGGCAAAGCTTTTACATGGGCAGGGGAGGATCAGTAAGGCGATACCTTGGTATGAGCAGGCGGCGGAGGGCGGCAATCAATTCGCCGGCTACCAGTTGGGCAAACTCTATCTCGCTGGTGAGAGTGTTCCCAAAGATGTACTCAAAGCGATAGATCATTTCACCGATGCCGCCGAGCAAGGCTGCGAACAGGCCCAGTACCTTCTGGGAAAGCTGTACCTCCTGGGACAGGACGTGGAACAAGACTATGCCTCAGCCGAGTATTAGTTCAACCAGGCTGCAGAGCAGGGCCATGGGTACGCGCAATTCTTTCTGGATCACATGGAACAGGAGCGCGATCCATCCGTCCTGCTCTGCGCCACCCATCTTCTCTGCGCGATGGCCCAGATTATCCGGGAGACCCCGCCGCCAGCGCCGCCCGGGATACACATTGACCGCAAACAGCTCCGCCAGATCCAGGAGAAGAAAATCGCCATGGGCCATAAGCCGGACGATCACGAGGAACCGGGCTGGAGCGGCATGACCATGTGACCCCACACAAAAGTTGCTGTACTGTAAACAAGCAGCTTCCCGCGCAGACCGCCAAGTTCCAGCTCAGTCGCCCCCAATTTCTTTGGGTATAACCTGGGCAAAATATTCTTCCAGCGTAATCTCGCCAGCCAGCATTTTCCGGCAAGGGGCGGCATGATCAGGATTGACAACAAAACCTTCCATCTCTAATGAAGCAGTGGCAGTACGGATGGCGTGTTCAATAGCAGCTTGGTTCACAGCAACAACCTCCCGTAGAACAAGTTACGACCAGTATACCTCAAAGGATGTTCAGCTACAAGCTATTTGCTTTTGAAAAAGTCCAAGGCTATGATCCCACAAAAATCTGCGCCACAGAAAACAATAGGAACACCCCCGCTGTGCAAAGTGCTTCGTTCACGCCGTAGTTTTTCTCCATGCGGTTCCCCGATTGTTCTTGACTTCCGGGCACTCCTTCGGCATGGTTGTGTTTGCCACGGACACAACAACACCGAAAGGAGCGTCACAACATGAGCAGAAAACGGGAAGCAGTATTTATGGGGCTCGGCATCCTCACCGATCTCGCTTTGAGCGGCACCGCCAGTGCCGCCGTCCAGCAGCTCACCGCCACACCCACCACCCAGACCTTCTACGTGGATGGGCAGCAGATGTGGTTTGAAGCGTACCACATCCATGGGAATAATTTTGTCAAGCTCCGGGATATCGGCCAGGCGGTGGACTTCGGCGTGACCTATGATGCCGCTACCAACTCTGTCTACATCGACAGCACCCAGCCTTACCAGGAAGAAACATCAGCTACGGCACTTGGTCTCACAGAAGAAAGCGTACAGGCCGTCCTGGCGCAACTGAAACAGACCTACCCCACCGGGACAGAGTTCCCCACGCCCTACCGCTCCACCAGCGGCGGGCCCTACCACCGGGGCACCCACTGCTCCGGCTGGGCCACGCTGTGTTCCGACGCCGCGTTTGGTAGCCTTCCCTGGCGGAGGGTAAACAACCCAAGTTGGGAGCAGATCCGCTCCGGGGATTTGATCCGCTACGATAACAGCAGCAATGGCCATGTGGTAGTTGTGATTAGTAAAACTGATGAGTACGTCAAGGTCACCGAGAGCGGTCTCAACAACCATGCCCGCTGGGGCGGGCAGTACTTCAAGTGGTGGCTGGAGGAGCAGCTTGGGTATACGCTGTACACACGCTATCCGGAATAGGCGTTCTCAAACAAAAGCGGGCGGTGCTCCACACCTGCGGAGCGCCGCCCAAGTGTTTCGCCCGTGTTGGTCCCTGTGCGGCGGTTTGTGCCCATCTTACGAATCAAGTGGCATCCGTACACCTCCCGCAAATGAAACGCGGTGTGGGCCCCTTTGAGGGCCGCTTTAGCAAAGACGTAAGTTGCACCGCTGTCTCCAAAGAAGAAGCCCTCACCCGAAGCCCAAAAAGTTGTGTCTGAACTGATAATTCTTCCTGTTTGCCATGGCTATTTCCGCCGGCCTGTGGTATGGTGTGTCGCTACAGGAGGCGAGAACAATGCGAAACACTTTGGAAGATCTCTACTATGGCAATATAGCACCCAACGTACAGGACATGGCACCCAACTCGGAATTGAAGCGGGCAACAGACCGGGTAACTCGTTTCGAAAACCAGCTCACGGAACTGCTTGATGATGCCGGACAAGCAATCTTGGCAAAACTCATCGAATCACAACAGGAAATCGACAGCATCACCGCCATGGAAAACTTCATTCTGGGTTTTCGGTTGGGCGCCAAAATCGTGATGGAGTGCATGGACGAAAACGATGGTGACATCAGGAATGGAGGTGATTGACCATGGCGAAGCGCAGACCATCCGGCGACGGAATGGTGTGCAAACGTGACGATGGCCGCTGGGAGGGGCGGATCGTAGTGGGGCACAAGGAGGACGGCGATCCTATCTTCCAGTATGTCCTCGCACCCACGCAGAAAGCCCTTCTACCCAAGCTCCACCAAAATATTGAAGTCTTCCGGGATGTGGAACTGTGTGAGGACAGCCGCATGACGCTGGCCCAGTGGCTGGATCGCTGGTTGGACGAGTACGCCGCTCCGCGTCTGCGGGAAAGCACGATGAGCGGTTATCGGATGTACGCCGAGCAGTATATCAAGCCACGCCTGGGGAACAAGAAAATGAATTCCATCATTTCAGCGGATATCCAGCGGTTGTACACCAAGCTGAAAAAAGAGGGGCGCGTGCGGGAACACCCAGAGCATGGCCGCCAACTCTCTGCCAATACAGTTCGGCGCATCCACACCATGCTCCACCGCGCCCTGGGGGACGCAGTGAAAGCCCACATCATTCCCCGCAATCCCGCCGAGGGGCTGACGATGCCGAAAGCGGACAGCCCGGCCAAGCGCGTCCTCACGGACAGGGAGCTGGACAAATTCATGGACACCATCAAAGCTGACCCCTTCTGGCATGACTTCTTCTACACCGAACTCACCACCGGCCTGCGCCGGGGCGAGATTTGTGGCCTCCAATGGTGCGACTTTGATCCTGAAACGGGTACGTTGCAGATCAGCCGCACCCTGCACAAAGAGGCAGGCGGTGGGTTTGAAACGGGCGAAACGAAAACTGGGAGAGGAAAGCGCAAGATTATGCTCCCTCAGAGTACGGCGGATATGCTCCGGGCGCGCCAGAAGGCGTTTCCCGACAAATGGATCTTCCCCAATCCTCTCAAGCCAGAGCAGCCCGTTTCTCCCGATGCGGCCTACCGGCGTCTGAAATCCCTGCTGTGTGAAGCTGGGATCACCGAAAGCATCCCCTTCCACGGACTGCGTCACACCTTCGCCACCCATGCGCTGGCCAGCGGGGTGGACGCCAAAACCCTGTCCGGCATCCTGGGCCATACTGATGCCACGTTCACGCTGAACACTTACACCCACGTCACCGGCGATATGCAGAAGCAGGCGGCGGCCATTGTGGGGAACTTCATGGAGGATATCTTCGGAAAGGAGCTGAAACCATGGCAAAACGCAGAAAACGAGGCGAAGAAAGCGTCCACCTGAGAAAAGACGGGCGCTGGGAGGGCCGGATGGTGGTGGGCTACGACGACAAGGGCCTTCCCATTACCAAAAATGTACTGGCAAAGACAAAAACGGCGTGTCTGGACAAGCTAAAAGCCTTGCAGGAAACCTGTTCCGGGCAGCCAACAGAAAAGATCCAGCCGGATATGACCTTTGGCGAGTGGCTGGACTTTTGGTATCAAAACTACTCTAAACCTAAGCTGCGGCCCAAATCGCAGCTTGACTATGAAAACAGTATTTATAAGCACATTATCCCCGCACTGGGCGATATCCCACTGTCCAAACTGACCGCCAACGACCTCCAGCAATTTTATGCACAGATAAAGAAAAACGGTCGTCTGATCCGCACCCAGGTTTACGGCGATGGCCTCTCGGATCGTATGGTTCGTGCCTGTCACACCCGATGCCTTACGGCATTGGACCGCGCCGTGGTGGACGGTCTCATCCGCATCAACCCAGCCGCCGACTGCAAACTCCCCGGACAGGCCCTCAAAGACATGAACCTGCTGACGCGGGAGGAAATGCAGAGGTTTCTGATCCAGGCCAAGAAGGAAGGGTATTACGAGCTGTTCCTTCTGGAACTGGCCACAGGCCTGCGCCGGGGCGAGGTGCTGGCCCTCCAATGGGATGATCTGGACTTCAACACCGGGGAACTTCGCATCCAGCGCCAGGTCTATCGGGCCAACGGGGAGTTGTTGGTATCGGCCCCCAAGACAAAAGCCGCCCTACGTACTATTGTGCTGCCATCTGCTTTGGTGGGTGTGCTGGAGGAGTACCACCAGGGGGTGGATTCCCGCTGGATGTTCCCCTCCCCGGCAAAGGAGGACTCGCCCCTCGACCCGGCTACCGTTCGGAAACGGCTCCAGACCATCCTGGAACACGCGGGGTGCAGAAAAGTCCGCTTCCACGATCTGCGCCACCTGTTCGTAACCACGGCACTGGAAAACGGACTGGATGTGAAAACCCTGTCCACCATCATCGGGCACGTTTCCGCAAAGACCACGTTGAATATCTACACCCACGTCACCGACGCCATGCGGCAGACGGCGGCGGCAAAAATTGACCGGGGAATTGGCAAATGTGAGCCATCCAATGAGCCCAGAACGGGTTTACCAACCCAAGCGTCTGACACTCGTTCGGCGGCCCCCTTTGAACCCTACGGGGGCAAAATCCGCAAATCCGGGACGGGCTGTGTGACGCAGATCAACGACCATCTATGGGAGGGAAAATTCTCCCCCAAGTGGCCCGATGGGAAAATCCACTCCCGCAGTATCTATGCTGGCACCGAGGCCAAATGCGAGGAAAAGCTGACCGAGCTGATCCAGCAGATGAAAGTGGAGGTTGCGGAGGCAAGGTATTTGGCCGCTGAGGGGAAGTGGGAAGCGGCTATGGCGCTGGCAGTACAAAAGAAAGCGAGGGGAACGAGAAAAATGGATCTCCTCGTGTGAGAACTGAGAAAGATTTACCACGCTGTAATCAGTAAGGACATCCCGCGGTGCTGTCCAAACCAACCACCCAATCTGCCCCCCAGCCGGGGGCAGATTTTTTCTGTCTGTGGTCATTTATGTGGTCAAAGCCAAAACCCAAAAAATCAATGCCGCAAAAAAGTGATGGAAAATAGAAAAATCCGCCTGAAACCAACAGTTTCAAGCGGATTTGTGGTGGACGATACAGGACTCGAACCTGTGACCTCCCGCACGTCAACGCCGGAATGGAATTTTTTTGCGTTATTTATGGCACTTTTTAGTCGCTTCTGTTCGGTTCCAGTTGCTTTCTAATGGTGCTTAGTTGTGTTGCTTCCGAGTGTTCCGGACGCATCTGTGGTCAGTTATGTGGTCAAACGGGAAATGGGCCTCGCTTTCAACCGGCGAAGCCCATTCTGCTGTCAAAGGGGAAACAAGGAAAATTTTACCACGCTGTAATCATAGGGGAATGCTTCTTTACAGCATTTCCAACCGGCGCTGCTCCTATCAATTGAAATGAGCAACCGCCAAATTTTTTGCCCATTTTACAGATCAGTCGACAACATAATACAAATGTATCGTCCGTTCGCTCTTGATTTTTCTCTAATAGCTGTTATAATAATTATCAGAATGATTATTAGAACGGAGATGCTTTATGATTGAGAGCATGACCACGGAATTAAAACGTGAGTATACGGACGATATCAAATACGCAGTTGTCGCCTTTGCGAATACAGACGGCGGCAAGATCTATGTTGGCATAAATGATGACGGAAGCGTTTATGGTGTGGGAAGCACAGACGCAACCGTCCTGCGCATCACCAACATGATTCGGGACTCCATTCGCCCGGACGTTACCATGTTTACCGAGTGCGCTGTTGAAACGATGGAAGGGAAGCCTGTTGTTGTTTTAACGGTGCAGCGAGGCACCGCCCGCCCTTATTACCTCGCCGGGAAGGGCATCCGCCCTGAAGGCGTATATGTACGCCAGAGTTCCTCCTCCGTTCCCGCTTCGGAAAGTGCGATCTTGAATATGATCAAGGAGACCAGCGGTGACCGTTATGAGGACGCTCGCTCCATCAATCAACAGCTTACCTTTGAGAAGGCGGAAAACTATTTTGCCAAACGCAATCTGCCCTTCGGGGATCAGCAAAAGCGCACATTGAATATCATCGGCTCCGATGGCACTTACACTAATCTTGGTATGCTGCTGTCCGATCAGTGTGTTCATACAATCAAAATGGCTGTCTTTAATGGCAGCAGAAAAAGCGTGTTCCGTGACCGCAAAGAGCTCACCGGCTCTCTGCTCACGCAGTTGGAGGACGCCTATTCCTACATTGATCAGTTCAACCGCACCCGTGCGGAGTTTGAAGGATTGGATCGCATTGACAAGCGGGATTATCCCGGCGAAGCCCTGCGTGAAGCACTGCTCAATGCCATTACCCACCGCGACTACAGCTTCAGCGGTTCCACGCTGATCAGCATCTTTGACGACCGCATCGAGTTCGTGACCATCGGCGGTTTGGTTCGCGGCCTGACCTTTGATGACATTATGCTGGGTGTGTCTGCGCTCCGCAATCAGAATCTGGCCAATGTGTTCTACCGTCTGAACTTGATCGAGGCTTACGGTACGGGTATCTTGAAGATCAATGAGAGTTACGCCGATTGCGCTGTAAAGCCGCAGTTTGAAGTCACCGACAATGCTTTCAAGATCACGCTGCCCAACAGCAATTACGCAGGCGAGCGCAAGGATGTGGCTACTCCCGCGAAAGTCGAAGGTAAAGTGGATCGTCAGGAGATCCTTCTGCGTCTGGCCGAGAAGCGGGGGTATATCGTCCGAAAGGATGTGGAGGGCGCATTAAAGGTCTCCCAGGCAACTGCCATTTTGATCCTGCGGGATATGGTAGAAAAGGGGCTGCTGATCAAAGAGGGTTCCGGGAAACTACAGAAGTACCGTATTGCGGAGTGAGGGTATAGCAGTGCTTGACCACAGCGTTTCCAAGTGCTTCAGGCGTATTTGTTGTCGGTTATGTAATCAAATGACAAAAGGGCCTCGCCAGTTGGCGAAGCCCTTTCTGCTTTTCGGAGAGGAACAGGGAAAATTTTACCACGCTGTAATCAGACAGGACGATTCTTGACAGGCACTCTCACCAGCAAATGGATCCCTTTCAGGTTAAGCACCCAGCCGCACCCCTTCCCGCTCGACATTGCGATAAAATGGCAATATGTTCACGTTCTTGTTGAAATAGGTTCGGTTTTCCACAATGGGGGACACTACAACCCCATAGTCAAGCAAAAGCTCCGCGGCCAGATCCCCCACCTGCCAATTCCGCGCCGATATGTCCTGGCGTGATGCGTCCACAAGGATCAGCACGTCGATATCTGACCCCGGCCCCGCGTCGCCTCTGGCATAGGATCCAAACAGGATGGCTTCAATCTTATTTTGAGGGAACAAAGACGCTACGCTGCCGCATAAGTCCCCAACGACCTTTTTCACTTCCTGATTTGTCAGCACAGGGCATCCTTCTCCCCCAAAATCCACGATTGGTTTAAAATTAGTGTACCATAGCGGGTCGCGAAATACAAGCGGTACCCACACGGATTCTCCTCCCATACGTAAAGAGAACTCTGTCTTGAAATCTTATTTATACACATGGCCTGGTTCCAATGGACAAATCGTTTGATCCATGCTATGATTATTTTACCGTGTCAAAAGCTGTAAAACCAAGGATTTTGGAGGCGTGACTCCTATGGTAAACATCAGAAAATTAGAAGCCGATCTGTGGGAGTCCGCCGATTTGCTCCGAGCCGGATCCAAGCTGACCTCCAACCAATACTGTATGCCAGTGCTGGGTCTAATTTTCCTGCGTTATGCCTACAGCCGCTTCAAGCTGGTAGAAACGGAGATCCTAAAAAACCGCCCCGTGCGCGGTGGCCGGGTCATGCCTGTGGAGGCCAGTGATTTCGTCTCCAAAAGTGCCCTGTTCCTGCCCAGAGAGGCGCAGTACGAATACCTGGTGAATCTCCCCGCCAATATTGCGTCGGCAGGCCTGACTAACCAGGGCGGCCACACCATGAACAGCCTGGGCGAGGTGGTCAACAACGCCATGGAGCTGGTGGAGGCCCAGTCGGAGCAGTTGGTGGGCGTCCTGCCCAAAGACTATACCATCTTTTCCGATGAGCTGCTGGCCGAGTTGCTTCGCATCTTCAACAACAGCGCCCTGAATGAGGTGGACGGCGACATCATTGGCCGCATCTACGAATATTTCCTCAACAAATTTGCCAAAAATATCGCCCAGGACGATGGTGTGTTTTTCACCCCCAAGTCCCTGGTCAAGATGATCGTCAACGTTCTGGAGCCCCAGGGCGGCGTACTGCTGGATCCCGCCTGCGGCAGCGGTGGTATGTTCGTCCAGACCGGCGACTTCGTCAACGCCGCCGGCATGGAGGCCAACTCCGCCATGACCTTTTACGGGCAGGAGAAGGTGGAGTACAACGCCCAGCTCTGCCTGATGAACATGGCGGTTCACGGGCTCAACGGAATCATCAAATCCGGCGATGAGGCCAACACCTTCTATCACGACGCACACAACCTGGACGGCTGCTGTGACTATGTGATGGCGAATCCCCCCTTCAACGTGGACAAGGTCAACTCGGAGTCCGCCCAGAGCGCGGGCCGTCTGCCTTTCGGCCTTCCTTCCATCAACAAGGCCAAGGAGGTGGGCAACGCCAACTACCTCTGGATTTCCTATTTCTACTCCTACCTGAACGAGCGGGGCCGGGCGGGCTTTGTCATGGCCTCCTCCGCCACAGACAGCTCCGGCAAGGACAAGGATATCCGGCAAAAGCTGGTGGAGTCCGGCCATGTGGACGTGATGGTCAGTGTGGGCAACAACTTTTTCTACACCAAGTCCCTGCCCTGCTCCCTGTGGTTCTTCGACAAGGGAAAGCCGGAGGAGCTGCGGGACAAGGTGCTGTTCATCGACGCCCGGAACTACTACACCGTGGTGGATCGCACCCTGAACGAGTGGAGCGAGTGGCAACTCAAAAACCTCAACGCCATCGTTTGGCTGTATCGGGGGGAGACCGAGAAATACAGGCTGCTGCTGGAGGAATACCGGGCGGCGCTGGGCAGTGCGCCCTTCGAGCAGCGGGCGGAGGAACTCTCCAGGGAGATCGAGGCCCTGCGGGACGAGGCGAAGCAGGACGTGGCGGAGGCCCCCAAGCGGGAGAAAAAGAGGGTGCAGGCGGACTATGATGGGCGGCTGGCGGCGCTGGAGGAGACATTGGCCACCGCGAAGGAGGCCGTCTGGCTCTATGAGAAGTTCTGGGACGGCGAGTACCGGGACGTGCTGGGGCTGTGCAAGGCGGCGAGTTTGGCCGACATTGAGGAAAAGGGCTGGTCTCTGACTCCCGGCGCTTATGTGGGCGTGGCCCCGGCGGAGGACGACGGGGTGGATTTTGTCCAGCGGATGGGGGAGATCCACCGGGAACTGCTGGAATTGCAAAGGGAATCCAATGAGCTGATGGAGACCATCTCCAGGAATTGGGAGGAGATGGGGCTGTGAAATGGGAAAAGACAACAATCGGTGAACACTGTACTGTCACCTCAAGTAAGAGATTTCATTTGTCTGAGCGCAGCAATTCCGGTGTACCATTTTATTGCTCAAAAGAGATTATCCAAAAAGTAAATGGGCACGAAGTAATAGAGTGTGATTATATCCGTGAAGAACTTTATGAACAGGTAAAAAAACAATTTGGGGTTCCAGAGACAGGCGACTTACTGATTACAACCAGAGGCACTTATGGTGTTCCATACATTTATAGTGCCACAGACCGATTCTATTTTGCAGATGGCAATTTAACGTGGCTCAAAGATTTTGATGAAAAGCTACTGCCTGAGTTTTTGCTTTATTGGGTCAAATCCTATGAGGGGCAAGGAAAAATAGATGCTATTGCCAAAGGAACTGCCCAAAAGGCGGTACCAATTGTATCTATCAAAGCTCTTGAAATTCCGTTGCCATCGATAACACAACAGAAACGTATTATAGGCATTCTCTCCGCTTACGACAACCTCATTGAAAACAACCAAAAGCAGATCAAGCTGCTGGAGGAAGCGGCCCAGCGGCTGTATAAGGAGTGGTTTGTCGATCTGCGCTTCCCCGGCTATGAGACAACCCCTGTTGTGGATGGAGTACCGGTGGGGTGGGCATATAAGCCGCTTTCTGAAGTGTTTGACTATGTGAGGGGCAAATCGTACACATCCAAAGAACTATCAGATGCGATTGGCGTCTTAATGGCAAATCTGAAAAATATCTGCTCATTTGGTGGCTATAATCGCAATGCGGAGAAACGATTTATAGGCCAATATAAAGAAAATCAAACGCTTTCTGCAGGCGATGTGATTATGGGCGTTACTGATATGACACAGGAACGGCGTTTAGTAGGTCATGTTGCATTAGTTCCAAATATGGGTGAAAAAATGATATTCTCTATGGATTTAATTAAGCTTATACCTAAATTGACGGACGGCCTTTTTCTATATTCTGCATTACATTATGGCAGACTGAGCAAACAGATTTCGCCTTTGGCTAATGGAGTCAATGTTCTTCACCTAAAACCTGAAGCGATGGTGAAAATTAAAATGCTGATCCCCTGTAAGAGTATTCTGAAACAATACCATTATCGCTCGCCATAGGTATTCAATAAAGTCCTCCAAAAGCCTTGAGAACAAAGGATTTTTCGTAGTGTGTTCGCCTTATCTCTTTATTCGGTTTCACACAAGTTTACCCTTGCCCTGACCGCTCATAAGGGCAAAAGCAAGGGCAAGAAAATCCAACAACAGGATATGACAACGTGTGGCAATCGGGGAACTGTGACGTATGTGCGAATATATTATAGCTGAGGATTTCAATATGGACAAGTACATTTTTAACGAGAAAAACGGTTTGCGGTATGAGCTGATTGGCGATTACTATTTTCCATGCCTGACTGCACCTGCTGAAGAAGAACAGCCTATTGCGTGACAGAGCCGCAGAAAGGATAAGCCTATGAGAACAGGACTTACCAAGCAGGAAAAGACCACCGAAATCTATTTTGACGAGAAAGACCCCACCATCTTCATCCGCACCCACAACACCGACCTCAAAAACAGGCTGACCGCATACAGCCGCAAACACCCTGCCGTCTGCAAGCTGACGGACGTAGACCCGGACACGGGCTGCAAGGAATTTGAGATTGAAAAGGGACGCTTCTCTTTCCGGCTGACCGCCCCATACAGAGAGGAACGCCGCAGGGCGGCAAGCGAAGCGGCGAAAAACGAATAAAAGGGTTTTAGGGCTTCGTTGATTGTTGCGTTGGCAACCCCACCGCAATGGTAGTGCCCTTCTCCGAACTTTTCTCTACCCAAACGGAGCCGCCGTGGAGATCGGCGATCTCCCATACCAGTGAGAGCCCCAGTCCTGCGCCACCGTATTCCCGGCTGCGAGACTTGTCCACCCGGAAGAAGGGCTGGAAGATACTGCGCTGATACACCTCCGGGATGCCGCAGCCGGTGTCGGAGACGCGGAGCAGGAGCTTTTCCAACTCCTGAGTGACAGAAACCCGTACCGAGCCGCCCGGCCGGTTGTACTTGACAGCATTCTCCGTCAGGTTGAAGATCAGCCGGTAGATCAGTGCATCGCTGCCGGTCATAATGCCGTCGCCCTCCGCCGTCAGCGTGACGCCGAGCTTATCTGAGAGCGGCGCAAGATCTGTGAAGATCTCCTCGATCATGGGAGCGAGCTGGATCCGCTCGTTCCGCGCCACCTGCCGCAGATTGCTCATCTCCAGCAGTGTCCTGGTCATCTGTATCAGCCGTTCCGTCTGCTCACGCAAAAGCGTGAGGAACTCCGCCGTCTCCGGTCGCACATCAGGATGCTCCGCGGAAAACAGCTCCAACTGCGCCTGCATTAGTGCCAGTGGCGTGCGCAGCTCGTGGGCGGCGTTGCCGGTGAACTGCCGCTGGGCGGAAAAGGCGTTGTTCAGCCGCTCCAGCATCTGGTTGAACGAGCGGCTCAGCTGCCGGAACTCCGAAATAGCATCTTCATCGATCCTCATATCGGAAAGATTGTTCAGCTGCACCTGCTCCACCTGCGAGGTAAAGCTGCGCAGGGGCTTGAGAGCGCGTCCGCTGACGAAATAGGCGAGGATGCCGCTGAGCAGCGTTACCGCCGCCGTGATGTACCAGTTGGTGGTGCGGAAGCGCCCCTGCACCCCATCGACGACGATGATCAACTCCTCGTTGGGCGCTATGAACTGCGGGTCAAAGCTCGCCGCGCCGCCATCATTCAGGATCACCGCGCCGCCGCCTTGTAAACTGTCCGCAATGGTGTCCATATAGTACACACCGGAGGAGCACAGCAGCAAATTCATGGCCACGCAGGTGATGCTGATGAGCAGGACGGACATCAGCGTGATGCGCCACTGCAGGGAAAGCCGCTTCATTCCTCCTCGCCTCCCATCAGATAGCCCTCGCCGATGCGGTTGCGGATGGGGTCATAGCCCAGCACGGCGCGGAGCTTTTTGCGCAGGGCGGAGATGTGGACGCGAATGGAATTGCTGAAGCTGTCCACGCTATTGTCCCAAACGTGATCCATCAGCTCCTCCTGACTTACTGGCCTTCCTTGATGCACCATCAGGTATTCCAGGATTCCCGTTTCCTTCCGGGTGAGCGTCAGCGTCTGCCCGTTGACGGTGGCGGTACGGGAGCGGGTGTCAAAGGTCAGGCCTCCGCAGCTTAGCAGCACATCCTGCTGGGTGAACTGCCGCAATGTCAGGCTGCGGATGCGGGCCTCCAGCTCAGCCAAGTGGAAGGGCTTTGCCAGATAGTCGTTTGCCCCGGCGTCCAGCCCCGCAACCTTGTCCTCCACCTCACTGCGGGCGGAGAGGATCAGCACCCGCGTCTCCCGGTCAGTCTGCCGCAGGGTGCGCAGCACCGTCATGCCGTCCTTTTTCGGCAGATTCAGATCAAGAAGCACCAGATCGTATCGTTCCACGCCCAGAAGCGCCAGCGCCTTTTCGCCGTCATAGCAGTAGTCCACGCTGTAGGCCAGCCGCCGCAGGCTGCGAACGATGGTCTCGCACAAGGCGCGTTCATCTTCAATTACTAAAAGGTGCATGAGAGCCCTCCTTTTTATTTCTTCGTTTTTGTGTTGCTTTCATTATAGCAAAAACAGATAAAGTTTGCGTTAAGTTTTCGTTCTTAACAGAGACTTTAACTCTCCCGCGCTATGATGGGGGCAGAAAATCGAAAAGGGTGATGAAAAATGAGCTGCGAAAAAAAGGCCGCGGCGCAGATCGTGCTGCTGATGGCCGGAGCCGCCATGCTGTGCTTTGGTGTCTGGCGGGGCGAGGCGGCGACAGTGCTGAGCAAAGCAATCAAATTATGTCTGGAGTGTGTGGGCATTGGGTAAAAAGTTTTCAGGCATTTCACAGACCATGTCCCGCTTCCGGGGCTGGATTCAGGCGGGGGCGACGCTGCTGACCAACCTGCATCTGCCGAACTTTCTCAAGGGTGGACTGTATCAGGGGGCGGGGAAGACCGTCTGCGTGCCTGGGCTGAACTGCTACTCCTGTCCGGCGGCGTTCGGGGCCTGCCCCATCGGGGCGTTTCAGGCGGTGGTGGGGTCTTCCAAGTTCAGCTTCTCCTACTATATCACAGGCTTCCTCATTCTGCTGGGCGTGCTGCTGGGGCGCTTTATCTGCGGCTTTCTATGCCCCTTTGGCTGGTTTCAGGAGCTGCTGCACAAAATCCCCACTAAGAAGCTTTCCACAAAGAGGCTGAAGCCGCTGACATACCTGAAATACGCTGTCCTGCTGGTGATGGTTTTCCTGCTACCGGCGTTCCTTGTGAACGATGTTGGCATGGGAGACCCGTTCTTCTGCAAATACCTCTGCCCCCAAGGCGTGCTGGAGGGAGCCATCCCGCTGTCCCTTGCCAATTCCGGCATCCGGGCGGCGCTGGGCAAGCTGTTTACATGGAAATTCAGCATCCTGCTGTCGGTGATTGCGCTGAGCGTACTGTTCTACCGACCGTTCTGCAAGTGGCTCTGCCCGCTTGGCGCGTTCTACGCGCTGTTCAACCGGGTGTCCCTCTTCCAGATGAAGGTGGATAAGAATAAGTGCATCTCCTGCGGGAAATGCGCCAGAGCCTGCAAGATGGATGTGGATGTGACGAAAACGCCCAACCATACCGAGTGCATCCGCTGCGGAATGTGCATCCGCGCCTGTCCGACGAAAGCCGTGTGCTTCCGCTACGGCTTCGGAGACGGTAAAGATAAGGCAAAAGCAGCGGAAACGCTACAGACAAACAACAATAACAGGGAGGAATAAAACGAATGAAGATGAATAGGACGAATACTGCCGGCAGAATTCTGGCGCTGCTGCTTACTGCACTGATGGTGCTCTCTCTGGCAGCCTGCGGCACAAAGGGCGGAGACAAAATGGACGGAATGAGCAGCGAACCGAAGAATGCCGAGGAAGCGGTTGCCATGCACAAGGAGCTGATGGCGCAGGAAAATGCCATTCTCTCGGAGGACACAGCGCTTTGGGAGAAGGTTTTCATGGCGGCCGACAAGGGCATGACCATGCAGGAGGACGGCAAAAACTATGGTGAGTTCTTGTTGGACACTATCGAAGGTTCCAAAGATCAGTTTACGGAGGATGAGCTGAAACTGCTCAAGGAGGCGGCGAAGAAGATCCGCGAGATTGAAAACAAGCTGACCATGATAGAGAAAAAGTACCCCGAGGCGGCACAGCAATCTACGGATGGCGCTATGAGCGTGCCCGCGGGCAGCGACATGACCACGCCGCCTGATGACGGCAGCATGCAGAAATTCCCCGCCTTTGAGGGCAAGGACCTGGATGGCAACACGGTGAAGAGCGACGAGCTGTTCTCCGCCAACGCCGTCACCGTGGTGAATTTCTGGTTCACCACCTGCAATCCCTGCGTGGGCGAGCTTTCCGAGCTGGACGCACTGAACAAGGAGCTTGCGAAGAAGGGCGGCGCACTCATCGGTGTCAACACCTTCACATTGGATGGCGATGAAGCGGCAATTTCCGAAGCAAAAGATGTACTGGCCAAGAAGGGCGTGACCTACCAGAATGTGTATTTCGCTTCCGACGGCGAGGCGGGAAAGTTCACTACAAACATTTTTGCCTACCCCACCACCTATGTGGTTGACCGCAACGGCAATATCGTGGGTGACCCCATCGTAGGCGCCATCACGGAAAAGAAGCAGGCGGAGACGCTGCAAAAGCTCATCGACCAGACTCTTGCCGCCGATATGGGCTGACAAACGAATTTATCCTGGGCCTTGACCTGGACGACCCCAGCTAACCTGATATGCCTAAATGTGATACCTTTATGTACGCACCGCATGGCCTTATGGCTGTGCGGTGCTTTTTCATCTGCCGTCAGTCCTTCGTGTAAGCGTCCACGATACGTACTTCCAGTTCCCGGTTCCGCTCCTGTCAACGCCGATATGAAATTGTAAGAAAACGCCGAAGAAATTTTGTCATTTTTCGGCGGCGTGGGGTAACAAAAATCAGGTACTGCCTTGCTCAAAAAGAGTGTTCACGATTTGCTGTTTCTGGCGCATAAATTCTTTACGTTCTTTGAGCCGATAGGACTCGCCCTTGATGTTGATCACGGTACAATGGTGCAAAACCCGATCCAGGATAGCGGAGGCAATGGTAACGTCGGCAAAGACCTCGTTCCACTGGGAGAAGGTCTTGTTGGAGGTAAAGACGGTGGACGTCTTCTCATACCGTCTGGCAATGAGTTGGAAGAACAGGTTTGCACCCTGGATGTCCA
>CAMNQF010000057.1 GCA_946548895.1 uncultured bacterium | reverse complement strand
TCCAGCGGCAGGTGTATGTGGACCGGCGGGTCAAGACCATGAACGAGAGCATTTTTTACAATGTGGACAAGCTCCAGGGGGCAATTGCCGCCAATAAGGTGGTCACCTTCCGCTATTTTGAGTACAACGCCCGGCGGGAGCGGGTGTTCCGCCGGGATGGGGCCCGGTACCGCCTGACCCCTTACGGCCTGATCTGGGACAGCGAGAACTATTACCTGGCGGGCTGGGATGAGCTGAGAAAGGAAGTGCGCCACTACCGGGTGGACAAGATGGCGGACATCAGCCTCACCGGGCTGAAGGGCCACCCCCAGGGGGAGTGGACGGCGGAGGGCTACGCCCGGAAGCACTTTGGAATGTTCTCCGGCACCCCCTGCCGCCTGAAGCTGCGGTGCGAGGACCGGCTGGCGGGGGTGGTCATCGACCGCTTCGGGCTGGACGTGTCCCTGATCCCCGACGGGGAGGGGTATTTCACCGCTTCAGTGGACCTGGTGGCCAGCCCGCCTCTGTGGGGGTGGCTGTTCGGCCTGGGCACGGGGGTGGAGGTGCTGGGGCCGGACTGGGCGGTGGAGGAGTTTCGGAGCCGCCTGGAGGCGGCCGCGGCGCGGTACCGGGCCCGGCCGGAGTGCCCGGGGGAATAATCCGCGCATAAAATGGGAAGACTTGTTCCAAACGGGGCCGGGGGGGCTTGCCTCCGGCCCGAATGGGAGGGGCTTTCCATGGAGCGCACACAGCTGGGACGGAAATTCTATGAGCTTGGCCTGCGGCTGGGAGGGCTGGGGCCGGTGCTGATCGGCTGCGGCGGCGGATCGCTGGCCCGGGCGCTGGCCCGGGCGGCGGGCTGCGGCGCGGCCCTGGCTGGGGGGGAGGTGCGGTTCCACGACGGAAGCTGCGCCGCCTGCGGGGCGTGGCTGGCGGAGTTCTACGGCCTTCCGGCATCCCTGTTCATCCGGCAGGAGGGGGCTGATGTGGCCTGGTCCCTCCTGAATGAAAAGGGGGACGCCTTTACACCAGCGGAGACAGAAGGCCCCGCCTCCGCCTGTACGGGGGAATGGGATCTTCTCGCCGGGGCGGACGCCGCCTGGGCGGCCCACCGGGCGGGGGACTACCGGGGGGAGCAGGGCCCCGCCTGCGCCCAGGGGCCCGCCGCCCTCACCCTTGCGCTGGAGCGGGTGGGGTACGAGGTGTCCCCCCGGCCAGTCTCCGGCGCGCCCCTGTTCGCGTGCGGCAGGGAGGGCTTTGACCTCCGGGTGGAGGAGGGGGGGATGGTATTCCGCCCCCAGGGCCGGGACGCCTTGGCCGCGCTGGCGGCCTACGTCCAGCGGCCCCAGGCGGTGCCGGCTTTCCGCCCGTCCGGCGGGGCGAAAACGGAGAGTTAAATCAGCGGTGGATAATCCGTTTTGTTGCGCCCTGCTGCTGTTGACAAGCGCCGGAAACTCTGCTATACTGGCATCAGCTTCAATGAAAAGGGTGAAAGAATGCGCAAGTAAGTCAAACTTCAAGCTGTGAACAAATAGGTTGAGGCCCATTTTTTTGGATGGGCCTGGGCTTTCATGGCGCGAAGGGCGGCTTGCTGACCGGGGGCAGTGTGTCTGAGACACACGATGTCCCTGCCTTTTCGTCATGTGATCCGTCCTTCCGCTGTGGGAGGACGGATTTTTTGACGCGAAAGGGGAGCGGTTTGTATGTTACAGGTGAAAAATCTCACCATCACCCATAAAAAGGACCTGGCCACGCTGGTGGAGGGGCTGTCCTTCGTATTGGCCCCCGGGGACCGGGCGGCCATCATCGGGGAGGAGGGCAACGGCAAGTCCACCGTCCTCAAGCTGCTGTACGACCCGGCCCTGGTGGAGCCCTACGCCGAGTGGACGGGGGAGGTCGCGGACAAGGGGCTTCGAAAGGGCTATCTGGCCCAGGAGCTGGCCCGGCAGGAGCTGGAGCTGCCGGTATGGGAGTTTTGCCAGCGGGCCCCCGCCTTTCAGGAGGCGGACCCCAGGGCGCTGGACCGGGCCGCCCGGCAGGTGGGGCTGGCCGCGGACCTGTTCTGGGACGGACGCCCTATGTCCACCCTGTCCGGCGGCGAGCGGGTGAAGCTGCGGCTGGCCCTGCTGCTGCTGGACGGCCCCGATGTGCTGCTGCTGGACGAGCCGTCCAACGATCTGGACCTGGCCACCCTGGAGTGGCTGGAGGGCTTCCTGCTGAACTGTAAAGCGCCGGTGCTGTACATTTCCCACGATGAGACGCTTTTGGAGCGCACCGCCAACATGGTCATCCATCTGGAACGGCTGCGGCGGCGGACGGCGCCCCGGTGCGCGGTGGTCCGAGCGGGCTACCGAGAGTACGTGGAGCGGCGGCAGGCGGGCTTTGCCCATCAGGAGCAGGTGGCCCGGAAAGAGCGGGCGGAGTATGGCGCGAAAATGGAGACTTTCCGCCGGATTCACGACAGCGTGGAGCACCAGCTGGCCACCGTGAGCCGTCAGAACCCGGGCAAGGGGCGCCTGCTGAAAAAGAAGATGCACACGGTGCTGGCCATGGGCCGCCGCTTCGAGCGGGAGAAGGAGGACATGACCGCCATGCCCGAGTGGGAGGAGGCCATTCTCACCGCCTTCGACCAGGGGAAATCCGCCTTCCCGGCGGGCAAAACCGCTCTGCGCCTGGACCTGCGGTCGCTGGAGGCGGGGGGGCGGGTGCTGGCCCGGGACGTGCGGCTGTGGGTGGACGGCCCGGAGAAGATCGGCATCGCCGGGCCCAACGGGGCGGGGAAATCCACCCTGCTGAAAATCGTGGCGGAGGAGCTGCTGCCCCGGACGGACCTGCGGGCGGCCTATATGCCCCAGGATTACGGCGACCTGCTGCTGGGGGACAGGACCCCGGTGGAGCTGCTGGCCCCTTCCGGGCATAAGGACGATGTGACCCGGGCCCGGACGCTGCTGGGCAATATGAAGTACAAAGCGGAGGAGATGGAGCATCCGGCGGCGGGGCTGTCGGGGGGGCAGCGGGCCAAGCTGCTGTTCCTGTCCATGGTGCTGAACGGCGCCAACGTGCTGGTGCTGGACGAGCCCACCCGCAACTTCTCCCCCCTGTCCGCGCCGGTGATCCGGCAGGTGCTGGCGGATTTCCCCGGGGTAATCATCAGCGTGTCCCATGACCGACTGTATTTGGACCAGGTGTGCACCCGGGTGCTGGAGCTGACGGAAAACGGTCTGCGGGAGCGTTTGTAAACCTGTGGCCATGCTCCGCAACCTGCGGTTGACAAAAAAATAACCCCGGAATGGTGGCCTGACGGGAGAAAACCGTGCTATGATGGGGAGGAAAAGGAGGTGGAGCCCATGACGGTAGGACAGCGCATCGCCCAGAAGCGCAAGGAGCTGGGCCTGTCCCAGGAGGCCCTGGGGGAGCGGCTGGGGGTGTCCCGGCAGGCCATTTATAAATGGGAGTCGGACGCCGCCCTGCCGGAGATTGAGAAGCTGGTGAACCTGAGCCGGGAGTTCTCTGTGTCCATCGACTGGCTGCTGGGCGAGGGGGCGGAGTCCCGGGAGCTCACCCCGGACCAGCTTCGCATGGTGGAGGAGATTGTGGAGCGGTATCTGGCCGCCCAGCCCCCGGAAAAGACCATCATTCTGCGGGAGACGGTGGAGGCGGAGCCGGCGGGCGGCGAAGAGGACGGGCCAAAGCCGGAGAAAAAGCCCAAGCGCCGCCGGTGGCCCTGGGTGCTGGCGGGGCTGGTGCTGGCCGGGGTGTTTTTCAACCTGTTCTCCCGGCTGGACCAGATGCGCCAGGAGAACCAAAACCTGCAAATGACAGTGGCCAACATCCGCTCCGACGTGAACAGCCAGATCTACGGCATCACCAGCCGGGTGGAGGAGGTGCTCCAGCGGCAGAACGACCTGACGGCGGAGCAGAGCGCCCAGGTCGCCGCCACGGACTACCGGGCCAACACCGTGACCGTCGAGGCCAGGGCGCTGCCCCGGACCTATGTGGAGGGGATGGCGGCGGAATTCCTGCTGGACAGCGGCGGCCAGACCGTCACCGTCCCCGGCGTGCTGGGGGCGGACCACGCCTTCACCGCCCGGGTCACCGGGCCGCTCACCGACAGCATATCCGTGTCGGTGGCCTTTCTCACGGAGAACCAGCGGCAGACCCAGCTGCTGGACCAGTTCACTGACCTGTATACGGAGAGCTTCCCGGTCCTGAGCATCGAGAACGGGCTGTGGGGCTGGGGAAACAAGGTGGAGGAGTACGTCTGGATCGACCCGGAGCCGGTGTGGGCGGATGGGGTAAGAGCCGCCGCCGCGGACGTCCGGGTGGGCCTGTTCCGGGACCAGAAGCTGCTGGCCTGGTACGAGCGGGCGGAACGGCCGGAAAACCGGGTGGGGGAACGGTATGAGCGCTGCTGGTTCTTCCGGCTGGAGGGGGAGTGGACCCTGGAGCCGGACCATGTATACTGCGTCGCGGCCCTGGTGACGGACGAGTACGGCCGGGAGCGGATGTACCCGGATACGCAGGTGAAATACGACCCGAAGCGGGATCTGGCCGAGCAGTACGCCGAAGCCGGGGTAGTGAGGCCTCCCAGCACCGACCCGGCGGACTGGGATTATTGAAAAAGAGCGCACACGCTATGCGTGTGCGCTCTTTTGCGGCTCCTTTTACGGCCGCAGGCCCATGCCGCCCTCCAGGGTGAGGGTTTCGCCGGTGAGATATTTGAAATCAGGGTGGGTGAGCTGGACGCAGACCCGGCCGATCTCCGTCTCGGGGTCTCCGTAGTGGCCCATGGGGGGCATTTTCACGTTGGCTTTGAAGGCGTCGGGATAGGCGTTCTGGAAGTTCTCCAGCTGGGCGGTCCAGGCGATGGGGCAGATCACGTTCACGTTGATGCCGTCGGGGCCCCACTCGGTGGCGGCCACCCGGGAAAGGCCCCGGATGCCCTCCTTGGCGGCGGCATAAGCGCACTGGCCGTAGTTGCCGAAGAGGCCGGCGCCGGAGGCAAAGTTGATGACAGAGCCCCGGGTCTCCTTCAGATGGGGGTAGCAGGCCTGCATATAGTAGAAAGCGGCATACAGGCCGGAGTAGACGGCCAGGTCAAACTGCTCGGTGGTGTGGTCCGCCAGGGTCACGCCGGAAGCGGAGGCCTGGGCGTTGTTGATGAGCGCGTCAATGCGGCCGAAGGCCTGGATGGTCTCGTCCACCACATGCTGGACCACGGCCTTATTGTCCGAGCCCGCGGACACGTCGGCCTGGACAGGGAGCACCTTCACGCCGTAGAGCCGCTCCAGCTCCTCCTTGGCGTCCTCCAATTTTTTCACGTTCCGTCCGGTGATGACGAGATTGGCCCCCTCTTTGGCAAAGGCGGTGGCAATGCCGTAGCCGATGGAGCCGCAGCTGGTCCCATCGCTGAGGACAGCCCGGCCGGCGCCGGTGATGATGACAGTCTTTCCGTTCATAGTGCCCATGTCTGTGTTCCTCCTTGTAAAATGGGTCCGGGGAGGGGTTCTCCCCGGCCAGGTCCGCAGTCTACCCACTAAGTTACCACATTTCCGGGAGAAATGCCAGCCTTTTTTGTAAATCATTGAGGTGAAACGCCCCGGACGGCAAGGGAGGCCCCGCGCAATCGTGCCACTGCCGCCGGTCCCGCGGCGGTGAATCCGCAATATCCGATTATAACGGCGGCGTTTTTGAGGCCGCATATTATGCCGCTCCCGGTTCCCAGGACTGACGGGGAAGGCCGAAACGAACCAGGCCATGGGAGACAGGCGTCAAATTAATAAACTATAGCGGCCATTTTTGTGCAAAATAGCCCTGCTAATTCAGCGATAGGGACAAAATCCGGGTATATTGGTTGTCTTAATATTTATTTAAGAAAAATCCTACCAAAACCTAAGAAGGTTCCCCATTGAATTTGAAGATTTCTCCTCTATAATGAGGCTCGTCAAACGGGAAAGCCGTACACGCCGTGGGGCCCCGCGAAAGCGCCGTTCCGCTTTTGGGGGAAGAGGAGGAAATCTTCATGAACATCGTCATCCTGACAGGTAAATTTGGCATGGGCCATCTCTCCGCCGCCAGCGCGCTCCGGGAGCAGCTGGTTCAGGACGGCCACCGCGCCGATATCATCGACCTGTTTGAATACGCTCTGCCCGACCGGGCCCCCGCCATGTACTGGTGGTTTAACGTGCTTGTCACCTACGGCGGGGTTTTTTACAACATCTACCATGACCTCACCGCCAACGACCCCGGCGACGGGCGGGGCGACATCCTGCTGGGCGGCCTGGACCGGCTGCTGGACGAGTACCGGCCCGATGTGGTTGTGTCCACCCACCCCATCTGTTCCGCCGCCATGGCCCGGTACAAGGAGGACGGCCCGTCGGATATTCCCTTGGTCACCTGTGTCACCGACGTGACCTGCCACAGCGAGTGGCTCCATCCCGGCACCGACTGCTACCTGGTGGCGGAGGAGTCCGTCCGCCAGGGGCTCGTCGCCAAGGGCGTGGAGCCGGAAGCCGTCGTGGTATCCGGCATCCCGGTGAGCGGGCGGTTCCGGCCCGCCCGCCGGGACCGCTCCCGGCGCCGGGAGCTGCTCATCATGGGGGGTGGCCTGGGGCTCATGCCCCGGCGGGACTCCTTCTACCAAGCCCTCAACGCCCTGCCCAACGTCCATGTCACCATCCTGACCGGCCGGAACGACAGGCTGTTCCAACGGCTGGACGGAAAGTATGAGAACATTGAGGCGGTGCCCTTCACCACCGAGGTGGAGAAATATATGGCCCGGGCCAACCTCATGCTGTCCAAGCCCGGCGGGATCACCTGCTTCGAGGCCATCGCCGCCCGCCTGCCCATTCTGGCCTGGCAGCCCTTCTTAAAACAGGAACAGGAGAACGCCGGCTTCCTGGTGCGCCGGGGCATGGCCCGCATCGCCGCCAAGGAGGAGAGCGCTTGCCTGGCCGCCATCCGGGACACCATTTATGACGACCAGGCCCTGTCCGCCATGGAGCGGGCCATGGACGCCATGGCCAATCACCTGAGCCGCACCGCCGCCTGCGCGGTGGTGCGGGCCCTGGCGGGCGAGGAGGTTCCGGCATGAAAAAGCGGCTGAAAAACGCGCTGTGCGCCGGGGCGGTGCTGGCCCTGCTGGCCTGGACCGTACACACCATCTTCCAGCAGCAGACCCCCGGCCAGCTGGCGTCCGCCCTGCTCGGCGCCGACTGGCGCGTCCTGCTGCTGGGCGTTCCCTTGATGGCCCTCTTCCTGTGCTGCGAGGCCAAGGCCACCCACGCCATCCTCCGCGCCCTGGGCTGCGCCCAGCCCTTCCGGCGGTGCGCCTACTACTCCAGCGTGGGCTTCTTTTTCAGCACCATCACCCCCTCCGCCACCGGCGGGCAGCCCGCCCAGGTGGTGGCCATGAGCCGGGACGGCGTCCCCGCCGCCTCCGGGGCGCTGGATATGTTGCTGGTCACCATTGGCTACAACACCGCCGCCATGCTTTGGGGGATATACGCCCTGTTCACCGCCGGGGGACTCACCGAGCGCCTGGGCGGCCAGGTGGGCCTGCTGCTGGGGCTGGGGCTGGCCATTTTTGCCCTGCTGGACATCTTTATGTTCCTCTTCCTGTTCCTCCCCGGCCCCGCCAAGCGGCTGCTGTACGGCTGCATCGCCCTGGCGGCCCGGGTGTATCCCCCCCTGGACCGGGCGGGGCTGGAGGCCAGGGCCGACCAGCACCTGGCCGAGTACCGCCGGGGGGCCGGGCTGATCCGCCGGGCTCCCGCCCTGCTGGTCCAGGTGGTGGGCCTGAGCATGGTCCAGCTGGCCTGTTCCTACGCCATGCCCTATGTGGTCTACCGGGCCTTCGGGCTGTCCGGCTTCGGCCTGGGGGAGATCATGGCCCTCCAGGCGCTGTGCGCCATCGCCGTGGGCTACCTGCCCCTGCCAGGCTCCGCCGGGGCGGCGGAGAACGTGTTCCTCCGGGGCTTCCGGCTCATCTACGGCGAGGCCCTGGTGGCCCCCGCCATGATCCTCAGCCGGACCCTGAACTGCTACCTGGTGCTTGCCGCCACCGGGCTGGTGCTGGCGGCGGGGCGCTCCCTGCGGCGGGCCGCTCCGGCGGCGGACCAAAAAAGCGCCGCCCCCGGGGCCGCCGGGAAAGCGGCCGGGCCGGAAAAGGCCGCTTGACAAACCAAACGGGCCGGACGGAAGCCATTCCGCCCGGCCCTTATTCGGTCAGCGCCTCCCGCAGGCGGTCCACCGCCCGCCGCTCGATGCGGGACACCTGCACCTGGCTCACCCCCAGCACTTTGGACACCCGGTCCTGGGTGAGGTTCTTATAAAAGCGGAGGAGGATCACCATCCGCTCCCGCTCAGGCAGCTGGTCGATGGCCTGGCGCAGGGTGAGCCGCTCCACCAGGTCCTCCTCAATGCCCCCGTCCCCCAGCACCGCCTCCAGGGAGAAGCCGTCCTCCCCGCTCTCCCCCTGGAGGGAGGCCACCGACAGCATGGCGGCGTCCGCCGCGGCGATGTCCTCCGGCTCCAGCCCGGTGGCCTGAGCCAGCTCGCTCACGGTGGGCTCCCGGCCCAGCCGCTGGGTCAGCTCCTGCCGCCGCTGGCGCAGGGCCATGGCCCTCTCCTTGGCGCTGCGGCTCACCTTCACCGCCCCGTCGTCCCGCAGGAACCGCCGGATCTCCCCGGCGATCTTGGGCACGGCGTAGGTGGAAAACTGGGTGCCGTAGGCGGTGTCAAACCCCCGGACGGCCTTCAAAAAGCCCAGGCAGCCCAGCTGGTACAGGTCCTCCGGGTCCACCCCCCGGCCGTAGTACCGTCGGGCCACCGACCAGATCAGGCCGCTGTTGTCGATGAGGAGCCGCTCGCAGGCGTCGTTGTCCCCGGCCCGGGCGGCCTCCAGCAGGGCGGGGGCGTCCAGCCCCCTCACTTCGGGGCGCCCGCCCGGCGGGCGATCCGCTTGCGCATGGTGACAACAGTGCCCTTCCCCGGCTGGGAGCGCACCTTCAACCCGTCCATAAAGCTCTCCATGATGGTGAAGCCCATGCCGGACCGCTCCTCTCCCCCGGTGGTAAACAGCGGGGTCCTGGCCTGTTCCACATCGGGTATGCCCACGCCGGCGTCCTTCACCTGAATCTCCAGCACCCCGCCGTCGTACAGCCGCAGGCGCAGGGTGATCTGCCCCAGGCGGTCCGGGTAGGCGTGGACGATGGCGTTGGTCACCGCCTCGCTGACGGCGGTCTTGATGTCCGCCACCTCGTCCAGGGTGGGGTCCAGCTGGGCGGCGAAGCAGGCCGCCGCCGCCCGGGCAAAGCCCTCGTTGGCGGAGCGGGAGCTGAAGGCGATGGTCGCCTGGTCGATTGCTTTCATCCTATGTAGCCCTCCTCAGTCTAAGGAAATGAGCCGCCCGACTCCGGCGGCGTCCAGAACCCGGCGGGCCTGGGCGGGGATGTTGGTCACGCGCAGGGAGCCGCCAATGTGCCCCATCTGGCGGAGGGCCTTCAGCAGCACGGCGATGCCCGAGCTGTCCATAAAGGTGACGCCGGACAGGTCCAGCACCAGGCGGGCGGGCGCCCGCTCGGCAATAGCGTCCTCCAGCTGGGCCATCATCTCCCGGGCGCCGTGGTGGTCGATCTCGCCGGACAGGGCGATGGTCAGCGCGCTGTCCCGGCTGGAAACGGTGATGGGCATGGCTTGTCCCTTCCTTGCAAAAAAATGAGCGCGGTACGGGGAATTTCCCGTATCGCGCTCATTATAATAGATTTAGATGGTCACAATTTGCCGAAGGGGCAAGGGGTGATGGAAAAATTTACATCTCGTTCCGCTCAACCCGCGGTCACATCGCCCTCAGCTGCTCCTCAAGCTTGGCAATCAGGGTTTTCAGCTTCTCCGCCCGCTCCTTCTCTGCGGCCACCTCGTCGGCGCAAAGTCCGCTTGTCTCCGCTTCCGCCTACGGCGAAAGCTACGTCCGCTCCCTTGCGCCTCCTCTCCCCACAAAGCCAAAGACCGGCTTTGCGGGGGCCCCGTTACAGGGCTTTCAACTGCTCCTCAAGCTTGGCAATCAGCGTTTTCAGCTTCTCTGCCCGCTCCTTCTCGGCGGCCACCACCTCGGCGGGGGCCTTGTTCAGGAAGCCGGGGTTGGACAGCTTGCCCTCCAGACCCTTCAGCTCGCCCTGCTTCCTGCCCAAGTCCTTGGTGAGCCGGGCCTTTTCCTTCTCAATGTCCACCAGCTCCGCCAGGGGCATATACACCTTGGCGTCGTGGGTGACGTCGGCCACCAGGCCGGTGAGGTCGGACGGCTCCTCCCCCCGCACCTCGATGGAGGAGGCCCAGGCCAGCCGGGTGAGGAAGCCCTTGCCCGCGTTGAACACGTCCTCCTTGGCGGTGACGATGGTGAGGGCCGCCTTTTTGGACGGGGGCACGTTCATCTCGGCCCGGCGGGCGCGGATGGCCCGGATCACGTCCATGACGGACTCCATGGCGGCTTCCGCCTCCGGGAAGTTCAGCGCCTCCCGGTACACCGGCCAGCAGTCCAGCATGAGGAACCGGGCTCCGCAGCCCTCCTCCCGGGGCAGGGCCTGCCAGATCTCCTCGGTGATGAAGGGCATGAAGGGGTGCAGCAGCTTCAGCGTCTCGGTGAGGACGTACACCAGCACGTTCTGAGCCTGGACCTTGGCCGCCTGGTCCTCCCCCTGGAGGCGGGCCTTGGTCAGCTCGATATACCAGTCGCAGTAGTCGCTCCAGATGAAGTCGTACACCTTGGCGGAGGCCACCCCCAGTTCATAGGCGTCCATGTTCTCGGTGACTTCCTTTACCACCCGGTTCAGCCGGGACAGAATCCACTGGTCCTCCCGCTCCAGCTTGTCGGGCAGGGCGCATCGGTCAATGGTCAGGTTCATCAGGACGAAGCGGCTGGCGTTCCAGATCTTGTTGGCGAAGTTGCGCATGGCCTCGCACTTCTCCACAAAGAAGCGGGTGTCGTTGCCGGGGGCGTTGCCGGTGATGAGGTTGAAGCGCAGGGCGTCGGCGCCGTACTTGTCCGCCATTTCCAGGGGGTCGATGCCGTTGCCCAGGGACTTGGACATCTTGCGGCCCTTGTCGTCCCGCACCAGGCCGTGGATGAGCACGGTGTGGAAGGGGGCTTTGCCGGTGTGCTCGCAGCCGGAGAAGATCATCCGGGACACCCAGAAGGTGATGATGTCGTACCCGGTGACCAGCACGTCGGTGGGGTAGAAGTAGTCCATGTCCTCGGTTTGCTCCGGCCAGCCCAGGGTGGAGAAGGGCCACAGGGCGGAGGAGAACCAGGTGTCCAGCACGTCCGGGTCCCGCTCAATGTTCTTGGAGTGGCAGTGCTCGCACTCGGTGGGGTCGGTTTCGGAGACGGTCATATGGCCGCAGTCGGCGCAGTACCAGACGGGGATCTGATGCCCCCACCAGAGCTGGCGGGAGATGCACCAGTCATGGAGGTTTTCCATCCAGTTGATATAGTTTTTGCTGAACCGCTCGGGGACGAACCGGGTCTCCCCGTCCTTCACCACCCGGACGGCCTCGGGGATCAGCGGACCCATCTTCACGAACCACTGGGCGGAGATGATAGGCTCCACGTCGCTGCCGCAGCGGTAGCAGGTGCCCACATTGTGCTGGTGGTCCTCGATCTTCTCCAGCAGGCCCAGGGCCTCCAGGTCGGCAATGACCGCCTTGCGGGCCTCGTAGCGGTCCATGCCCTGGTACTTGCCGCCGTTTTCGTTGACCACACCGTGGTCGTCCAGCACCCGGATGGTGTCCAGATTGTGCCGTAAACCCACCTCAAAGTCGTTGGGGTCGTGGGCGGGGGTCATCTTCACGCAGCCGGTGCCGAACTCCAGGTCCACGTATTCGTCGGCCACAATGGGAATCTCCCGGTCCATCAGGGGCAGCAGGCACTTTTTGCCGGCGAGGTCCTGATACCGCGGGTCATCGGGGTGGACGGCCACGCCGGTGTCGCCCAGCATGGTCTCGGGCCGGGTGGTGGCCACGACGACGTACCGCCCCGGCTCCCCCACGATGGGGTATTTGATGTGCCACAAGTGGCCGGGCTTGTCCTGGTACTCCACCTCGGCGTCGGACAGGGCGGTGACGCAGTGGGGGCACCAGTTGACGATGCGGGAGCCCTTGTAAATCAGCCCCTTGCCGTACAGGGAGACAAACACGTGGCGCACCGCCTTGGACAGCCCCTCGTCCATGGTAAAGCGGGAGCGGTCCCAGTCGCAGGACACGCCCAGCTTCTTCTGCTGTTCCACGATGCGGCTGCCGTACTTGCGCTTCCAGTCCCACACCCGCTCCAGGAACTTCTCCCGGCCCAGGTCGTGGCGGGTGAGGCCCTCCTTAGTGCGCAGTTCCTCCTCCACCTTGATCTGTGTGGCGATGCCCGCGTGGTCGGTGCCGGGGAGGTACAGCGCGGCGTAGCCCTGCATCCGCTTGTAGCGGATGAGCATATCCTGCATGGCGTCGTCCATGGCGTGGCCGATGTGGAGCTGGCCGGTGACGTTGGGGGGGGGCATGACGATGGTGAAGGGCTTTTTGTCCGGGTCCCGAACGCCCCGGAAGCAGCCGTTGTCCTCCCAGGCCTGGTAGACGCGGCCCTCCACCTCCTGGGGTTCATAGACTTTGGGCAGTTCTTTGCTCATTTGAACACTCTCCTTTTCGGGGCGCTAAAAAAGTCCGCCCCGAGCATTTTTTGCTCAGGGCGAACCAAAAACCAGTCCGCGGTACCACCTGAATTTCCCCCAGGGGGGGACGCTCATTGCCCCGCTAACGGGGGGGCCCGGCGGAGCTTACTAATTGTTCAGCGCCGCGGCTCCGGGACCACTTCACCCCGACTCCGCCGCGGCCTCGCACCAACCGGCCGCTCTCTGACGCGGAGGGAGAGGGTTACTGCTTCCCTTCCCAGCCTTTATCGACAAATAGTATAGGCGAAATAAAACGGTTTGTCAAGGATAGGTTTTTGTCAGCGCCTTCCAAAATACAGCTTGTAATTTGCTTCGAAATCGTGTAAACTAGAGGCATCCATACAAGGAGGGACAGCCTATGAAAGTTGCCAGCTTTATTTTGAGGACCACGGCGGTCGCCCTGACGGCGGCGGCGGTGGCCTGCGCGGTGGTTGCCCACCTGTGCGCGTCCCTCCAGGACGCCCGCTGACGAGGAGGTTCAGGAATGAAAAAAACGGTAGGGTTCATTTTGAAAATTGTGGCGGCCGTCATGGCGCTAGCCGCCGTGGTGTGCGCCGTCGTGGCGTTCTGGGACCACATCATGGACTTGTTTGACGCCATTGTGGACAAGGTGGAAGAAAGGCGCGCCGACCGCAGCTTTCAGCCCGCTGAGTTCGACGACTACGACGACAGCATCCTATAACCGCAAAGCTCCCTCCCGGCGCCGCCGGGAGGGAGCTTTTTACCTTATTCTCCGCGCTTCCAGGTAAAACCGCTTGTCGTGGGCCTCCCCCATGGAGAAGGTCTTGCGGGGGAGTACTCCTTCGCGGATGAGATCGGGGAACAGTTCCTCCTTGTCCATGGGGGGCAGGAGGAAGGCGATGTTGCCCGGCCGTGCGGCGAACTCCCGGGCCACGTCCTCGCCGTGGATGTAATCCACCCGGCCGGGGTGCTTTACCAGGTAGTCGTCCAAAAAGCTCTGGAGGGCCCCCACCGGCAGGTGGGCGGAGAAAGCGGGGACAGTCACCACGCCCTCTTTTCCGGCGCACAGCCAGTGCAGCGGCATACCTTCTCCCTCCCGGGCCCTGCCCCGGCGGGCGCCGGGATAGGCCCGCACCAGGGCGTCCAGCAGGGCCTGGGGGTCGGTGTGGAACACCACCCGGTGGATGGGCTCAAACTCCAGGCTGGCGTCGTGGAGGTTCACCAGCTCGCACAGGGTGTGCCGGGCGGGCAGGGCGTCCCACCGCTCGGGGGGCACCAGCCGCTTCTGCCGCTCATAGCATTCCTTGGCGGTGGCCAGGGAGTGGTTGCCGTCCCCCACGGCGAAGAGCATCACCGGCCGGTCCTTGACGCCGTACCGAGCATTGAAGGCGGCGGGGTCGGCCAGGGCGGACAGGGCGGCGGCCACCTGGCCCAGCTGCGCCTCGTTCAGCCGCCAGCCCTTCACGTGTCCCCCCTGCTCCATCAGGTCGAAGTCGTACAGCAGCTCCATGGAGCCGGTCTGGGCGGCCAGGGGCTCGATAACGGTGCGGCCCGGGTCGTCGGCCAGCAGCATGGCGTGGGGCAGCTCGATGGGGGCGTTCTTGCGCACGGCGATCCGGGGCGGGATGCGGGACATGACCACCCCCTCCGTGGCCCGGATCAAGGCGTCGGAGCCCGGCTCGTAGTCGTAGGCGGTGAGGTCCGCCATGCCCACCAGCCCCCGGCGGACCTTGCCGCCCCACAGAGTCCGCTCCACGTAAATCATGGCGTTGTCCAGGGATTTGAACCGCCCCTCCCGGAGGTAGGCCGCCATGGTGGCGTTGATATCGGTGATGTCCATCTCCACCTGGGGGCCGTCCAGGCTGCTCTCGGGCAGGATGAGCCGCAGGGCGGAGGGAGACCGGCCCACCCGCTCCTCCACCCGTTCCCAATACTCAGGCTGGGAGGTGTACTGGTCGCAGGCCACCACCGACCACTTGTCGTAGTCGCAGTCTTTGGGCAGGAGGATGTCGGCGGGGCGGAAGGGAAGGCTGGTGAAATCAGCTTTCATGGTGAAAACCTCTTTTCAATGGAAGATAAGCGTCATTGCCCCTTACTTTTGTCCTTTTGCAGAATTAGAAAATGGATCAGAAACGTGGTGACAAATACCACGGCACTCAGCAGAAGCCGCGGCGTCCACTTCTCATACTCGTTCACGAGGATGCACGCAAGAAATACGCCGAGGGCACTGGCAAACGCACAGAGCAGGGATCGCTTGAACCGTTCGGGCATGGTAATCTTCTTTCTCTGTCAATTCAGCGCGGACTTAATGGCGTTCAGCAGCTCGGGGAAGTCCTCGTAGGCGGGAATGCCGGGGTAGTCCGCCTTGATCTGGGGGGTGGATTTGAACAGGAAGCCCGCCTTGCCCGCCTGGATCATCCCCAGGTCGTTGAAGCTGTCCCCGGCGGCGATGGTGTCGAAGCCGCAGGACTGGAGGGCCTTCACCGTGGTGAGCTTGGACTTCTCGCAGCGCATTTTGTAGCCGGTGATCTCCCCGTTCGGCCCCACCTCCAAGGTGTTGCAGAACAGGGTGGGCCAGTTCAGCTTGGCCATGAGGGGCTTGGCGAACTGCTCGAAGGTGTCGCTCAAAATCACCACCTGGGTGAGGGCGCGCAGCTCGTCCAGGAACTCCTTTGCCCCGGGCAGGGGGTCGATCCTGGCGATGACGGCCTGGATTTCCTTCAGTCCCAAGCCGTGCTCGCGCAGCACCCCCAGCCGCCAGGCCATCAGCTTGTCGTAGTCGGGCTCGTCCCGGGTGGTGCGGCGCAGCTCGGGGATGCCGCTGGCCTCTGAGAAGGCGATCCAGATCTCAGGGACCAGCACGCCCTCCATATCTAAGCAGACAATGTTCATGATGGTTCAGCCTTTCGTGATTGTGATATAGGGGTGCGCGTTGTGCACCCCTACAGAGTTTTCAGGAACCTCTCCAGCCGGTTCAGCGCCTCCGCCAGGTCCCGCATGGAGGCGGCGTAGCAGGCGCGGACGTAACCCTCCCCGCCAGGGCCGAACGCGGGGCCGGGGATCACCGCCACCTTCTGCTCCGCCAGGAACCGGTCGGCGAACTGCTCGCTGGTGAGCCCGGTGGACTTGACGCAGGGGAAGGTGTAAAACGCCCCCAATGGCTCGAAGCAGGACAGCCCCAGCTTGCGGAAGCCGTCCACCAGGAACCGGCGGCGGCCGTCGTACTCGTCCCGCATGGCCTCGATGTCCCCGTCCCCGTGGTCCAGGGCCTCGATGGCGGCGTACTGGCTGGTGGTGGGGGCGGACATAATGCCGTACTGGTGGAGCTTGGTCATGGCGGCAATGATGGGCTTGGGGCCGCACACGTAGCCCAGCCGCCACCCCGTCATGGAGTAGGCCTTGGAGAAGCCGTTCACCACCACGGTGCGCTCGTACATATCCGGCAGGTTGGCCATGGACACGTGCCGCCCGCCGTAGGTCAGTTCGGCGTAGATCTCGTCGGAGATCACCATGATATCGGTGCCCCGCAGGACGCTGGCCAGCGCCTCCAGGTCCCCCCGGCCCATGACGCCGCCGGTGGGGTTGCAGGGGAAGGGCAGCACCAGCGCTTTGGTCCTGGGGGTGACCGCCGCCCGCAGCTCCTCCGGGGTGAGGCGGAACTCGTGCTCCGCCCTCGTCTGCACCAGCACAGGCACGCCGTGGGCCATGGATACCAGGGGGCCGTAGCACACAAAGGAGGGGGTGGGGATGATGACCTCGTCCCCCGGCTCCAGCAGGGCACGGAAGGTGAGGTCCAAGCCCTCGCTGCCGCCCACAGTGACCAGAATCTGGCCCACGCCGGCGTATTCCAGGCCGAAGCGGCGCTTTAAGTACCGGGAGATGGCGGCCCGCAGGTCGCTGAGGCCCGCGTTGGGGGTGTACTTGGTGAAGCCCTTCTCCAGGGAGAAGATGCCCGCGTCCCGGATGTGCCAGGGGGTGGGGAAGTCCGGCTCCCCGATGCCCAGGGAGATGCCCCCCTCCATGCCCTGAAGCAGGTCAAAATATTTCCGAATGCCGGAGGGCTGGATGTCCTGCACCCGCCGGCACATAATCTTGCTGTAATCCATCATTCAAACACGAACCTTTCCTCCTGTACCTCCTGCACGGGGAAGATCAGGTGCTTTTCTTTGTATTTTTTCAGGATGAAGTGGGTGGCGGTGCCGGTGACGCCCTCAATGGGCGCCAGCTTCTCCCCCACAAACTGGGCCACCTCCTTCAGGGTGCGGCCGGAGATGGTGACGGTCATGTCGTAGGCGCCGCCGGACATGAGGTAGAGGGACTCCACCTCGTCGTACTGGTAGATGCGCTGGGCCACCCGGTCGAAGCCCTCTCCCCGCTGGGGGGTGACGCTCACCTCGATCAGGGCGGTCACCGACTCCTGCTGGGTGCGGTCCCAGTCCACAATGGTCTTGTAACCCAGAATAATGCGGTCCTTCTCATATTGTGCCACCGCTGCCGACACCTCCGCCTCCGTCATGCCGGTCATGGCGGCCAGCTGGGCGTGGGTCAGGGTGGAGTCATCCTCCAAAAGCTGGAGCAGGTTTTTCATGATTTCGTTCCTCCTCACAGATATGCGCAGATCACGGGGATCAGAGCTGATTTCATCATTATATACCGGCTGAGGGGAAATGGCAATCCCCTTTTCCGATCGGTTCAGGAGAATCCCGGAAAACCTCTTGCAATCCGGCGGCATATGGGGTATAATATATTGACTTATTTCTGATGAAACGATAAATTTTCGATATTGGAGGACGATACCAATGGCAATGATCACAGCAGGCGAATTCCGCAACGGCAAGACCTTTGAGATGGACGGCAAGGTAATGCAGGTCGTCGAATTTCAGCACGTGAAGCCCGGCAAGGGCGCCGCCTTTGTGCGCACCAAGATGAAAAACGTGGTCACCGGCGCCGTCACCGAGACCTCCTTCAACCCCACCGCCAAGTTCGAAGAGGCCTTCGTGGACCGCAAGGATATGGAGTACAGCTACAACGACGGCGACCTGTACTACTTCATGGACCCCGAGTCCTACGAGCTGGTGCCGATCAACAAGGACGTGCTGGGGGACAGCTTCAAGTTCGTCAAGGAGAACATGACCTGCAAGATCATGTCCTATAAGGGCAGCGTGTTCGGCGTGGAGCCCCCCAACTTTGTGGAACTGGAAGTCACCGAGTCCGATCCCGGCGTGAAGGGCGACACCGCCACCAATGTGACCAAGCCCGCCATTCTGGAGACGGGCGCGGAGATCAAGGTGCCCCTGTTTATCAACCCTGGCGACAAGATCCGCATCGACACCCGCACCGGGGAGTACCTGGAGCGCTGCAAGGGGTAATGAGAAGCGCGCAGCGAACAGGCGCTGCGTGACAACGCAGAAGCGCGGAGCCGCCGCGTGACATTGAAAAGGAGCATACCATGACCATTTCTGAAAAAGTGGCCTATATCCAGGGCCTGTACGACGGCCTGGGGCTGGACCGGGAGAAATCCGGCGAGGCCCGCATTCTCTCCGAGGTGCTGGACGTCCTGCGCGAGGTTGGCCAGCAGCTGGACGGCGTGGATGCCGCCATGGACCAGTTCGACGAGGAGCTGGACGCCCTGGGGGACACCGTGGCCGACCTGGAGGAGGCCGTCTTTGACGACGAGGACGAGCAGGACGAGGATCTGAGCGGCTTCGGCGATGGGGACGAAGAGGAGGATTTCTTCCAGATCCCCTGTCCCACCTGCGGGGAGGACCTGCTGGTGGACGACGAGGCCTTGGCCGCCGGCGTGGTGGACTGCCCCGTGTGCGGCGGCAAATTCGCCCTGTCCTTTGAGGACGAGGACGATTCCAGCGAGGAGTAAACAGGCAGGCAAAGCCCCCCGGCTTGCGCCGGGGGGCTTTTTTGTTTGACCGGGCCCCGCGAGGCGGGCAATACCGGTCCGCGCGCGGCAGAGCTTATCCCGCTGATGACGGCGGAAGCCTGCGGTACACCGTTCCATTTTCCGGCGTTTTCCCCCGGACGGCGAACAGCTCCTCCACCGTGACGAAGTGAAATCCTTTGGCCATCAGCGTGTCCACCACCTGAAGGGCCGTTTCCACACTGGCGGGATAGATGTCGTGGAGCAAAATGATATCCCCATCCTGGGTATTTTCTGTGATTACTTCCACCTGCCGGGCGGTATCCCGGTCGGACCAATCCTCCGGGTCCACCGACCACAGCACAATGGGCGCCGCCGCCCGGGCCTGGGTGGCGGCGTTCATCATGCCGTAGGGCGGACGGAGCATAAATTCTTCCCGGCCCAGCAGGGCGGTAAGGGTGGCGCGAAGGCTGTCCACCTCGGCATAAAACCCGGCGGCGTTGAGCTGATCCAAAGATTTGTGGTGATAGGTATGCATTCCGATTTGGTGGCCCTCTCCCTCCATGCGCTGGAGGAGCAGCTCGTTGCCCTCCACATTCTCACCGATGACAAAAAACGTGGCGTGCACCCCCCGCTGGGCCAGGCCGTCCAGCAAAACGGTGGTGGTGGCCGCCCTGGGGCCGTCGTCGAAGGTGAGGGCCACATAGGGCCCGGCGGGAATTTTCGCTCCGCCGATAGCCTCCCGGTCCGCCGGGGCCTCTTCCCAGGGCCAGTACGGGACTGCCGCCAGCGCCAGAGTTATGAACGCCAGCACCCCCGCCGCCAGCCGCTTTTTCCAGTTTGACAAGTCCCTCGCCGCCTTTCATACGCTTGTGGTAGTATGTACGGCGATCGCATTTTTATTCACCCGCCGCGCGGGTCTAATTTCCCATATTTTTCATGCAAAGAGAGGAATCGGTGATAAACATGATCCAATACCGCGCCCTGTCGGCGGACGAGATCCGCAGAGAATTGTTCCGGGGCTTCCGGCGGCGCCAGGTAGTCACGAAGTGCCGCCGCCGGGAGGGCGGCGCGTGGGTGGTGAAGGACGCCCCCTTTGTGGACGACTGGTCGGAGGCGGACTACCAAACACTGGTCTCCTGCCTAAGAAACACGGTGTCCACAGGCGGCGTGGTCTACGCCGCCCTGTCGGACGGGGCGCTGAAGGGCTTTGCGTCCGTGGAGCCCGCCCTTTTTGGCGGGCGGCAGGGGTATCTAGACCTGACCAGCATCCACGTGTCGGAGGAGCTCCGTGGGCGCGGCGTTGGGCGCGTCCTGTTTCGGCTGGCCATGGCCTGGGCCAGGGGGCATGGGGCAAAAAAGCTGTATATTTCCGCCCATTCAGCCGTGGAGACCCAGGCCTTTTACGCAAAAATGGGGTGTGTGGAGGCCGGGGCGTACCACCAGCCCCACGTTGACGCGGAACCATTTGACTGCCAGCTGGAGTGCGCGCTGTAAGGACAGCCGCCGCGGGGCGCGTATCCCCGCGGCGGCTTTAATATGGACACGCCGCGCCCGCATACATTCTGGGTGGAGGTGGTGCCCATGTGGACGGCATGGCTGTTATTGACACTGAACGGTTTGTTTTTCACCTTGCGGCTGGCGGGGAACACCGGGTCTTTTCCCCGGGCCCTCACCCGGGAGGAGGAGCAGGACTGTCTGGAACGGATGGCAAAGGGCGACGCGGACGCCAGGGATATGCTCATTGAGCATAATCTGCGTTTGGTAGCGCACATTGTCAAAAAATACTACACCCCCAACGGCGACCAGGACGACCTGATTTCCATTGGAACCATCGGTTTGATTAAGGGGGTATCCACGTTCAAGCCAGATAAAAATGTGCGGCTTGCCACCTATGCCAGCCGGTGCATTGAGAACGAGATCTTGATGTACTTCCGCTCCCAGCGCAAGCTGCAAGGGGAGTTATCCCTCTCAGATTCATTGGACGGCGAGGGGGAAAACGGCTCCCTGTCCCTCATCGACGTGGTGCGGGTGGACGACAATATGCTGGAAGACCTGGACCTGCGGGACGCCTGCGCCAAGGTGCGCCGCTGTGTGGACGCTTGCCTCAGCGGGCGGGAGGCACACATCATCCGGCTTCGCTACGGTCTGGGCGACCGCCCTCCCCTCACTCAGCGGGAGATTGCCTCGCTGTGCGGCATCAGCCGGAGCTATGTATCGCGCAGCGCTTAATGTAAACGATGCCCGGAAAGCCCCTGCAGCGCAAGGGCTTGTCCGGGCATTGAGTGTTTTTGGTAGCGCCGCGCTTATTGTAAATAGCGGGAAAATTTAGGTGAGGTAAGTGGTCCATTCATCGAACATCTTAATTACTTAACAGCAGATATTTCATCAGGTACTACTGGTAGTGTACATCCACCGCGATGAGATCCAATATATCGTCCATAACCATGCGATTCAATCGCATGGTTAAACTCATCATCTGAAATCAATTCTAAAGAGAAGCCATCCGAAATTTCAGACATATAGAGGAGCAGAGCATAGTGCTTGACAAGGTTTATAGAGTTGTCAACAACAGTTGCATATCTCTACTCATATCGCAATACAGCTTACTATATTGTCACTGCCAAAAAATCTAATGCCTTTATAATTTTGTGGTTATCCCTTTAGTTCAGCCAGAGGAAAAGGCCGGAATAAGGGACAGAAAG
>CAMNQF010000056.1 GCA_946548895.1 uncultured bacterium | reverse complement strand
TCCAGACCGGCGAGGGTGTGCTGTACCTGTCCATGATCCGTGATCTTTATGATAAAAGCATCGTGGCGTATAAAACGGGTACGCGGCAGACAGTGAAGCTGGTCACGGATACAATCCGTATGGCAAAGCGAAAAGAGAAGGTCACTGCGGAGTTGCAGCTCCACAGTGACCAGGGGTTCCAATATACGTCCTCAACATATTTTGGAATAACTCAAGCATACGGCATTTTACCGTCCATGTCAAGACGGGGAAATCCTTATGATAATGCCATGGCGGAGAATTTCTTCTCTATCCTGAAATGTGAGTGTATCTACAGGAGAAAACCTCAAACCAGGAAACAGGCCAGGAAGATGATCGACGATTTCATCTGGTTTTATAACCATACCCGGCTTCAAACCACCACTGGTATGTCCCCTCTGGAAATGCGGGCGCTTGCTGTTTCCTGACCTTCCTTTGACCCTTTAACCATGTTCACTATTTTTGGGGCTGTTCAGTTACCATGGGTTGAAATCTCCCCATCAAGTGATGTATACTTAATTGCTATGATCAGGATCAAACTGCGGGGAGACATAGGTCATGCACAAGCTGATTGGGCCGGATGGAAAAGAATACTTATCTCAGGACAAGGGGACTTTGGGCGGGCACAAAAAGCTGAAGATCTATGGCCGGCTGGATTGCCCTTCCGCTCTGCGACATATCGCACAGGGGCACTATATCCAGTACCGAGTCTTTTTTGCCGATGAGCAGACTGCTTTGGCAGCGGGGTACCGCCCTTGCGGCATATGCATGGAGGAACACTACTGGTTATGGAAGGAGGATACGCTGATGACTCATGCTCTGGGTGTCAGGGCATCCAAAGCGGGTGCCAGGAGCCTTTGCACGGTTCTTCTGGCAGACGGGACACAGAAAAAGCTGGAGGTCTCAAGCATAGACGACCCCTCCCTGGCGGAATATGCGGAACAGGGGTTTGAACTGGCCCACTTCCAGATTCAGGGCGACTACTGCGTTGCCGACCTGCTGGCCGAAAATGGCCAGTGGGGGCGGGTCCTTGTATGGGACTATGTCCAGGATCGAATCGTCCACCTGACCGACGCTCCCTTTGCCCGGTGTTCCGCTGTGGCGGGTGGCCAGGTGGTCACCCTGTACCTGGTGGAAGCCTGGGGCCATCCCGCCGATTTGTGGTACAGTGCTGCGCCCCTGGAGCGGATTGACCCCGAGTTTGAGCCGGAATCGCTGCCCCTCCCCCTCTCCGCAGAGGGCCTTACTGGGCCGAACTGCTTTGGCATATCCGTGAAGGGCAAAACGGTGACTTTCCAGGCAGGGGATGGGGAATGCCGCGTTGAGTTTGCGTAAACCACCCAGCCACAGACCACCTAGGAGGACACGCATATGCCGGTGAAACCACCCAAGCGGCTCCTGATTTTAAATATCCTGGACATCCTGCGGCGGTACACCGACGAGGACCACCGCCTGAGCCAGCGGGAGATCGCCGATATCCTGGAGTCGGAGTACGATATGATGCCGGACCGCAAGGCGATCCGCCGCGGTCTGCTGGACCTGATGAACTGCGGCTATCAAATTGAGTACAGCGAGTCCGTCCGCATGGCGCCCAACCCCAAGACGGGCCAGCCCGAGGAGAGCTACATCTGGTCGAACTTTTACCTGGAGCGGGAGTTCACCGACAGTGAGCTGCGGCTGCTCATCGACGGCCTGCTGTTCTCCCGGCACGTGCCCTACAGCCAGTGCAGGGAGCTGATGGAAAAGCTGGAGGGGCTGTCCAATATCTACTTCCGGGCCCGGGTCAGGCATATCGCCAAAATGCCGGAAGACCGCACGGACAACAAGCAGTTGTTCCTCAACATCGAGTTGCTGGACGAGGCCATCAGCCGCCACCGGAAGGTGTCCTTCCACTACCTGGAGTACGGGACGGACAAGCGGATGCACCCCAAGACCCGTCCCGATGGAACCGTGCGGGAGTACGTCATCAGCCCCTACCAGATGGCGGCCAGGGAGGGAAAATACTACCTGATTTGCAACTATGACAAGTACGACGACATCTCCAACTACCGGGTGGACCGCATTGCCGACATTCAGATCCTGGACGAGCCCGCCAAGCCTTTTGATGCGCTGAAGTGGGCCAGCGGCAGAACGCTGGATCTGGCGGAATACATGAAGGAGCACCCCTATATGTACTCTAGCGAGACCGTGCGGGTGAAATTCCGGGTCGTCCGGGCCATGATTAGCGACGTGATCGACCTGTTCGGCAGCGACGTGCGCTTTTCCGATGAGGACGAGGAGGGCGTGACGGTGAGCACTACCACCAATGAGCTGGCGGCGGAGCAGTTCGCCAAGAGCTTCGCCCCGGATGTGGTGGTGCTGGAGCCCAAAGGCTTGCGGGAAAGGGTAAGAAAACAGATAGATATGGCGCTTGAATTTTATAAGTAGGAGGAAATATTTATGGACAAAGAACTGGCTGTGCAGTTTTTAACTCAAGAGGCTATCAAAAAGCAGGAAAAGAGGGAAGATCGGCTGTGGGATGCCATATACAAAGCACACCGGGATACGATGACAGGCGCTCGCTCCGGCAATATTGACGGCTATTGTAGCGCAAACAAGAATGGTGCCAACAAGACCCTTGAATTGCTCTATCAGGCCATACGGGATAAAGCTGTCCCGCTGTGTTCTGAGGAGCTGATCGATGATGTAAAAGCGGGTACAGGGGAAACTGTTGAGTTCGCAGCCATACAGAAGCTGGTCAATATGACGCTGAAATATATCATCATTTTGAATTTGTTTGAACAGAGCAAAGGCTTTGCAGTTGATGTGTGTGAGGAACACTGTGATTGTCCGATTGACAGCATCATACTGGAACGGCTACGCAAGTGCATTCACATAAGCCATACCTGCTGGACAAAGATGGGGGAGCCAGAGTATAGGAAAGTTCAAAACGAGATTAGAGATTATCTGGCCCAAAACCATCCCGACAAAAAGGGCAATATTTGGTTTGATTTTCTAATGTGGAAAACGGAATGATATGGTTTCACATCACAGCGGCGGCGCTTCGGCGCCGCCGCTGTTTTATGTTCCAAATCTGCCCCATCCCTCCTGGTACAATCAAAGCAGAAAAGGAGGCCCGCATATGGAAGTTCTGATCTGCGCCCAGTGGGAGCTGGAGGCCCTGGCGGAAAAGCCCTTTGACGTGCCCACCGCCCTCATCAGCATCGGCGACCCCGGCGCACCGCCGCCCACATTGCGCCACCAGCCCCGATACATCCTCCGGCTGGAATTCGACGATACCCGTGTGCTGGACGCTGGGCAGGCCCTCACCCCGGAACAGGCGGAACAGATTGCCGCCTTCGTCCACGCGCACAAAGACAGCGTCCAGACGCTGATCTGCCAGTGCGGGTTCGGCTGCTCCCGCAGTGCCGCCGTGGCCGCGGCGGTGATGGAGCACTTCACCCACGACGGCCTGGGACTGTTCACGGACGGCGAGCACCACCCCAATATTTTGGTGTTCAGCGCCGTGCTGAAGGCGCTGGAAAAAACAGGCTTACGATTTGGGGCGGGAAAGCCATGATGTGTAACAATAAAGCGGACGGCGGCCTGGATGTGTACGACTTGGTACTGTCCCCGGAGATCCGGGAATACCTGCGGGCCAACCATATTTTTTCTGTGCGGGAAAAGGCGGACATCGTCCACAGCGGCTGCCGCCCCGTGGAGGAGAAGCGCGCCGCCCTGGAAATCCTGCTGGGTGAAGCGGAGAACAGGGAGGATTGGGAACTGATCCATGACCTGCTCCGGCTGTATGACTGGAGCCTGGACGAGATGCGGGACCCGCGGCCCAAGCAGGTGTATTTATTTCTGGAACGCCGTGGCTGTGCCCGGATCGGCGAGATGCGCTGCCAGAACGACAGCACGGGAAACGTGGCCGGCGTGTTCGACACCTATGACCAGCTGATGGCCCACCTGAAAAGGCTGGAGGCGGAGTGGGAATGCGGGGACGCGCCGGAGCGGGTGGACTGGGTGGCATACGCCGAAAAGTGGGCGATGGTGGACGGGGAAATGGATGTGACGCTGGGGCTGTACGTGTACGTGGGGAAGGGGCAGCTTTTCATCCAAAGGTTTAAACCCTGGTATTTGGAGCAGGCCCAGTGGAAAGAGCGACTGAAAACAGCAGGCGTCCCCTGTGAAGTGGAAGGGATGTTCCGCGGTCACTCAGCTGAAAACACGCTGCCTCTCCCGTTCCGAAACGGGGACCTGGTACGGGTAGACATACCGGATCTGGAGGAGCCGGTGTATGGCGTGCTGAATATTGCCCAGCTGGAAAAAGACCGCTATATCTACTTGCTGTATAGAGAGGATCACTGCCTCCGTGAGCTCAACATGAGCTATCAGCAGATCGACATATCCTCCGGCTGGCGGGTCATCGACTGGACCCACCCCGCCCAGCCCTCGGAGTTGCCTGCGGGGCAGGAGCTCCTGGCGGAGCTGAGCGATTACCTCCATCGGCTGGAGAAGACGGACAAAAAAGCCGCCCAGGAGCTGTACCTCCGGCTGCCGGAGGAAGTCCCGCTCTACCATCCGGGGGCAAAAACGCTAGAGGATCTGCTGGAGGCGGCACGGGAGCTCCACCCTGACAAGTAATCTACACAGTTCGATCGTCCCTAAATCGATGTGCCATGGAGGATGTTATGAACAATCGTGAAAAGAAAACAACAGAAGTTCGAGACACAGTCATTAAGGTCCCCGGTTTTGACAAGCCGGGGCTGATCTTATTGGCCGCTCGGCCTGGCATGGGTAAGACCACTTTTGCGCTGAATCTGGCGCGTACCGTGGCGAAGAACAGGACCGTGGCAGTGTTTTCTCTGGAAATGTCCCGGGAGCAACTGTCCGCTGGATTTTTCCCTTCTGCGGAACTGATGGGAAATGACCGCATTTATATCGACGACACGCCGGCTCCCTCTGTGGCGGACATCTATGCTAAATGCCGCCGCTTAGATAACTTGGGGCTGGTAGTCATTGACTATTTGCAGCTGATGGGTTACTCAAAGACGCAGGGGCAGGACCAAAAAACCCGCCAACAAGTGGTAGCCGAGGTCTCCCAAAAGCTGAACATCATAGCAAAGGAGCTGAACACCCCAATGTTGTGCCTCAGCCAGTTGAGACGTACCCTTGAGGGGCAAGAATCCTCTGCTCTTGCGCAGATGGCAGATGCGGTTCCATTTCTACAATAAAAGGAAGGTGAGGTACAATGGAAACAATAGATATTTACCATTTCATAAATTCTGCGGATATGCGAAAGTATTTACGGGATATTTCCTACCAGTTCTCCATTTCAGAAGCCGGATTTGTGATTTATTGGAGCAAGCGGGCAACTCTGAGCGAAAAAATATCTGCCTGGAAATCCATCCTTACCACAATGCCGGACTGTGCGCTGCGCAGGACAAATGTAGCGTTTGAGAGCTATCATGCCTTTTTGAGGTCGTATATTGATCTTATGGAGCGGGATCTTGAACAGTTCTATTCCAGCTCCAACGGAAAAAGCATGTACACCTATGCATATTATAATACCAGCGTTGACGACTCATGGTATAAAGAAAGCGAAGCATTTTTTTCAGATTATTCCTCTTGTGCCGCGGCCATTCGGGAGGAATTGTCGGGCAACGATAAAATCACGGAAATTTGGGTGCACAAATATCCGCTTGATCAGCAGATCCAACCCTCCCGGCTGCTCATGAACAGAGGCTTTGAAGTTTTGGAACTGGATGCCGATCATGAGGATAAAAGGGAGTTCGATATCTCGGCTGCCTTTGAGGACTGCTGCTTCAATTTTCCCTCCCCTTTTCAACGTGGAGATATCGTTGTCTGCCATGATGCGAGAGCGAGGTGTGACTGCAGACCTTTTGTGTTGTCATACATGACAACCTGGAACTCAGAGGAGATGAAAGAAAAAGGCTTTCGTCATGATCCGGGATGGCCGGGGCCGAAGTTCGAGGAGAAGCTGGACAAACGGGTCGCCCGATTATTGGATCAAGGCGGTTTCACGGATATGCGAGCAATCGGGTACTGTGTTGATTTCGATGGAGTGGTTGACCTAAAGAGTAAAGGGACCCTTGTGATCGACCTGGAATATTATCGCGAACCTCTGGAAGGGTTTGAACGCCAGTTAAAGCTCTTTTCCTGCTATAAAAAAGGGCGTGCAAGTGATATTTACACCAGTTCGGAAATGCTTGTAAACGGATGCTTTGCAATCCGTTTGGAGGAACTTGCAAAAAAGCTTGTACATAGCGCAACGAATATGTATTATAAATCTGATTTGTTGCAACTCGGCGTGATTCAAGAGGAAAGCGGCACATTTGCCCAGGAGTAAGGAGGTCCAACGATGGAACTTCAAATCTATGCCCAATGGAAACTGGAAACCTTTGTGGAAGTCTCTTTCGACACCTTCGCCCCCCATCAGCATCGGAGACATTGAATCATTGCCCCCGACGCTCCTCCACCAGGAAAGCGTAAGGCCCATATCGGCCCCTATAAATGCGTTTTGAGCCCTTCCTGCGGGCTGGGTGCTATCCGTACACCTCCGAAGGGCTGAAACGCAGTGTTGGGGGCTTTGTGCGCGATTGTGGAGGAAAGCGGTTTTCCAAAAATCCAAACGACAAAACAGAATGTGAACACGGGGAGGCTGGGCAGTCCACCCAGCCTCCCCGCAGTGCGTTTGACCATCAATCAGCGGATTTTCGGCAGGGTTTCCTTTCGGCAAAATGCCCAGGGCGAAGGGCAATACAGAGGTTCGATTTTAAAGCAGCCGGCTAAGGAATTGTCAAGCGTAAAAATGCAAAAGGGAGTGAATATCTGCGCAAAGGGAAAGGGCGCAGTAGTACAAGCCTATCAGAAATAGGCTATCGGTAGTATTTGGGGAGTTGCTGTTACGCAGCAGACAGGATCGGCTGATAGACCTTATTATCCCGCAGCACAGCAAAGATCACTGCGGTCATCTTCCTGGTCACGTGGCCGATGATGCACATATATTTCATGCCCTCCGCAGCCTTTTTCTCGTAATAAGCGCGGAACATCGGGTCGCACTGCACCGCGTTGGTACAGGCCATCCAGATGGCCCTGCGCAGATAGGGTGAGCCTCGTTTGGACATATGGATGCCGCCAAATTTTGTCTCGCCAGACTGTTTCACCCTGGGGTTCAAGCCTGCATAGGAGAGCAGCTTATCCGCACAGGAGAAGCTGGAGATGTCCCGGATCTCGCTGAGGATTGCGGCGCCCAGCAAGGGGCCGATGCCGGGGATAGAGGTAAGAGGAGTATCGAATTGGGAGAATATCTCCGCCATCTGCCGCTCTAAAGCTGCGGCGCCATCCAGCAAACTCTGGAGCTGCTGGAGATGCAGCAGGATCAGAGTGGAGTACACCCCTTCGCAGTCCGGGATGCCAAAGCTACCCTTAGCGGTTTCCCTGAGCTGCCTGGCCTTCCACTCCCCGAAGCGCCCGTTGCTGGCGGTCTGGAGCAGCTGCGTCAGCTTTCCAAGCTGTGCCCTGCCCATCTTTTCCGCCGTGGGATACTGCTTCAAAACAGCAAGAGCGGCCTTGCCAAAGATTGTGCTGAACTGGGTTTCGAACTCGGGAAACACCTGGTCCAGCAGCGCGGTGATCTTCCGCTTCAGGTCACTGGCCATATCAACGAGGTAGTATCGATTCCGGCACAGTTCCCGCAGGGCCAACAGCTTGTCCTGGGGCACCCTGCTGGGTTTATAGCGCCCAAAACGGATGGTCTCCGCGATGGCCAGGGTGTCGATTTCATCGGTTTTAGTGTCACCGTTATTCAGCATCTCCCGCACGGCGTGGGTTTGGATGGGATTGAGCAATACGACCCGGTAGCCCTCCCGGCACAGCCGTGTGTACAGGGCCAGCCAGTAGTGAGAAGTGGCCTCCATGGCGAGGATGAGCTCGCTCTTGCGGTTTGTGATCTTATGCATCCGCGCCAGCAGGGCGTTGTACCCGGAACAGCTGTTGCGAAAGGAGAAGGGCTTGACCACGATCCGCCCCTCGGAGTCAATGATGCGCGCCACATGGCTGCGCTTGGCGATGTCAATTCCAACGATGAACATAAGCAAACACCATCCTGCTGAATTTGCAGACAGTCCTCCCGCTCTTATGAGCCATAGCCTGCTTCAAGATCAGCGGAGGGCTGCCGCTCCCGCATCCGGCTCAACAATGAACTCTCATAAGATAGAGGCCCCATACTGCATAGAGCGGACGTGCGCCGCATGGATAAAGAAGGGAACCTCTGTCTGCGGGGAACAGTATATCACCGCCGCTTCCGGCGAGGATACCAAAGTATTCAGTCGGTGCATACTGGATGCATATTCTTGCAGGTTTGCCCTGTTCGAAAGTATAGCAGGATAAAGCCCGGCGCCGCTTACGGCTCCGGACGGTCACAGCGGCCCGCAGTGCGGGCCGCTTTTAGGGCCTTTTGGGGCAGAGGCAAGGGTTTTCAGAACTGTTCGGAAATTTTAAGCGGGTATCAAATCAGGCGTCACTTTGGGACCGAAAAACCACTTCTGGCGTCTGGTTTGCCCAAAAGCCAGCTGTTTCAAGGGATTGGTACGGCGTCTATTGTGCTATCACAGGCATTATCGGCAGAAAAAGCGAGATTTTCCTGCTCTCGTAAGGTGCGCGACTGTGTCTGTGCCCTCTCAAAATTTTGGGCAACGCATATCGCTTTAGGGCCTCCTGCGGAAGGAAAGATAGGACCTGTCCCGCAGGAGAAAAGACTCTGAAAGGTTCAATTTCCGGCAGGAACGCCTCGGAAAAAACTACCATGCCGTAATCAGGACGGGTGCAGGGGAAAAACCGACACGCCTCAAAATTCCCGAAAAGTTGTGCCGCCGTAAACAAAGACAGGGCCATCCTATGCGTGGCTAGAGCAGGCGATGAATTGCACCACTGTCTTCAAAGAAAGGGCCGCCAACACAGAAGAAAAAGATATGTCTGAATTGATAATTCTCGCCGTTCCCAGTAGCTATTCCCACCAGAGTGTGGTATGGTGTGTCGCTACGAAGGAGGTGGAGAAAATGCGCAAAACCCTTGAAGATTTCTACTACGGCAACATCGTCCCCTGCGAGCGGCAGATGGCGCATGGCTCAGAACTGAAGAAGGCGGCAGATCGTGTGGCCCGCTACGGAGCCCAGCTCACAGAGCAACTCAACGAAACCGAGCAGACAATTCTCGCAAAGCTCATCAGGTCGCAACACGAGATTGACAGCATCACCGCTGTGGAAAATTTCATCCTGGGCTTCCGGCTGGGTGTCCGAATGATGGCTGAGTGCATGGGCGATCACGACGGCGACATCCAGGAGGTGACCGACGATGGCTAAGAAGCGTGCCAACGGCGAAGGCAATATCCGTAAACGCAAAGACGGACGCTGGGAGGGCCGTTACACAGCGGGTCACGATCCGGAAACTGGCAAGGCGATCTACAAAAACGTGCTGGCAAAAACCCAGAAAGAGTGCAAGGAAAAACTGGCGGCTGCACTGGAACAGGCCGGGAAAGTGGACGCCAGCAAAGGCCAATTCACAGTAGGTCAGTGGGCAAAGACTTGGTTCGAAAACTATGCCAAGCCCTCCATTCGGGAAACCACAGCAGCCTACTATAAGAACTACATCGACAAACACATCGTGCCCAACATTGGAAAAATCAAGCTCAACAAATTGACCACGCTGGATATCCAGAAGTTCTACAACAAGGCCAAAACCAAAGGCCGGGTCAAACGCTATGAGGGCATGAAGGATCTGAGCCTGAGCGCCAAAACGATTCGTGGCCTCCACGCCATGCTCCGCCAGTGCTTAGACCAAGCAGTGCAGGAGCGGCTAATCCCCTACAACCCCGCCGCAGGATGCAAGCTGCCACCCAAAGAGAAGAAGGAGATGCACACCCTCCCAGCGGAGAAAATCAGCGCCTATCTCGCCGCTGCAGAGGAACACGGAGTCCTCCCCATGTTCTACCTGGAGCTGACCACGGGCATCCGACGGGGCGAACTGGTAGCCCTTCTCTGGGATGACCTTGACCTGGAGAACCAGACGTTGGCCATCTCTAAATCCGCCGGACGCATCAATGGCGAGGTAAAGGTGACCCAGCCCAAGACAGCCAACTCGGTGCGGACGATCTTCCTGCCCAGTGAAACGGTGGACCTGCTCACCCAGGAGCACAGCAAACACCCCGGCAACCCCATCATGTTCCCCTCCCCAGTGACCGGTAAGCTCTACGGACCGGACTGCATCGGACGGCTACACAAAACCCTGCTGAAAAAGGCCGGAATCACCGAAAATATCCCTTTCCATGGGCTGAGACACACCTTCGCTACTTTGGCAATCCAGCAGGGCGTGGATGCCAAAACGGTCTCCAGCATCCTGGGACACTACAGCGCAGGGTTCACCTTGGACACCTACACCCACGTGACCGGGGAGATGCGGAAGGAAGCCGCACAGCGGATGGGCAGCTTCATCGCCCAGGCAGTGTAAAAAATCCAGAGAAAAAATGCGGAAGTACCGAGCGAACCAGCCCGGTACTTCCGCAAAATTTTCTGGTATGGGTCTTGTTTGGGTCAAAATGAAAACGCCAAAAATTAAAGCAAGTAAAAAGTGATGAAAATGAATAAAAAATCTCCTGATTTCACCGAAAATCAGGAGATTTTTGGCTTGTCACTACGAAATCACTATTTGCGAAAAGGGTTGCGGCACAACGTGTTCAAGGCACTGGATCTCTGATTGTTTGGATTAATTCAAAAACAAGAACTGGCTGTCCCGCCGAGTCACACCACAGGCGATTTTCGTATCAGAATTGCTGGATGGCTGAGTTGTGAAGTCATCTGAGTAATCATGGATAATTACCGTCCTCTTAATCACCTAATTGACAGAAAATCGATTGGGCAAAAACAGATAAAGAGCAAGCCTGCCGCTTCCGAACAGCAGCGGCAGATTTTAGACGTAACACGTGCACTCACAGCTGCCCGGATTGTAATAGGCATAGACAAATTACGGCATTCTCTCCATAATGAGTTGGTCAATTCTATTTTTATGGGGGTTATACTATGCAGACGTTGTCACAATCCATTGAGCAGTATCTTGAGATGTGCGAATATGAGAGGAATTTGTCGGCGGATACGCTCAAGGCCTATCGCATCGACTTGCGGCAGTTTTCGGAGTTTACAAAAGAGGAGTGGGCGGATCGGGACATACTAAACAGGTATATCAAACACCTCAACGTGTGCTTTGCATCACGCTCCGTCAAACGAAAACTGGCCAGTGTCCGCGCCTTTTATCACGAATTGGAATACAGCGGAATGTTAGAGGAAAACCCGTTGCATAAACTCCACATCCGAATTCAATCGCCCAAGCAACTTCCGCAGACGATTCCAGGGCATCTCGTTTATGATCTTCTGCAATTCGCATATGATACCCATGCCCCAGGCAAACGGGAGGTTTTACGAGACATCTTGGTGCTGGAGTTGTCATTCAGCGCCAACCTTCGTGTTTCAGGGCTTTGCAGTCTCTCCAGCGAAACTTTTCTACTTGGGAAATCTGAGCTTCGGCTGCTGGTCAACGGAAAAGGTCGAAAAGAACGGATGATTCAAATTACTATACGAAAATAGTTCAACTCGCACAGGCTTACTGTAGCGAGTTTGCTGAAGAGATACAGGTCTGAGGTAAATGGGTTTACTATTCATGACTGGGAGATGTGGTTCCGTTGCTTTCATTAGAAAATATTTCATTGGCAATCTCCATCTGATCGTTTCTAATCTTGGTAAGTAAAGTATCAAGTAAAGTGCAGATAGAGTTCCAATACTTCGTTCGTGTTTCCATATCACATGTTTCATGATATTTAAAATTTCCCTTTATATTTCGAATATCATAGTGGAGTACGTCTACTAAAAACTGAATCAACTCTGTATAATCAGTTACCCAATTTTTGTACACTGGCATCTGATCAGAGGCGGCCTTTATAAAATTAAATGTGTTCTCTGCGCAGGTGTAAAATTGTTTCAAATTTTCATCAGATGCCGCACTTTTATTTCTCCATTCCTTTCGGGCAATATCACTATATAACCCAGTCAGCAACTTTTCATCCTGACCAAGCATAAATCTAAGCTCGTACAAGTGTGCGTATAGCTGGGCCTCAAAGGAAAATGTGGCACTCGCTTTCTTTTCTCGTAAGGATTCCAAATATCCGATGCCTTTCAATGCACAAAACCCTCCAATAATAGCTGCAATAATTCCAGCCAAGTTGTTACCCCCCTCCAAAAAACCGGGGAGTGCACTAAGAATACTTTGCAAAGTGCTTGGTACATCTTGAACTGCGCAGGAAATATTTTGTACACAAAGCATATGACTTATACCTCCTAAATATGTGTTTATCTACTCCCGCTTGGGTGAAAATAAGCATCCCGAAGATTTTCTGCCTCTGATATAATCAGTTGAATAAGCCGTTTTTTTGTCTTCTTAGCCTCTTCTGATGTAACAGAAACTAATCTGGAAATGCAGTCGATGAAAATGGACAAATATCCAAATGTAGATTTCACAATGCGCTCTGCATATGACTGTCCCACTACATCCACGGTTCGACGATAAAGCAGATTCGGATTATTTGCCTGCGGCTGTAAATCTGAAATATACTCCCGAATCTCTTGTAAGGTATCGCAGATAATCCGCATACATTTCTGATCTTCAGCCCTATACTGCACTAATTCTTCCTCTGTTGGCAAACAGCAAAGTAGTGGGAGTTTTCCTGCCATACAAGAAATAAATTCGAATGACGGTGCAACATAACCCAAATAGGCTTTCCCCGCTGTGGTAATTCGAATCCTAAGCATTTCAGGTGCAGTTCTTGCCTCAAAAAACAGATTATGAAGCACATCCCATGTATCAAGATTTTTCCGATTTGCCTGATCCACATTATATTGAATATCAATAAAATGAAACCAGTTATTATTGCTACGGTCATAATAGTTCAAATAGTGTAAAAGTCGAGCCATCCTTATCCGTTCATCAGAAAAACCTTCCTCGAAAAATCGTGATGAAAAATCATCACACTCATTATATACCTTTTGAATTAAATCAAGGAAGGGCATATAGTGCTCTGTTCCGCGAGATTCCGTTTCATTGCCTCCGTGAGCGACTGAGAAACGATGCAAAACACTCAGTATTCGCCAAACATAGTTTGTAGCTGATATGCGGCCTCTTGACGTTTTGTATTCCCCCAAAATCTCTTTTTTAAAGATATCCGCTTTGCGCAACCAGTCTAACACGCTTCTCCAAACAACCGAGCGATATCCAAACCTCGAGCAGGATACAACAGCTCCATTCTCCCACATACTATAATAGTAATTGATAGACTTCAAATAATGTGCCTGACTCTTAGTGGGATTTAGCAACAACTCATCTGTAAGAAATGAGGTAATAAGCCGCTTATTATAGTTAAAGATCAGATCCAATTTTGGCCTCAGCCCATAAAGCGTCTGGTCTTTAGAAAGGCCCTCATCGCTTAGGATATACTCCAAATGCTTTTTAGTGATTTCATCCAGCACTTCGATTTCATGCCGCTGATACCAATCCAGTTTTGTGTGAATAATATCTCCAGTAGCGAACCAACTGCTGAGATCAATGGCATGTCTTGTGAAGTCTTCATTCTCTACGGGTAAGTGATTTCGTACTGTTGTGTTGCGCATGGATACAATGAATTGGTAATTTCGAGCAAAACGATTGGTATTTGTTTCTTCAATTTGGTATTCGTCTTGGTAATTATCGCAAAAGTTGCGCATATCGTTCAAAAAGTCCGTTAGTTCCTTGTTGTAGATTTCGTCTGCACCAATAAACCGTTCGACATTGTCAAACACAATCAACTCTTTGCGGCATTTCTCACCAAAACACCGAAAGATAATGAGTAATTGCGTCAATGCGCATCTCAGTGCTACCGCTTCCGTGTCTCGGCTCCTATGGTCTCCAAAGCACTTTTCTTCAAAGTATTTTGTAAATACACTCGCACAAGCCCTGCAGTAATCAATATCTTTATAGCGGCTATGTTCCCGCAGTGGAACTTTGGAGAGATTTTCATATAGTTCCGCATATATTTCCAGTGGGAATTCATTTGCAATCAATGCATCATAGCGGCGCAGTAGCTCTTGCAGTTTTTCCCGACATTGCGCAAAGGCGTTTTCTCCCTCTATCTTTTCAAACAAGAAATTTCGTATCTCTAAAATGACAGCGGATAATATCTTGCCATGTAGCGACACAAAATACTCACGCGGAATATTAATACACGACCCATATATTTTTATTTCGGGAATCGCTTTCTTAAGGTCTAAAATATGCCACTTGATATCTCTCCGTGACCACTTTAAGTAATGAAGAAATGTCGATTTCCCAGTGCCTGCATCGCCGAGAATTTTGAAGATACCGTCATTGTTAGTTTCCAGCCATCTGTTAAACTCTGCTTGATCGCGCTTACCCCGATCCAGCGCATCCAGCAACTCACTGACGCTTACAGACCAATCGTCCCCTGTCATATCATCAGCTGTTTCGCGAAGGGATTTCTTCATAAGTATCTCAATCTTTTTATCAAAATCAGGATTAACATAACAGCCATTTTCACCAAAAAATGCATCCTTGGTCAGTTTTTTGTGAATCTCATCCGGCACACCATATACGCTCACAAATGGAGCATACATCAATATATCCGCAACTTTCCCTAAAGGCATGGTACAACCTCCTTTTATCTCTCTATCTTTGTTAAGCCGTGATCTAATTCGTGTATGGTTCTGTAAACTACCGCCAACCAATGGCGATGGAGTTATAATTATTATCTTTTGCTTAACCCACATTATAGCATAACAAATAAAAATTACCATACCTTTTTAATAAAAATATCATAAAATGAGTGAAATATTATCGATGCAAAGAAGTGACTCTTAAATGCTGATGTAGACGCCTCCTTGCCACAAGCATTACTTAATTTGGTTGAATCAAAAGAATAGTTGAATAGAAAGCTCCTTTTTCGGCTGATTTGTACGTTGCAGTTTCTTTTGCTGGGCTTCCCTAAATATCTCATCAGAAATAATGGCCTCATGGGAGTCGGAATAAAGATACCGCTCCATAAAGCTATCGTTTTTGATTTGAGAACCACCGGTGCTGATGGTTTTCTGGAGCAGCACCCTGCCTGTATACTTTTCGTTGGAAATCAGTTTGCTGATAGCCTCTCGGCTCCATTTGGGTCTGCCAGTAGGGGATGGAACGCCCTGCGTCTCCAGTCCAGCAGAGATTTTGCCCAGACTGTCACCGCTGAGGTAGCGGTCAAAGACCCAGCGGACAATGCTCGCCTCATTGGGGTTGACCACCAACGCACCATTCGCTCCAACGTCATAGCCATAACATTTGCGCTGGGCCATCTTAGAGGTGCCATCTTGAAAGCCTTTCCGCAGACCAGCACGGATAGATTCGCTTTTTTTAATGATATTCATAGAAAACAGTCCTTTCAAAAATTAAAGTCACAGTGATGGAAACCACTGTGACTTACTGGATTTATAAACTTTATGGTTAAAATTGACAGGCCACCTATCTTGGCAGCCTGTCAACCTATCTTGGCGTACCACTACAGAATCACTATTTTTGATAAATGCTTGCAGTGCAAAAGTTTTCAAATGCCGAGCATATTGCTGAGTGCACACTTGTTTGATGATATGCGTGATGGCAACTATGTTGCAATTTATAGCCTCAAAAAAGCAGATAAGCTGTCCTCGCTGAGGTAACGGTTGAAAATCCAGTAAACAACAGCGGCTTTGTACAGGTTAATGATCAGCTCGTTGTCCGGGACGGTGTCATATTCACAGCACCTGCGCTGGGCCATCTTTGAGGTGTTGTGGAAGTCCAATCCGGATAGAGTTACTTCTTTTAGGATCTTCCATAGATAATTGCCCCTTTTACAGAATAAAAGCCACAGTGACCAAAATCACTGTGGCTTGCCGGGAGCAGAAGACGGCAACAGCGGTATTCGAAAAAACTAATCACATTTACCTCTGGATATGCTTTTGGATGTCCTCAATAGATGGTAGCTGCCGCTCCAGCTCCGTCGGCAGACTGCTGGTGATTCGGTATTCACTGACGCCAATCGGCTTGCTCATATCCTTTAGCGAATATTCCGCAACGAGATCATTTTTGCTCTTGCATAGGAGCAGTCCAATGGATGGGTTGTCCTGATCCTTTTTCAAAATGCCATCCACTGCGGAGAGATAGAAGTTCAACTGCCCTGCATACTCCGGCTTAAAATCACCCGTTTTCAGTTCGATCACCACATAGCATCGGAGGTTCAAATTGTAAAACAGCAGATCGATATAAAAATCATCGCCGCCGACACTGATATGGTATTGATTTCCAAGGAACGCAAAGCCAGTCCCGAGCTCCAGCAGCAGTTTGGTCACGTCACGCACCAGGGCCCGCTCAATATCCCGTTCGATCATATCTTCACTGAATGGAACGAAGTCAAAAATATATGGGTCTTTCATCGTCTGGAGGGCCAGTTCGCTCTGTGGGGAAGGCAGGCGGGATTCAAAATTGGAGATCTTTTCAGCAATGGCCTGCCGCTGGTAGAGGCCGCTCTCAATTTGATGGATCAAAACATTGTGTGACCAGCCGTTCTCCGCAGTCTTTTTGATATACCATACTTGCTGATCGGGATCTTTTACCTTGTCCAAGATAGCAACGTTATGAGACCACGGGATTTGTGCAGACACTGTCTGCACAAATTGGCGGTCAGGATAGGTTCTCGCAAACTTGGCCATGTACTTCAGGTTTCGAACCGAGTAGCCTTTCGCGTTGGGGAAAGCAAGTTTGATGTCTTTTGCGAGACTGTCGATAAACTTATCGCCCCACACCTTGTGCGAATTGATGACCTCGCCGATGGAGTGGTAGAGGAGAATCATCTCCTGATTGACGCTGACAGCTGCCTTATACTGGGCGGCTTTGATCTCGGCTTTGATCTGCTCTATCGTTTCAAGATACTCGCTGGTATTGATCAACATTTTATCTCCTCCGTCATTCTGGCATATCGGTCTTGATCCCATATGCCTTTAGAAGCTCCAGCGCTTTCGCTTCGCCTTCAGCGTTGAAGGAGGCGGACTTGGTGCGTCCCCCGGCATTGACCAGGCCCTCATCCGTCAGTTCATTCAAAATGTCGAAATCATACCCCTTCCAGCAGAGGCGGGCTTTGGGATAGATCCCGGTGCGGTCAGGCTTTTTTCGGAGGCCAGGGACAAGGCTCTCCTCCCAAGACGTGAGGTACATAAGCATCAGCGTCAAATCTTTGATTTTCTCCCGATCCATTTGCCAGCCTCCTCAGAAGGGTTTCGCTATTTAGGATATCACAGCGCAGGTGAACTGTCCATTCAAAAAATTCCGAAAGGGAAAACAGAAGCTCGTCCAGCCGATTAGGAATGCCGCCTGTGGACTCCGTATCCTGGATCTCGCCATTGGAGTAGCATAGGAGAAAAGTTGACGCAAGGAGCGGACGGCCTATCCGATAAACATCTGCGTCCAATAATTCCCGCTGGCGCAATAGCCCACGCCGATCTGCGTATAGGATGCGTTGAGGATATTGGCGCGATGGCCGCTGGAATTCATCCAGGCGTTCACGACGGCGGCGGGCGTCCTCTGCCCATAGGCGATGTTTTCCCCGGCGGAGCGGTAGGAGAGGCCGAAGGCCCGGATCATTTGGAACGGGGTGCCATAGGTGGGGCTGGTATGGGAAAAGTATCGGTTGTCAGACATATCCTCCGACTTGTACCTGGCGATCCGGGACAGCTCCCAGTTCGCCGTCAGTGGCTTCAGCCCGTTCTCCGTGCGGATCTCGTTCACCAGCCGGATCACTTCATTCTCATAATTGAGGACTGTGTCCGAAACCTGCGGGATATTCAGGATCTGTCCGGGATAGATCAGATTGGGGTTGGCGATCTGCGGATTGGCGGAAATGATCTCGCTGGTGCCAACCTGATATTTGACCGCCAGCTTCCACATCGTATCCCCCTGAACCACGGTATGGTTCAGGCTGGACGCGGACGCGGGTACGGTGAGCGCCGCGGTCAGAAGCGCGGCGGCAGCCAGTGCGGTTAGTTTTCTCATGATATGTACCTCCTGATACGGTTGGGATTTGCAGGGACAAATGGATTGTAACCATTTTGCAAATGCAATTCCTGCCACCTACGGCGGAGGAGATAGGATGAAAACACGGGCCGGCTTCCTGTGAAGCCAGCCCGTGTCATAGCTCAACACTGTCGGCACCAGTGCTTTTATGGTGCGCTCAGATGGAAAACAGCGCCGACAGCGTTTGGCCGATCCCCTTCGCAAAAGCCAGATGGCCTGCCTCAGAAAAATGTACGCCGTCAAACGTGAGCCCGACCCCCCAACCGCCCGCATCGGCAAAATCAATATCCAGCCGCCGCGCGCTGTTCTCATAACACCCGGCCAAACGGCGGGAGGCGGTTATGGTTTCCGCATCGGATACCCAGGCGCCCAACGCCATGGGCGGCGGAGCAATCAGGAGGATTTTGCGGGAGCTGCTCCAACCATCTGCCTGGAGCAGCGTGGACAGGAAACGCTCCATGCGTCCTGCGCATTCGTCGGCGGATGGGTGGAGGACTTGGAGCAGATCGTTGCTTCCCAGCATGATGGTCAGGACGTCCGCCTCCATGCGGCACAGCGTCTGGACCGCCATATCGATCTCCCTGCTACGCCGGGGAATTGACCGGCCATTTTCTCCCTCGTTACAGACCTCCCAGCCATATTCCCTCAGCAGGGCCGACCAGCGGATGGACTCCGGGTACCGCCCGCCCAAGTAAGAGCGGGGGTCATAGCCATAGGTATTGGAATCGCCATAGCACAGCAGGCGGCGGCACATAGTCCTCACCACTCCCGCTTAATTTCGCTCTCCTCTACCTGATAATGGCGGAGGAATTCAGCGAGGTCTTTCCCGTCCCGGATCAGCATCAGTTCCTCAAACTTCCCGCTGATGGTATCCTTGAACCCCGCTACCTGCTCGCCGGTGCAAATGCTGGAGCGGATGACCGGGATCTTTCCAGTTTTATCATAGGGGCTGATGTCCTGCCGTTTTCTTCTGCCGAACATCATTTGCCCTCCCTGGAGCGCAGCCGCTCCAACAGCGCTTGGCAGCCCTTCAGCACATCCTGCCAAGTGGTCTCGAAATCATCCGTGTACCATGGATCAGCCACATCGCCAGGGTGGTCGGTGTAGTCCATCAGCAGATGGAGCTTCCCGGCGAAGTCGCCGCCGCAGATGCGGTGCATATTCCGCAGGTTGGCCCGGTCCATCCCGATCAGCAGGTCGAACTGATCATAGTCCGCGTTGGTGAGCTGCCGCGCCGTTTTGCCCTCGCAGCTGATGCCGTGCTCGGCCAGCTTGCGCCGGGCCGGGGGATAGACCGGGTTGCCGATCTCCTCCGTACTGGTGGCGGCGGACTCAATGTGGAACTGCCCCTCCAGTCCGGCCTGCCGCACCAAGTCTTTCATTATAAACTCGGCCATCGGGCTGCGGCATATATTGCCGTGGCAGATAAAAAGGATGCTCGTCATTGCCTGCACACTCCTGAAAAGTTTTCCCCAGTATAACATATGCCGCTCTCAAAGTCGAGTGTGGTATTAGGAGACCGGCATGGGCTGCTGGTAACTCCCTATTTTCATGCGAATTTCCTTTGTTTAATGCTTTTGTAACACTTCTGCGTAAACTTTTGTAACGAAATCCCGCTATATTAACACTTGTAAGAGATGTTTTTCTTTTTCATTCTATCCTCCATCCTCAAAGGGCCGGAGCGGTGATCCCGCTCCGGCCCACTTTTGCCCCTGGTGCCTGTCACATCTGCTGGTACGGTATCTGGGGAGTGTCCTGTATGGGGGCAGGATCCTCTGTCTCCATACAGGGATCTGCGGGTATCTCCTCATCTGAGACTGTTTGGCAGAGACGTTCCTCTGCTTCCACAATTCTGAGGGCATCTTTCAGCTTGTCCTCCAGATGGTTTCCAAAGAAGATGGTAAAGTTTCGCTTGCTCAGTATGTAACCGCCGTTTTCCAGGCTCACGATAGCGCTTAGGGCTTCGTGGACAGCAATATGGACGGCTTCCAATTCTTTTTGCGTCATTAAATAAAATTTCCTTTCTATGTGGATTTAATTGCAGTCAATTCTGGATATCTGCTCCCACTGGATCACAAACCGCTCATCGATCACCTGGTTCACATGGTAGTGCCCGCAGAACCATTTGCTGAACTGGCATCGATCCTTGATCGTTTCCAGGAAGTCCGTCAGCTTGTCCGGCTGGTAGTGCCGATTCATCTGCTGGGCGATACTGGTGGGCGCGCAGTGGGTGAGGACACAGTCTACGCACCACCCAGCCCGCTCCAGGTTGGCTTCAGCCTCGGCATACTCCGCCTCGCTGGGCATCTCCCCGGGCCACCAGGAGCGGCCCAGCACCCGGAACCGGGCGCCCATCCGCCGCAGCGCCCAGTACCGCCGCTCAAAGTCTGGGGCGGCGGGGTCGAGGATACCGTCCTCAATATCGTGGGAGGCGGCCCCGCCCATGGTAAACCAGGTGAGCCCGCCGATGTCGAAGACCTGGCCCCGCATTAGGTGGAGGACATGGGGCCGCACCTCATGCACCCTGCCGCCGTGCCACTCCTTCTCCGGGTAGGAACTGAGCAGATCGAAGTTTTCATGGTTGCCGCAGACGAACAGGGTGGTGAAGGGTTTGGCCTCCAACCAATCCAGCTTGTGCCCATCCGCCTGTTCCCCGGCCCATACGCCACCATGGTCGCCGCAAATAATCATGCAGTCATCTCGGCTCATCCCCTTCAGTTGGGGAAAATTCTGCGTGGTGAACCGCTGGAATCCTCCGTGGCAGTCGCCCGTGACCCAGATACTCATGCGCTGGCCCTCCTCTCGGTATGTTCGACGGTCTGCTCCAACTCCGTTCCATCTTTGAAGCGGATGGATAGCCGATCCTTATCCAGTACCTTGATACTGCTGACCGTCTGGAATACGATACCGTCATCGAAGCCGGTGATGGCGCTGTCTGTGCCCTCCAGCGTATCGGTAATGGCCTGTACCCGGCTGTCGTACCCGATATCGGTGTGACCCGCCTGGATCAGATCAGTCTTTCGGGTCAGGAGACCGGATATGGCGTCGTTGATTTGGGCAAGCCGCTCATTGTCAACGCCGATATGAAATTGTAAGAAAACGCCGAAGAAATTTTGTCATTTTT
>CAMNQF010000055.1 GCA_946548895.1 uncultured bacterium | reverse complement strand
ACGACCTCCTGGCGGGTGGCCAGGGCCTCGGGCCGGGACCCGTCGGTGATGCCGGCCTCCACCGCTCTGGTCATCTCATCCGCTCCCCAGGCGGGCCCGGGCAGTTCCCCCAGCTCCTTCCGGTAGCGGTCCATATGTTCCTTCCACTGCTCATATGTCATGGTCTCATCCTCCTCATAATCCACATAGGGCAGCAGGCCCCACTTCTTCCAGGTCCGGGCGTTGTACCCGGTCTTCTTCCCGATGTTCCCCACAGCGGTGATCTGGACACCGTCCGCCCACTTGGGGGAGGACTCCACCGCCAGGCCCCCGCCGAGATAGATCCCGATGTGGCCGGGCATCCACACCGCCGCCCCGGGACGGATCCCGCTGAAGTCCGCCGACACCCCGGCACACCGCCGGATCATCTCGTCCTCCCCGATGTCAGGGACGCCGTTGGAGGCGTACGCCGCGCCCCCGTAGGTCTTGGTGGGGTCCCCCCGCCAGCCCCACAGCAGGCCCTTGATCAGCCCCACGCAGTCCCAGGCGTACACAGGCGGGTCCTGGTCCCCGGCGGCCCGGATGAGTGCCTGGCGGGCCTGGGCCCGGTTGTAGGCGTTGTTGGTACAGTACCGCTCCACGTTCCGCCCCACCAGCGGGGCCCCGAAGCCCCCGGAGACATACAGCGTCTTATAGTCCCATGCGGCCGCAGAAGCCCGCCGCACCAGCTCCCGGGATGTCATCATGCCGCCCCCTCCAGCTCCTGGTGGAGCTTCAGAACAGCGGCCTCGATAGCGCTGTCCACCTCAGCGGATAACACGTTATAGCCTTTCTTGCGCAGGAAATTCATGACATACTCCTTTCGCTTTGCGCCGTCCAGCTGATGATACAGCTGTTGAGCGGCCATAACGGCGATCTCTACCCATTTCAGCAGCTCCTCCCGGTCCTTGGCGGAAGTATTCCGCTTGAGCCAGGGGATCAAAAAGGCAGAGATCAGCGCGGCGATCAGGGCGATTAGAGCATTGATTACGGGGGTTAGGTTTGTCATAGTACTCATCCTTTCGTTTTATCATTATTTAATCGGCTTTTGCCACTCTCTACACCCACAATCGTATTTCCGGCCAGCATTCTGCCAGTCGATTAAACTGTTCTGGATAGTTTATGCGCAGAAATACCGCTGTTCCCTTATTGAGAAGGTCTTTTGACGTAATATAGCCAAGTCGGATAAATTTATCTTCTTTTATCGCATTTCGCCCTGATTCAATGGGCTGCTTTTTGTATATCGGGTGTACGGGTGCATTGTACTCCCACAATGCGGCAGCAACATCTTCCAGCCGAAACCATAATAGGGGGTGGCACACAGTTACATCACCCATTGACCGGCTTTGAAATATCGGCCCATGTACTTTTGCGGCCTGTTTCCTGCGCTTACTTTCACTTGCCCGAACCCCAACAAACGCCAAGTCCTTATTTTTCGCATAATCGCGTACGGAATCAAAGAAAACACCGGTTTTTCCAAAAGACTGCTTCTTTCCCTTTGTTGCCGCATCAAACGCAGAACTTTTGCTTTCGTATATATCAAGAGGGCATTCAAGCATTTCTGAAACTTTTTGGCAAGTTTCTAACGTGCCGGGAAATGATGCGTCCGAAATATGCGTCCATAACCGAAATGATTTCCCGCACAGTTTTGCAGCTTCGTTTACAATAAAAGCCATTGCTACACTATCTTTTCCGCCGCTTATCGCCACATATGGATTATTGCTTTTCTGCAACGCTTTTGCGGACAAAGCAATTGCATCGGATTTCTTTTTGGTGTATTGCGGCATTTTTGCTTGCAAGCGCCCGCAATTAAGAAACTCTTCAAACATCATCGGGTTACCCTCATCTTATTGGCACATAGCACAGCCTCAGATTTTTTGTTTTCCAGTAGGGTGGTTTGACGCCGTACTGCATAACGGGATACTCCCTCAAATCAAGGGTCTTCGCATCACCGCTCTCAACCTCGACAGGCCGCATAAGGCCGTGTTCTGGGTGCCAGAGACTGTAGTCCTCTTCGCAGTCCTCCACCGTCCAGCGATCGACCAGTCCATATCCAGCAACGTATTTTTTGCCAACAGCAGGGATGCAGTCCAACAGCTCCTGTACCTCGTCCCGGTGCCCCATCGCCCAGAAGGTGATCAGGCCATCCTTGATTGTGCGGATCACGTTTGGCATACGGTATGCTCTGTACAGACCCACGCTGTCACTGATAATACCCTTGTCCATATCCAAATGATCCAGCTTGTCTGCGTTAAAAAAATTAGGACGCTTATTGATGTGCTCCACCGTTTGCCCAATTTCCTCATACACCCCCCGGGAAGCTGCCCAGCGATTCCCAGGCAGCTGCCGCAGCGGCAGGCCGGTATAGCCGTTGTACTCAGCCGACCCTATCCCCTGCAAGACTTCAGGGCAGTGCCGCCAAAACCAGGCATGGTATAGGATGCTGTCCAGCATAATAATTCCGTCAGCGCTGTTCAGTCGCCCGTCTGATAGGTGTGCCGTGACCTTAATCGGGCTTGTCGCCTTTTTTGCCATTTTTCTTCTCCTTTTTGGTGTCGAAAAGGCTCAAATACTCAGCCCCTTCGGTGCGGATCAGGTCTTCGTATTTTTCGATAAGCTTCCCGGGGGCTCCGATTGCTACCGTCCCATTTTTAACGGACAGCTCTTGCCCCACCAACTCAGCGTCAAACAATCCAAATCCCTTTGCAGCCATACCGCCCAGGCGCGGCACCTTAAACCATTGCCGCAGGCCGGCGTAGAATGCGCCCAACTCCAGGTCTGTTACACCATCCAGAAAGATAAAATCCTGCACAAATTCCGTCCCGGCGGCCATGTACTGCACACTGTATCGCATCTGCGTGGACGATTTGGCGGTCTTCTCCTCGCCAGTGTCCTGCATATACGCGGCCAACTGGTCATTTTTGCCGTCGTCCGTACGGGTAAACTCCATCTCGTCAATCAGACTGTGCCAGGAAATATCGCTCTCGATGCCGGTAATGCTCTCTGTTTCTTTGCAGACCGGGTAAGCAAAGGAGCAGATCAGCTTCCCGGCCATGATCATGTCTCCTAATCCACCGCCCATCAGGGAGACAAGCGGAAAGTGCGCTCGGACATTTTTGGCTTTTTCTACATCGTCTTTCATGGATCCGTTGATGTTTCCGCCGGAAAAGAGAATGTTGAAAACGTCCTTGCTCACCTTGACGGGAATCAGACTGCCCTTGCTCAGCGTGTCCAGCAAATGCGCCGCCATGCTGTCCCGGAGCTGGCCCCGGACGCTGTTTCCGGTGATTACCGGGACGCGCCCGCCCGCCGTCAGAACGGTCTGGAAGTAGCTCCCAGTGCTGGCCGTCTCTCCGATGTGGGATACGGGAGCCAGCATCTTGTATTTAATCCTCTTCTTCATCGTCTTCCACCTCCGGCGCGAATTTCTCACGCTGAATGCGCTCGCGCACCAGCATGATTAAGTACATGGACTCCGTGTTATATAGCCGCAGCAGGCTATTATCGGCTATGACCCCAAGGCGGTAATCAGCTACACCCCCGCTCACAATTAACTCTCCTGTGTCAGGCATGACCACCGGCTCCCCGGTGTTGAGGTAACGCGGCTTGACGCTGTCGATCTTGGCTTTTTTGCAAAATGCCTGCACAAATTCCGCCGTTGTGCTGGCTTTAAGGCAAGCGCCCCGGACAAACGTCTGGAATCGGTCCCAGGTTTCCAGACCGTTTAACGGGCTGTCTTTTTTTCGGCTCCGATACATCCCGTACAGTAATAGAGCCGCTTTCGCGTGGTCTAAGCTTTCAGTGTCAAATTGATACAACATATTGCTTCCTCCTCTGTAATTTCTCGTTTCTGGCCGCAGTACAGCGGAATTTGGATTTCACGGCTTTTCAGTTCATGATTTAAAAACCTAATAGCATCCATTCCGATGCCAAGAAACGCTTTCTCAGAAATTTGGCCCTGTTTAAGCCGCTCCTTTGAGCACCCAAGTGCTTGCATGCACTCCACAAAATCAAACAGCCGCCGCATCCGCTCCGGTGTGGTGTAGATCGTCTCTGTCTCCAGATTGACGGCAAACCGGTCGCTGGTGTGATTCCAAGTGGACCGGTAAAACAAATGTTTTTTTTGGCTTGTCGTAATCACAAACATAAATGGAGGTTTTTGCGGCATGATCAGCTGATCTCGAAGCTCTCGGACGTTGTACAAATGGATTCCGTCAGAGTCAACGACGTAGTTGTAAAAGTAGAGGCTAAAAAGGTCCGCGCAATCCGGGCAGACATATTCTCCCACATAGGCCCAGTCTGTAAAATTACTGGATACAATGTCCTTTGTTCGGACGCCGGAGGAGGTGTGACGTTTGCAGATCTGGCAGTCAAATTCCATTTCATTAACCGGAAACTGCTTGATTTTGACATCTTTTACAAAATCGTTACCTTTTCCGTCTCGGGTAAAATATGGGACAATTCTTTGACACATTTAATAGGCTCACTCATTTCAAAAATTTTCAAGAAAATTTGCAAAACCCTCTTGACTTTGTGCCGATATTGGCGTATAATAAGACCATAGCAAGGGGGCACACCCCAGGAGGTAAGGATCATGAAAAAGTACGACCTGTCTGAGATCATGAAGAACGCCTGGACCATGTTTCGCAAGTACAATGCGGGTCTCGGGACCCGGCAGGACGGCTCCAAGATCATCCACTGGACGTTCTCCAAGTGCCTCAAGTCCGCCTGGACCCAGGCTAAGGAGGCGGTCAAGGCTGCCGCTGAAGCTGCCAAGACCGGGCTGCGCCGGATGCACTACTCCGAGTACAAGAACAACTACAGCGACTGCGAGACCGTCCCCGGCAGCTACGACAAGCGCACCAAGACCATCGAGGTCCTGACCCTCAAGCGCAAGATCCGCAACTCCGCCGCTATCAGCCGCCTGAACGGCCTGTGCCCCCACTGCCACACCTACTGCTACGGAGACTGTATGGCTCACTAGATCCAAACCGCTGCCCTACCGGCGACACGGGGAGAAGGGAATTTGCCATGAACAAAGATATTAGAGACCGGGTCCTGAACGGAGAAATCGTAGACACCAAAACGCACCGTTACATGCTCAAGACATGCGGAAACCACGAGAAGCAGTGGGCAGAGATTCGCCGGCTACCTCTGAGATCCCTGGATACGACTGCAGCCCTAAACGGCTGGGAGGTTGTGGAGGTGATTGAGTGAGGCGTAAATACGGAGACTGCCAGCGGCAGGATGGCAACTGCACTCTATGCTCCTTAGTAAACTACAGGCGGGACTGCCACAACCGGCCTATCACCAAGCTGGAGTGGGAAAGGAGAATGGTAGGTTTTACCCAACAGCAGCTTGCCGACGCCGCCGGCGTCAACATCCGGCTCGTGCAGAAAGTGGAGGGCGGGGAGGCGGAGGCCGGCAACCTCACCGCCAAAAACCTCCTGGCCCTGGCCGATGCCTTGGATGTGGACCCTAGGAGCCTGTTTTGATGGCGCGGCATCCATTAGACCTGACCGGCAAACGGTTCGGAGCCCTGGAAGTCCTCGAAGCTACCGGAAGAACTCCAAAGGGAGCCAGCTTATGGCGCTGTCTCTGTCACCGATGCGGAGCGGAGACTGTCATAGAGGGACAGCGGTTGACGGCCAAAAAGTCTCCAAAGGTCGATTGCGGATGTGCCTATCGCGATAAGAGGGCTGATTTGACGGGCAAAACGATAGGCGTCCTTGATGTACTCAAATACACCAGGACCAGCCAAAATGGAGACCGCCTCTATCTTTGTCGGTGCCATTTGTGCGGGGCGGAGAAAGAACTTCCGGCCAGCACAATACGAGCAAAGCTCACATCCTGCGGGTGTCGGCAATACTCGTCCGAAAGGATGGAGAGCATGTCGCGGATGGGTGTAGCGGTAGCAATCGTGGATGGCGCAAACATACCGGCCCTGGCCCGGAAAGAGGCGAACGCAACCAGCCACACGTGTGTCCGGGGGGTGACCCGCCTTAACGATGGAACGTACCTGGCTCGCTGTCAGGTACGCGGGGAACGATGGTGGCAAGGTGGGTTTTGCTCGATAGAAACTGCCAAGACGGCCCGCGACAAGAAACAGAAAGAGCTGATGGATAAGTACAACATCGAGCTGGACCCTCAGCCCCCTGACTAATCGGGGGGCTTTCCCTTTCCCCCCAGCACAGTCTTCAGACACATCAGCAGCAGCTCCCCGCCGAAGAAGGCCAGGATCACGCCCAGCAGGGCGGCTGGGTCGTGGCCGGTGTGGGAGAGGATCCGCAGCGCCCAGGCGGAAGCGGCGGTCCCGCAGATCACGCACCACAGGACCATGAGCTTCGCGAACAGGTGGGGCACCGCCCGGAGCTTGTCCAGCAGTCTCCTCATCGTCCGGCCTCCCCCACAGTGACCGCCGCCCGATCGTACAGGCCCAGTTCGGACAGCAGCTGGATGACGGCGGTATACTGCTCTGCCGGAACGTCCCGCAGCGTGATATGGATAAGCTCGTAGGTCACAGCCCCACCCTCCCCAGCAGGAAACACACAACCCCGGTGACCACGGCCACCAGGATGGTCTCTATGGCCTTGTCCCACCGCCGTCCCGCCTTGCCGGTCAGGTCCCGGACCATGGCGGTCAGCTCGTCCAGCTTGCTGTCCACGTTCTTCCAGTGGGCATTCTGGACGGCGTTCTCCGTCTCCAGGGCCCGCAGGCGGTCGTACATCCCCTGGTGGGTCTTGCTGTGCTGTTTGTTCGCCTCTTCCAGCGCCTCCACTCGGGGGATCAGCACACAGTCATTACAGTCAGGCATCTCGTCATGCCTCCTCTCGTTCAAAGTTTAGTGATGATCGGGGAGCGTGCGTGGCGCTGCTCATCATCCCCATTCCGTCAAAAATATACTTTTGTTCGTTGGCCCACCCGAAACAAATGTGACATCGCCACTATAAACTCCAGTATCAGTTTCACAGCGGATGGGGTACTTTCCGTATTGGTGCGCGATAAATGTGAATGTAAAATAGCTTCCGTCTTCTTCTGTGCGGACAGGAACGATCACCGTCCCGTCCGGGCATACTGCGTCGGCGGTACAGGGCGTCCCCTCCCACTCTACAACGATCGTGAGCCTTGGCACCTTGCTCATGTCGAAGGTCCCTGTGACACCAAAGATCGTGACTCCCTGTACGATGTTGGACGCCTTCAGGTTGCTGTCCCCACGGACCGTTAGCGTACCGGACAGATACGTCCCAGCTGCGATGGTCTTATTGACCGTTCCAGGCACGATCGTGTGTGCGCTCTGGGACGGGATCGTACCGATGATCTTTACTCCCTTCGCATAGGCGGTCTTACCGACCAGGATATTCCCAGCCACGGCGGTGGCGTCAGAGGTGTCCACTCCTGTGGGGATGCTCCGGATACGCTCCGGGAAGGTGCTGGCTACGATATCAGCTGTGGTCCCATCCTGCTCTCGGATGGCGTTGGCGATATCGCGGAAGAGGCTTTTCAGGCTCATCAGTATGCCCCCTTGACTGCGCCGTCGATCGCGGTATCGACATATTCCGTAGAAGCATATGGCAGCAAGATCTCCACTCCATTCAGCCTCAGCGCGCTGACCTCCCACGGGGCTACTTCATCTAGGCCCCCCTCATCCGGGATCACTTCATCAGGTACTGTCTCTCCCTCTCCTGGCTCCGGCTGTCCTTCCCCTGGCTCTGGCAGGGACTCCTCTGGTCCTTCCTCTGGCCCTGGCAGGGACTCCTCTGGTCCTCCATCTATCTCAGGTCCACCCTCTTCCAAGTCCGAAAGAATGAAATAGAGCCCATTCGTTTTCTGTTCGAGGGTGAGTGCGTTATATTCCGACCAAGTGACCGGTTCATGGACTGGGATCTTGACGCTGATGGACGGTCCCGTCAAAGACACGCCGTCGCCTGGGGCGAGGGTGTCCTGCTTCCCGCTCAGGGCCTCCGCCACCTTCCCCCACAGATGGGCCAGCCCCGCGTTATCTAAGTATCCCATCGGCTCATACCACGCTGGTGATGGTGTCGATCTCCGCGTTGGTGATGGCCTGGATCTCGAAGGACTGGCCCAGGGCGTCCCAGTCTTCGCCGGTCCAGGCGTAGTTCATGCCGGTGGCCTCTACATTCCACACATCCCCCGTCACGTTGCCCGAGCTGGGCAGAGACGCGTAGTTGGTCACGCTGCCCTTATAGCGGTACAGGCTGGTCAGATCGCTCTTGAGGGCCAGGTCCGGCTTGTTCTGGATGTTGGACCAGTCCACGCTGTCCGCCGTGCCGCCGCCGGTGGCGGACAGGACGCCGTTAGCGATGGCCAGCCCCGCTCCCACCTTCACTCCTCCCAGGGCGTCCGCAGTGGCCGCGGGGAGGGTGTAGTTCTCCAGCCCGTCCAGTTTGGTCTTGTCGGCGGCGGTGAAGTCGTTGGAGCTCAGGCCCTTGCCCGCCTCCTTGTCCACCTTGCCGCCAACCAGCCCGCGGATCTTGCTCCACAGATACAGCAGACCGTTCTCGTCCAGGTATTTGCTCATTTCAGCAACTCCTCCAATTCAGTGTTGGTCAGAGCCTCCACAGGCTCCGGGATCCGCTCCAGCTCCTGGGCCAGGCCGGCGATCGCCGCGATGGGGTGCTGCTCCTCCGCGTCCCGGTGGGACAGTCTCCGGTGGTCGCTGGTCCCCCCTCCGCCGCCCCCCTCGACGGGGACGGAGGACAGCAGCCGGTCCCCCGACCATAGCCCCAGTTCTCCCTCTTGGGTGTAGTCCAAGGCGTCGCCCTTTTGGGCCAGCGCCTGCTCCCACAGCTCCGGCGTGGGAGGACGGGCCCCCTCTCCGGGGGCGGTCCCCTCCAGGATCAGGCCCAGGTCCGCCCACACAGTGGGCAGTACCGTGTCTCCTCCCCGTGTCCCATAGGCCCCGGCGAAGAGGTGCCGGCCGCTGACCGTCAGCACCTCCCAGGGAACCTCACACAGGCCGCTGCCGTCCAGCAGGACCGTCCTCGTCACGTCCCCTGACCGGAACACCGCCGTACGCTCCAGGCCCTCCCAGACCCCGGAGAACGCGAACTGGACGGGGGTGACGTTGACGCTCCCGCTGGTCACCGGCTCCCGCCGGCGGACCGTCAGATCTTTCTGCTCCGCATAGAGCTCGAACATTCAGATCGCTCCTTTCTTTGGTCTCGCCCTTGGCGGGCGGGGGGCGAAAGGTGTACGCCGGCGCACACTCAGCCCTTCGCCGCCACCTTGTCCAGCAGAGCGTCCATCTCCTCCACGCTGTATTTGCTCTTGGCATATCCGGAGGGGGCCGTCTCTGCGGCCAGGGCCTGGACGGACAGCGCCGCCACCTGCTCCTCCAGCTGGGCCACCCGGGCCTGGAGCTGTTCGATCGTCATCAAGATCCCCCCTCAAACGATGATCCGCCGACCCAGGCGGTCCAGGACCATCCTGTTGTTTCGATCCACCAACTGGCCGGCGGGTACTTTTCTCACGACACCATAGTATAGGATGATGCAGCCTGGAGCACCTGACCCGCCTGACCCGCCGGCTCCACCGTCCATCCATGTACCGCTGTATGATCCAGTCACTTTTCCCGATGTTTGCATCTTTAGCGATACGGAGACTGTAGATACACCACCTGCTCCGCCGCCTCCATGCCCGCCGTTCCCTCCACAGCCTGGAACTGTTGCGTCGTCTCCTTTTCCGCCTGCGGCGCCATCTCCCCCACTGCGGGGGCTCACAGAGACATTTCCGCTCGTGATCGTATTGGATCCTACGTACCCGCTGAAATGGACTTGATAGGTCATCCCATATTGACCATCAGCCGTTGCAGAGGCACCGCCGCCGCCGGAGCCAGCCCAGGAGGCTGTCACGTATTCTTTGCCTGTATTCAATAATTCGGTATACGGAACGCCTCCGCGATGAGAGCCGACACTTTCGCCTCGTGCTCCACCGTTTCCGCCTTTGCCGCCATCCATACCTTTTTCTCCAGGCTTTGCAAATACATCTCCAGTAATGGGATCGGTCCACCCAATGGGCATAGTGCCTCCATTCGCAGATGACAGAGTGCCAAACGTTGTATTTTGCGCAGCAGGACCGACTGAAAAAGCGATCTTTTGTCCTGCGGTCACACTTATCGTTGCCTCCAGGACCTTTCCGCCCGCACCTCCAGCGCCACCTTTTCCTCCAGGCGCTCCATTTGCGGAAGGTGTTGAAAAGGATCCTGAAGTATACGACTTTGACGTGAGGATAACATTTCCGCCTGCCGCTCCAGCAGCTCCACTTTGCCCGCCGCCTATCAAGACGGCCCGGATGCTGGATACGCCTTCTGGAACGGTCCAAGTACCACTTCCGGTCAAAAGTTCCCGCTGATCGTATGTAACAAGCTGTTCGATCTGTCTGGGCACGAACCCCACCAGGCTCCTCTCCTGGGCCTTGAGGGTGTTGGACAGGGTGATATCCACGCTCTCCAGGCAGGCGTCTACCCCAGTCTTATCGAAGGGGTGATAGGTAGCCAGCCGGTCGCCGGGCTGCTCACCCCGATAGACCACAGGGGCGTCCACCGTCTCCCGGCATTTATAGTAATCGGCCAGCCGCTGGGCCACCGCCTGGGAATTGACCAGGGAGACAAGGGTAGCGTCCTCCACCGTCTTGATATTGGGCTCCTGGGCGGACTGGACGTCCCGGACCACCTGTCGGGTGTTGTGCAGATACTTCCTCCCCTTCAGCACCCCTGACCCGGCGGACACCCGGGCCCAGTTGGCTCCGCTGGCCTGGATGGAGAAGCCGGAAGCGGACAGGGAATGCATGGGCTCGCTGAAGGTGATGATGTCCCCGGCCTGGGCGGTGCCCTCAAAGAGCTGCTCCTCCTCCGTCCATGGGACGTATTGGTGCTCGATGACGATCACCCGGGTGATCCTGGCGGCGTAGTCCACTGCCGCCTCCTGATACATCCGGTCCCGGTCCGCCGTCCCCGAGATCCCGTCCCACAGGCTCTCGATGCGCAGCACGCCGTCCAGGTCGGTCTTCAGCGCCGCCCCGATGGCAAAGAGCACCTGGGCCAGGTTGTCCCGGGGTGCGGCGATAGGCAGCCATCCATAGAGCTTGATGTCCTCCAGGTCGTGCTTGATCGCGAAGGGGATCGTCCCGCAGATGGACGCGATCGCCGCCTCCGCCGTCTGTCCGGTGTAGATCCCGCCCATATGCTGGCCCTCGGTCAGCAGGCCCAGGGTGCTGGTGGCGGAGATCTCATAGAGCTCCGCCCCGACGCGCTCGATGGACTGCACCCGGAAGATCATGGGCCGGTCCGGCTGGGCATAGTACAGCAGCTTGGCGTTGCGCTGGAAGTCCAGGATCGCCGGGTCGCCGCACACCACCCGGACCAACAGGCTGTTGACCTCCAGCGAGGAGGACAGCAGCGAGGAGGCCAGATGGAGGTCCCCGGCCTCGATCTTGTCCGGCGGGAAGGTCCATCGCTCATATGCGATCTTGTGGCTCATGTCCCGCCTCCTGGTATGCGGACCGGTCGGATGGACTCGAAGGCCACCGTCAGCCCCTTCCACCGCCGCACGCCGGCCAGCACGCCGCTGGGCCTCCGGCTCACGGAGGAGACCATGGCCTGATAGGTCACGGTCCCCTGCCCGTGGGGCATGGTCACGCTGTGGGATGGGACGGGGGCGGCCAGGTCCTCGAAGAGCTGGTCATAGTCCTGGGGATACCTGGGGTCTGGCTCCACTGACATGGAGTGTCCGTAGTAGGTGCCCACCAGGTCCCGCTCCCGCAGGCCGGAGAGCATCTCGCCGGCGTTGGGCCCCTCAGACAGCTGGGCGGACTCCTCCATGCTGTCCCGCACGATCCTCACCCGATAGGTCTTACCGTCCATCTGGATCCCGGCCATATGCTCATCCTCCTCATTGCACGAACTGTGGGCCCCGGCGGACCGTCTCCACCGTGATCTGGGGCTGGAGCATCCGCACGAATTGGGCCAGGGACCCGGTGAAGTTGACCGTCACCCGGGTACTGCCGCCCAGGCCGCCGGCTTCGGCGAAGGCGTCCAGGGCGGCCTGCTTGATCGTGGAGTAGGGGGCGACGATCTCCGGCTCCATGGGGTTGTCCCCCACCACCGCCACAAATGGGCTGTTCGGCCGGGTCACAGTCCCCTGGGCCAGATAGGGCAGGCTCTCGGCGGTGACAGGACGCAGGGAATAGGCCCCTTCCCGAGATCCGCCTCCTGCGGCGGTTGCCTGCTGTGCCAAACTAGACAGTTTTTTGCTCGCCCCGCCAAATCCGGGAATCAGGCTCAAAACGAACTGGATCTTGTCCGCCAGCCAGGCCAGACCTTCCCCGATCTTGTTGACGACCCATATGACACCTTCCAGCGCAACTGTGGCGAATTTTATCGCCTCGATCAGCCACGGTCCAAAAAGATCGAAAAACTTGTTTTTAAGGTCCGCGATGGACTCGCCCAAGATGGCCTGGATCTCGTTCAGCTCGCTCTGGGCCTCCCGGGTCTCGATCAGTGTCTCGTTGTTTTCGTAGAACGCGTCTGCGGCCTCTCCATAGGCTGTCGTCAGGTTCCCCATGATGAGCCGGGCCCGCTCCCCTTCACTGGACGCTTTTTCCAAGCTCTCATTGAACTCGTCCTCGCTCATGCCGACCCAGTTGAGCGCATCGGCCAGTGCGCCGGTGACCTGTCCTGTTTTGGCCGTTTCGTTTGCGGCCTCGATCAGGCCCTCGATGGGCAGAGAGTCGCCGAAGGTGCCATACACCCCGGCGGCGATCTTGGTCCACTTAGCGATGTCCTCCTCATTGTCGATGAGCTGAGCCAAAAGCTGAGATGCCTCGGCGGCCGTGTCGGTGTCCCCCAGGATGTTATAGAAGCCCTGATAAGCCTCCTCGGCCGCCTCCGCACTAAACCCACTCACCTCAAAGGCCGTGTTGAGCTTGCCCATGGCGGCCCGATACTCCTCTGTGGCTTCATCCAGGTTCCACAGCCCGTCAATGGCCGATGTCAGTGCCCCGACCAGTTTTTGTCCGATAGCAATGGCCACGCCGCCGGCGATACCCGTTAGCCTGCCCAGTCCGCCGGAGGCCCCGTCAGAGGAGTCGGTCAGATCGTCCATGCTGTCATCGGCGTCCTCCGCCGCGTCGCGCAGGTCATTGAGCCGTTCCTCTGCGTCCTGGATCGCCCGATCGATGTCAAAATCGTTTGCAGTCCGGGTAAGCTCCTCCAGATCGTGCTGGGTCTCAATGATCTCACGCTGCAATGCGTCATATTGGTCTTGAGATATCTGCCCGCTGGCCAGCGCCTCACTTGCCTGCTCCGCCGCGGTCTCCAGAGTTCTGAGCCGCTCCTGGGTCCCTGCCACCGCATCCGCCAAAAGCCTCTGCTTCTGGGTCAGCAGCTCCACGTTGCCGGGGTCCAGCTTCAGCAGGCGCTCCACATCCTTCAGCGAGGTCTGGGTCTTTTTCAGCTGCTTGTCGGTCTCGGTCAGAGCCTTGTCCAGCTGTGTGGTATCGCCGCCGATCTCGATGGTGATACCTCTCACACGGTTGCCTGCCATTTTCTCACCTCACAGCATCCGGTCTATATCCTCCTGGGTGGCCATCTCAGGCCAGTCCAAAGTGTCGTTGGCCGCCTCCGCATACATGTCATTGAGCATCCCCACGGTCAGGAGCTCAAGGTCCCGCAGGGGGATCCCGAGCTGGACAGCGCGGAGGAGGAAAAGCGCTGTCGTAAGCTCTCGATCAGTTGCTCGGCTTTTTTTTTGCTTTCCTCCAGCCCGTCGACGTTCCCGGACCACAGATCCAGGATCACGGGAAAGACCGCGAAGACTGGCATCATCGAGAGCCCGTCCAGCCACTCCTCCGGGCTGTCAGGCACCGTGTCGGGCTCTGCGTGTTTAGCCATGATATAAGCCAGATTTTCGAAGGTAGCCAGCGCCTGGATGGGGAGATCGGTGCTGCTGGCGTCCCTCCCGCTCATCGCCGCTGCCACGATCCGGATATCCCGGAACAGATCCCGATTGAACTGCCGCCGGTACAGCAGGGGCACCGCCGCCGTGGACTTGAAGCGCACATCCTGCCCGTCGATCCTGATCGTCGTCTCCATGATCACACCACCCCTTCCGCTGCAGCAGACGCCTGGGCTGCGCCGGGCTCCCACACAGACCGATACCAACCGTCGAACACCGCGTCCGGCGTGGTCTCCGTGGTCCGGGCCCGGGTCAGGCCGTCGGCCCGAGGCACGGCGGTCAGGCTCATGGTGTCGGTCTGGGGGGTCTTGGTCTTGCCGCTGGTGGTGGCGTTCTCCCCGGGGCGGCTCACCGTGCAGTGATACAGCACCCGCCGGGTCGCCTTCTGGTCGCCGTTGATCTCATACAGCAGGGCGAAGGGCTTGGCCTCGGTAGAGGCGTACTCCATCAGCACGTGGTCCGTCTCATCCTCCTGATCTCCCAGGATGTCCTTGCGGAAGTCGTCGGTGATGTTGGCCACCTCCAGATTGCCCTTGTAGCCCGTATTGGAGTAGGAGGCGTAATAGATCATGTCGTCCGCCTCGAACTCCACTTCCTCGCCCTGCACGTCCAGGGTCAGGCTGACCGCGCCGGCCAACCGCTTCGGCGTGCCATAGCTCACCGTCCCGTCGTCCCCTGTGATGATGGGGACATAGTGGACATTCTTCAGGCCGAATTTTACTTTGTTTCCCATTTTCACACCTCGATCTCATAAGATACTTGATAGAACCGCTCCGAGTCTATGTAGTCCGCATCCATGTCCCAAAACAGATCCGCCGCCGTGAGGATGTCCTCCAGACGCTCCTCCAGGGCCGGATCCCGCTGCCGGACATAGAGCTCGATACGCCAGATGCGAATCGCCGCATAGGCGATATCGTCCGCCTCAAAGTTTTCGGTGCCGTCGTCGTAATACACCCCGTAGGGCATAGTAGGCGGCTTCTCCCAGTGATGGAAGGTGAAGGGGATGCCCAGGGGGGCCAGCAGCTGCTCCAGTTCCTGGTAGGTCACCGGTCCCCCGCCTCCTCGATCGCCCTGGCCGTCAGCTCAGGGAGCAGACGCGCCGCCTCCTCATAGGCTGGCTGAACGTGGGGGATACCAGCCACCCGGCCGCCGCCGGCCTTCTGGTGTCCGTCCTCCAGCAGATGGATCAGCCTATATTCTTTGTTGTGGATCGTGACATGCGCCTGGGTCCCAAACACGCCGCCGCGCTCCTTCTTCATCCGCCATCCCTTTTTATAGCGGCCGCTGAGGACCGGTGACTTGGCCTTGACAGACCTCAGCGTCTGCTTGCCCGTGGCCTCCACAGCCTGGGCCACCGCCTCCTGAACGTCCTCTGCATAATCGTCCAGGATGGCGGACACGGCCGCAGTGAGATCATCCGCTCTGATCGCCATACTCTCCCTCCCATGCACTGCCGTTCGTCTCCTCCAGGGTCAGGCGGGTGACCAGCAGGCCGTCGTCGTCCGCCGTGGGGACGATCTGCTGGATGTTGTACCACCGCGCTCCGATCCTGCACAGGTCCCGGACGTCGATCCGGTCGTCCCGCCATATCTCGATCAAGCGGCTGACCGTCTTCCCCGCGGCGGCGGCGGAATAGAACCTGGTCACTCCCACGGTCATCTCCCCGACGGGCTGCCGTGTCTTCTCCTTCAGGCGGGGGGCGGCGGGGGGCGGTCCTGCCCCCTCCTCCACCTGGTAGATCGCGGCGATCCCCGCATCATGGAGCATCCCGGTCCCCCCTCGCCTGCTGACTGACGATCAGGTCCATCCGCATCCGCCGCAGATACTGGGGCTCCGCCTCTCCGCTGACCCGCTTCCGGTACAGCCATGCGGCGGTGGAGATCACCGTCTGATACCAGTCTGCGCTCTCCTCCTCGCGGGCCCCCTGCCGCTCCAGACTGGCGCGGGCCGCCTGGAGCAGCTGGAGCAGATAGGCCTCCTCACCGGGCAGCTCCCCTGTCCGCTGGAGGTCCTGCCGCAGGATCATCAGCATGGACTTTTCATCCATGGGCTACACCTCCCCGATATCTGAGACTTTCTTGCGGCTCCTCTTGCTGGCAGTAGTTCGCGTCCCTGTCTCCAGCGCGTCCAGGGACGCCCTTAAGGGGTCTCCGAATTGGCTGTGTCAGGGGGGAAGGTGGCCGTGGTGGTGGGCTCCTTCCCGGCGATATTCATCAGACCAAACGCCTCACCGAACACGGGCATCCCGTCGTACCGGGCAGTGCCTTTGAATACCGTCTGATCCTCCAGGAACCGGACGTGTTCGCTCTGGGCCAGCTGAGCCCCGGCCCTCTGGGCCAGCAGGTACAGATCCATGTACCCGAATACCACATCCCCCACGGGAATGAAGTCCAGTGTCACGATATCGCCGCCCACCACCGGCATCGTGTTGCCCTGGCCGGAGACGATGGCCCCGGCGGCGTTGACAGACAGGGCCTCAGCGGTGAGCTGGGCCTTCGTGGTCTCGTTCATCACCCATGTGAGGGGCCCCCGGGAATAGGTGCTCTTGGCCACCCCTGCGTCGAGGATGATGCTCCGATACAGCTCGGCCCCGGTCTTGCCGGCGATCGTCACCAGGTTGGTGGCGCTCACATCCTTCCAGTCGGGGGCGTTGGTGCCCCAGTCACTGGGCTTGGCGGTCTGGGCCAAACGGGTCACGATCCCAACAGGCATCTTCGTGCCGGTGCCATAGACGATCGCCTTATCCAGGGCATAGCCGATGGCCTGACCGATGGCGTCCATGATCTCGCTGGCCAGATTCAGGTCGCTGTCCTCCAGGACGGCGTTGCAGACGGCGATGAACCCGCCCACCTTATAGCCGTCCACCTCGATTTGGTTGAAGGACAGGGACAGCTCATTGAGGTTGGCGCACATCTCGGTCCAGACCGCCTCGGGCACTGTTCCCATGATGGTCTGCCTGGCGTTGCCGGGCACAGACCGGAGGGCCACCTTCCCGATCAGCTTGCTGTACCGGGAGATGTTCTCCCGAATCAGCTCCAGGAACACGGTGGGGATCGTCAGCTCCGCGCCGGTGACGCCCCGCTGCTCCTTGCCCAGAGCGCGTACCCGCTGGAGGAAATCTTTCACGTCCTCCCGGGCTAGGAAGGCATCCCGCTGCTGGCGGTCCAGACCGGTGAAGCCTCTTCGTTTCATGTTCATGATACGATCATCCTTTCTCTCCCCTCCGATGGGGGCGTTGTCAGGGGCGGGCGCGGGGGATCCGGGCGGGGTCTGCTTGGCCTCCTCGGCGGCCAGGTCCTGCTCCAGCTGCTCCACTTCGCCGGCCAGCTTGGTCTTCTCCTCCTCGTGAGCCTGCTTGTCCTGCTCGAACTCGTCCACCAGGCCCTCTACGGCGGTCTTGTCCTCCGCAGACTCCGCCTCGCCGATGGCGGTCTCCAGCTCGGCCTCTCGGGCCTGGAGCTCAGCGTCCTTGGCCCGCAGGACCTCCAGGGCCTTGTTCTTGTCATCCAGCTGCTTCCTCAGCAGCAGCGCTTTTAGTGCCATCAGGTCGCACTCCCTTTCAATTTGTTTTTCATGGTCTCTCGCCATGCCTGGGCGGTCCGGCGCTTGATCTCCTCTGCCTGAGCGCTGCGGGCGGCTATGGCGGTCTCCTCATAGGCCGGGAAGGTGGCCACCGTAACCTCATACAGCTTGACCGCACGAATGGTAAAGTGGACTGATCCGTCTTCCCGGTTCTCCGTGTCCTCCTCCAAAATGTCAAAACCAAAGGAGCACTGATCCACGTCTCCGCGCTGTACCCGGTGGGACAGGTTCATAGCGTCGCTGTCCTCACGGTTGATTCGGACCCGGCCCCAAAGGCCGTGTCCGTCCTCCCGGAGCTCCAGCGTACTGGCCTTGGTGCGGCCCAGGACAAGGGTGGTATCGTGGTTGGTTAGCGCCCGGATATCTCCGCCCAGTGTGCCAGCAAACGCGCCGGGAGCAATGCTCTCAGTCAGCCCGGGGGCAATTTCATAGACACTGTTGAACACCGCGAAATAGCCCTCTATGTACAACTCGCCGTTTTCCTCCGCTGCCCGGTACTGGGTGGTACGGCTGGCCATTGTCCGCCTATCCATCATTTTCACCTCCCGCTCCCTCAGTTTTTTTTGATTGATCCAGCTTCAATTGAGCGTCAATCATATCCAACGAAATGAAGTTTTCCAATATTTTCAGTGTGTTAAGTCCTTCTTTTGGCTCTAATCCAAGCCAATCCCGAACTTCATTCCCCAGCATAAGTCCTCGCGCTGCCATGTTCATACCGATAGAAGCCAGGTTCTGCACATCGTAGGCATACAGCGCCCAGGGATTCATCCGGATAAACAGGTCCTCGCTAATGAGCAGTTTCCGGGTCAGCTCCTGCTCCAGCCCTTTTACCAAGGGCAAAACCGTAGTGTTGATGAAGGAGTTCCACTCCTCCCGGTTGAAAGCTCCCACCCCTACCACATAGGGGGGAACGCCCAGAATGGCCGCCACGGTACGCTTGTCCAGAGAGACAGAATCGTTGATTGCCAGGTCGTTGAGGGTAAGCGGTTTAACCTGGATGACCTCCATCCCATCGGCGGGGATCACGATGGGCTTTCCCGGCTCATCCGTTCCAAAGCCCCGCAGATAGTTCTCCCGGCCCTCTGGGGTGCGCAGTTCCTCCGCCCAAGAATCCACCTTGATGATAACGCTTGGTTTCCATTTGTCCGCCAGAAATCCCTTTTTGGTGGCCGCCGCTTGTTTCAGGTTGGCCGCCACATCTTTCAGCGCCACCCGCAGCCCCATGCCTCGCCAGGGCTGAGCCGGGTCCGGGTTAAGGACGAAATGGAGCAGCTGGCCGGGGTCGTGCTCCCGGCCGTCTATCAGAATACGGTAGCCATAGCCGCCGTCCGGGACAAAGGACATCCGGGAGGGCGGAATGGGAACCAGGTCCTCCAGATAGCCTCCGCTGGTCCTGGGAAGTACCACAGCGTTTCCGTCACCGTACAGCAGCAGTGTCCGCACAATCCAACTCACCAGGGTCATACGGGTCATGTACTTGTTGGGCTCAATGTCCAGCTTGCGGGATAGGGCGTTTTTGATCCGCACGTCCCCGCCCTCAGAGTTGGCCATCAGATGGATAGTCATGGAGCCAATGAGCCCCGCCAGCTTGTTCACCGCCATCAGCACCTCCGGGTTTTCACTGAGCCGTGTATATCCGGAGACACACAGGGTATCGTAGGCCGTATCGGTCAGCAGCCACGCAGTTGACCGGCGGTCGGCATCCCGTATCTGATTTCCGCGATTCTTACGCTTTTTACTCATATTCCTCTGGTCCTTTCTCAAAGAGACTGTCTCCGATACGGACAAAATCTTTGCTGTCGCCTGTGGTGAGGGCGTGAGCATCGTTTTGGGTATGGGAGCAAGGACCTCCCTCTTTATAGCAGTGCGTGCGCTTGCAGGTCTCCACGCTGCCATCACATAAATAAAATACCTTCACCGTCTCCATCCCTTCCCTTTTTCTTCCTTCTCCATGTCCTCCAGCATCCGCACCGCTGCAAAGACGGCGGCGTCAAAGATGTCGATACGAGTATTGTCTTCTATCTTCTCATACTGCACCATGTCGTCTGTCTTCTCGATGGCGTGGACGTTCTGGACGCAGTACTCAAAGGCGTCGGAGTGGAGGTAGTACAGACACCCGGCCTTGGCCTTCTGCTCGATACGGCGAAAGCCCTGGGATTTTTTCCAGAAATACTGGGGCTGGTCCACCACCTTGAACTGCGCCTTTTTCATTCCCACCACATACTCGGCGCAGAATTTCCGGTCATGGCCCACCTGCTTGATTCTAAAGCCGTCGTGCCGCTTCTCCTTGAACCATTTTACTACGTCCATGTGGTCGACCACAGCGTCGTTGCACATATCCAGCCAGCCGTCTTTCTGCCAGCCGAAGAGGGGGATATTGTCCTCATCCGCTTTGATGTGGGCAGCCACCACGGGGAACCAGGCGTGGGGGATGATGATATCCACGTCCACCACCTGGCCGTCCTCCCGCTTGTACCCTTCCAGCGTACCGTACAGGGCCGCCGCCGTCAGATCGTGGAGCTTAGACAGATCGACGCCGCCATACCAGCGGACGGGGAGCTTTGCCAGCTCCTCCATTGTCCAGTGGTAACGCTTATCACTGGCTCGAAACTCCTCGATCTTGAACCAGGCTTTCATGGCCGCCACATAGACGTTCAGCGACTTTGCAAAAAACTCCTTACGCATCTGAGGATCATTCTGGGCTTGAATTGCCTCCGCCAGGATATCCGCTGGACGGATGGTCACCCCATAGCTCGGGTTTGCCATCTCCAGGACCTTCGGGTTTGTGTAATCCACGTCCCCGGTATCCGGATCCTGGGGGGCGCAGGCCATAAAAACAAACAGTTGCTCATCTGTATTGATCCCGTCCAGCACCGCCCGGCAGTATTTCAGCCGCCGGTAAAAATAACTGTTCATCCGATCGCCAGCGGTGGAGATCGCGATCATCAGCCGATTGGAATAGGCCTTCATAGCGTCCAGGATGATCTTGTACTGCTTGGGGGACTTGTAGGCGTGGACCTCATCGGCGATGCCGATGTTGCAGTTGAGGGAGTCCTGGGCGTCCGGGTTGGCGGCCAGGGCCTGGATGAAGATGCTGCCATCCGCAAAAGTACCGGGAAGGCTGCAAATGCTGTGCTCCTGGTTGTTGTCGATAACCCGGAAATTCTGTTTTTCCCCCATCTCCGCCAAATTGAAGTTGATAAAGCTGAAGCTCTCCAGGGCCTGCTTCAGGGCCGCGCCCACGATGTAGCACTTGCTACCGCTGCGCCGGCGGAGGAGGGACAGGGCCCAGGCCAGGGCGGCGACAAAAGAGGTCTTCACGTTCTTCCGCGGGATGTAGATGACCGCCTCATGGAACCGGCATGTCTTAGTGCCGGCATTGAGGAAGCCCACCAGATTGTAGATGATGAACTTGTGGAAGGGCTGGAGGAGGAAAGGCCTGCCCCGCATAGGTGTCCCGTCCAGGGCTTCCCCCTGGGCATGGACGAAGGTCCGCTCGATGATCCGGATACAAAACTCCGCGTCGGTGGGGTCGAAGTCCCAGCGGGGATTCTCCAGGTCCCGGAGGAACCGCTCACAGGCCTGCCTGGTCTCCTCGCAGACCAGCTTGCGCCCCTCCACGATGGAGCTGACATACTCCATCACCTCCGCCTGGTTTTGGAAGCGGGGCTGTGCGGCCTTTTTACGGGTCACCGCGCAGCGCCTCCTCCAACTTGGAGCGCTTGCCCGGTGGGGGGAGCTTGCTGTCCCGCTCCGTCTTTGGGTTGAGGCACAGCCGGTCCGAATAGGCCAGGATATCCCGCCGAACGGCCTCGATGGTGGCAACCAAGGGTGATCGCTTTACGCTATCATCTCCCGTTTTAGCGGCGTACTTGTACCCCGTCCCTGTGTCATAGTCTTTCATGAGTCTGTGATACTGCTCCCACAGCCCGGCGTAGATGTCGATCAGCCGGTCATATTCCGGCCGGTAGACCCCCAGTTTTTTCATGTCTTTCACGGTCTGGGTTTTTATCGTCGCCTTAGTAGTAGCCGGAGCCGCCATTTCGCCCCTCACCTCCCTGCCAAAAAAGTTCCCAGCCCTCGCTCTATTGGAAAGACTG